>NZ_JBFAOX010000020.1:135350-162353 GCF_040675435.1 Actinoplanes sp. NPDC049598 | reverse complement strand
GGCTCCGCGCAGACGCGCGGAGCCGCTTCGTGGTTGTGCGGATGACTTCGATTCAGAGGAGGTCCTTGAAGTCCACCGTGAGGGCGAACGGGTCGACCACGGTGACCGGCTCGCGGGCCTCGAGCTCGCGGGCGAGCTCGCCCGCGGCGCGGGTGATGCGGGAGCGCAGGGTGCCGTCGGCGGAGTCGGCGCCCCAGTCGTCGCTGGCGGCGAAGACCGCGGTGGGGACGACGACGGCGTGCAGGTAGGCGAACATGGGGCGCAGGGCGTGCTCCAGGGCCAGTGAGTGGCGGGCGGTGCCGGCCGTCGCCGCGATCAGGACCGGCTTGTCGGTCAGTGCGTCCTTGTCGAGGACGTCGAAGAACGACTTGAACAGGCCGCTGTAACTGGCCGTGAAGATCGGCGAGACGGCGATCAGCGCGTCGGCCTCGGCCACCGCGTCCAGCGCGTCCTTGAGCGCCTCCGGCGGGAAGCCGGTGAGCAGGTGGTTGGCGATGTCGTGGGCCAGGTCGCGGAGCTCGACGACCCGGACGGTCAGCTCGACGTCGCGGTCCGCGGCGGCGGTGAGCGCCGCCGCGGAGAGCTGGTCGGCCAGCAGGCGGGTCGACGAGGGCTGGCTCAGGCCGGCCGAGACGACGACCAGATGGCGCTGCTTCATGCTGCGACCTCGCTGTTCTTCTTGGCGGCGACCAGGGACGCGTGGGTGGGGGCGTCCGGCACGTGAGCCGGCTTGAGGTTGGCGAACTCCTTGCGCAGCACCGGGACGACCTCGCTGCCGAGCAGGTCGAGCTGCTCGAGGACGGTCTTCAGCGGCAGGCCGGCGTGGTCCATCAGGAACAGCTGGCGCTGGTAGTCGCCGACGTACTCGCGGAAGCCGAGCGTACGGTCGATGACCTGCTGCGGGCTGCCGACGGTGAGCGGGGTCTCGCGGGTGAAGTCCTCCAGCGACGGACCGTGGCCGTAGACCGGGGCGTTGTCGAAGTAGGGGCGGAACTCCTTGACCGCGTCCTGGCTGTTCTTGCGCATGAAGACCTGGCCGCCGAGCCCGACGATGGCCTGGTCGGGGTCGCCGTGGCCGTAGTGGGCGAAGCGCTGGCGGTACAGCTGGACCATCCGCTGGGTGTGCGACGCGGGCCAGAAGATGTGGTTGGCGAAGAAGCCGTCACCGTAGAAGGCGGCCTGCTCGGCGATCTCGGGGCTGCGGATCGAGCCGTGCCAGACGAACGGCGGCACCTCGTCGAGCGGGCGCGGCGTGCTGGTGAAGCTCTGCAGCGGGGTGCGGAACTTGCCCTGCCAGTCGACGGTGTGCTCGCGCCACAGCTGGTGCAGCAGCGCGTAGTTCTCGATGGCCAGCGGGATGCCGGCGCGGATGTCCTTGCCGAACCAGGGGTAGACCGGGCCGGTGTTGCCGCGGCCCAGCGTCAGGTCGACGCGGCCGCCCGCGAGGTGCTGCAGCATCGCGAAGTCCTCGGCGATCTTGACCGGGTCGTTGGTCGTGATCAGCGTGGTCGCCGTCGACAGCTGCAGGGTCGTCGTCTGGGCCGCGATGTAGGCGAGGGTGGTGGTCGGCGAGGAGGAGAAGAAGGGCTCGTTGTGGTGCTCGCCGAGCGCGAAGACGTCGAGGCCGACCTCCTCCGCGTGCTTGGCGATGGTGACGATGTTCTGGATCCGCTCGGCCTCGGTCGGGGTCACGCCCGTGGTCGGGTCCGTCGTGATGTCACTGACGCTGAAGATTCCGAACTGCATGACCCGCTCCTTGATCCTCGGGGACTCCGTACATCCCGTCGCTGTCACCCTCAACCTCGTTGTTCGGTCAACTATTTCAAAATCAAAGAACTTCTGCTGCGGCGGGGGTCACACCCGCCAACATCGGGGGTGATCCTCGGAAAAAAGGCACACATCACCACCCGGATGGGGGTTTTATTGGGTAGGAGCAGGTTAAGTGGCCGGAAGAGCCATCTCCCGGCGGTCCGTCACTCGTATGTGTCTAACGGTTGGGCCTTGCCTCTGGCTTCGGTCGAGTGGGTGCCCTACCCTGCAACAGCCATCGGCGGACGTTCGGCTGATGCGCCGTGACTAGGCCCGGCCCTACAGTGGACCGACAGCCCGGTCCCGGCCGCGTCTGGTGACCGGTCGCCGCCTGCGTCGGACGATGTCGCGCGCCACAGGGACGGGTGCGCCGGAAGGACAGCCTGTGAGCCCGAGCGATTCCCGACTGGAGACGCCGCCGAAAGGCAGCGGCCCCACACCGACGCCCGGCAACGCCGACGCGCCGTGGGACGAGTTCGACTCGGATGCCTACTTCCAGCACAACTACGGTGAGCTCCGCAAGGACGACGCCCGCATCATCGAGATCATCGCCGATTTCTTCCAGGGCGCGTTCCCGCACGCCCGGCACACCCGGCAACTGGCCCGGGCGATCGACGTGGGCAGCGGCACCAATCTTTACCCCGCGCTGACCATGATGCCGTACTCCTCGCAGGTGACCCTGTTCGAGCGGGCGTTCACCAACCGCGAGTGGCTCAAGCGGGAGCTGCAGCACCCGTCCGAGTCGTGGGAGACGTTCTGGACGGCCATCGCGTCCGGCCGCACGGCGTACGACAAGTTCCGCCGGCCGCTCGAGGTGCTGCACGGCCGTGCCCACGTGGAGAAGGGCAGCGTCTTCAGCCTGCCCGTCGCCGACTACGACATGGGCACCATGTTCTTCGTCGCCGAGTCGATCACCACCCGCAACGACGAGTTCGAGCGGGCCGCCCAGGCGTTCGTCAACTCGCTCGTGCCCGGCGCGCCGTTCGCGGCCGCCTTCATGCGTAACTCGTCCGGGTACATCGTCGGTGATCAACGCTTCCCGGCCTGCATGATTGACAAGCCGGACGTCCTGCGCGCCCTTGCCCCGGTTGCGCGCACCGTGCACATTGAGACCGTGGAGAGCAACGACCTCCGGGACGGCTACAGCGGCATGATGGTGGCCACCGGCCGGAAGAAGTAGCGCTCCGCGCTCGACGCGACAACACAAGCCCACGGACGGGTAGGTGACGGCGCACTCATGCAGACCCAGCCACGCCAACAACTTCTGGACATCTGGCGCGCCACCGCGCGCGTGTCGTACCGCGGGGGCCAGTGGGTGCCGGGCGGGCACAACGGCAACAATTCGATCAGCGACGCCGAGCAGTTGCTGTGCATCATGGCCCCGGCCACCGAGACCCCGCTGTTCCGGCTCGACCGGCCCGACGCGGTGGCGACCGACGTGGTCGAGACCCTGCGCGACATCGGTGACAACCTGCAGATCCCGCAGCGCCTGCTGCACGCCCTGACCGAGTACATCGAGCGGTACACCGATCCGAAGACCGGCACCCCGCTGTTCGCCGGCCACACGTACTTCACCTCCGACGAGGAGGGCGTGCAGATCAAGCAGGAACAGCACGAGCTCGACGTGGTGGACTCGTTCTCCATCTCGGTCACGCTCATGCTGGCGATCATCGGTTTCACCAAGATCTTCCGGCAGGTGGTCACCCGCGCGGCCCTGCTCGACCAGGTCGACCGGCTGGAGACCATGGCCAACGCGCGGCTGACGGCCGCCATGGTGGGCCTGCTGCGCAGCTTCGCGGTCAACGTCTTCGCCCCCGACAGCGATCTGGGGCGCGAGCTGATCAGCATGGTCAACCAGGAGCGCCGGCCGGCCGACAAGGTCGTCGACGAGCTGCGCGAGGCGCTGCGCGAGATCCAGGCCCGGTTGCGCGACGACGTCACGATCGGTTCCGGCGCCTCCGAGGGCAACGAGCTCGACAACCCGAACCGGCTCTTCGAGTGCGGCTGGTCGTGGGGCGTCGTGCGCGAGGCCCCGGCCATCGAGACCACGGCCCACATCGGCGAGCAGCTGCCCGGCGTGGCGCAGAACGCCCCGTACCTCTACTTCACCACCGTCGCCATGGACGCCATCCAGGCGCTGTTCTCCGAGCGCACCCGGCTGCTCGGGCTGCTCGACGCGGAACAGTCCCGGCTCGCCCAGTCGCTGCAGCTGCGCTTCGAGCTCACCCGGTCGTACTGGTCGGCCGTGGCCACGTTCGGGTCGGGCCGCTGGCCGCTGGAGGATCTGCCCTGGCGCACCACCGACGGCATCGAGGGCGACTACTACAGCCTGCTGATCAGCGGCATCGTCCTGCAGAACATGACCGCCGTGCGGGCCACCGAGGCCCAGATGCGCCGGGTCTCGGAAGTGCTGGTGGAGCTGGCCAACCGCAGCCGGATCACCCGCCGCTCGACCGAGCCCGAGAACGCCGTCGACGTGCACTCCCCCGGCCTGCACTTCCCGCTGGTCGGCAGCGACGAGGTGGGCGGCCCCCGGCTGGCCTGGACGGTCACCGACATCGCGCCCACGCTGTTCCGCCGCGCGCTCACGCTGGCCGGCATGCTGTCCGACGGCGCGGCCCGCACCCGCCTGCTCGACCTGTCCGACTACATCTGGGAGCACCTGCAGAGCCGGGTCATCCGCGAGGGTGAGCACCGCGGGCTGTGGGACCGGCCGGCCGGCGCCTTCAAATACCTGCCCGACGAGGTCACCGAGGTCTCCTGGTACTACACCAAGCGGGTCGTCGACTGCCTGGTCGCCGCGGCCCGGCTGATCAGCGATCCTCCGGTCCGCAGCGACCTGCTCGCGCAGATCGCGGCCGACCTGCTCAACGAGGCCGATCACCTGTTCGACCGGGAGCTGCTCAACGGCACCGCGCGGGGTCTGCGGGTCGAGCTGGAACGGCTGGAGGCCGAGCTGCGCCGGGCCCGGACGGTACGCCGGGAGAGCCCCGGCGTGGCGGTGGCGGTGACCGAGGAGGTGCTGCGCAAGCTCGACCGGCTCTCCGCGGCCCGCCGGGCCGACAGCGGGGTGAGCTGACGTGCTGGTCTTCGCGACCTCCGACAAGGGCGGCACCGGCCGCTCGGTGACCAGCAGCAACCTGGCCTACCGGCACGCGCTGCAGGGTCATGACGCCTGCTATCTCGACTTCGACTTCGGCTCGCCCACCTCGGGCGCGGTCTTCGACCTGCCGGACGCGCTGGCCGGCGTCGAGGAGGGCGGGCTGCACAGCTACCTGATGGACGGCGCGGCCGGGCCGCGCCGGATCAACGTGTGGGCCGAGTCCCAGCGGGAGGCGCTGCGCAGCCGCCCGGCCGGGGCCGGCCGGCTGACGCTGGTGCCGGGCGACAGCGGGCGGGGCGAGTTCAGCTCGACGCCCGCGATCGTGGACCGCTGCGTCGAGCTGTTCGTGCGCCTCGACGAGGAGTACGACCTGATCCTGGTCGACCTGAGCGCCGGGCGGTCGTACGCCACCGAGATCGTGCTGGAGGCCACCGCCCGGCCGCAGCTGGCCGGGGTGATCGCCCGCTGGCTCGTCTTCCACCGCTGGACCCGGCAGCACATCATCGCGGCCAGCGGCCTGGTCGAGGGCCGGCACGGCATTCTGGAGAGCGGCGTGCACCTCGGGCACGACCGGGCCCGGCTGCGCGAGTCCATCCGGTTCGTGCGCACCGCGGTGCTCGACCCCTCGGCCCCCGATCAGGCCGGCCTGCGGCCCGAGCAGCTGGCCTGGCTGGACGTGTGCAACCAGCGGCTGCAGGATCTGGCCGCCCGCCGGGGTGTCGGCCGGGTCAACATGCTCGGCGAGGTGCCGCTCGACCCGGTGCTCCAGTGGCAGGAGCAGCTGCTCTCCAACGACGACGTGTGGATGCACCGCACGGCCAACGAGCGGACGGTCAACGCGTTCGACGAGCTGGCCAAGAAGATCGTCGACGACAACGCCTGGATCGGGCTGTGATCGCCGAGGACGGGGTGGTCGCGCCGCCGGTCCGGGCGGTCGCGCTGTCCCACCTGTCGATCGAGCTCGGCCATCTCTACATGGAGGACTTCGCCGAGGGCGAGGACCGGCTGCGCGATCACTTCCGGCGGGTGGCGCCCTGGGCGCGGGCGGCGGCGCAGCAGATCGGCGAGGAGCTCGGCGGGCGGACCCCGCGGATCAGCACCTGCTTCCTGGTCGACGACTACTTCACGGACTTCTCGACCCCGCCCGAGGTGGTGGGGATGCTGGTGAAGGCCGCCGCCGAGGCCGGGCTCGAGATCGACTACGTGGCCCGCGAGTCGGGCTGCGCCACCGCCGACGGCATCGAGCTGGCCACCCTGGTCCAGCAGCACCTCGTGGACGAGCCGCCGGAGGGCGCCACCGGGGGCCGGCCACCGGCGACCGTCTCCGGCTGGCTGACCAACGGGGAACGCTCGCCGGCCGCGACCGCCTCGGCGATGGCGGCGCCCCGGCAGTGGGAGCCACCCCGGCAGAGCGCCGTCCGCAACCACTCGATCTTCATGGACGTCGAGTTGTGGAGCGAGCAGCCCGGTGGCCGCCGGTTGTGGTCGTGCCCGTTCCTGGCCGCGGTGTGGCAGCTGCAGCGGCTGGGACTGCTCCGTCACCTGGGCGAGCCGGTGGCCGAGCCCCGGGAGTCGACGGTGGCCGACCTGCCCGGCACGTGGCGGCAGATGCCGGCGATCGTGCGGCTCAACCCGGCGGCGGCGGCCCTGCGCGCCTATCGCACGTTCACCCCGCTGGACAGCCGTTTCCTGCCGGTCGAGCACGCGGTCCGGACCATCCTGGCCCAGGTGGCGATCGACCCGAAGGTGGCCGAGCAGACCCGCAAGCGGGCCCGGGGCGAGGGCCTGACGCTGCCGGAGGAGACCGTCGACCGGATCGGTTACGTCTTCCTCTGAGCCGTCTGGGGGGTGAGCTCGCGCGAGACCTCCCACAGCTCGCGGAACAGGTGCGTGTACTCCTTGACCCGGTCGTCGGCCAGCACGAGGCGGGTCTCGGCGGTCTGGGCCAGCCGGGACTCCACCAGGATCAACATCGTCTCGTAGGCCAGGACGTCGTCGAAGACGATGACATCGCGCACCTTGAGGTGGTCGGGCGCCAGCGTCCGGTCGAGCAGCCGCACGTCGATGCCCATGGCCAGCTGGTTCTCGCACACGCGGCGCAGCCCGTCGTCGTCCTCGGCGCCCGGCTCGAAGACGAAGATGCGCCGGACCCGCCGCCCGTCGCGGGCGGCCCGGCACTGCGCCTCCACGTACCGCTGGCCGGTGTCGCTGCGCCAGAAGTCGTGGTCGACCGCGGACAGGCTGATGGCGTCGATGCTCTCGACGGCGTGCTCGGTGAGGCTGAGCAGCCAGTCCCGGTCCTCGCCGTAGTAGATGACCGTGCCGTTCTCGGCCAGGTGCTTGACGAAGTCGGAGGTTTCGTTGATCTTGGCCTCGACGAACTCGTAGACCAGCCGCGGCGAGCCGGGCGAGATCCGGGCCGAGGTGCGCACCATCCGGGTGAGCACCTCGGAGCGCATCGCGGAGTCCTCGATCTGCCGGTACAGCGCCGTCGCCTCGTTGATGTCCAGGAAGGCGTCCCGGATCAGGCGCTTCATCTCGGCCGTGCTCTCCTTCTCGAGCCGCTCCACCGCGGCCAGGCGCTTCTCGAAGTCGTTGAGGAAGCGCATGAGTAGGGCGATGCCGCCGATCAGGATGGACAGCATGATGCAGGTCGCCTGGGGCTGGTCCAGGACGTTGGTGAGCAGGAAGGTCAGGCCGCCGGTGGCGAGGGCGATCAGCGCCGTACGGATGACGCTGCTGCTCTCCGCGCCCGGCTGAAGCCGGTCGAAGCCGGTCACCGCCGCATCGCCGCCGACAGCGCGGCCACCGCACCGACCGCGAACTGGTCGCGGATGCGGTCTCTGAGCAGCGCCCACTGGCGGGTCAGCGCGGCCTGCCGGTCGAGTGAGTCCCAGAGCTTCTCGACGAGCTCGCCCCCGCGGCCGGCCGGCAGCCAGAGGTGCAGCAGATAGTCCAGGGCCGGCTCGAGCCGGTGCAGCGTCTCGGCCCGGCTCATCCGGCCGATGGCGGCCCGCTCGACGATGCGCATCACCGAGGTGAGCAGCCAGTCGTGCAGGGCGACGTCCTCGGCGAAGGTCACCAGCAGCGGCAGATCCTTGTCGTCGCCGTCGACCTGCAGCAGGCGCAACTCGTCGCCGTACGACGTCAGCCGCGGTGGCCCGGTGGCGCCACCGGCGACGAAGCGCAGCCGGGTGCGCGGCAGGCGCAGCCGGGGCCCGGACTGGCTGCCGGTGGGCATGGCGCTCTGCACCACGTCGGACGCGCGGCCGGCGATCTGACCGAGGTCGAGAACGCCCGCGGGCCGTTCCGCGGCGGCGAACGACTCGGCCAGCTCCGACCAGGACACCCGGCCGATGACCTCGATCACCCCGGGCCAGGCCAGGTAGTGCGACCAGGGCCGGCGGGTGGTGCCCCCGGCCGCCCGCAGCGTCGCGTAGGCCACGCCCTGCACGACGTGACCGTCGGTGATCGCTGCCCGCTGCAGCACGGTGCCGATGCCGCGTGCCTTGCGAGCGCCGCCGGGCGGGCAGTCCACACCGACCGGACGCTGTGGGGAACGCACGTACGAGCGTGGTCGCTGGGCGCTGGCCACCGGCTCGCCGGCCACCAGGTCGACCAGCGAGGTGGCCTGCTCAGCGGTCATCGGATCGCGACCGCGCAGCAGCCCGGTGTGAACCTCTCCCACGATGAGCACGTCGGGGCCCCCATCCTCGACGGCACGGAAATCCGGGAACAACCCGTTGACTCCCCGGCGGCGTGCTTCCCGGCCGCATGACATCAGCCGTTCGATTGGAACGCATGGGTCCGCGTTTTGCAACACCGAGGGTGATGACCTACGGACTTTGAGTGGCATTTTCTACCATCCAATGTGGCTGGTGACAAGGCGGCGGGGTGAAAAGGGGCAGACGCCGGAAGTTTTCCTTCACGCGGGTGACGGGGCATCGGAGGCCGTTAGCGTTCGGTGGGTGACCGACCGACCCGATGTGCTCGTCGTCGGCGCCGGTGTCTCCGGCCTGACCACCGGCGTGCGCCTGGCCGAGAGCGGCCTGCGCGTCCGGATCCGGGCCGAGCAGGAGCCACATCGCAGCAGCTCAGCGGCGGCCGGCGCGATCTGGGACCCGATCTACGCGCACCATTCCCGGGTCGAGACGTGGGCGGCCCGCTCCTACAACGTGTTCGCCGCCATGGCCCGGGACGGTTTCCCCGGCGTCAAGCTGATCGACGGCGTGGAGGCGTCCCGTGTCGCCATGCCGTCACCAGGCTGGGCCGTGCTGCTGCCCGGCTTCCACGAGTGCGCCCCGGCCGAGCTCCCGGACGGTTTCGCCAGCGGCTGGCACTACACGGCGCCGATCATCGACATGCCGCCGTACCTGGCCCGCCTCCAGGCCCGCCTGGCCGGCGCCGGCGGCGAGCTGATCTTCGGGCACCGGCTGCGGAGCCTGGACGAGGCATTCGCCGACGCCGACGTGGTGGTCAACTGCAGCGGGGTCGGCGCGCGTGAGCTGGTGCCGGATCCCGAGGTGCAGCCGATCCGGGGCCAGCTGGTGGCGGTGCGCAACCCCGGGCTGGACGACTTCTTCGCCGAGCACACCGACGAGCTCGGCGACATGACCTACCTGCTGCCCCAGGGGTCCACCCTGCTGCTGGGCGGCAGCGCCGAGAAGGGCGAGGCCGAGCCGGTACCGGACGACGAGGTGGCCCGGGCGATCGTCGAGCGCTGCGCCGGCATCTTCCCCGCCATCCGCGACGCGGAGATCATCGGGCACCGGTCGGGGATCCGGCCCTCCCGGCCCGAGGTGCGCCTGGCCCACGAGGATCTCGGTGAGCGTCATATCGTGCACAATTACGGCCACAGCGGGGCCGGCGTGAGCCTGTCCTGGGGCTGCGCCGACGACGTCGTCTCCGTCGTGCGGGAGCTGGTGGGGTAATAGCCTGGCCGGTGTGACCGACGTACTCGTGGTCGGGGCCGGCGTCGCCGGCCTGACCACCGCCATCCGGCTGAGCGAGCTCGGCCTGCGGGTGCGGGTGCGCGCCGAGACGGTGTCGCGGGCGACGACCTCGGCCGCGGCCGGGGCGATCTGGGACGCCGAGCTGGCCCACCACCCGGAGGTACGCCGGTGGACGGCGACCAGCTTCGAGGTCCTGTCCCGGCTCGCGGCCGGCGACCCGTCGGCCGGCGTGCGGCTGACGCCGGGCGTGGAGGCCGCACGGACGCCGGCGCCGATCCCCGAGTGGGCCACGCCGTGCGATCCCGGCGACCTGCCGGCCGGCTTCGTCACCGGCTGGCGCTACGAGGCCCCGGTCACCGACATGCCGGCCTACCTGGCCTGGCTGGCCCGCCAGTTCACCGGCGAGGTGATCCCCGGGCGCCTGGCCCGCCTGGCCGACGGGTTCGCCGACGCGCCCATCGTGGTCAACTGCACCGGGCTCGGCGCCCGCCACCTGGTGCCCGACCCGACGGTGACGGCCTGCCGCGGGCAGCTCGTGGTGGTGCGCAACCCGGGGATCGACCAGTTCTTCCTCGAACACACCGACTTCGTGGAGGAGATGACCTACCTGATCCCGCAAGGCTCCTCGTTGCTGCTCGGCGGCTGCGCGATCCCCGGCGACGAGAGCCTGACCCCCGACGCCGGCATCGCCCGGCGCATCGTCGAGCGCTGCGCCGCCGTCTTCCCCGCCGTCGCCCGGGCGGAGGTCCTCGAGCACCGCGTCGGCCTGCGCCCGATGCGCCCGACGGTCCGCCTGGAGCATCAGGACCTGGGCGACGGCCGCCATCTGGTCCACAACTACGGCCACGGCGGCGCCGGCGTCAGCACCTCCTGGGGCTGCGCGGGTGACGTCGCCACCATGGTCCGGGACATCATTCAAGATCGATAGACTCGCCGGATGCCGGAGACCCACGCCGCCGGCCCCGCCGCCGTGGTCGTGCACGCCGGCCGGGAGCAGCCCAGCGTCATGCACGCCTACTGGGCGCTCTCGACCCCCGACACCACCTGGCACGACCGGGTCACCATCGCCGAGCGCGGCCTCGACGCCCGCACCCTCGCCGCCGACGCACCCCGCCGTGACAACTGGCCGGCAGTCCGCCTCGGGGTGATGGCCGCGCTCCTCCGGAACAAGTTCGACCGCCACCCCGCGATGGCGACCGAGCTGCTGGCCACCGGCGTCACCCGCCTGCTCCACACCGACTGGGGATCGCGGTACTGGAGCTCGGAGGGCACCAACGGGCTGGGCCGGCTGCTGGAACTGATCCGCTCCGAGCTCATCGAGCCCGGCTCGGAGCGGGCGCGCCGGAAGCCGAGGTGACTTCCGGCGCTCGACGCCGCGGGGTCAGCGGCCCTGCAGGCGCTTCACGTTGTCGCCGAAGGTCCAGGACTTGGCGCCGTCCCAGTTGATGGACCAGGTCATCAGGCCCTTGATGGACGGGACGCTGTTGTAGGCCTGGGTGACCAGGGCGGGGGTCATGTAGCCGCCGCCGGCGCCGGGCTGGGCGGGGAGGCCGGGGACCTGCTTGTCGTACGGGATGCGGATGGTGGTGCCCTGGATGGTCAGGCCGTTGTTGAGGCACTGGGTCTGCACGGTGAAGCCCTGCACGGTGCCGGCCGCGTACGAGTCGCCGGAGCAGCCGTACATGGAGCCGTTGTAGTACTGCATGTTCAGCCACCAGAGACGGCCGTTGTCCAGGTACTTCTTGATGATCGGCAGGTACGAGCCCCAGATCGAGCCGTAGGTGACGCTGCCACCGGTGACGTACGCCGTCTCGGGCGCCATGGTCAGGCCGAAGTTCGAGGGCATCTGGGCCAGCACGCCGTCGATGATCCGGATCAGGTTGGCCTGTGAGGTGGACAGGGTGGTGATGCTGCCGCTGCCGGTCAGGCCGGTCTCGATGTCGATGTCGATGCCGTCGAAGTTGTACTGCTTGAGGATCGGCACGATCGTCGAGACGAAACGGTCGGCCACGGCCGACGAGCTCAGGTCGACCCCGGCGGTGGCGCCGCCGATCGACATCAGGACGGTGGCCCCGGCCGCCTTGGCCGCGCAGATCTCGGCCGCGGTGGGCACCTTGACCCCGGCGTCCATGCCGTTCTCCCACAGCACCGTGCCGTCGGAGCGGATCACCGGGAAGGCGGCCATCAGCACGTTGTAGCCGTGCTGGGTGATCCGGCTGTCGTTGATCGGGATCCAGCCCATTCCGGGGTGGACGCCGTTGGAGGCGCCGTCCCAGTTCTCCCAGTAGCCCTGCAGCACCTTGCCAGCAGGCCGGCCCCTCGTGGCGCATCCCGTGGGCGGAGGCGTGGTGGTGGGCGGAGTAGTAGTCGGCGGCGGCGTGGTGGTCGGTGGGGTCGTCGTCGGCGGGGTGGTCGGGGTTGTGCCACCGGTGCACGCGCCGAGGTCTTTCCACAATGTCGGGGTCGCGGCCGGGTTCCACCCGGTGCCGGCGTACGCGGTGTGGGTGACCAGGGCCTGATAGAGGTGCGCGTCGTAGGTGACCTGCTGACCGGCCGTGTAGGCCGGGCCCTCCCGCCAGGTCACCGACGAGCACGCGACGGCCGCTTCACCGCTGGGCGCGATCAGGACCGTGGATCCGGCCGCCACCGCCACTCCCGCGACCAGCGCTAACACAAGACGACGGACACCCATGGCGACTCCCTCGATGCGGGCGTGACGTGCGACACCCACATCATGGAGTTCACAATCGTAAATATCAAGGGTTCTTAACAGTCAGGGCCAGTCCGAGGTAGGCGGCGTAGACCGCCAGCGCGCCCTCGGCCGCCCGGCGATCTTTGGCAGTGAAGGTCACCAATGGGTTGACGACGACGGTGACGCCCTTGGCGGTGATCGTGCGCTTCCAGGTGGCCATGACCCGGCCGCCGCGCACGAGGGTCGACTGGAACACCCCGTTGCCGCCCGGAATGATCGCCGCGATCTGGTCCGTGGTCGCCATCAGCGACCGGTCCTTGTAACCGAGCATGTATTCGTCGAAGCCGGGCAGGGCGAGCCACTCGTCACCCGATTTGTCCAAGGAACCCGGGGCCATGATCATCTCGATGCCGTCGACGTCGACGGTGTCCAGATCGGCCCCCGCGATGCCGGTCTTGCAGTCGCCCATGGTCAGACCGGTCCAGCCGGCGAAGTCCTTGCGGGTGGCCGGGCCGTGGCTGCGGAAGTAGCGCTGGGCGATGAGCACGAGGGCCTCCTCCCGCGACGGCCGGCGTGGATTCGGCACCCACTCGTCGAGCAGGACGAAACTCTGCTCCTTGCCGATGTGCGGACCGATCACGGTGACGCCGCGCTGCGCCGCGTACCAGAGCAGGTGATAACCCCGCTGCCCGCCGGCGTCGACGCCGTTCTCGCTGATCTTCTCCAGGCATTGGGCGCGGGTGAGCCGCCCTCCCCCGGCCAGCGCGGTCCCGAGGATCTCGACGGCGTTCTCCGCGTCGGCCTCGGACAGCCCGATCGTCTCCCGGCGCTTGGCCGCCCCCGCGAGAGCGCGCGAACCCATCAGCTCGAGCATCCAATGGACGTCCTCGGGCGGCACGAAATGCACGGTGCCGCGCATCGGCCACGTCCGTACGGCCTCGCGCCTCTCCACCGCCGCCTCGACGTCGGCCAAGCTGGAGCCCGGCAGCCGCACGCCGAACGACCACAGCCCACTGTTGACGTCCTGCGCCTGCATGGCCCCGAACCACTCCACGACCTCGGCCACCGAGGACGCGGTGGGGAACAAGGCTGACATACGAAGGCCCAGGGCAGTCGCTCCATCCATGCGACTGACCCTAGACCCCGGTTTGACATTCTGTTTTCCGCCGCGGAGCCAGCTCAGCCCCGGGTACGACCAAAATCAGCGGCCGCGGCCCGCGCGGTACAGCCGGATCAGGTTGTTCGTCGACGAGTCGTCGTCGGCCGGCTGGGCCGGCGACGCCGTCAGCTTCGGCGCGAGCTGGTTGGCCATCACCTTGCCCAGCTCGACCCCCCACTGGTCGAACGAGTTGATCTGCCACACCGTGCCCTGGGTGAACGTGATGTGCTCGTAGAGCGCGATCAGCTGCCCCAGCACGGACGGCGTCAGCTTGGGCGCGATGATCGTGGTCGTCGGGTGGTTGCCCTGCATGACCCGGTGCGGCGCGATCTCCTCGGACGTGCCCTCGGCCAGCACCTGCTCGAGCGTACGGCCGAACGCCAGCGCGCCCGTCTGGGCGAAGAAGTTCGACATGAACAGGTCGTGCATCTCGCCGATGTCGTGGTTGGGCTGGCTGAAGCCGATGAAGTCGGCCGGGATCAGCTTCGTGCCCTGGTGGATCAGCTGGTAGAAGGCGTGCTGGCCGTTGGTGCCGGGCTCGCCCCAGAACACCTCGCCCGTCTGGTAGCCCACGGAGCTGCCGTCGAGGCGTACCGACTTGCCGTTGCTCTCCATGGTCAGCTGCTGCAGGTAGGCCGCGAAGCGGTGCAGGTACTGCGAGTACGGCAGGATCGCGTGCGACTGGGCGCCCAGGAACGTGTCGTACCAGACGTTGAGCAGGCCGAGCAGGGCCGGGACGTTGCTCTCCAGCGGCTGGGTGCGGAAGTGCTCGTCGACCGCGTGGTAGCCGGCGAGCATGTCGGCGAACTGCTCCTTGCCGATCGCGATCATGACCGACAGGCCGACCGCCGAGGGCAGCGAGTAACGCCCGCCCACCCAGTCCCAGAAGCCGAACATGTTGGCCGTGTCGATACCGAAGTCGGCCACCCGCTTCGCGTTCGTGCTGACCGCCACGAAGTGCTTGGCCACCGCCGAGGAGTCGTCACCCAGACCCTTGAGCAGCCAGTTGCGCGCCTCGGTGGCGTTGGTCAGCGTCTCCTGCGTACCGAAGGTCTTGGAGACCACGACGAACAGGGTGCTGGCCGGGTCGAGGTCGTGCGTCTTCTCGTACAGGTCGGTGGGGTCGATGTTGGAGATGAACCGGCACTCGATCTCGGCCGCCTTGTACGCCTTGAGCGCCTCATAAGCCATCACGGGACCCAGGTCGGAGCCGCCGATGCCGATGTTCACGACCGTCTTGATGCGCTGACCGGTGTGCCCGGTCCACTCGCCCGAGCGCACCTTGTCGCTGAAGGCGCCCATCCGGTCGAGCACCTCATGAACCTCGGCCACCACATCCTGCCCGTCGACGGTCAGCGACGCCGTACGCGGCAGCCGCAGCGCCGTGTGCAGGACGGACCGGTCCTCGGTGACGTTGATGTGTTCGCCGGCGAACATCGCGGCGATCCGCTCACGCAGCTTGGCCTTGTCGGCCAGGGCCAGCAGGGCCGCGACCACCTCGTCGGTGACCAGGTTCTTGCTGTAGTCGACGGTCAGGTCGGCCACCGTCGCGGTGAAGCGCTCGCCGCGCCTCGAGTCGCTGCCGAACAGGTCGCGCAGGTGCACCGCCGAGAACTTCTCCGCGTGGCCCTGCAGCGCCTGCCACTCGGCGCTGTCGGAAACGTGTTCGCTCATTGACCTTGTCTCTCGCTCGAAACCCGGACTCTCGCTCTCATCCTGGCACGAACTGACGCCGTACACCGGCGACGCAGTCGAGATCACTACCTCATAGACGGCCCACAGGACCGGCACAGAGCCGCCACGGGCGTACCGCCGACGGTGGTTGCCATGACGACCTTGATGGAACGACCGGCGGCCGCCGCGCCCCGGCACGAGGCCCCGGCCCCTCCCCGTCACCGCCGGTGGCCCGTCTTCGTGCTGCTCGCGGCGACCGCCGTCCTCTATCTGTGGGACCTCAGCGCCTCCGGCTACGGCAACAGCTTCTACGCCGCGGCCGCCCAGGCCGGTTCGCAGAGCTGGAAGGCGTGGCTGTTCGGCTCGCTGGACGCCGGCAACGCCATCACGGTCGACAAACCACCCGCCGCCATGTGGGTGATGGGCCTGTCGGCGCGGATCTTTGGCGTCAACAGCTGGTCGATCATGGCTCCGCAGGCGCTGATGGGCGTGGCGGCGGTGTGGTTCCTGTACGCCGCGGTGAAACGCTGGTTCGGTACGGCGGCCGGGCTGACGGCCGGGGCGGCGCTCGCGCTCACCCCCGTCGCGGTGCTGATGTTCCGCTACGACAACCCGGACGCGCTGCTCGTCCTGCTGATGACGGCCGGCGCCTACACGACGGTCCGGGCGGTCGAGAAGGCCTCGTGGAAGTGGCTGGCGCTCACGGGCGTGCTGCTGGGCCTCGGCTTCCTGACCAAGATGATGCAGGCGTTCCTGGTGCTGCCGGCGTTCGCCCTGGTGTATCTGATCGCGGCGCCGACCGGACTGGGCAGGCGGATCCGGGACCTGCTGGCGGCCGGGCTCGCCCTGGTGGTCTCGGCCGGGTGGTACGTCTTGCTGGTCGAGCTGTGGCCGGCATCGTCACGGCCCTACATCGCCGGGTCGACGAACAACTCGCTGTGGGAGCTCGCGCTCGGCTACAACGGCCTCGGCCGCATCCTCGGCGGATCGGGCAACGGCGGTGGCGGCGGCACGTCGTTTGGCGGGTCCACCGGGATCGGGCGGCTCTTCGGCTCGTCGATGGGGCTCGAGATCTCCTGGCTGCTGCCGGCGGCGCTGATCGCCCTCGGGGCCGTGCTCGCCGCGACCTGGACGGCCTCACGCACCGACCGGGCCCGGGCGGCCATGCTCATGTGGGGCGGCTGGGTGCTGGTCACCGGGATCACGTTCTCCTACATGAGCGGCACGATCCACCCGTACTACACGGTCGCGCTGGCCCCCGGCATCGCGGCGCTGATCGGCATCGGCGGGCGGGTGTTGTGGCTCTACCGCTCCCACCTGTGGGGCCGCGCCACACTGGCGGCGATGGTGCTGGCCACCGCGGTCTGGGGTTGGGTGCTCCTCGGCCGGGCCGACTGGATGCCGGCGCTGCGCTGGGCCTCGCTCGTGCTCGGGGCCGTCTTCGCTCTGGCCCTGCTGCTGCGGCGCCGCTTTGTGGTGGTCGCCCTGGTCGCGGCCATCCTCTCGGCCGGCCTGAGTGGCGCGGCCTACGCCGCATCGACGGCCACGGTCGCCCACACAGGCTCCATTCCCACTTCCGGCCCGTCGTCCGCCGCCGGCGGCATGGGTGGTGGCGCTTTCGGCGGCGGTACGCGGGGAAGCGCCCCCAACGGCACGGGCACCCCACCCGGCTCCTCGTCTTCCAGCTCTTCGTCTTCCAGCTCTTCCTCCTCCAGCCCTTCCTCGTCCAGCTCTTCCTCGTCCACTGACGCGCCCGGCTCGTCGCCGGACGGCACGTCGAGCGGCATTTCGTCGGGCGGTTCGGCAGCGCGCGGCGGCCCGGGCGGCGGCGGCACGAGCAGCAACACCGAGCTGAACGCCCTCCTCGAGGCCAGCACCACGAAGTGGAGCGCAACCGTCAGCGGCGCCACCTCGGCTGCCGACCTGGAGCTCGCCACCGGAACCTCGGTCATCGCCCTCGGCGGCTGGAACGGCAGCGACGCCTCCCCCACCCTGGAGCAGTTCGAGGCCTACGTGGCCGCCGGCCAGATCCACTACTACATCTCCGGCGGCGGCATGGGCGGAGGCGGCATGAACGGCTCCACCACCGAAGCCAGCAAGATCGCCACGTGGGTCTCCGAGCACTACACAGCCACCACCGCCGGCAACACCACCATCTACGACCTGACCCAGCCCGCCACCAGCTGACCCACTACCACCCAGCCCGCCCTACCTCCACCCGGCCGAAGCACCCTCACCCACGACGAGAGCCCCGCGCCCACCAGACGCGGGGCTCCGCCGCGTTCCCACCCGAACAAACGTCAGTTCGCCAACCCACCCTTTTGAAGCAACCCGCCGCCCCTCCCCAGCTCACACCCGCCGGCCCAGCACGCACCCGGTAAGCCCTCAGCCACCCACCCGGTCGTAACCACTCGCACCCGGCGGCCCCAAGCCCCACGAACCCAGCCCGCGCCACCGCCTCGCGGTCGGCCCTCAGCCATCACCCACCCCGGCCCGAGCTACTCCCGCCCGGGCCCGAGCTACTCCCGCCCGGGCCCGAGCTACTCCCACCCAGCGGCCTCGAGCCCCACAAGCCCAGCCCGCGCCACTGCCTCGCGGTCGGCCCTCAGCCATCACCCACCCCGGCCCGAAAACTCCCGCCCGGGCCCGAGCTACTCACACCCGGGCCCGAGCCAGGCCCATCCCGGCCGCCCCTGAGCACCACCCGACCCGGCCCCGCCCCAGCCAGTGGCTTCTCGGCCCGCCTCCCGCACCACCCACGCCGCCCGAGCCAATCCCACCCGGCCCGCCGCTTGTGCGCACGAACCCCGCTGCCATCCCCACCAGGCGACCGTTCCTACTTCTCCGCGCTCCCAGGCCGACCGAGCCCAACGCGCTCTGCACCGAATCCGCTTATAAGCCCGCCGCGCGGATCTCCCTAGCACACCCATCATTCGGCGCGCCGTTATCCACAGTGGCTGGTTGTCCACAGCCGCCAGCGCACGGCATCGGTATTTCCGGGAGAATGGTCGTCAGGTGGTCCCCCTGGGTGGGCGGGCTGGGCGTCCGGGCGGCAACACCCCGCGGCCCCCGGCTGAGCTCCTCCACGAAAGCCGAGCGAAGTAAGCGCTTCAAAGGGTGACCAAAGTCTTCAGCCCGGATGCCGGCGCAACGGCCCGGTGTTGCACTCAGCGTGCCCGGCGGAGCGGGCTCGGCCCCCTGTTCCTGTGCGCCCGAGGATCCGTACCTCCACCGCCCTAAAGCGTCCTAGGAGGCTAGCTCAACCGCCGTGACCAGCAGGAGCGTGGCGTCGCAGGCCGACAGGGGCCGCGACAGGAAGTAGCCCTGGGCGTAATCGCAGCCCATGTCCCGGAGGATGCCCAGCTGGTCCGCGTTCTCGATGCCCTCGGCAACAGTGCGCATGCCGAATCGGCGGCCCAGGCGGATGATCGTGCGGACCAGGGCGTCGTCGGCCGGGTCGCCGCCCAGGCGGTCGACGAAGGAGCGGTCGATCTTGAGGACGTCCATGGGGAAGCGGCGCAGGTAGGCCAGGGACGAATAGCCCGTGCCGAAGTCGTCCATGGCGAGCATGACGCCGAGGGATTTGAGGGCGACGATGCGGGCGAGGTTCTCGTCGGTGTCGGTGAGCAGGACGCTCTCGGTCATCTCGAGGGTGAGCAGGTCGGCCGGCATGCCGGTGTCTATGAGGACATCGGCGACGGTGGCGGCCAGGTCGCCCGCCTCGAACTGGCGGACCGAGACGTTGACGGCCATCCGGTAGCGGCCGCCCCATTCGACGGCCTGGCGGCAGGCCTCGGTGAGGACCCAGCGGCCGAGCGGCACGATCAGGCCGGTGGATTCGGCGAGGCCGATGAAGTCGAGCGGGGGGACCATGCCGCGGGTGGGGTGCTGCCAGCGGACCAGGGCCTCGAAGCCGACGATCTCGCCGGTCCGCAGGTCGACCGTGGGCTGGTAGTGCAGGACGAACTGGCCGAGGTCGAGGGCGGCCCGCAGGTCGTCGGCGAGCGAGACGCGCTGCATGAGGGCGTCGTGCATGCTCGGGTGGTAGGCCGTGGCGATGCCGCCGCCCGCGTCCTTCGATTTGTACATGGCGAGGTCGGCGTTGCGCTGCAGCTGCTCGATGTCGCCGGCGTCGGCCGAGGAGGCGATGCCGATGCCGGCGCCGGCGTGCACCTCGCGGCCGTCGATGACGAACGGAGGGGCCAGCTCGGCCAGGATGCGCTCGGCGATGGCGTCCGCGGAGGCCGGGCCCGACGAGACGATCACCGCGAACTCGTCGCCGCCGAGGCGGGCAACCAGGTTCGGCTCGGCCACCCGCAGGCGCTCCGCGACCTGCACGAGCAGGGCGTCGCCGGCGGCGTGACCAAGGCTGTCGTTGATCTCCTTGAAGCCGTCCAGATCGAGGAAGAGGATCGCCACGTCCTGCTCGGCGAGGTCGACGGCCGCGGCCAGCTGCTCCCGGAACAGCGCCCGGTTGGCGAGCCCGGTCAGCGCGTCGTGGTAGGCCTCGTGCCGCAGGCGTTCCTGCAGATTCCGGGCCTCGCTGATGTCGCGGGTGTTCAGGACCAGACCCTTGACGTACGGATCGTCGAGCAGGTTCGTGATGGTCATCTCGGACAGGCGGTACACGCCGTCGGCATGGCGCAGCGTGAGCTCGAAGGTGATCGTCGAGCCCTGCAGGACCTCACGGATCTTCGCCTCGATGATCGCGCCCGCCCGCGCCCCGGACACCTTGATCAGGTTCTGGCCGACCAGTTGCTCGACCCGGAAACCGAAGATCCGCTCGACCGAGGAGCTCTGGTAGCGCACGGTCGAGTCGGCCTCGAGGATGGCCAGCGAGTCCGAGCTCTGCTCGACCAGCGCCCGGAACCGCTGCTCGCGCCCCTGCACCTCGGCCGTGCGGTCCTTGACGCGCTCTTCGAGATCACGGGCCAGCTGCCGGTTGTCGGCCCGCAGGACCATCTCGCGCACCACGATCAGCAAGATTGACAAGATGCGGCCCCAGGTGCCGACCGGCGTGGGCGTGCCGCCGGCCGACATCCAGAAAAGACCGACGATCAAGGTCAGGACCACCACGACGTACGGAAGCAGCACGCTGAAGCTGCGCCGGTGAGTGGCCGCCTCCTGGACGATCTTCGCCTCGTCCAGCGGCCCACGACCGGCGATCCCGGCCGCGACCACGATCAGCACACAGCCGGCCAGGAAACCCGCCCGGGGCCATTCGTGGCCGAACCGGATGACCACCGCGTCGGCGACCGCCATCAGCAGCACGGCCGTCGAGGTCAGGGCCAGCACGGAGACGCCGGGATAGCCCCGGCGGCAGCGGGCGATCGCGGCCAGCGCCATCGCGACGAGCAGCACGTCGGCGACGGCATGGCTGATCGCTCCGGGGCGGCCGGCGGCCAGGGCCGGTTGCATCACCAGGTTCCAGGCCACGAGCATGAGCGAGGTCGTGATGATCAGCGCGTCGATGAACCCGCGGACCCGGGCCAGCGGCGTGCGCGGGGCCCGGGGGAGGCCGAGCACGCTCAACGCGACGAAGGCGGCGAGGGCGACCGGCCCGGCGACGACGCCGGCCAGCAGGCCGAGCGCGAGGGCGGCCCAGGCGAAGCGGATGCGGCCGCCGCGCCGGGGCACGACGGCGGCGGCGGCCACGGCGGCCACCAGCGCGGCAATGCTAGTGACGGCGCCCATGCCTGCTTGATCGGGCGCCGGGCCCGGTGGTTGAGAAAAACAAACGGCGGCTTCCGTCAAGGAAGCCGCCGTTGGAGAAGAAGTCGGATCACTTCTTCTTCTTGTTCTTCTTCTTGTCCTTCTTGTCCTTCTTGGACTTCTTGGCCATGGCGGACCCCCTCTCAGTTCCAACGTCGCTGGTTAACGTTACGGAAATTGAGCGCGGCGTAGACAAGAATGGAGGTGAACACCAGGTGTCACAAGACACCTGGGATCTCCTTGACCTCTCCCGTCAGCCCAGCTTCACCTTGAAGATCGGGTCGGCGGCCAGCTTCTTGAACGCCGCGAGCGCGGTCGCGGTGCTGTTGATGCTGATGTCGCGGTCGCCCTCGTCGTCCTTGGCGGTGTCGAAGTAGACGATCGCCTTGATCGCCGGCCGCTTGGCCAGCTCCGGCAGGACGCTCTGGTAGACCGGCGCCTTGTCGGCGGTCTTGCCCACACGGTGGTAGGCGCCCCACTCGGCGACCATGAGCGGCTTGGCGGCGTGCTTGGTGGTGGCCCACTCGTAGAAGCCGGTGCCACCGCCGGTCGGCGCGCGGTCGAGCAGGTCGTTGAACTTGCCGTAGTGGTAGTAGCCCTTCTCGGCGCTCACGTACGAGTCGAGACCCATCCAGTCGACGACGTCGTCACCCGGGTACAGGTCCTTCCACCAGCTCTGCGCCATCCACTTCTCGTTGCCCATGTACGCCATCACGTTGATCACGTTCGTGGCGCCCTTGGCCCGGAGCCGCTCGATCGTGTGCCGGTACATCGCGGCGAAGTCCTTCGCCTCGAAGCCCGAGCCCGCCTTGGCCACGACGTCGTTCTCCGGCTCGTGGTTGATGGCCAGGAAGAACTTCTTGCCGTACGCCTTCGCGCGCGCGGCGAACGCGTCGATGCGCTTGTCCTGCTGCCCCTGGGCGACCTTGGCCCAGGTCGAGCCGTACGCGATCTTCCAGTTGGTCAGCAGCACGCGGGGGCTGGCGGCGTCGGCCGTCATCGCGATCTCGGCCTTGGTCGGGAAGATCTCGTCACCCTTGTGGTAGGTGTGGAAGATCGTGGAGGTGCGGCCGCTGAGCTTCTCCCAGTCCTTGAGGGCCTGGTCGCGCGGGGCGTCGGTGAAGCCGCCGGCCGCCGCGCCCCAGAGGACGCCGCAGGTGGGGACGAGCTTGTCACCGGTCGTGCAGTCGCCGGCCGGCTTGGGCGCCGTGACCACGGGCGGCGACGTGTCGCCTTCCGTGGTGACCTCCAGGACCGGCGCGCCGGTCTTGGCCTCGGCCGAGTTGAAGCGCATGGCGGCGGCGGTCGAGGTCAGGGCGAAGGCGTACGTGCCCGGGCCGGTGACCGACTTGCCCAGGTCGACCGAGAACGTGCCGTTCGGGGTGGCGGTGGCGAGCACGGCGCCCAGCGCGGGGGTCTTGGCCCCGGTCAGCTTGCCCTCGGCCCACGACGTGTCGGCCACCTTGCGGACGCTGAGCTGACCCGAGAACTTGGCCTGCGCGGTCAGGGTCAGGCGGGCCGACGCGACCTTCGTACCGGCCGGGACCGCGAACTTCAGGAAGGAGGTCTTGACCTCCTTGCCGGCCACGCCGGCGACCAGCTTGTCCTCGGCGCCGAAGACCGTGCCGGTGCGGACGCTCGAGGTGTACGTGTCGTCACCGGCGGCCAGCTTGATCGTCGCGCCGTTGCCGGCCACGGCCGGGGAGCCGGTGAGGGCGGTGGCGCCCGCACCCGCGAGCGCGGCGGTCAGGACCGTGTACTTCTGCAGCTTCGAGCGACGCAACTTGGTGAATCCCCCCTGTGTCCGGCGCCGTTGCGGCCGGGCATGGGTAAGAGATTCCGGGTCGTGCGGTGCGCGCTCGGTGCCCTGCGCGGTGCGGTCAGGTTGCGGCCGTACTTTTCCTCAACTTGCGCATTTCGGGGTTGTTCAGGTAGCCAGACAGCATGATGCCGATCATCGACGGGCACAACGACCTGCCCATGCAGCTGCGCGGACGCTACGGATACTCGGTCGAGGGGCTCGACGAGCGCCGCCCCGAGCTGCAGACCGACATCCCGCGGCTGCGCGCCGGCGGGGTGGGCGGGCAGTTCTGGTCGGTGTTCGTGCCGGGCGAGCTGAGCGAGCCCGAGGCCGTGGTGGCGACCATGGAGCAGATCGACGCGGTCTACCGGATGGCGGCGGCCTATCCGAACGACTTCGCCATCGCCTACAGCGCCGACGACGTCACCCGGGCCATGGACGCCGGCAAGGTCGCCTCGCTGATCGGCATCGAGGGCGGCCACAGCCTGGCCACGTCGCTGGGCGTGCTGCGGGCCTTCGCCCGTCTCGGCGTGCGCTACGTGACGCTGACCCACAACGAGAACCTCTCGTGGGCCGACTCGGCCGCCCGCGAACCGCAGGTGGGCGGTCTCAACGACGAGGGCCGGGCCGTCGTGCGCGAGATGCAGCGCATCGGCGTGCTGGTCGACCTGTCCCACGTGGCCCCGGTGACGATGCACGCCGCCCTGGACACGGCCTTCGCCCCGGTCATCTTCAGCCACTCGGGCGTACGCGCGTTGCACGACCACCCGCGCAACGTGCCCGACGACGTGCTGACCCGCCTGCGCGACAACGGCGGCGTCATCCAGCTGACCTTCGTCGCCCCCTTCCTGTCGGCCGAGGCCCGCGACTGGTCCCGGGCCGCCGAGGAGGAGCTGGCCCGCCTCGGCATCCCGGTCCCCGACGTGTGGCCGCGCGCCCCCCGCCCCGGCGAGGACCCCGCGCACGTGCAGGCCTGGCCCGGCCCCGACCCGCTGGCCGCGCCCGCCTTCGCCGGCTGGCTCGCGGCCAACCCCCGCCCGCCGGTCACGGCGGCCCAGGTCGCCGACCACGTCGAGCACGCCCGCGACGTGGCCGGCCTCGACCACGTCGGCCTCGGCGGCGACTTCGACGGCACCACCGAACTCCCGGACGATCTGCGCGACGTCGCCGGCTACCCGCGCTTGCTGGACGAACTCGCCGGCCGGGGCTGGTCCCAGCCCGAGCTGGACAAGCTGGCCGGGGGCAACATCCTGCGCGTCCTGCGGGAATCGGAGCGGGCGGCTCAGGAGCCTCTCTGGCCCCTGTCGCCCGCCCGCTAGGGCTGGGCGCGCCAGCTCGTCGCGACGCCCGCTATGCCCGTGGAGTGCTGATTGCCGCCGGTGCGGTTCATCAGCCAGATCTGCGGGTCGGTGACGGTCGCCGGGAAGTCCGGGTCGGTGACGCCCGGCCCTCTCCCGTAGGCCAGCCAGCGCCCGTCCGGCGACCAGACCGGCACGAACTCGATCTCCGGCGTCGCCGTGACCTGCCGGGAGGCCCCGGTCACGGCGTCGACCAGCCAGATCTCACCCCAGGCCTCCACGGCCAGGGTGCGCCCGTCCGGGTTCCAGGCCAGCCGGTACGCCCCGTCGAGCTCCGTGAGCACCCGGCTCCGCCGCCCGTCCGCCGTGTAGATCCGCACCCCGTGAATGTCGGCCGTCGCGAACCGCCGGCCACCCGGCGCCCAGGACACCACCAGGTCGTTGTACTCGGAGTTGGTCACGTTGCCCGAGCCGGCCCCGCTCCCGTCCGCGTTGACCCGCCAGATGTCCCCGCCCGACTCCCCGGCCAGCCACTTCCCGTCCGGCGACCAGCGGGGGAAGGCCGACCCGTACGGCCCGTCGCCCAGCCACCGATCGCCGCTCCCATCGGCCGCCATGCTGCGGAAGCTCCACCCCTCGACGTACCCGATCCGCCGCCCGTCCGGCGTGTAGTCCGGATACGAGTAGATCCCCATCTGCCGCCCGAAGTCCTGCGGCGCGCTCCCGTCCGGCCGCACGCTGCGCAGCTGCCCCGGCACCTCCCCCGTCGACCCGTCAAACCGCAGATAGAGCAGCCGCCCACCCGGCCCGGGCGCCGCCTCGGCCGCCGCAACCGGCGCTAGAGTGAGCAGGAGCAGCACGGCCCCCGCAACCGCCCCGACCCGCCTGGCATTGGTTCTCACAGTGACCTCCTCCCCAGGCCGCCGGCCGTTCCGCCGGCCCAGGCCACAGGCGTACCAGCTCCCCACAGGAACCTCGACCCCGTCGGTTTTGGAGAATCACGCCACCCCGCACCCCGGCTCACACCAGCCACATACGAGACCAGCTTTCGCCGGCCCCACCACCCACCGGCGCACCACTTTCACAGCCGATGACCCGACTGTCGTTGTGACCACCAGACGCACCGCCACCCCACACCGCCAGTTGTCACTTTCCCACCAGCCGCCCCCCGACGGCCGCAAAGTCACCGCTGAGCCCAGCCCCCTCCGTCGGCCGCCGGCTGCCCACCACCGCAGTCACCGCCCTGCGCCCAGCCAGCCGAACCCTCAGCCAGCCGGTGCAGAGCCCACCGAGTCGCGGCGCTTCGCCCAGTCCGCCGGATCCTCCGGCAGCCAGCCGCCCGCCACCGCAAGTCGCCGCGCCTCCCTCGGCCCCGCCTTCAGCAGCCAGCCGCCCGCCACCGCGAGTCGCCGCGCTCCGCTCGGCCCTGCCGGGTCGCCGCCGCCGTGCTTCCCTCGGCCCTGCCGGGTCGCCGCGCTTCCCCCGGCCCTGCCGGGTCGCCGCACTTCGCTCGGCCATGCCGGGTCGCCGCCGCCGCGCGCCGCCCTCGTCCACTCAGGCGGCCGCTTCCCCGCCGAGCGCGAGTTCGCCTCCGCCCGCCGGCTCCGCGCCCGGGGCGGCCCTATCGCCTGCCACCGGCTCCGCCCTCACCGGGATCGGGCGGAGAAGCCCGGGCGGCGCGGGAATGAAGTAGTCGCTCTTCTTCGGCTGCTCGGCCGCGGCCTCGCGCCCACGCTGCCGCGGAAGCTTCATCATGCGAGGAATGTGCTTCGCACAGTGAATGTAGGCCTCCTCGACCCGAGCGACGACCCAGACCTGAGCCCTCAGCCCCGGCGCCACCTCCGTCTGCTCGACCGGATCCTCCACGATCTCGGCCGTGCCGTTGACGTGCAGCCCGATCACGTCCTGGAAGTCGACGAAGAGAATCCCTACATGCCCGTTCTCAGTGATGTTGCCCAGGCTGGCCATCACACCGTTGCCCCGATATTCGGGCCAGGCGAGATGCTCGTCGTCCAGCACCCGAACGAACCCGGCCGGCCCCGCCCGGAAAGTGCTGTCGCACCCGCCCCCGGCATCCGCCGTGGCCAGGAACATCATCTCTTGCCGCCCGATGAACTCCGCCATCCGCTCGTTCAAGTGGTGCAGAGTTTGCCTCTTCGTGAAGGCCTCAGCCCGCTCCCGCGTACCGAGCCTGTCCTGCAGCCGCCGCTCACCGTCGTTCATGATGGCCCTCCTGCCGCCGACAACCTCCCCGTGCGCGACAGTTTCACACCGTGTTCATGAAAACGCACAGCGTGACCCTCACGTTTCCCGCTCGCTCAGCCCCACCCAAATCAACAACGTTGACGCAGACCAGCCTCTATTTGCCGTGAGCCACCCGATCACCGCCTGTAATCCGATCGGGTGACGTGAGAGAACCTCTCACCAAGCGATGTCCCACCACCGCCGCTAGGCTGATCTGCTCGTTCAGCGCCTTCGGCACTCCCGCACCCATGCGGCCGCCACCCCGGCGGCGGGCACCACACATCCCCAGCCGGCGCCCCCACGCCCCCGCAGCACCGCGCTCCTTGCAGCGCCGCGCCCGTCCCAGCGCCGCGTCCTTTGCAGCGCCGCGCCCCTCGCAACGCCGCGCCCCTCCCAGTGCCGCGCCCTCCCAGTGCCGCGCCCTCCCAGCGCCGCGCCCTCCCAGCGCCGCGCCCTCCCAGCGCTGCGCCCCTCCCAGCGCCGCGCCCCTCCCAGCGCCGCGCCCCTCGCAGTGCCGCACCCTCGCGGCCCGGCGGGCCAGCACCGCGGCAGCCCGGCA
>NZ_JBFAOX010000020.1:0-135250 GCF_040675435.1 Actinoplanes sp. NPDC049598 | reverse complement strand
ACCCGGCAACCCGGCAACCCGGCAACCCGGCAACCCGGCAACCCGGCAACCCGGCAACCCGGCAACCCGGCAACCCGGCAACCCGGCAACCCGGCAACCCGGCGGATTTTCAAACGAGGCCGGCGTCGTGGACCAGCAGAGCCACCTGGACGCGGTTGTTCAGCTCCAGCTTGATGAGCAGCCGGGACACGTGCGCTTTGACCGTGGCCACCGACATGTGCAGGTCGTTCGAGATCTCCGCGTTGGACCGCCCCTGCCCGAGCGCGAGCGCGACATCCCGCTCCCGCTCGCTGAGCCGATCGAGCTGCTGCGAGGCCCGAACCTGCGCGGGCTGTGCCGGCGCCGCCACATGCGCGATCAGCTGCCGCGTCACCGTAGGCGAAAGCATCGCCTCCCCCTGCGCCACCTTGCGCACGGCTCGAAGAATCTCCGCCGGCGGCGTGTCCTTCAGCAGGAACCCACTGGCCCCCGCCCGCAACGCCCGCAGCACGTACTCGTCGGCATCGAAAGTGGTCAACACGATGACCTCGGGCGCCCCACCCCGAGCCCGCACACTCTCGGTCGCCGTCAGCCCGTCCACCCGCGGCATCCGAATATCCATCAGCACCACATCAGGCCGAAGCGCCGCCACCGCCCCCGGCACTTCCGAACCGTCGGCCGCCTCCCCCACGACGGCCACATCCGCCGCCGCCGACAAAATCATCGTCAGCCCCGCCCGGACAAGCGCATCGTCATCGACGATCAGCACGCGCACCGGCTCCGCCCCCTCGGGCCCCGCATTCTCCTTCACCGATGCTGGCTCCCCCACGGCATCCACTCTTCCGGCCCTCACCCGCTCGGCTGCTCCGACCGCTCCAGCTTCTCCGACCGCTCCGCCTTGTCGGACCGCTCCGGCCCCTCCGATCGCATAGTTCCACCACCGATGCCCGCTCCCCCACCGGCACCGCTGCCGCCGAACCTCTTCACCCTAGGCCGCCGGTCATCGGCGCTCAGTCCGTCCAACGCCCCTGTATCGACCGCTCGCGACAGGCGAAAGCAAAACCGCGGCCGCCAGCGTCCATGACAGCTCGAGCGACATCGCCACAGCAGCCCTCACGAGGGGATCACGGTGGCCAGGGGAGCCAGGCGGTCAGGGCGAACTGGTTGTCGGCGGTGCGGCCGTGGCGCAGGTGGCCGCCGGCGAGGGAGGCCCGCTCGGAGAGGCCGATCAGGCCGGTGCCCGTGCCGGGGATGGCAACCGATGGGTTGATCAGGGGCCACGGGTTCCGGATGTCGATGGTCAGCCCGTCGCCAGCGGCTCCGTCGACCGCGACCCGCACCGTCGTGCCGGGCGCGTGTTTGCGGGCGTTCGTCAGGCCTTCCTGAACGATCCGGTAGGCCGTCCGCCCGGTGCCGTCGGGCACGGAGGTGGGCTCGATGCGTACATCCAGCCGGACTTTGACCCCCGCCGAGCGTGACTCGTCGGCCAGGTCCGGCAGCGCTCCGAGCGTCGGCTGCGGCGGCTCGGGCGCGCCCTCCGGGGCCTCGGCGCGGAGCACCCCGATCACCTCGCGCAGGTCCTGCAACGCCTGGTGCGCGCTGGCCCGGATGACGCCGGCCGCGGTCGCCACGTCCTCCGAGTTCGCGTCGGGACGGATCTCCAGCGCGCCCGCGTGCAGGCTGAGCAGCGAGATCCGGTGGGCGAGAACGTCGTGCATCTCCCGGGCGATTCGCGTGCGCTCGAGCGAGCGCGCCTGCGCGACCCGCAATTGCTGCTCCGACTCGGCGCGCTCGGCCCGGTCCCGCAGCGACAGCACTAGTTGACGCCGGGAGCGGACCACCATGCCCCAGAGACAGACGATCACAATGAAGACCACGCCCCATGCCACCGCTTCCCAGTAGGTCTGGCCGTCCTCGGGACGCAGCAACGGGAAGGCGACGTTGGTCAGCGCCGCAGCCCCGGCAAACACCGCAAGATAGATGAATCGGCGATGCACCGCGACGGTGAACAGCACGATCATGCAGGTGACGGCCGCGGCCACCGTGAACAAGGAGGCCACCGCGCAGAAGGTGGCCAGTGGGATCAGCCATCGACCGCGCCGCCACCACAGGCCGAGCGCCGCGACCGTGCCGACGGCGAAATCCAGCCAGATCATCCAGGTCGGCGCGCCGTCCCAACTGGGCACCACGCCGGGCTCGGGCTGCAACAGGTCGATGGTGACGAGCAGCGTGAACCCGTAGCCGAGGACGAAGCACAGAACGTCGATGATCCAGTCACGGGTGGATCGGCGCATCGGAACGGCCGACTCCAGCCCGGCCGGCAACAGCCACTGATACTCCGGCTTCAGCTTTCCCACAGGGCCGACTTTACGAGCGGCTCCGGCCCGGCCGATACCTACCAAAGTAGGGGTTCGCCCCATACCAAGGTTTTCCGCCGGCGACCTCCGGCCGACGCGCGCACCCACCCGTGGCCGCCAGGCTTGAGGCATGATCACGGTCGAACATCTCACCAAGAGGTACGGCAACCACCCCGCCGTCGACAACGTGTCCTTCTCCTGCGAACCGGGCACCGTAACCGGCTTCCTGGGCCCGAACGGCGCCGGCAAGTCGACCACCATGCGCATGATCTGCGGCCTCACCTCGCCGACAGCCGGCACAGCGACCGTCAGCGGCGTCCCGTACCGGCGGCTGGGCAACCCCGGCCGCCACGTCGGGGTCCTGCTCGACGCGTCCGCCCAGCACGCCGGGCGGACGGGGCGCGAGGTGCTCAGCCTGGCCGCGCTCACCATGGGCATCGACACCCGCGAGGTGCCTCGCACGCTGGACCGGGTCGGCCTCAACGCGACGGCCGCCAAGCGCCGCGTCCGCGCGTACTCCCTGGGCATGCGGCAGCGGCTCGGCCTGGCCCTGGCCCTGCTGGGCGACCCGGCCGTGCTGATCCTGGACGAGCCGGCGAACGGCCTCGACCCTGAGGGCATCTTCTGGATGCGCGGCCTGCTGCGCGACTTCGCCGACCGCGGCGGCACCGTGCTGCTCTCGTCGCACCTGCTGCGCGAGGTGGAGGCGGTGGCCGACCACCTGGTGGTGATCGGCGGCGGCCGCATCGTCGCCCAGGGCGACAAGACCGAGTTGCTCGCCGCTTCGGGCACCCTGGTCCGAGCGCTCGACCCGGCCGCGCTCGAGCTGGTGCTCAAGCGGGCCGGCATCACCGGCACGAAGACGACCGACGGGGGCGTCGTCGTGCAGACCGGCGCCGAGACCGTCGGGCGCGCCGCCGCCGACGCCGGGCTCGTCCTGCTCGAGCTGCGCCCGGCCGGCAGTGGCGGCCTGGAGCAGATGTTCCTCACCCTGACCGCCGGCGATTCCGTGAAGGAGGCCGTCCGATGACCGCCGTGCTGGAGAACCCGCCGCAGATCGAGCGCGTCAGCACCCGCCCGGTGCCGATGGGCCGGCTCACGCTGATCGAGCTGCGCAAGCTCGCCGACACCCGGGCCGGGTTGTGGCTGCTCATCGTGATCGCCTTCGCCACGGCCGCCACGTCGGCCATCATGATCGGCTGGTCGCCGGACGAGGAGCAGACGTTCCAGGGTTTCTTCCAGTTCGGTCTGCTGCCGTCGTCGGTCCTCCTGCCGGTGCTGGGCATCCTCTCGATGACCGGCGAGTGGTCGCAGCGCACCGCGCTGACCACATTCACTCTGGTGCCGGCGCGGAGACGGGTGATCGGCGCGAAGCTGATCGCCGGCGTGCTGATCGCGATCGCGTCGACCGCCGCCGCGCTGGCCCTGAGCGCCGTGGCGAACCTGCTCGGCGCGGCCCTCGGGGGCGACGGATCGTGGACGATCGACGGCTCGGTGATCTGGCAGGGTGTGGCCCTGCAGGTCGTCTTCGTGCTGATGGGCATCGGTTTCGGCGCCTTGCTGCTGAACACGCCGCTGGCGATCGTCGCGTACTTCGCCGTGCCGATGGTCTGGTCGATCCTCGGTGGGACCATCAAGGCGCTGCGGACGGCGGCCGAGTGGATCGACATCAACACCACGACGACGGCCATGTCGGAGCCGGACATGACCTCCGGTGAGTGGGCCCGGGTCGGTGTCTCCGCCGCCGTCTGGGTCGTGCTGCCGCTCGCCTTCGGCGTCTGGCGGGTGCTGCGGCGCGAGGTCTCGTAAGCGGCCGGCGGCCGGGCGGAGGTACCGTGGCGCATGCCCATCGGTGCCCAGCCGCCCGGCCGTCGCGGCACGGTCGAACAGCCCTACAGCGCGCTGAACCTGCGGCTCGTCCTCGCCGCTTTCGGCTTCGTCGTGTGCACGGTGCTCGCGATTCTGCTCTTCCGGACCGGTTGGACCGTGCCCGGCTGGCTCCTGCTCGCGTGGGCGGTCGTCGCCGTGGTCGACATGGTCGTCGTCCAGCTGCGGCGCCGGGCCCGCCGCCGCGCCGAGGGCGAGCGCGACCACTCCGTCTTCGAGTAGCCGCCACGCCTCCCCGAATCGCCGCATGTTGGCAATCCGCCCGGTGGGCGACGGGTAGCGTCCCTTGGCATGGACCGCGTCCGCTTCACAGCCTTTGCGGTGATAGCGCTGCTTCTTCCGCTGGTCGCCGTGCCCGGACCGGCCCACGCCGGCCCCGATCGGGCCAAGCCGACGGCGGACACGAGCGAGCTCGACCGGACCCGTTTCACCCTCGACGGGCGGGCGCTGCCCGAGGACCCTCGCTATCGGCCGCGGGCAAGGCCGGGCGTACGGTCGCGAGCCGCCGTGCAGCCGAAGCCGACGCCACCAGTCGGCACGGTCCGTGAGTGGCTCGGACTCGACGACACGACCGGCGGGTTCTACCGCAAGAAGTACGCGCTGCGGGCGGTCGGCCGGCACATCGAGGTGTGGGTCGCCCAGGATCTCGCCTTCCCCACCACCGACTGCCGGAAGGGCTCGCTGGAGATCACCGACGCGCAAGTGGCCGAACTGATCGGCGAATTCGACCGGAGGATCTACCCGCTGGAGACCGCCGTCTTCAGCACACCGCCCGACCGCGACGGCACGAAGGCGACGACGCCGGGCGATTTCACCGGCGACGGCGACAAGACGGTGACGCTCGTGGACAACGTGCGCGACGCCAACTACTTCACCTTCCCCAAGGCGGTCACCTACACGGCCGGTTTCTTCACGGCGCAGCTCAACGAGCTCTTCGACCGCAATGTGATGACCATCGACGCGTACGACTGGAAGCATCGCCTCGGCGGGGAGCCGGCCGACGAACCGACCGGTGACCTGTGCACCAGCCGCCCGGCCCGGCCCCGGATGTACGAGTCGACGTTCGCCCACGAATGGCAGCACCTGCTCGAGTACTACAAAGACCCCGACGAGATCACCTGGCTCAACGAGGGCTTGTCCGACTTCGCCCAGTCGCTCGTCGGTTACGTCGACGGCCGTACGACGGTCGACGAGCCGGGCATCGACACGCACCTGATGTGCTTCCAGGGCTTCGGGCCGGTCAAGACGAGGTACAACACGAACCCGCGTGACTGTGGCGGGCCGCAGAACTCGCCGAACCTGTGGAACGAGGGCACACCCAGCGAGGTGTTGGCCGATTACGGCCTCGTCTATCAGCTCATGCTCTACCTGCGGGACCGTTTCGGGCTGCGGACGATCTCGCTGCTGCACCGCGACGGGGTCCGGCAGGGCCTGGCCGCGGTCCAGGCGGCGCTGCCCACCGGTGTGCCCCTGTACGACGTGCTGCACGACTTCCAGACGATGACGCTGGTCGACCGGGTCGGCGGGGAGCCCGGCGCCAAGGTGATCGGCGCGGAGGCGAACAAGGTCACCGCCAAGAGCCTGCGCTCGACGGTCAACCTCGACAACAAGGCCTCGTACGCCGAGGCGGGCGTCGCGCCCAACGGTGCCGATTACGTGCCGTTGCCGACGCCCGTGCGCTCGCTGGACTTCACCGGGGCGACGCACCTGCCGCCCCTGCCGACCGGCTGGAAGGTCGCCGAGAAGACGCTCTTCTCGGGTAACACCAACGGTCTCGACTCGCACGCCGTACGGCAGGTCACCGTGCCGGAAGGCAAGCCGGCGCTGACTCTGGAGACTTCGTACGCGCTGGAGGATCGCTACGACTACGGCTATGTGACAGTGTCGACCGACGGCGGGCGCAGCTATCTCGCGTTGCGCGGGGATCGCACGACGGTCGGGCCGCTCGGCTTCGGCCTCACCGGGGCGAGTGGTGGCGTGGTCAAAGCGACCTACGACCTCACCTCGTATGCCGGCAAGAAGATCCTGCTGGGTCTGCGCTTCGTCAGTGATGCCGCAGGCGCCCGGGGTGGATGGCGGATCGGCACGGTCGCGCTGGGCGGCACGACGCTGAGCGACGGCTCCACCCTGGCCGGATGGACCTCGCCCACCTCGATCGTGCCCACACCGGTGCACAACTGGCACGTGCGGCTTGCCGGGCTCGGCCCGGACCGCGTCGAGATCGTGACACCGGACAAGTTCGCGCGGCTCAAGGCCTACCCGAAGGTCGTGGCGATCATTTCCTACGACGAACCAACGGAGAAGATCAAGCAGTACGCGCCCTATCGGCTCACGGTCAACGGGATGGTGCAGCCGGGCGGGGGCGCGCTTCCCCCCGGTGAGCGACCTCAGCCGGGCGGCAGAAGACCGTAGATCAACGCGGTGGAGCCGGAACCGGCCTTGTTGATCTGGCCGCCGCACAGCACGTGGGCGCCGATCGGTGGGAGCGCGGCGAGGTTGGCCAGGACCTCCAGGCTGATCCGATGGCGCTGGTAGACCAGTCGCGAGACCTCGTAGCTGTCGTCGTGGCCGGGATCCGGGCTGAACGTGTCCGTCCCCGTGCCGCCACGGCGGCCGAGCCGGCCGGTGTCGACCAGCCAGCGCACCGTCTCCAGGGCGAAGCCCGGCTGGTGGAGCACCCCGTCGGCGTCCTGATTCAGGAAGGCCGCCGTGCCCCAGCGCGCGTCCCAGCCCGTCCAGATGATCACCATCGACCCGTCCGGAATCCGGCCGTGCCGGCGCTCCCACGCCTGAAGGTCGGCGATCGTCACCTCGTAATCCGCATCGCCGGCGCACTGCTCCCGCACGTCGATCCGCACCGCCGGCAGGCATAGGTCCTCCAGGTCGAGATCGTCGGCCAGCGGCTGGCCGGGGTTGAAGTGGCCGGGGGCGCCCCAGTGGGTGCCGGTGTGCTCGCCCTCGCGGACGAAACGCAGGTAGAAACCGTCCTCCTCGACGGTGGCGACGGTCTCGAGCTCGAAGGCCGGATCGCCGGGATAGACGAGGGTCGTCGCCGGGTCGTTGAGATGGGACAGGTTGATCAGTCGGGGCGGCGCCCAACGGCCGGCGGCTCGGGTCATGCCGACACATTGACACTGTCACCCTGACAGTGTCAAACTCATCGGCATGTGGACGATGGACGAGCTGGTGGAGCGGGTACGTGAGGCCTTGGCGGCCGAGTATCCCGGCGCACCCAACGCACGCGTCCGCGATGTGCCCGACCGGCGGGCCATCCGGTGGTATACGACGATCGGCCTGGTCGACAAGCCCCTGGGCATGCGCGGGCGGACCGCGCTGTACGGCCCGCGTCACCTGCAACAACTGGTCGCCATCAAGCGCCGTCAGGCGGCGGGCCAAAGCCTGGCGCAGATCCAGGCCGACTTCACATGGATCTCTCCCGAGGCCCTGAGTGAGGCCGCACAGGTGCCCGAGCACCTCCTCGCCGACGGCGACAGCCGTCAGCCCGACCACGGCGGCGCCACCCGCACCCGTTTCTGGGCCGACCCGGCCGGCCCCGGCTTTCACGGGTCGGTCGCCGCCAAGGCCACGACCGCGGCGCCGGCCCCGCCGCGCCAGGTGACCACCATCCCGCTCACCGGCTTCGCCCTCGGCGGCGGCGTCCTGCTGATCGTCCCGCAGACCCTGACCGACCGCGACCGCGACGACATCGCCGCGGCCGCCGCGCCACTGATCGACCTGCTCGTTGCCCGTGGCCTTACTGATGGGAGCTCTTCATGACCTTCACCGTCGCCCCGATGGGTCCGGGCGAGATCAGCCGGATCCGGATCCTGCCCGACGCCGGCTTCGGTTCCCTCCGCACCGACCGCGGCGCCCTGCCGCTCGACCGCCTCGACGTGCGCGCGCACATCGGCGGCCTGGTCGCCCGGACGGTCGTGCTGACCGAGTTCGTCAACGTGCACGAGGTCGCGCTGGAGGCGACCTATGTCTTCCCGTTGCCCGATCGGGCCGCCGTGACCGGCATGACGATGACCGCCGACGACCGCACCGTCGAGGCCGACCTGCAGGAGCGGGCGGCCGCCCGGGAGACGTACGACAAGGCCATCGCGGCCGGCCGGCGCGCTTCCATCGCCGAGGAGGAGCGGCCCGACGTCTTCACCATGCGGGTCGGCAACATCCTGCCCGGCGAGCGGGTGACGATCCGGCTCAGCCTGGTCGGCCCGCTGCCGTTCGAGGACGGCGCGGCCACGTTCCGGTTCCCGCTCGTCGTGGCTCCCCGCTACATCCCCGGCACTCCGTTGCCCGGTCCCTCGGCCGGCGACGGGCAGGCACAGGACACCGACGCCGTGCCCGACGCGTCCCGCATCACTCCCCCGGTGCTGCTGCCCGGCTTCCCCAACCCGCTGCGGTTGTCCATCGGCGTCGACATCGATCCGGCCGGGCTGACCCTCGGCGAGGTCAAGTCCAGCCTGCACACGGTCACCGACCAGGACGGCACGCTGACCATCGCTCCCGGCGAGCGGGCCGACCGCGACTTCGTGCTGCGCCTGCCGTACGAGGGCGGCGGCGAGACGGCGATCGCCGTCGCCGACGAGGGCACCGGGGAGCCGGGCGGGGTCTACCAGCTGGTGGTGCTTCCGCCGGCCGACACTGCACCGGCCCGGCCCAAGGACGTGGTACTGCTGCTCGACCGCTCCGGCAGCATGGGCGGCTGGAAGATGGTGGCCGCCCGCCGCGCGGCGGCCCGCGTCGTCGACACGCTGACCGCGGCTGACCGCTTCGCCGTGCTCACCTTCGACCACCAGGTCGACCACCCCGCCGACCTCGGCGACGGGCTGGCCGAGGCGACCGACCGCAACCGGTTCCGGGCCGTGGAGCATCTCGCCCACGCGACCGCCCGCGGCGGCACGGAGCTGCTCAGTCCGCTGTCGCAAGGACTGAGCCTGCTTCAGGCCAGCGAAGGCCGTGACCGGGTGCTCGTGCTGGTCACCGACGGCCAGGTCGGTAACGAGGACCAGATCGTCCACGACATCACCCCGCTGATCGGCGTCACCCGCATCCACACGATCGGCATCGACCGCGCGGTCAACGCCGGCTTCCTCGGCCGGCTGGCCGCGCTCGGGGCGGGCCGGGCCGAGCTGGTGGAGAGCGAGGACAGGCTCGACGAGGCGATGGAGCACATCCACCGCCGGATCGGCTCGCCGGTCGTCTCCGGCCTGCGCATCACCGGCGACGGCCTGCGCCTGATCGACGACGAGCGCAGCCCGGCCCGCCTGCCGGGCATCTACCCCGGCGTCCCGCTCGTGGTGAGCGGCCGGTACGCCGGCTCGGCTGGCGGCGCTCGGTTCACAGTCACCGGGCGCACCCGCGACGACCGCGAGTTCAGCACGACGATCGCACTGCAGGAGCGGTCCGAGCCGGCGATCAGGGCCCAGTGGGCGCGGGCTCGGCTGCGCGATCTCGAGGACGCCTACGCGGCCGGCGACCGTAGCCTCGAGCAGCGCATCGTCGACACCTCCCTGCGTTACGGAGTGCTGTGCCGGTTCACCGCCTTTGTCGCGGTCGACAGCCGGGTGGTCAACGAGGGCGGCACGAACCGGCGGGTGACCCAGCCGGTCGAGCTTCCCCAGGGCTGGGAGGCGCCGGGTGACGTCGCGCCGGCCATGCTGCACATGGCGTCCGCGTCCTTCGCCGCTCCCCCGATGCCGCCCAGCGCGCCCACCCCCGGCGGACCTGCGCTGTTGGGCTTCGACGGGGCCGCCGAAACCTCGGCGGGTGGAGGTGCTGGAGCTGTGCTCGGTGGCGCGCCCAGTGGGCGACGGGCCGGCTCTTTCGCCAATTTCGCCGCGCCCCGCGCCCGGACGGCCGTCTCCAAGCTGGCCGGTGGCATGGCCGGGACAGCGCCGTCGCTCGACGAGATGCGCGCCCTGGCCGCGACCGAGGCCCAGCGCCTGCGCGACGCGGCCGGCCTGCCGGTCTGGGAGCGCCGTGACCTGCTCGACGATCTCGGCAGCCGCCTCGACGTCCTGGTCGGCTCGGCCGGCGACGATGCCTACCAGCCCTTGCGCGACCTGGTCACGCAATTGCGCGGCGACGCCTCAGTCGACGAGAAGTGGGAAGCCGCCCTGCAGGCCTTGACCAGCTTCGCCGGCCCTGAGCCCACTTCCACTCCGGACGCTCCCACACCGCCGCCCGCGGCTCCGGAGCGGAAGGCCTTCTGGAAACGCTGACACCACGGCGGGCCGGCGCCCACCAGACGCCGGCCCGCCCGCCAAACGCGCCCACCAGCACCGTCGCGACCGCCTGCCAGCGCGACCCGACCTGACCTGGCCGGACCTGACCTGACGTGTCGCGGCCCCGTGCGAGGTCCGCGAGGCGGGCGGGGCCGACGGGTCGCGCGAGGCGGGCAATGCACTGTCCAGCTCGCGCGGGGGCTGCCCAGCGCGCGCGTGGGGTGGGCCGGGGCGGGAGGTGTGTCGAGGGTGGAGGGTCAAGGGGTAGGTTCTTGGTGATCTTGGGTGCTGGTCGGGGAAGTTGGGTGATTTGCCCGCTGTGGTGGGGTGTCGGTTTGCCGACTTCGGTGTTCGTTCCCTGCCCTGGCGGGCGCATCGGGTGGAAAGTCGGATCTTCGGGGGCGGTGTGAGGGCGATCAAGGCGGGTAGGTTGGTCGGTCGATCGTCTCTTGGCGGCTCGATGGCGGCGGGTGATTCGTGACAGGCGACGAGGTTGGGGACGAGCGGGATCCGCTGCTCGTTCGGCCCTTCGTGCTTCGCGACTCCGGGGCGCCGAGTGAGGATGCGGCTGCGGAGGGCGGGGCCGGGGAGACCTGGCCGGCGGCGGGTCGGGAAGTTCGGACGCCGCCGGGGGCTGGCGGGGCCGAGGATGCGACTGCGGTAATCGTGCTGCCGGGCGGGCGGCGGCGCAGTGGGCGGCGGCGGCTGATCGTTGTGGCCGCGGCGGCTGTTGCTGTGCTGCTCGGGGTCGCGGCGGCGGGGTATGCGGCGTTGCGGTCGGACGTGCGGCCTCAGGTGTCCACGGGGCTGGCCGACGGGCCGCTGCCACCGGCCACGGGGCCGGCGGCGACCGGGGCTTCGGCGCCGGTCAGTACGGGTGTGTCGTCGCCGGCGGCGAACGGGGACGGGCCGGGGGCCGGTTATGGCACCGGGTCGGGTTCGGAGGCGGGAACGGGGACGGGCTCGACCACAAGCACGCCGCCGAGGACTCCGGGAACACCCACCACCAGCCCGGGGGCGAGCGGGGCGCCGGCCATCGCGACGTCGCCGGCTTCGCCCGCGGCTACCCCGACCACGGTGCCGGGCGGGAAGACCGCTACGCCGAGCACGCCGGCGGGGATCGCGCCGCAGCCGCCGGCGGCCGAGCGGGTCGGGACGATCCGTGGGCAGAACGGGCTGTGCCTCGACCTCAACGGTGGGGTGGCGATCGACGGGAACCACATACAGGTTTTCGACTGCAACGGCACGGCGGCACAGACGTGGACGCTGGGGACGGACGGGACGCTGCGGGTGGCGGGCAAGTGTGCGCTGCTCGTCGGTGACAACTCGGTGGAGATCGTCAGCTGCGACGGGCGGACGCCGGCGCAGTGGCGGGTCTCCGGGCAGCTGCTCATCAACGCGGCCGGCAACGGGTGCCTGACCGATCCGTCGGGTGGGCGCCGCTCCGGTACGGGTGTCGAGGTCGGCGACTGCAACGGGACGGCCAAGCAACGCTGGTCACTTCCGTAGTCCGGATTGCTCCGGGCTGTGGTTCGCTAGCTTGTGAGCTTCTTGATCGCGATGGGGGCCGCGGTGGCCTACGCGCTCGGGTCGGTCCTGCAGGCGGTGGCCGCCCGGCGGCCCGGGACGGTGCTGGCCCTGGCGGTGTCGCCGCTCTACCTGGCCGGGCTGCTCGGGGACGGGGGCGGCTGGGCGCTGTCGCTGTGGGCCTTGCGCGGGCTGCCGGTGTATGTGGTTCAGGCGGTTCTGGCCGGGTCGGTCGGGCTCACCGTGCTGCTGGCCGGCGTGGTTCTGCGGACGCGGCTGCGGGGGCGGGACTACGCCGCGGTCGCCGTCATGGTGGCGGCGCTGGCCGTCATCGGGCTGTCGAGCCAGGAACAGCCGGCTTCCGTTCCGGCCCCCGGCACGACCACGGTGCTGACCGTAGGTGGATTCGCCGTGGCCGCGATCGCCGGAGTCGCCGTTCTGCTGACCGCGCGGACCGACCGACAAGGCGGGGCCGCGGCGGGGAGCGCCCGGCGGGGAGGGCTTGTGCTTGCGGGGCTGGCCGGCCTGGCGTATTCGGCTACCGCGCTGGCTGGGCGGGCGGTTCATGTGCGTACGCCGCTGGTCTCGACTTTGACCGAGCCGTTGCTGTGGGTCGTGGTTTGCAGCGGGCTGGCGGGGACGGCCGCGTATGCGGCGGCGTTGCGCCGAGGAAGTGTCGCACCGGTTACGGCGCTGCTCTGGGCGGTCGAGGTGATTGTTCCGGCCGCCGTGGCGGTTGCGCTGCTGGGTGATGAGATACGTGAAGGCTGGGCGGTTCCCTCCGTGCTCGGCATTCTTGCGGTGGTCGGTGCGGCTGCGGTGCTGGCCGGCGCCTCCGCCACTGCCGCCAGCGCCGCCGCCGACCAGCAGCCGTCACAACAGCAGAGGTCGGCGTGACCGCAAAGCAGCCCCCGCCCGAGCCCGGCGAAGCGGAAGCGGCCAAGGGCTGAAGCGCAGCCGAAACGGCCAGGCCGATGCGGAAGCAACTAGAGCAAGGTCCGAGCGGACAAGACCAGGCCAGGGCCGACCGGCCACGACCGGGCCAGGGCCGACCGGACAAGACCAGGCCAGGGCCGACCGGACACGACCGGGGTCAGAGGGATTGGGCCAAGGACCGGCCGGCGGTGCGGCCGCTGAAGAGGCAGCCGCCCAGGAACGTGCCCTCCAGGGCGTTGTAGCCGTGGACGCCGCCGCCGCCGAAGCCGGCTGCCTCGCCGGCGGCGTAGAGGCCGGGGACGGGGGTGCCGGACGCGGACAGGGCGCGGGAGTTGAGGTCGGTTTGGATGCCGCCCAGGGTTTTGCGGGTCAGGATGTGCAGCTTGACGGCGATCAGCGGGCCGGCCGCCGGGTCGAGGATGCGGTGCGGGGCCGCCGTACGGCCGATCTTGTCGCCGAGGTAGCGGCGGGAGTTGCGGATGCCCTGGACCTGGGCGTCCTTGCTGTACGGGTTGTCGATCTGACGGTCGCGGGCCTCCAGCTGGGTCCGGATCGTGGCCACGTCGAGCAGCGGCTTGTCGGTGAGCGCGTTCATGCCCGCGACCAGCTCCTCCAGTGTGGACGCGACCACGAAGTCGTCGCCGCGGCGCTTGAACGCCTCGACGGGAGCCGGCGCGCCCTTGCCGAAGATGCGCTCCTTGAGGAACGCGCGACGGTCGCTGGCCGTGATGTCGGGGTTCTGCTCGGAGCCGGAGAGCGCGAACTCCTTCTCGATGATCTTCTGGGTGAGGATGAACCAGGAGTGGTCGTAGCCGGCGATGTCCGGCGTCGTGCGCAGGTGGCGCAGCGTGCCCATGGTGTCGTAGCCGGGCAGGTACGGCGCGGGCAGGCGCCGGCCGAGCGCGTCGAACCACATCGACGACGGGGCGGGCAGGATGCGGATGCCGTGTCCGGGCCAGATCGGGTCCCAGTTCTGGATGCCCTCGGTGTAGTGCCACATCCGGTCGCGGTTGACCAGGCGGGCGCCCGCCGCCTCGGTGATGCCGAGCATCCGCCCGTCGACGTGCGCGGGCACACCGGTGATCATCGACGCCGGTGCGCTGCCGAGCGACGGGGGCCAGTACTGGCGTACAAGCTCGTGATTGGCCCCGATCCCACCCGAAGCCACCACGACGGCCTGAGCGGTGAGAGAGAAATCGGAGATCTCGTCCCGCGGCGACGGCACGCCGCGAGCACCGTCGAAAGGCTTCAAGACCTTGCCCCGTACGCCCGTGACAGCACCGTCGGTGACGATGAGCTCATCGACGCGGTGGCGGAAATGGAAGTCGACCAGCGGAGACGACTGCACGGAGCGGACGAAGGGCGCGACCACGCCCGTACCCGTGCCCCAGGTGACGTGGAAGCGCGGCACCGAGTTGCCGTGCCCGTCGGCCCGCAGGTCGCCGCGCTCGGCCCAGCCCACGGTGGGCAGCCAGCTCAGCCCGAGCGAGGACAGCCAGGCCCGCTTCTCCCCGGCCGCGAACTCGACGTAGGCCCGGGCCCAGCGCACCGCCCACGAGTCCTCGTCGTCGAGGCGGTCGAACGCCGCGCTGCCCTGCCAGTCGCTCCAGGCCAGGTCGAACGAGTCGGTCACCCGCAGCCGGCGCTGCTCCGGGGTGTCGACCAGGAACAGGCCGCCGAACGACCAGAACGCCTGCCCGCCCAGGTTGGCGGCGTTCTCCTGGTCGACCAGCGCGACCCGCTTGCCGGCGGCGATCAGCTCGTGGGCGGCGGCCAGGCCGGCGAGACCGGCACCGACGACGATGACGTCAGCGTTCATGACCCGGCAATGTACCGGAGATTCCGAAGAAGTTTCAGATTCCGGCGACGACGTTTTGCAGGTCGGCGAAGGACCGTCGCAAGACCGAGATAAGCGGCTTGTCCGAATCGTCGGACACCCACCGACTGAACGCCACCCGAAAGGCGAGCACCCCAGCCTCGGCAGCGAAGATCGCGTCCGCCTCCGAAACCCCCCGAACACCCAGAGCGCCGGCCAACGCCGACGCCAACCGGGCCAGCTTCCGCAGTTCCCGCTCCATCAACTCAGGATTAGCCGTGATCACCGCGTTGCGGGCCCGCGGATAGGTGACGTCCGGGAAGTACTCCCCCGCCGTGTCGAACGCGTTCATGATCACGCCCATCGGCGTCAGCCCGGCCGGCGCGTCAGCCACCGCCTTGACCAGCAGCTCTTCGAGCTGCGACGAGCCGGCGAACAGCACCTCACGCTTGTCGGCGAAGTGCCGGAAGAAGGTCCGCTCGGTCAGCCCGGCCCGCGCCGCGATCTCGGCGACGGTCGTCTGCTCGTAGCCGCGCGAACCGTAGAGCTCCAGCGCCGCCCGCTGCAGGCGGTCGCGCGCGTTCGGTTCCCAGCGTCCCATGGATCACATCCTACGTTGATGGCAGTCCCTGACATCGCGATGCTACGGTCATGACAGGAACTGACATCAGGAGGACAGCAATGCGCGTATTCGTCACCGGCGCCTCGGGCTGGATCGGCCGCGGGGTGGTCCCCGAGCTGCTCGACGCCGGCCACGAGGTCATCGGCCTGGCCCGCTCCGACGCCTCGGCCGCCCGCATCCGGGGCGCCGAGGTGCTCCGGGGCGACCTCGACGACCTGGACGTCCTCACCGAGGGCGCCCGGCGGGCCGACGCCGTGATCCATCTGGCCTACATCCACGACTTCGCCCGCTTCGCCGACTCGGCCCGGGCCGACCTGACCGCCATCCAGACGCTCGGCGCCGCCCTCGAAGGCACCGGCAAGCCGTTGACCATCGCCTCCGGCGTGCTCGGGGTGCGACCGGGCGAGCTGCTGACCGAGGACTTCATCCCTCCCCGCGACCTCCCCCACCCGCGTGTTCAGGCTGCGAGGGCCACGCTCGACCTGGCCGAGCGGGGTGTCCGGTCGTCGATCGTCCGGCTCGCGCCGACGGTTCACGGCGAAGGCGATCACGGTTTCGTTCCCGAGCTGATCCGCGCGGCCCGGGAAAGTGGCGTGGCGGCGTACCTCCGGGAGGGTCTGAATGTCTGGCCGGCCGTCCACCGGGACGACGCGGCGACGCTGTTCCGCCTCGCCATCGAGAAGGCGCCGGCCGGTTCGGTGCTGCACGGCGTGGCCGAGCGGGGCGTGCCCACCCGCGAGATCGCCGAGACCATCGGCCGCCACCTGGGGCTGCCGGCCCGGCCGGCCGACAAGATCGACAGCTTCCTCAGCGACTTCTACGCCCTCGACGCGCCGACCTCGAACGACGCCACCTGGCGGCTGACCGGCTGGACGCCGGGCAAGCCGGGCCTGATCGCCGATCTGGACGAGGGCCACTACTTCAAATAAGGACCGAACTAAGGCAACGAAACGGTCACGGGAAACTTAAGTCAATCGATGGCCGCTTGACCCGGGCGTGGGGTCGTGGGAACTGTTAAGTCACTTTCCGGTTCCCCACCCCCACCCGGGAGATCCCCTATGCGCAGACGCGCCCTCTTAGCCGCGTTCACGGCATTAGTCGCGGCGACAGCCACCTTCGGCGTACGCCTCGTGACCGCCGACGCCGCGCCGATCACCTTCGCCCACCCGGGCGTCCTGGTCAGCCGGGCCCAGCTCGACTTCGTCAAGGGCAGGGTCGCCGCCGGCGCCCAGCCCTGGTCGAACGCCTACACCCAGATGATGGCCAGCCGCTACGCCTCGCTCTCGCGGACCCCCGCGCCGAGGGCGACGGTCGAGTGCGGCTCCTACTCCAACCCCAACAACGGTTGTACGGATGAGCGCGAGGACGCCATCGCCGCGTACACCGACGCGCTGGCCTGGTACCTCACCGGCAACGCGGCCTACGCCCAGAAGTCGATCGCGCTGATGGACGCCTGGTCGGCCACGATCAAGTCGCACACCAACAGCAACGCCCCGCTGCAGACCGGCTGGGCCGGCTCGGTCTGGCCGCGCGCCGCCGAGATCATCAAGTACACGTACTCCAGCTGGCCCAACCAGGCCCGGTTCGCCACGATGCTGCGCAACGTCTATCTGCCCGTGGTCATCCAGGGCAGCTCCAGCAACGGCAACTGGGAGCTGTCCATGATGGAGGCCGCCGTCGGCATCTCGGTCTTCCTGGACGACAAGGCCGGCTACGACCGGGCCATCACCCGATTCAAGGCGCGCGCCGAGGCGTACGTCTATGTCGCCGCCGACGGCAGCCAGCCCAAGTACCCGCCCGTCGGCAGCGTCGACACCCGGGCCGAGCTGATCAGCTACTGGCAGGGCCAGAGCACGTTCGTCGACGGTCTCTCGCAGGAGACCTGCCGGGACTTCGTGCACACCGGGTACGGCCTCTCGGCCATCAGCCACGTCGCCGAGACCACCCGCATCCAGGGCGAGGACCTCTGGCCGGCGCTGGCCGACCGGACCCGGCACGCGCTGGGCTTCCACACCAAGTTCGAGAACGGCGCCGCGGTGCCCTCGAACATCTGCGGCGGGTCGGTGGTCAAGGGCCTCGGACCGGTCACGGAGGTCGCGTTCAACGCTCTGGGCAACCGCCTGGGGTACGCGATGTCGAACACCCAGACGTACACCGAGGCCAAGCGCCCCCAAGGCACGAACAACCTGTTCGTGGCCTGGGAGACGCTGACCCACGCCAACAATCCGGCCTGATCGGGAGTCCTGATGAGACGACGTGTTATTGGAGCGGCTGTGGTCGGGCTCGTCGTGGCCGGGCTCGGGGTGGCGGGCGTGACCAACGCGCTCGCGGCCTCGACGGGCACCGTGGTCAGCTCGGCCAACGGCAAGTGCCTGGACGTGACCAACGGCAGCACGGCCAACGGCAACCAGCCGCAGATGTGGTCCTGCTCGGCGGGGCCCAACCAGACCTGGACCTTCGCCGACGACGGTTCCGTACGGGGTCTGGGCAAGTGCCTCGACGTCGCCAACGGCGCGGTCACCGACGGCGCGGTCGTGCACCTGTGGGACTGCTACGCGGGGCTGACCAGCCAGCAGTGGACGCTGAACGCGAGCAAGGACCTGGTCAACGTCAAGGCCGGTAAGTGCCTCGACATCAAGGACAACAACCTCGCCGACGGCGCCAAGCTTCAGCTGTGGACGTGCGGAGGCGGGGCCAACCAGAAGTGGAGTTACTCCGGGACCCCGACGACGCCTCCCACGACCGTGCCCCCGAACCCGAACAACCCCGACCTCGGGCCGAATGTGACGATCTTCGATCCGTCCATGTCGGCCTCGACCATCCAGAACAAGCTGACCAGCGTCTTTAACAGCCAGGTGAGCAACCAGTTCGGCAATGCCCGCTACGCGCTGCTGTTCAAGCCGGGCAGCTACAACGTCGACGCCAACGTCGGCTTCTTCACCCAGGTCGCCGGGCTCGGGCTCACCCCGGACCAGGTCACCATCAACGGTCACGTGCACGTCGAGGCCGACTGGTGGCCGGACGGGTCGCAGAACGCCACCCAGAACTTCTGGCGTTCGGCCGAGGGCCTGTCGGTGACCCCGCCGGACGGGCAGGACCGCTGGGCCGTGTCACAGGCGGCCCCGTACCGCCGCATGCATCTCCGCGGGAACCTGGCGCTGTCCGACGGTGGCTGGTCGTCGGGTGGTTTCATCGCCGACTCGAAGATCGACGGGCAGATCCAGTCGGGCTCTCAGCAGCAGTTCCTGACCCGCAACTCGCAGATGGGCAGCTGGAACGGCTCCAACTGGAACCAGGTCTTCGTGGGCAGCCCCGGCGCTCCGGCGCAGAGCTTCCCGTCGCCGCCGTTCACGACGATCGGCTCGTCACCCACGATCGCTGAGAAGCCTTACCTGTACGTGGACTCAGCGGGCGCGTATCAAGTATTCGTACCCGCCCTGCGCAGCAACGCCAGCGGCACCACCTGGGCCGCCGGGAACCCGGCCGGCTCGTCCCTGCCGATCAGCACCTTCTACGTGGTGAAGCCGGGCGACACCGCGGCGACGATCAACGCGGCCCTCGCGGCGGGCAAGAACCTGCTCGTCACGCCGGGCGTCTACAACCTCAACCAGACACTGAACGTGGACCGCGCCAACACGGTGATCCTGGGCCTCGGCCTGGCCACGTTCGTGCCGACCGGCGGCGTGGACGCCATGCACATCGCCGACGTGGACGGCGTACGGCTGGCCGGGGTGCTCTTCGACGCCGGCACGACCAACTCGAACACCCTCCTGCAGGTCGGCCCGGCCGGCTCGTCGGCCTCCCACGCGGCCAACCCGACGGTGCTCTCCGACGTCTTCATCCGCATCGGCGGCGCCATCGCCGGCAAGGCCACGATCAGCATGCAGATCAACAGCAACAACGTGATCGGCGACCACGCCTGGATCTGGCGGGCCGACCACGGCAACGGCGGCACGGTCGGCTGGACCATCAACACCGCCCGCAACGGCCTGATCGTCGACGGCGACAACGTGACGTTCTACGGCTTGTTCGTCGAGCACTACCAGCAGTACCAGACGATCTGGAACGGCGAGGCCGGCCGCACCTACTTCTACCAGAACGAGATGCCCTACGACCCCCCGAACCAGGCCGCCTACATGAACGGCGCAACCCGCGGCTGGGCCGCCTACAAGGTCGCCGACTCGGTCAACACCCACGAAGCGTGGGGCCTGGGCAGCTACTGCTACTTCAACGTCAACCCGGCGGTGGTGAACGCCCGCGCCTTCGAGGTCCCCGCCAAGACCGGCATCAAGTTCCACGACATGGTCACAGTGTCCTTGGGCGGCACCGGCACCATCACCAACGTCATCAACAACACGGGCGCCGCGGTGAACAGCGGCCACCAGGTCACCAGCCTGGTCAGCGGCCCGTAATCCCCCGCGCCGGCCGGCCGAACCGCGGCCGGCACACCCTTCTCGCGGATCGTCCCCCCTTAATGATCCGCGAACCGAGCGGCCGGCGCGCCCTTCACCGGGCTCGCCGGCCGCTATTTCTTCGGTTATTTTCGGGTTGGCCGGGCGCCTAATCCCCGAGGTATCTTTGTGGGCACGAGGTCCGCTTTATCGGGCCGCAGAGATAATTGCCCAGCAGTCGGTGATCAGCTTCGGCGAGCTGCATTTTCGGCGCGGGCGACGAATAAAGCTCTCGCCAGATCGGAAATCGTCGAGATCACCGCGCAGTCGGGAGCCATGCCGCAGCCCGCGTCGGGCATTTACCGGCGGGCAATAACCAGCTTTCGACGCCTTCCGCATCCGGGGCGAACCGCCCGGCCCCGCCCGAGCCGGCGACCGCATTGGCACCCACGTCGGCGCCCACACATGCGCAGACGGCAGGACAGCAGCGGCGCGGTCGAGGACAGCCCGGCCCAGCAGCCCGACGACGCACGAGGGCGGCACGGCCCAGCGGCGCGAATGATCGCGCCAGGGCCCAGCGGCCCGGGTGAGAGCGGCGCGGATGAGTGCGGCACGGCCCGGTGGCGCGAGTGACGGCGGCGCGGATGAGCGCGGCACGGCCCGACGGCCCGACGGCCCGGGTGAGGACAGCACGGCCCGACGGCGCGACTGGGAGCTGCGCGGATGAGCGCGGCGCGGCGGCGGAGGCGCAGAAGAGATCAGGCGAGCGAACTGGCCGGACGACTTCAGCTGCACAGGCCCCAGCGCCGCGAAAGGTATTCGACTGCGCGGGCGACATCCGCCGCTCGGCGCAGCGCGGCTGTGTGGACGAGTCCGGTGGCGTGGACCGCCACGGTTGGCCGGACGGCCACGACTGCGTGGACACCACGGCCGTGCCGATAATTTCAGTTGCACGGACAACTGCAGTTGAGCGAGCAACATCCGCTGGACAGCGCAGCCAGGCTGCACGGACGAGTGCCGCCATGCGAACTGCCAGAGCTGATCGGACAACTTCGACTGCGCCGACCTCCGAAACCGCACGGGCGCCTTCAGCTGCACGGACAACATCGGCCGCTCAGAGCAGCCAGGCTGCACAGACGAGTGCCGCCACGCGGATGGCCTGGACTGACCGGACAACTGCAACCGCGCAGCCTCCCGAAACCGCGCGGGTGGCTTCAGCTGCTGCATGAACAACTTCCCCTGCACAGCGCAGCGAGGTTGCACAGACAGTTCCAGCAGCCCCGACCGCGCGAGCCGCGCGGACGAATGCGACTGCATGGACGACTCCGACCGCACGGATGCCTCCGGTCGCGCGGACGACTCCAGCTGCGCGGACGACTGCGGCTGCGCGGATGCTTCCGATCGCCCGGACAACTCCAGCTGCGCGGACGACTGCGGCTGCGCGGATGCTTCCGATCGCCCGGACACCTCCAGCTGCGCGGACGACTCCAGCTGCACCGACGGCTGCGGCTGCGCGGATGCTTCCGATCGCCCGGACACCTCCAGCTGCGCGGACGACTCCAGCTGCACCGACGGCTGCGGCTGCGGCTGCGGCTGCGGCTGCGGCTGCGGCTGCGGCTGCGGCTGCGGCTGCGGCTGCGGCTGCGGCGATGATGCTCGGCGCTGGGGTGGGCGTTGGGGCTGGGGTTGGATTTTGGCTACGCGCTCGAGCAGGCAGTCAGGGCCGTGTTGCAAGCGGTGGAGCTTCTCGGCGTGGCGGTGTTTCAGGCCGTGGGCGCGGCGCTGGGCATGGTTCTGACGGAATTCGTCTTTGGCCGGCGACCAATTGCGGCGGCGGGTGCGATCGCTCATGGTGGCTATCTGGTGGCGGGAGAATAGTCCGAGCTGCTGGTACCGCATGACTAATTATCCCGCGCGCAGGGGATCGGAAAGATATGCGCAAGCTATGTTGATCGTGCCAATATCCAGCGGAACTCCGAGCGGCTGGAATGTGATCTCTGCGCACGTTATTCTTTGACATCAGAGATGACGGAGGACCGACGAAAGAAGGCGCGCGAATGCGCCTGCAGGAATTACTCAGCGCAAGACGGCCCGAAAGCGCGACCGCGACGGGCGACCCGTGGCGAGCGGGCCGCAACCAGCCGAAGCCGGGACACGGAGACCCCAGCGCTACCCCGCGCCCACCACCCCGCGGCCGGCCAAGCGCACCGCACCACAACAGCGACACGGAGACCGCAGCGCAACACCACGCCCACCACCCCTCGCCCAGCCAAGCGCACCCCACCACACAGCGACACGGAGACCGCAGCGCAACACCACTCGGGCATGGCGGGCCGGGAAGGCGACGACGGTGCGAGTGAAGCGGGCGGCCCGTTGAGCCGCGCGGCCGCGGCGGCGAGACGTGAGGCTTACTCGGAGGTTTTGGCCTCGTGGGGGCGTGGGTTCGCCGACCATGGGGGCATGCGTGTCCTGATGCGGGTGGAGAGCGTGGTGCCGGCCGGTGGGCTGGTGGCGTTTCTGCTGCTCTTCGGGGTGCTTGGTGGGGTTTCGGATCCGTCGCCGGTGGCGCGGTGGCTGGGGCTGGGGGTGCTGCTGGCGCCGGGTTTGATGGTTTATGCGCATCGGGGGGCGGCGGCGTGGGCCGGGTTGCTGGGGGCGGTTTTGTGGACGCCGTTGGCTACCAGTTTCGGGGCGGTTCTGGTGGTGTGGGGCTGGGCGCTGGTCAGCGTGGGGGTGGCGCAGAAGGACCGGCCGGTCCAGGAGCTTCCGGTGCCGCATCGGAGGCCGCCGGCTCCGGTGGGGGTGCCGCGGGTGGCGGCGCCGGCTGAGGTGGGCGGGTTTGCGTTGCTGGTGCTGTCGGCGGCGGGGGTGGCCTGGGTCGCCTTGGATGAGGGGGCGGTGCCCTGGGTGGCGGGGGCCGTTGCCGCGTTCGGGCTGGGGTGTGCGCTGCTGGCGCGGGCGGTCAGGCATCAGGGGGCGGTGCGGCGGCTGTTCAACCATCCGCAGCCGGTGCATGCGGTGCGGGCCGTCGAGCAGGAGGGCTATGTGCACGTGCTGGTGCCGGCCGAGGATGATCAGACGGCGCTGGAGTTCGCCTTTGATGTGGCCGAGCCGGAGCCGCGGGACGATGACGACGATGAGGTGCACACGGTGCCGGGGGTGCTCTACGGGCATCCGCGGAAGGGTGAGTGGTGTGCGCTGGAGGTGGGTGACCGGCTGCATGTGCCGGTCGGGCCGGTCGGTGATGTCATCACCGTGCCGTTCGATGTGGTGCACGGGCTGCCGCGGGAGATCGAGGACGACGAGGAGCAGCTGGTCGACCCGGAGGCGCTGCAGCCGGACGACCGGGAGGCGGGGGCGTTCGAGGCGCGCGAGCACCGGGTGGCGCCGCTGCGGGCCTGGACGACGACGCTGACGATCGGGGTCGGGTCGGCGGTGGCGGTGGGCGAGCTCGGCCACGTGTTCGTGTTGCCGGCCACCGCGACCAGCGTGCTGGTCGCGGTGGCGGCGGCGGCCGGGTTCGAGTTCGGGTGGCGGTCGCAGCTGCGGCCGCGGCTGCGCTGGCATGCGGGTGGCGTCGCGGCGGTCGGCTTCCACGGTCTTGACCGGCAGCCGTGGGCGATCGACAGCGCGATCGTCCACGACGACGGCAACAGCATCGTGCTGACCGCCGGCGAGTCCGTGATGACCGTGCCGGCGCCGCCGCCGTGGCCCAAGCCGAAGAGTCAGCGGACCGCCGATCAGCTGGTGGCCGCGTTGCGGGAGTCGCGCACCCGGTCGCTGGCGCTGAGCCCGCTTCCGCCGCCGCCCGAGATCGAGGTGCCCAGGCGGCCCCTCCTGCTGTACGCGGCGTGGGCCGTGGCCACCGCCGGGACAGCCCTGGTGCTGGGTCTTGAAGTCTGAGAAGTGACGATCGGTAACACGGAGCGCGTAGCGTACGAACGTGGATCTGAACACTGTCTCCGAGGTGGTCAGCCCCGCCGAGGTCGGCCAGTGGCGCCCGGGTGACGCCTGGCTGGGCGGGGGCACGGCCCTGTTCGCCGAGCCGCGCCCGCACCTGACCCGGCTGCTCGACCTGACGACCGCCGGCTGGCCCGCCCTCACCCGCCGTGACGACGGCTTGGAGATCGCGGCCACCTGCACGATCGCCGAGCTGGCGGCGCATGGCGACGAGCTGGCGGCGAGCGGCTGCGACATCATCGGGAAGTGCTGCCACGCGTTCCTCGCCTCGTTCAAGATCTGGAACGTGGCGACCGTCGGCGGGAATCTGTGCGCCGCGCTGCCGGCCGGGCCGATGATCGCCATGGGGGCCGCTTTGGATGGGACGTGCCTGCTGCAGGGCCCGGACGGCGAGCGCCGGGTGCCGGTCGAGGAGTTCGTGACCGGCGAGGGCACCACCGTCTTGAAGGACGGCGAGCTCCTCCGGTCGATTCACCTGCCCGCCGAGGCGCTGACCGCCGTCACCGCGTACCGCCAAGGGTCTTTGCATGCCCACGGACGATCCGGAGTGCTGTTGATCGGAAGGCGAGGCAGCTTGACCGTGACCGCTGCCACCAAGCGCCCCCATAAGCTGATATTTCGAACAAGTCCGAGCCAGGAACAACTACAGGTGGCGCTCACTGAGCAGATCCCCGACGACGCCTACCTCGACGACGTGCATGGGACACCGGCCTGGCGAAGGCATATGACCAGGCTCTACGCGGAGGAGATCCGCCAGGAGCTGACGCTGTGAGGATCAACAGACAGGAGCACGACCGTGCCCCGCGCCCGGGCCAGTGCCTGCGCACCTACCTGCGGGAAGAGGGCTGCTTCGGCGTCAAGAAGGGCTGCGACACCGGTGACTGCGGCGCCTGCACGGTGCATGTCGACGGCCGCCCGGTGCACTCGTGCGTCTATCCCGCCTTCCGCGCCGCCGACCGCGACGTCACCACCATCGAGGGCCTCGACCACCCGGTGCAGCAGGCTTTCCTCGGCGCGCAGGCCTTCCAGTGCGGCTTCTGCACCGCGGGCTACCTGATGACCGCGGCCGCCCTCACCGACGACCAGCGCAGCGACCTGCCGAGAGCTTTCAAGGGCAACCTCTGCCGCTGTACGGGGTATCGCGCGATCGCCGACGCCATGGCCGGCGTGGTCCACACGGCCGAGCCCGTTGCCGGCGAATCCGTCGGAGCCGGCGTGGAAGCACCCGCCGGCCCCGGCATCGTCACCGGCCGGGCCCGCTACACGTTCGACCTGGACGTGCCCGGCGTGCTGCACCTCAAGGTGCTGCGCTCGCCGCATGCGCACGCCCGGATCACGGCCGTTCGCACCGAGGCCGCCCTGGCCGTGCCCGGGGTCGAGCTGGTGCTCACCCACGCCGACGCCCCGGTCCGGCTCTTCTCCACCGCCCAGCACGAGAACGCCGGCGAGGACCCGGCCGACACCCGGGTGCTCGACGACGTCGTCCGGTTCGTGGGGCAGCGCGTCGCCGCCGTCGTGGCCACCTCGGAGGCCGCCGCCGAGGCCGGGTGCCGCGCGCTGGCCGTCGACTACGAGGTGCTGCCCCACGTCCTGACGCCGCGAGAGGCCATGGCCGAGGACGCCCCACGGGTGCACCCGGCGGGCAACATCGTCGGCCAGTTGCACGCCGAACTGGGCGATCTCGACGCCGGCTGGGCCGCGGCCGACGAGATCTACGAGGAGACCTTCCGGACGCCGCGGGTGCAGCACGCCAGCCTGGAGACGCACGGCGCGGTGGGCTGGCTCGACGACGACGGCCGGCTGGTGATCCGGTCGAGCACGCAGACCCCGTTCCTGACCCGCCGGGCCGTGGCGTCGCTGTTCGACCTGGCGCCGGAGCGGGTGCGGGTGATCGCGGGCCGGGTCGGCGGCGGCTTCGGCGGCAAACAGGAGATGCTGGCCGAGGATCTGGTGGCGCTGGCCGTGCTGCGCCTCGGACGGCCGGTCAAGCTCGAGTTCACCCGGGCCGAGCAGTTCACCGGCGCCACCACCCGCCATCCGTTCGAGGTCAAGGTCCGGGCGGGGGCCCGGGTCGACGGGACGCTCACGGCGCTGCACCTCGAGGTCGTTTCCAACACCGGGGCGTACGGAAACCACGGGCCCTCGGTGATGTATCACGGCTGCCACGAGTCGATCGCGGTCTACCGGTGCCCCAACATGCGGACCGACGCCTGGTCGGTCTACACCAACACCGTTCCCGCCGGCGCGTTCCGGGGCTACGGCCTGGGCCAGGTGTCGTTCGCCGTCGAGTCGGCCCTGGACGAGCTGGCCCGCCGCCTGGGCCTCGACCCGATCGACATCCGCGCCCGCAACGTCGTCCGCCCCGGCGAGGATCTGACCGCTCCCGGCGATCACGCCGACGACCTGACGATCGCGAGTTATGGGCTCGATCAATGCCTGGATCACCTCCGGCACGCGTCCGATATCACGGACATTTCCCCAGAAGGCTGGCTGGTCGGCGACGGCATGGCGATCACGATGATCGCCGCCGGGCCACCGGGCGGCCACTACGCCGACGCCACGGTCACGAGACTGGACGACGGCCGCTTCGAAGTCGCCGTGGGCACGGCCGAGTTCGGCAACGGCAGCTCGACCGTGCACTGCCAGATCGCGGCCGACGCCCTGGGCGTGACCCCCGACCGGATCATCTTGCGACAATCAGACACCGATGCCGTACGCCACGACACGGGCGCCTTCGGGTCGACGGGCGTGGTCGTGGCCGGGAAGGCCGTCCTGCACGCGGCCCGGGCGTTGCGCGCCCATCTGGACGACGGCGACGGCGTGACCAGCGCCGACGGGCACTGGGGCGGCACCCCGCGCTCGGTCGCGTTCAACGCGCACTGGTTCCGCGTCGCCGTCGACCCGGACACCGGCGAGCTCAGGATCCTGCGCAGCGTGCACAGCGCCGACGCCGGCACGGTGATGAACCCGGTGCAGCTGCGCGGCCAGATCGAGGGCGGCGTGGCCCAGGCGCTCGGGGCGGCGCTGGCCGAGCACGTCGACCTCGACGCCGAGGGCCGGGTCACCACCACCGGGTTCCGGCAGTATCACCTGCCGACGTACGCCGACGTGCCGCGCACCGAGGTGCTGTTCGCCGACACGGAGGACATGATCGGGCCGCTGGGCGCGAAGTCGATGAGCGAGAGCCCGTTCAACCCGGTGGCCCCGGCGCTGGCCAACGCCGTGCGCGACGCCACGGGCGTACGGCTGACGCAGTTGCCCTTCACGCGTGACCGGATCTGGTCGGCTCTGCGAGAGGCTGGCTCAGGGGCAGTTTGATCGTGAACGTGCTGCCCTGGTCGAGGTCGGAGCGGGCGGTGACCGTGCCGCCGTGCTCGCTGACGATGTTGCGCACGATGGCCAGGCCCAGCCCGGAGCCCTGCACGGCCTGATGCATGGCGTTCGACGCGCGGTGGAACGGAGTGAACAGGCCCGGCAGATCGTCGGCCGGGATGCCGATGCCGGTGTCGCTGATCTCGATGACGACCTGCTCGTTCGCGGTGGCCACCCGGCATTCGAGCCGGCCGCCCTGATCGGTGAACTTGATCGAGTTCTCCAGCAGGTTGCGCAGCGCCCGTTCGAGCTGGGTGGCGTCGCCGATCACCCAGGCCGGCTCGGTCGACACGTCCCACCGCAGGTCCTTGGCCCGGGCCGCGGTGCCCAGGCTCTCGTAGAGGCCGTCGACGACCGCGGCCACGTCGACCGGGACGGCCTCGGCCCCGACCCGCTCGTTGGAGCGGTCCAGCAGCAGCAGGTCGGTGACGGTCTCCTGCAGGCGGTTGGCGTTGCGCAGGATCGCGTCGAGCCCGCGCTTCTGGATCGGGGTGAAGCTGTCGTCCTCGTCCTCCACCAGCATCTCGGTGTAGCCCAGGATGCTGGTCAGCGGTGTGCGCAGCTCGTGGGTCACGGTCGAGACGAAGACGTCCTTCTGCTCGTCGAGCACGCGCAGCTCGCTGATCAGCCGGGCCTGGCGCAGCTGCAGCCGGAACTGGTGCACGTTGTGGTCGATCTCCCGGGACAGCGCGGCCAGCAGCCGCCGCTCCTCGGGCGTCCACTCGGGCCGCCCGGGCCGCACCACGCAGACCATGCCCGGCGGGCAGCCGGTGTCCCCGCTCATCGCCACGGCGAGCCCGCCCGGCAGCGTGGCCGGGGTGATCGCCTGCCCGGCCGGGGTGTTCTTCAGCTCCTCGCTGACCATCGGGTCGAGGGTGGCCGCGTTCGGCGGCCAGTGCACCTCGAACCGCTCGCCGGGCTGGATGGTCACGCGGCCGTAGACCGCGTCGGCGCCCATCGCGTTGCCGACCAGCATCGCCATCCGCCAGCCGATCTCCTTGGGGTCGCCGTCGGAGCGCAGCTCGGCCGCGACGGCCTGGCGCAGCTCGCTACGGGCGGCCCGGGCCCGCTCGGCGGTGATCAGCCGTTCGGTCTCGGCCGCCAGGTCGTTGACCGTGCCGGCCACGGCCCGCAGCTCCCCCGGGCCGACCGGGCGGGCGCGCGCGTTCAGGTCGCCGTCGGCCAGCCGCCGCAGGGTGACCCGGATGTCCTCCAGCGGGGCCAGCAGGTGCCGCTGGTGGAGCAGGGCCAGGCCCATCCCGGCCAGCACGACGAGCACGGCCAGGGCGCCGAACAGCAGGCCGGCGGTCCGGGAGTCGCCCCGCTCGTCGCGGGCCAGGGCGTCGCCGTAGGCGTCGATGGCCGCCGAGACGTCCGAGTTGGCGGTGCGGACGTCGTCGAACAGCTCCTTGCCCCGGACGAGCCGGGCCGGGTCGGAATCGGCCTGCCCGGCGTTCACGATCGGGATCGCGTACGCGTAGAGCCAGCTCTCGGCGGCGTCCCGCTGACTCTGCACCAGCCGGTTCACCTCGGGGTCGTCGACGCCCGCGGCGAGCCGGTCGAGCGCGTCGAAGGCCGTCGCGCGCCCGCCCTCGTACGGCTGCAGGAAGCTGTTGTCCCCGGTGAGCTGGAACCCGCGGACGGCGGTCTCGGCGTTGGTCATCTCCTGCAGGACCGACTGGTTGGTGTCGGAGAGCGCGTCCACCCGCTCGGTGTTCTTGATGTGCTCGATCCGGAGCCGGTCGCCGACCACGAACTGACCGACGATGAGCAGCAGGAACAGGGCGAGCAGGCCCGCGAAACCACCGGCGACCCGGATGCGCAGCGACGAGAACATGGTGCGGCCGCCCCTCACGCCGGCCGTCCCAGAGCCGGCAGCGTGAACCAGACCGTGGTGCCGCCGCCCGGCGTCTCCTCGGCGTGGATCTGCCCGCCGTGTCGTTCGATGATCCGCTGGCAGGTGGAGAGCCCGACCCCGTGGCCCATCCCGGACGCCGGGTCGACCTGAGCGAACATCTCGAAGACGCGGTCGCGCTGCTCGGCCGGGATGCCCCGGCCGTTGTCGGCCACCTGGACCCGCCAGCAGCCGCGCCGCAGCGGCACGGCGGCGATCTCGATGCGGCAGGGCCGGTCGTCGCGGCGGTACTTCAGCGCGTTGCCGATCAGGTTCTGCAGCAGCTGACGGACCAGGACGGGGTCGCCCTCGATCACGGGCAGGTCGTCCTGCACCACCACGGTCGCGCCGTCGACGTTGCCGCGCAGGTCGGTCAGGGCCAGCTCGACCAGCTCGCCCAGCGGCACCGGCTCGGGCTCGTAGGGCGCGTTCCCGGCCCGGGCGTAGCGCAGCAGGGAGGTGATCAGCCGCTGCATCCGGCCCACGGCGCGGGTGCCGGCGGCGAGCCACTTGCCGGACTGCGGGTCGGCGCCGGCGATCCGTTCCTCCAGCAGCTCCAGATACCCGCTGACCACGCTCAGCGGGGCGGCCAGGTCGTGGCTGACCACCCCGGCGAACTGCTCGAGCTCGAGGTTGGACCGGCGCAACTCGGCGATCGTGGCCGAACGCTTCGCGTGCGCGCGCTCCAGCTCGGCGTGCTGGGCCTGCACGACCCGGGCCTGCCGGCGGCGCTCGAACAGGGCCAGCATCACCTGGGCCAGGTCATTCAGGCGCTCCAGCTGCTCCCCGGTCAGCTCGTGCCGCTCGTTGTGAAACACGCAGAGCGACCCGAGCGCGTACCCCTGGGGGGTGACCAGCGGGATCGAGACGTAGAAGCGGACGTCGGCCAGCCGGCCGGTCACCCAGGGATTGTCGGCGTAGGCCGGGTCGGTGCGGGCGTCGGGCAGGTACGTGAACTCGCCCGTCTCGAAACGGACCGCGCACATCGAGTCCGTACGGTCGGTGATGCTGCCCTCGAAGCCCGTGCTCGTGAGCTGGCACTGCCGGTTCTCGTCGATCAGGTTGAGCGTGGCGGTGGGCACCCCGGCCAGCGTGGCCGCCACCCGGACGACGGCCTCGAGCTCGTCACCGGCCGGCGCGTCCAGCAGGCCGTACTCGTGCAGGGCCGCCAGGCGGCGCTGCTCGTGGGCGGTCCTCACTTGGTTCTAGTCGGCAGGCGACCACCCCGGGCTGAGGCTTGTCCGGTTCATCCCCCGAAGGCGATGGCGTCGCCGGGCGGGGTGAAGTCCCCGGAGTCGTCCCCCACGGCGTACTTCAGCGTCCTCGCGACCGCGGTGACCACCTCGGCCTCGACCCCCGAGCCGACGTGATCGGACGGGTTGACCGGGTCGTTGGCGATGCCGGCGGCGGCCATCGTGGGCGTGAAGCCGACGAAGGTCTCGGTCCGGTTGTCCTCGGTGCTCCCGGTCTTGCCGGCCACCGGGATGCCGCCGAAGATGCCTGCGACCTGCTCGCCGGTGCCGCCGTTGCACTTGCCGTAGGAGCTCTGCTGGCCGACCGGGCACCGGGCGGCGTCGGTCGCGGCCCGCGCCACCTCGGTGTCCAGCACCTTCTTGCAGGAGCCGGCGACCGGGACCCTCGTCCCGTCCGAGTTCGTGATCGAGGAGACCGGCAGGGGCGCGCAGTACGTCCCCTCGGCCGCCACGGTCGCGTAGGCCGAGGCCAGCTCGAGCGGGGTGGTGTCGATGACCCCCAGCGTGAACGAACCCCAGGTGGAGGCGCTGGTGTCGGCCTGCTTCTTGTCGGCCGGGTTGGCGAAGCTGATGCCCAGGCGCTGGGCCATCTCGACCACGGCGGCCGGGCCGACCTGCTCCTCGAGCCGGACGAAGTACGTGTTGACCGAGCGCCCGAAGCCGTCCCACATGGTGCGGAAGCCGTCCATCCAGGCCGGGTTGTCGTTGCCCGGGCAGTATTTGCCGTCGCAGTTGCCCTCGCCCCAGTCGGTCCACTCGGTGACCTCGGGCGACTTGGTGTCGTAGCCGGTGTTCAGCGGCAGGCCCTTCTCCAGGGCGGCCAGCATGGTGAACATCTTGAAGGTCGAGCCGGACGGGTACCCGTACAGCCCGTTGCCCCCGCTGATCAGCGGATTGACCGTGTCGGTGGTCTTGACCGCGCTGCCGTAGTGCCGGTTGACGGCCAGCGCCAGGACCTTCCCGGTGCCGGGCTGGACCACGGCGAGCGGCAGCGTCTTGCTGTTCTTCAGGCCGTAGACCGAGCGGGACTCGGCGGCCGCCTTCTTCTGGATGTCCGGGTCGAGCGTGGTCACGATGGAGTAGCCGCCGCGGCGCAGGGCATCGTCACGCTCGGCGGTGGTCTTGCCGAACTGCGGCTGCTGGTCCCACCAGCGCTGCATGTAGTCGCAGAAGAAGCCCCAGCCGTCGGTCTCGCCGGTGGCGTCGACGCAGCCGTTGGGCTGGGTCTTGCCGGAGAAGGTGAGCTTCTCCTTGACCGCGGCGTCGCTCTGGGCCTGGGTGATCATGCCGGCCTTGACCATGGCCGCGAGCACGTACGTCTGGCGCTCCTTGGCCTTGGTCCTGGAGCCGCCGATCGGGTTGTCGGCGTCCGGTGACTGCACGATGCCGGCGATCAGCGCGGCCTGGGCCAGGTCGAGCTTGGCCGGGGAGGTGCCGAAGACCCGGCGGGCGGCGGCCTCGATCCCGTACGCGCCGTTGCCGAAATACACGAGATTCAGGTAGTTCTGCAGGATCTGCTTCTTGCTGAGCTTGGTCTCGAGCTGGACCGCGTACTCGATCTCGCGCAGCTTGCGGGCCGGGGTGTCCTCGGTCGCGGCCGCCCGCTCGGCCGGGGTCAGCGTCGGGTCCTCCTTGAGGACGTTGCGCACCAGCTGCATGGTCAGCGTCGAGGCCCCCTGCGAGGCCGCGCCGCTGCTCGCGTCCTTGACGAAGGCCCGGGCCAGGCCCTTGAGGTCGACGCCGCCGTGGTCGTAGAAGCGGGTGTCCTCGGCCGCGACGATCGCGTTCTGCATCACCGGGGCGATCTGGGCCAGCGTGACGTCGTGCCGGTCCTCGTCGTAGAACGTGGTGATCAGCGTCTTGCCGTCGTTGGCGTAGATCCGGGTGACCTGCGAGGCGGACGGGCTCAGCAGCTGGGCCGGCAGCTCGTCGGCCTGGCTGTTCTGCCACTTGGCGCCCGCGCCCAGGACGGCGCCGACCGGGATGGCCGACACCCCGACCAGGGCGCCGACCAGCACAAGTACGCCCCCCAGGCGGCCCAGGGCGCGTCTTTTCTCGGTCATCCGGTGATCCCCTTCGTCGGTGCTTCGATCAACCGGTAACACCGTTTCCTGAGAGCAACCTGGGTTTCGTTACCGATCCGTAACTTAGCCGCCCTCTTATACGTGTGGTGACGGTCACTGAGCTTCCCGGCCGTCGTTTCGCCCGGATTAATGGTCATCGTTCTTTGTGCTGTCACAGAGAGTTAACAAGATCAAGTGAGCTGGGTTACTGACTAGTAGCCACGCCTCTTGTAACTCGCTGACCTCAGCGGCAACATTTCCCGCACGTTAACCGACGGCATCGACGGACCTCTCTGCGCGCCGCTCGGAGCCGTCTTCAAATTCACTAGGAGGTTCCGTGAAGGATGCGCAAGGCGATCCGGCGTACGGACGTACCAACTGGCGCCGCTTCGCCGTAGCGGTGGGCGTGCCCACCCTGGTCGCCGGGGGCCTGGTCGTCGCCCTGGCCCAGGGCGCGCTGGCCGCGAGCTTCTCGGTGTCGGGGGGCCAGCAGTTCAAGCTCTCCGCCGACTCGCTCGTGGGCCAGGGCTTCACCCAATACAGCAAGCAGCTGCCCACCGAGAAGGTGCAGCCGACCACCGGCAAGCCCTACGTCGTCGCGGCGATGTCGGGCATCAAGTCGGCCGACATCACCAAGCTGTGCCAGTCCGTGGCCGTCGGCCCGGTGGTGCTGCGGATCGAAGCGGGCTCCGACCCCAAGCGGCCGGCTCACGCCGACGACCTGCTGATCGGCATGTCCGAGCTGAGCGGTGACGCCGAGTTCAAGGGCATCGACATCGGCCAGGACGCCTCGACGCTCGACGCCGACGGGCGTAAGGGCGAGGACGCCCACGGCGACGTCGGCAGCTTCGGCCAGCAGGCCGACAGCGTCACGATCACCGGGCTGCGCCAGCAGGCGTACATGACCTCGGCGTCGACCTTCCGGCTGACCGGCATGAGCCTCAAGCTCTTCGTCGCCCAGTCGGGCAAGGAATGCTACTACGAGTGATCGGCCTCGAGGGCTCGCGGAACGCATGATCCGCGGGCCCTCACCCGTTGGTCCCTATTTTTGCTTGGAGAGGGCAGCACACGTGGCAACAGACGACTTCTGGAGCAGGTTCCGGCGGTGGCGGCGCAGCCGGCCGTTCTGGGGCGGGCTCTTCCTGCTGTTGTCCGGCATAGAGATGTTTCTCAGCGCCAACATGAGCCTGGGCAGCATGGAGGTGCACCTCGGCCCCCAAGGCTTCCTCTCCTACCTGCTGCCGCTGATGATGCTCCTCAGCGGGGCGCTGAGCTGGGCGTCGCCCGGGCAGCGGCTGTTCTACGGCATCGTGGGGCTGCTGACCGCGCTGTACTCGTTCATCGGGCTCAACCTCGGCGGGTTCCTGCTCGGCATGATGATCGGGATCGTCGGGGGCGCGCTGGTGATCGCCTGGGGGCCGCCGCGGGTCAAGCCCGCCGCCCCGGCCGCCGGCGAGGAGCCGCCGGCCCCGCCCACCTCGGACGAGCTCTACTTCGACGACGACATGGAGGTCGCCGGGCACGACGACCGGCCCACGCGGCCGATCCTGCGGTCTGCCGACAACTCTGACAACTCCGACACGGCGGTCATCCCCGGCCTGCCGCCGGAGGAGCCCCGCAACGGCGTACATCCCCGCACGCTCGGCGTGATCCTTCTGGTCCTCGCCGTGACCACCGGCGTGCTGGTGGCCGGCACGGGCAGGCCGGCCCGGGCCGTGGAATGCCCCGAGGGCCTGCCGTCGCGCGCGGCCACGACCAGCGCCGCCGCCTCCTCGGCACCGCCATCCTCGGTGCCGGTGACCGCCGCCCGTGGTGCCCGGACCGTCCCCCCGGGCACCACGGCCGCCACCAACCAGCCGACGGCGGGCGGGACCAGTGCCCCCGCGAGTTCCGCCTCGCCGTCGGCGTCCCCCACCGCGTCCGCCTCCTCGTCCGCCCCGGCCGGCAACCCGGTGGCGGACGGGGTGGAGGACTTCTTCGACGGCCTCGGCAACCTGCTCGGCATCGGTGACGACGAGTCCCCGAGCACGTCGCCGTCGCCGTCGGAGACCACGCCGGCGCCGACCTCCGCCCCCACGTCGGCTCCCGCCACGTCGGCTCCCGCCACCTCGGCCCCGTCGACTTCCGCCCCTGCGACGTCAGCGCCTACGACGCCGCCCACCACCGCTCCGACGACGCCCCCTGCGACCTCGAAACCGACGCCCTCCCCCAGCGTCGAGGAGATCCCCTGCCTCGGACCGCGCGTGATGGGCAAGGTGGCGAGCGCCGACGACATCCCCAAGGTGTCGGAGAAGCCGGGCCTCATGGAAGTCAAGTCGCTGACCATGTACGAGTCCACGTACGACGGCGTGGTCGACATGCCGACCGCCAAGGGCAGCTTCAAGGCGCTCAAGTTCAGCATGGACAAGGCGGTGAACAAGCCGTTCACCCTGACCATCGACGAGGCCGGCCGCGCCCGGACCGTGATCAAGAGCAACGAGCTGGTCACCGACGGCACGGTGCGCTTCTACACGCCGAACTTCCAGGGCAAGCTCTTCGGCGTCATCCCGGTGACGTTCACCCCGGAGCAGCCCCCGCCGCTGACCCTGCCGGTGCTCTGGTTCACCGACGTGAAGATCCAGTTGGCGTACGTCCGCTGCGACACCCTGACCGGCGCGCCGCTGAACATCAACGAGACGGTGTAGCCCGCCGCTCCCGCCACCCCGCGACCACGGCCTCCGGGTCGAGCGGGGCCAGGATCACCGGCGGCCCGTCCATCAGCCCCACATTGGCCTTGCGGATCCGCTCGTTGAGACCGTCGACCCGCTCCCGCACCTCACGCTCGGTGCGCAGCCGGTCGACGATCTCCTCAAGATCCTCGACTTCCCGGCGCAGAGCCAAGGTCGGCGGGACGACGCCGGCGGTCGCGTTCTCCCGCCGCAGCCAATCCTTGACCCACCAGTCGTCGTCGTACTCCTTGCCCTGATCGGCGAACGGCTTCCCACTGCCGGCCAGGTTGTCGAACTCGCCCCGTTCCGCCGCCTCCCGAAGCTGCCGGTCGACCGACGACTCGTACCAGTGCGTCATGACCGCAATTTTATCGACTACCGCGTTTATCGACCGCCGTGTGCCGCCTGGCCGAAGCGATCCGTCTCCGCGTACGTCCGGACATCCGCCGGCGCCGAGGCCCCTTCCTGGATGGCCACGGCGGTGACCAGCGCCGCATCGAGCGCGGCCCGGTAGAGCAGCGAGCCCATGCTGATCCGGGCCACCCCCAGCCCCGCCAGATGCCCCACCGTCATCCCCGGCAGCAGCAGAACATTGAGCGGCCCCGGCAGCGCCCGGATCTCGTCATCGGCCCGCACCCCCGGCACAAAAACCCCGTCGGCTCCAGCGGCCAGATAGGCCTCGGCCCGGTCTTTGGTCTCGCTGCGATCAACACCCAGCCAGTACGTATCCACGCGCGCGTTGACGAAAAGCCGGGGCGCCGCCTGCTTGATCGCCCCGATTACCTCCACCTGCTCCCCGATCGAGGCGAGCCCCCCACCGGCCCGCCCGTCCTCGACGTTGATGCCCGCCGCCCCCGCCTCGTACAGCTCCAAGGCGAAGTCCGACCCCGCACTCTCCACGTCGACAGTCAGCGGAACCGGCAGCCCCCGAAGCCGCCGCACCAGCTCCAGCGTCTCCGCCCGGGCCAGCCCCACCCCGTCCGGCACCCCGTTCGCCGCCGCCACCCCGAGACTGGTCGTCCCCACGGCCATGAACCCCGCCTCAGCCAGCGCAAACGCCGACGCCACATCCCAGGCGTTGGGCAGAAGGAGCGGCCGCCCCAGCCGATGCAGCTCCCCAAATTCCGTCATGCCCGAACGCTAGGCCCCCCAGACTTCGGCTTACCCCGAACCATCACCGCCCGCCCTATTTCCCGGCTTGCCGTGTATTCGCGCGCCGCCCCTTAGCGCCACCCTCTTGCCCGCTTCTTCCCGGCTTGCCGTGTTCCCGCGCCGCTCGGCCCTTTCTGTCACACCCGCGGCGTAGGTTGACCAGTGGCCGAATCTCCGCCGGAAGGACACCGCAGATGTGCCGCAACATCCACCAGCTGCACAACTTCGAACCGCCCGCCACCCCCGACGAGATCCACGCCGCCGCCCTGCAGTACGTCCGCAAGGTCGCCGGCACAACCCGCCCGTCCCAAGCCAACCAGGAGGCCTTCGACCGCGCCGTCGCCGCCGTGACCGCAGCCACCGCCGAACTCCTGGCCGACCTGGTCACCACCGCCGCCCCCAAGAACCGCGAAGAAGAGGCCGCCAAGGCCCGAGCCCGAGCCGAACGCCGCTACGCCTCCTGACCCGAGCTCAACGCGTCGCGCTGATCAGCTCGGTGTGCTTGCGAACCCGGAAGTGCCCGTCCGCATCGATCCGCGCCTGAACAACCTCACGCGCCACCGCAAGCTGCTCCGCCGTAAGCCGCTGCCCGGAGAGACTGGCCAGATACGCAACCACCGGCTCGACGCTCGGCACCTCGAGGTCACCCGGGTAGGCCTCGCTCACGACTTCACGGAAGTGCCGCCCCACAGCCCTCGGTGCCTCTTCAGCCAAGAAGTGGCTGCGCGCAGCCACCCCACTCACGTCCCGCTTGCCCACCGCCGTCGCGACGGCGAAGAGCTCGGCCATGTGCTCGCGGCCGTTGGTCGCGGTGAAGAGCCGCCCGCCTGGCCGCAGCACCCGCGCGAACTCGCGCAGCGCCGCATCCGGCTCATCGACGTGGTACAGCATGTGATTCGCGATGACCACGTCGAACGACCCGTCCGCGAAGGGCAGGTCCGCCGCGTCCCCCTGACGCACCTCCGCCCCCGGCACCTCCCGGAGCCGCTCACACATGGCCGCCGAGAAGTCCACGAGCGTCAGCCGCAACCCCGCCCGCCGCGGATCAAGATGCCGCCACAGCTCCCCCGTACCCGCGCCCACCTCGAGCACGTCCCCGCCGATGGCGAGCCGCTCCCCCAGCCACGCGAACCACCCCTGCGGATTGGTTCCATACGCGTGTATGGCAATCCGCGCGGTCAGGTTCTCCGTAGTCCCCGCGTATTGCTGCACAGCATCGTTCGATGGCGTCCTCATGGCCGAAACCTATCGACCGGCCTCAACCCGGCCCCCCGCGACGACGGCGTCAGGTGGGCGGGCGGGTCCACTGCATGGTGAGGCCGGTCAGGGCACGGTCGGTGCGGATCTCGAGGACAGTGCCGAGGATGGTGGCCCGGTCGACCACCACCGGGGCGTCGTCCGGGTCGTAGGTGATGCGCTCGGAGAGGAAGACGGGAGTGCCGGGCGGCTGGCGGAGCAGCTCGGCCGTTTCCTCGTCGAGCACACCGGGGCGGATGGCCTCGCTCGCCCGGATGACGTCGATGCCATGGGCGGCGAGCGCGGCGTACAGCGAGATCTCGCTGAGGTCGGTCATGGCCAGCTCGACGCCGCGAACATACGAGAGCTGGTAGACCGCGGGACGGCCGGCCAGCAGACGCAGGCGTTCCAGCCGGACCGCCGGCCAGTCCTGGCCCAGCAGCGCCTCGGCCCAGGCCGGCGGCGGGTGCGACACCGACTGGCCCAGCACATACGTGGCAACCGTCTGGCCCTGCTCGCGCAGGTCCTCGGCGAAGCCCCGCATGGAGTGCAGGAGATACGTGGGGCGCTGCTCGGTCACGAACGTTCCCCGGCCGGGCTGCTGGGACAGCAACCCGTCGTCCTCCAGCCGTTTCAGGGCCTGGCGCAGCGTCGCGAGCGTCACCCCGTACGTGGCGCTGAGCTCGCGTTGCGGGGGCAGGGCGGCACCCGGTGGCAGCTCGCCGGCGCGGATCTTCGTGGTCAGGTCATCGGCGATCACCTGATACTTCGGCGTACGCGTAGTCAGCGGAACCCTCCAGAGCTGCTGCGAGCGCCGCGACGGTCTCCCGTAGATCTGCCGCCGTGGCCCCGTCAAGCACCCTACGCATCAGCGCGGCGCCCACCACCACCCCGTCCCCGGCGCGTCCCGCCTCGGCCGCCTGCTCGGGCGTCGAGACGCCGAAGCCGATCAGCACCGGCCGGTCGGTGACCGCCTTGACTCGAGCCGCGAGCCCGGCCGCGGAGCCGCCGAGCGCCGTGCGCTCACCGGTCGTGCCCATCACGCTGACCGCGTAGATGTAGCCGCGGCCGAGCGCCACGATCTCGGCCAACCGGTCGTCGGGCGTGACCGGGGCGACCAGCGGGATCAGGTCGAGGCCGGCCTCGGCGGCCGCGTCGGCGACGGGCGCGGCCTCGTCCACCGGCAGGTCGGGGACGATCAGGCCGCTGACGCCGGCCTCGGCGAGCCGCCGGCAGAAGACGGCCGGGGAGCGGTGGAATACGAGGTTCGCGTAGGTCATGACGATCAGCGGCACGCGGACCTGATCCCGTACCTGCACCAGGTCTTGAAGGATCGAGGTCACGGTGACGCCTCGGGACAGGGCCCGGTCGGACGCCTGCTGGATGGTGACGCCGTCGAGCATCGGGTCGGAGAACGGCAGCCCGATCTCGATCGCCGTCGCGCCCGCCTCCTGGTAGGCGAGCAGATAGTCGGTCCAGTCGCCGGTGATGCCGCCGGTGACGTACGGGACGAGGGCGGTCATGCGGCACCGCCGATCAGGGTGGTCATGTCTTTGTCGCCGCGGCCGGAGAGGGTGAGGATCACGCGCGAGCCGGTCGGCAGGTCGGGAGTGCCGGCGGCGCGCAGCACCCAGGCGACCGCGTGGGCCGACTCGAGCGCGCAGATGATGCCCTCGGCGCGGGCCAGGCGGCCGACCGCGTCGACCACCTCGGCGTCCTTGACCGCGTGATACTCGGCGCGGCCGATCGCGCCGAGGTGGGCGTGCTCGGGGCCGACGCCGGGGTAGTCGAGGCCGGCCGCGATCGACTCCGCCTCGGCGACCTGGCCGTCGTCGTCCTGCAGGACCATCGAGCGGGCGCCGTGCACGACGCCGGGCGACCCGCTGGTCATGGCCGCGCCGCCGGCCGCCTCGACGCCGACCAGCCGCGCGCCGGTGTCGACGAAGCCGGCGAAGGTGCCGGCCGCGTTCGAACCGCCGCCGACGCAGGCCACCACCACGTCGGGGATCGCGGGGCTCTGCCGGCGGGCCTCGGCGCCGATCACGCGCTGCAGCTCGCGGACCATCCACGGGTACGGATGGGGGCCGCCGACCGAGCCGAGCAGGAAGTGGGCGTTGTCGACGTCGGAGACCCAGGCGCGCATCGCCTCGTTCGTCGCGTCCTTGAGGGTGCGGCTGCCGCTGGAGACCGGGACGACCTCGGCTCCGAGCGTCGTCATGCGGAGCACGTTCAGCTGTTGGCGCTCGATGTCGCGCTCGCCCATGTAGACGGTGGCGGCGAGCCCGAGCAGGGCGGCGGCCGTGGCGGTGGCGACGCCGTGCTGGCCGGCGCCGGTCTCGGCGATCAGCCGGGTCTTGCCCATCCGGCGGGCGAGCAGGGCCTGGCCCAGCACGTTGTTGATTTTGTGGGAGCCGGTGTGCGCCAGGTCCTCCCGCTTGAGCAGCAGCTCGATGCCGAGCTCAGCGGAGAGATTGCGGGCCGGGGTGAGCGGGGTGGGCCGGCCCGCGTAAACGGCGAGCAGCTCGTCGAGCTCGGCCCGGAAGGCCGGATCGGCCCAGGCGTCGCGGAAGGCCGCGGACAGGGCCGCACACGCCGGCACGAGGGACTCGGGGACGAACCGGCCGCCGAAGTCGCCGAAGCGACCGGCAGCCGGTTCCGTCATGAGGTTGGACATCATCTGCCGCTCCAAAAGTTATAGAACTCTCCGCCAAAGTGTTGCATAACTCGGCGGAGAGTTCTAGAACTATTTGGCAGCGGCCTTGTACAGCGTTTCCGGAGCCACGGCTCCCGCGAAGACCCGGCCGTCGTCCGTCACCAGCACGCTGAAGAGCGAACCGGAGAAGAGATGACCACTACCCCAGGCGCCACTCACCTTCGGCAGCATGTCCACCACGCCGTCGAGCTGCTTGGCCTCGTCACCCGACGCCTTCGGCAGCTTCGCCGTCAGCACCGAGGCCCAGCCCTCGCCGATCACCTTCGGCGCCTCGGCGGGAGCCGCCGCCGGCCGTTTGGTCCCGGCCGCCTTGTGCTCCTTCTGCAGCTCGGTCTCGAGCTTGCCGGCGTCCGTCTCGGTCACCTTCGTGCCCGGCGGCGGGTTGAAGGCGAACTGCTGGGCGTCCGGCGTGTCGAAGCTGATCTGCTGGAACGCGACCCGGACGGCCGGGTTGACCGCATTCTTGGCGTAAAGGTCGACCCGCAGCGGGATCTTCTTCTCCGCGTCGATGGCCAGGCGCACCTGCCCGATCAGCGACTCGGTCGCCTTCGGCGCGAGCACCAGCTCGTAGGCGTCGCGCCCGGCCACCTTGGCCGCGCCGGTGGTCGAGACCACCGTCGTCGGGTCGATGGCGTCGAGCGCCGCCTCGGCCGCGTCCTGCGGCGTCGAGGGGATCCCGGTCGGCAGCGCCGCCGGCTTCTTCTCGCTGCCCGCAGGGAGTGTGAAGTGCGAGGCGGTCTTGGCCTTGCTCTGCCACAGCCACACGCTCTGGCCGTTGCGGATGACGTCGGTCTCGCCGAGCGTGCTCATGAGCGCCAGGCGCGCCTTGTCCTCACCGGCGTACCAGACGCGGGCGGTGTTGCTGCCCGCGACCAGGTTGACCAGGTCGCCGCCGCTCGAGTCGGCGGTCAGCCCGGCGATCTTGGGCAGCCCCAGGTCGGCGCTCTGCACGATGGTGCCGGAGAGCCCGTCGACCTTGGCGTTCTGCAGGTCGACGAGCAGTTCGGCCGCGCTGCGGTCGGGCAACGAGGGATCCGCGCTCGCGACGATCGTTCCCGCCGCTGCGCCGCCCCCGATCACGACCACCGCCGCGGCGGATGGTACGAGCCAGCGAAGGGCCGGCCTCGATCTGAACACGGACACGATGTCCACCTCCCGTTGATCTGCCACAAGAGTGCGCCGTGGCCGCTGTGACCGGGCTGAGAGCCGCCCCTAGGGGTTGCCCCTCCCATGCCAAGGTAAGGGGGTGCGGTTGCTGGTGGTAGAAGATGAGGCGCGGCTCGCCGCCGCGCTGCAGCGCGGGCTGCAGGCCGAGGGCTTCGCGGTCGACGTGTCCGGCGACGGGCAGGACGGCCTCGAGATGGCCCGGCACGGCGGGTACGACGCGATGATTCTCGACGTGATGCTGCCGCGGCTCAGCGGGTACCGGGTGGTGCGGCAGTTGCGGGCCGAGGGCAACTGGGTGCCGGTGCTGATGCTGTCGGCCAAGGACGGCGAGTACGACCAGGCCGACGGGCTCGACTGCGGCGCCGACGACTATCTGACCAAGCCGTTCTCCTACATCGTGCTGCTCGCCCGGCTGAGGGCGCTGCTGCGCCGGGGCGTGCACGAACGGCCGACCGTTCTCGCCCACGGCGACGTCGAGCTCGACCCGGCCGAGCGGCGGGTGCTGGTCGCCGGCAGCGAGGTGACGCTCACAGCGAGGGAGTTCGCCCTGCTCGAATACCTCATGCGCCGCCCCGGCGAGGTGGTCAGCAAGATCGAGCTGCTCGACCACGTCTGGGACGCGGCCGTCGAGACCGCGCCCAACGCCGTCGAGGTGTATGTGGGATATCTGCGCCGCAAGATCGGGCGGGACCGGCTGGAGACCGTGCGGGGCGCGGGGTACCGGCTCGCGGCCGTGACGGGCGACTGATGCGCCGGCCGCGCGAGCTCAGCCTGCGCGCCCGGCTGGTCCTCACGTCCGTCCTGGCGCTTACCGCCGGCCTGGCCGCGGGCGGCGTGCTGCTCGTCGCGGTGCTCAACTTCGGGCTGCTGCGGGCGGTCAACGCCGAGGCCCTCGACACCGCCCGGGGCGTGGCCAAGCTCGTCGAGCAGGGGCAGCTGGCCGAGCCGATCCCGGTCAACGCGGCCATGCAGGTGCAGGTCATCGACGCGGAGAGCCGGGTGCTGTCGATCTCGGCGGGGGCCGACCGGCTCATCCCGATGCTGCACCCCGACGAGCTCGAGGGCATGAAGGACGGCAACGTCCGCGAGATCGCCGGCAGCCGGATCGGGCTCGATGGCGACGCGCGGGTCGTGATGGTGACCGCCGGGCCGCCCACCGACCCGGTGCGCGTGCTGGTCGCGCGGTCCACGAACGACCTGACCCAGGGCGTGCACATCCTGCGGGTGACCCTGCTCATCATGTTCCCGCTGCTGGTCGGGGCGCTCTGGCTGGTGCTGTGGCGAGTGCTGGGCGCGGCGCTCAGCCCGGTCGACGCGCTGCGTTCCGGCGCGGAGGAGATCACCGGAGGTACGAGGGCCGGGCGGCTGCCGGTGCCCGAGTCACGCGACGAGATATACCGGCTGGCGGTCACGCTGAACGGCATGCTGCACCGGCTCGACGCCGCGCAGGCCCGGCAGCGGGCGTTCGTGGCCGACGCGGCTCACGAGCTCCGCAGCCCGCTGACCAACATGCGGACGGAGTTGGAGGTCTCGCAGCGACTGCCCGACACCGACTGGAACGCGTTGTCGGAGGACCTGCTCACCGATGTCGATCGGCTCAGCCGGCTCGTCGACGACATGCTGCTGCTCGCGCGGGCCGACGACGCGGCCCCGGGGCGGGTGGTGTCGGCGCCGTTCCGCGAGGTCGACCTGGGCGCGGTGGTCGGCGACGTGGCGGCCCGCTATCCCACCGTGGGTTATGTACGCCCGGCGGCGCCGGTCCTGATCGCCGGTGAGCCCGATGCGCTCGGGCGGGTGGTGGCCAACCTGCTCGACAACGCGGTGCGGCACGCCAAGTCGCGGGTCTGCGTCGAGGTACGGGCCGACGACGCGTACCGCTGGATCACGGTGACCGACGACGGCCCGGGCATTCCCGCGGCCGACCGCGAGCGGGTGTTCGACCGGTTCACACGGCTCGACGACGCGCGGGCCCGGGACGCGGGCGGTTCCGGGCTCGGCCTGGCCATCGTCCGCGAGCTGGCACGTCGCCACGGCGGCACGGTCACCCTGGGCGACGCCGACCCCGGCCTGCGCGTCGACGTCCGCCTACCGGCCGTCCGGTGACCCGGCACCGCAAGAGACCGCCCGAGCGGAACGGCCGCCCGGCGGTCAGGGCGGCATGATCGGCTGCGCCCCGCGTCGCCGGGTCGGCGGTGACCGCGTACGGCAAAGTTTTTGAGATTGTCGGGAACTTTCGCGGCCGCAGGCGCGACCAACGCGGAACGCCCGGCAACGGGCTGTCCCCCATGCGGAAGGTTGACGACTTCGATGTCCCTGCTCAAGCGCTCGGCCCTGGTGGCCGCCACGGTTGCCGGCCTCACCCTGGCCCTGGCCGCGCCGGCCTCGGCCCACGTCACGGTGAACCCCGACACCGCGACCGCCGGCGGCTACACCAAGGTGACCTTCCGGGTGCCCAACGAGTCCGACACCGCCTCCACCACCAAGGTCGAGGTGAACCTGCCGGCCGACAACCCGGTTGCGTCCGTCTCGGTCAAGCCGATCAACGGGTGGGACGTGGTGGCCACCGAGTCCAAGCTGGCCAAGCCGCTCGAGGCGCACGGCGCGCAGATCACCGAGGCGGTCTCGAAGATCACCTGGACGGCCAAGGCCGGCTCCGAGGTCAAGCCCGGGCAGTTCCAGGAGTTCGACGTGTCGCTCGGGCCGCTGCCCGAGTCCGGCCAGCTGGTCTTCAAGGCGCTGCAGACGTACTCGGACGGCACCATCGTCCGCTGGATCGACGAGCCCACCACCGACGGCTCGGAGCCGGAGCACCCGGCGCCCGTGCTGAAGCTGGCCGCGGCCGGCGCCACCGACACGGCGGCCGCCGCGCCCACGGCATCGGCGGCGGCCGCGCCCGCCGCCGACGACGACAGCTCCGACGGTCCCGACGCGTTCGGCATCGCGGGCCTGATCGCCGGCGTGATCGCGCTGATCCTGGCGCTGCTCGCGTACGCCAAGGCGGGCCGCCGCCCGGCCGAGGAGAAGGCCAAGTCCTGACGCTTCACACCTGACGAGGCCGGTCGCGGATGCGGCCGGCCTCGCGGTTTACTACCGGACGTGAATCGCGTTCGCACGGCCTCCAGGGTCTGGCACGGTCTGCTCTTCGCCGTCGTCCTGACGTCACTGCTCATCCAGGTCGTGCTCAGCGCGCAGGGCGACGACGCGCCCGTGACCACCCGGTTCGTCCGGCTGTTCAGCTTCTTCACGATCCAGAGCAACGTGCTCGTGCTGCTCGCCGCGGGCGCCCTCATGATCGATCCGGGCCGCGACGGACGCGTCTGGCGGATCCTGCGGCTCGACGCGCTGCTCGGGATCATCGTGACCGGCCTCGTCTACGCCACGATCCTCGCCGGCACGACCGATCCGCACGGCGCCGGCTGGTGGTCGAACCTCGGCTTCCACTACATCGCCCCGTGGGCCGCCCTCGCCGGCTGGATCGCCTTCGGCCCGCGCCCACAGATCGACCTGCGAACGATCATCTGGGCCTTCCTCTGGCCCGCCGCCTGGATCGCCTACACCCTGGCCCACGGCGCGACCACCGACTGGTTCCCCTACCCCTTCGCGGACGCCACCGAGATCGGCTACCCCACCGCCATCCGCAACATGCTGATGGTCGGCGTCATGGCCGCCGCCTTCGCCGCGATCCTCCGGCTCCTCGACCGCCGCCTACCCCAGACTGTGCCTACTCTCCCAGCGCCACTCGCGGTCTCAAGCAAAAGCAACCCCTGACGTACGCCGCTACGCGCGCCCCCGAAGCGGGCCCCACATCAGCGCCCCGAGCAACCGACGGCCGGGAGGTATCGGCCAACGCGGCCAAGAGCGGCGGTTCATCGAGCGATCATCAGCAGCGCGGTAGTAGGCGCCGCAGGCATAGGCGCCGTGGCGACGGGTCCGCGAACGTGGGCAGCGCGGTCATCGGTCGCCCGGTCATCAGTCGCCCGGTCATCGGTCGCGCAGTCGTAGGTCGCCCGATCACGGGTTCCCCCGTCATTGGTCGCGCCGTCGCAGGTCGCCCGATCACGGGTTCCCCCGTCATTGGTCGCGCCGTCATAGGTCGCGCCGTCATAGGTCGCGCCGTCATAGGTCGCGCCGTCATAGGTCGCGCCGTCATAGGTCGCGCCGTCATAGGTCGCGCCGTCATAGGTCGCGCCGCCATAGGTCGCGCCGTCATAGGTCGCGCAGGCCTAGGGAGGACGGTCGGAGGCGCGGTTTACTGATTGCGGCGCAGGACTTCGGCGAAGCGTTCGGCGACGTTCTCCAACACGCCTGGAGGGAGGAAGATGAGATCGCCTGGATAGCCCTGCTTCAGGCCCTTCGCCAGGTCGCGGACGCGGAGGTCGTGGCCGGGGTTGCGGGTCCGGTTGCGGCGGTCGAAGCTGCGCCACCGCCGGATCGCGAGGTCGGCCAGCTCGGGGGCGTAGCCGGCCTCCTGCCCGGCCTCCACGATCGACTCCAGCTCGTGCGAGAGCCGCAGGTCGTCCCGGTCTGTCATGACGCGCCACCGATCGCCACCATGCCCTACAGCATGCGGACCGCACACCGCCACCGCGACGCCATTATGGCCCCGCCACCCTCCGAGCCGGCGAACACACCCCAAAGAGCGACGTAATCGCCGTCATTGAGCCCCGTCGTCCGGCAAGGGTGGAGGTTCCGGCGGCACCCTCGGGGCAGAGGGCTGAGCCGGCGGCGGAGACGGCGGCGCCCCCGAAGCCGGCGGCGGAGACGGCGGCGCGCCTGAGGCGGAGAGCTGAGCCGGCGGCGCACCCGGTGGTGAAAGGTCAGCCGGCGCGGCCGGAGCGGGCGGCGGAGACGGTGGCGCGCCCGGAGCGGACGGCAGACCCGACAGCCCGCCCGGAGCGGACGGCAGACCCGACGCGGGGTCTGGGGCGGACGGCGTAGATGGCGGCGCGCCCGGGGCCGGCGGCGCGCCCGGGGCCGGCGGCGCGCTCGGGGCGGGCGGCGGGGATGGCGGTGTGCTCGAGGTGGAGGTTTGGGGGTCGTTCCAGGCGGCGCGGAGGTCTTTCTTGGTGGTTTGCCACCAATCGCGGAACTCGGTGGCCAGGTCGGTGAGGGCGTGGCGGGCGCCGGGGTCGTCCAGGCCTGCGCCCAGGAGTTCGGCGAGGCTCAGGAGCCATAGGAGGGGGGTCAGGGCCAGGGCGAGCAGGGGAAGCGGCCACCAGTTCGTGGCTGCGTACAGGTAGAGGAGGGCTATGGCTGTTGCGGTCAGGGCCAGGGCTGTGAGGTCGGCGCGGCGCATCAGGGTGGGGAGCAAGCGCAGGCAGCGCCAGGGGAGGCGGCCGGCGGGGAGGAGGATGCGGGCGGCGAAGCCGGCCATGACGGTGGCCAGGACGGCTGACATGATGCGGCCGAACGGGGCGGCCGGGGGCCACCACCAGTGGGCGATCAGCTGCAGCAGGCAGATCAGGGCGGCGCTGGCGGCCAAGCCCCGGCGGAGGCCGTTCAGGACGCCGCGGATGGGCCAGGTCATCGAGACGATGTCCGCTCGGGCGGGGTTGTCGCGGGCGACGTCTCTCAGGGCGCGCATCGAGCGGCGGACGCGGAGGCGTTCGGCGTCGAGCATGGCGATCAGCCAGCGGCCGTACGGGTTGCCGGGGCTGACGGCCAGGGCGGCGCGGGCCGCGGACAGGGCGGCCTCGCGGTTGCCAGCGTCGCGTTCCACGTCGGCCACGGTGAGCAGGCCCTCGACCGAGTTCGGGTCCAGGGATTGGCCGTGGGCGGCGGCGGCGCGGGCCCGCGGGTAGTCCTTGGCCGCGGCCAGGGCCCGGGCCAGCACGAAGTGGCCGGTGGGCTCGGTGGGGGCCAGGCGGACGGCCTCGGCGGCGGCCGGTACGGCGTCGCGGGCGCGGATCAGGACGATGAGGTTCTCGGCGCGTTCGGCGTGGGCGTCGGCGAACAAGGGCGCCGCCGCCACGGCGGCGTCGGCCGTGGCCAGGGCGCCGGCGTAGTCGCGGCGCAGCCGCTGCACCGAGGCCAGCAGGGTCAGCAGCCGCGCATCGCCCGGCTCGGCGGCCAGGCCGTCGCGGGCCGCCCTCTCCGCTTCGTCGTAGCGGCCGACCTGGGCGAGCCGGTGCGCCCGCCAGTACGCACTCAACGGATCTTGCGCTTTTTCAGGTAGGCGGCCAGGTCGTCGTACTCGCCGGACTCGTTGGCGAACATGGCCACGTTGCGGGCCGTGGCGAACCAGCCGTCGGTCGACGGGCGGACCTCGCGGACCGCGGCCAGCATGTCGTCCTGGTTGATCATGCGGATCTCGCCGGTGCTGATCGAGTCGCGCATGGCGAACTCGGCCGCCGTCTCGCAGACGTGGGCCAGGTCGGCGCCCGAGAAGTGGTCGGTGGCGTCGGCCACGCGGCCCAGGTCGATGTTGGCCACCGGGCGGTCCCGCAGGTGGTACTGCAGGATCGCCGAGCGGGCGGCCTTGTCGGGCGGCAGCACCAGGACCGTACGGTCGAGGCGGCCCGGACGGCGCAGGGCCGAGTCGATGTCCCAGGGGGCGTTGGTCGCGGCGAGCACGAAGACGCCGTCGTTGTTGCCGTCGACGCCGTCCAGCTCGGTGAGCAGCTGGTTGACGACCGTGCGCATGGACGACGAGTTGAGCTGGCTGCGCTTGTGACCCAGGGCGTCGATCTCGTCGAGGAACAGCACGCAGGGGGCGTGGCCGCGGGCCGAGTCGAACAGATCGTGCAGGTTGCGTTCGGAACTCCCGACCCACATGTTGAGCACGTCGGTGATCGACAGGGAGATGAACGAGGCGCCCATCTCGCCGGCCACCGCTCGGGCCAGGAACGTCTTGCCGCAGCCGGGCGGGCCGTAGAGCAGCAGGCCACCGCGCAGGCTCTTGCCGAACAGGCTGCGCAGCTTCGGGTTCCGCAACGGGCCCAGGAAGGAGATCTCGAGACGCTTCTTGACCTGTTCCATGCCACCGACGTCGGCCAGGGTGATCGTCGAGGTCTCGATGTCGAAGCTGCGGTCCTCGTGGCCGCGGACCGGCTCCACCGAGTCGCCCGACCGGGCGAAACGCGGCGGGACGATGTCGCCGAACTCCTGCTCCATCGCGGCCCAGTCCACACCGTCAGCCGGCTTCCCGGACGGGACGGCGGGAGGGGAGGGCGCGGCGGGGGTGGGCGGCACGGCGGGAGTGGCGGGCGCGCCGGGAGTGGCGGGCGCGCCGGGATTGGCGGGCGCGCCGGGATTGGCGGGCGCGCCGGGGGCCTCCGGCGGAGAGGGTACGGAAGAAGGCGCGGCCGGATTCAGAGCGGCGCCCATCAACCGCTGGGCCGTGGCGTTGCCCGGCTCACGGGCCAGCACCTGAGCGGCGTGCCCGATCGCCTCTCCCCCACGGCCGGCCGCCACGAGCAACTCGGCCAGGTGCAGCCGCAGCGGGAGGTCGTCCGGGCGGGCCTCCACGGCCGCGGTCAAGCTGTCGATCAGGGGCGAGTCGCTCATGACACCGAATTATGCCCGCGCCCGCCCAGCCCCAGCTGTGGCCCATGACAACCGGGCGCTCACGCAGGCGTACGGCCAAGCAAGCGGAACCCCGCGCACCCAGCGCCACCAAAAGCTGAGGCCGCCGGGGCAGAGCCCCGACGGCCTCGAGAAACCGACGAGCCGATCAGCCCGGTCGCCGGAAGCCCGCGATGGGCATCCGGTCGATCTCCGCCATCCGCACATGATCACCCGTGTGCGGGGCGTGGACCATCATGCCGCCACCGATGTAGAGGCCTACGTGGTGGAGGCTGCCCGGGAAGAAGAACACCAGGTCACCCGGCTGCAACTCGTCCCGGGAGACCGCCTTGCCCTCGTTCCACTGGTCTTTCGTGTAGTGGTCGAGGTGCACGCCGACGCTGCCCCAGGCCTCCTGGGTCAGGCCGGAGCAGTCGTACGTGTTCGGGCCGGCCGACCCGAAGACGTACGGCAGGCCGATCAGGTCGCAGGCCTTCTGCGCGGCCCGGCCACCCTTGTCGTTGGTGTACGTGACCGGACAGGGACCCAGGCGCAGCGGCCCGTCCGAGGCGTCCGCCGAGCCGTAGGCCTGGATCCGCAGTTTCTGGAGCGAGGTGATCTTCGTCTCGATCGCTGCTTTGCGGGTGCCCAGGTCCTTGTCGCGGGCGGCGACGGACTTGGTCACGACATCCAGGTCGGCCTTGGTCGCGGCGAGCTTGTCCCGCAGCGCCGCCACGCCCTTGATCTGCTCCTGCTGATGACGGGCCAGCTGATCCAGATAGGTCAGTTTGTCGGTCAGCCCGGTCGGGTTGCCACTGATGATCATGGCATCCAGAGCGTTGGGGGCACCCTGCTTGTACGCGTCGACGGCCAGGCCCCGTACCTGCGCCATCGCCAGGTCGACCTGCACCTGGAGCGGAGTGAGCTGGGCGGACAGCTGCTTCTGCCGGGTCCGGTTCTTCAGCAGCTGGTTGTGCACGTTGTTGTACTCCTCGATGACCGGCTCGAGGGCGTTCCACTGCTTGTCGATCTGGGCCTCGACCGAGGAGGGCGAGGGTGTCGCATGTGCGGCGGCTGGTCCGGTGACAACGACCCCGACCGCCGCGAGTGCGCAGACGAGCCCGCGCAGAACTGCGGCGCGACCGCGCGCCCCAATCCGTTTCACGTTGGGTGTGATGTCCTTTCTTCCCTCGAGCCGCCGACCGGGTTAGCTGACGGGTTCGGACGGGAAGACGCGCCCGGCCGCGACGGATCGCGGCTTCACCCCAACTGCTCGGGTCCCCGGTTCGCCCACACGACGATTAGGCGGTGGTCCGTCAGATCGGCCGGTTGGACGATGGGGGGCTGCCAGACCGGGGACCACCGTACTCCGGATCATGCGGAGAACTGAAGGCGGCGCGGGCGGGAAACTGCTTGCGTAGAAAGTCACACACAGAGTAGTCAGAGCGGCCAGTGGTCCAGCGCACGGTCGAGCCAGGGCACCACGAGAATCACGGTCGGTAATACCAGCAGCCCAACGGCGGCGAGCCCGGCGGCGATGTTGAGGCCGACGGACACGGTGTGCGGCCGGGTCAGCCGGGCCAGCCGGCGACGCCGCGCCTCACCCGTCGGGTCGGCCCGCGCGTCCTCCGCCAGGGGGACGGCGTCGGTCAGCCGCTCCAGAGCGGCTCGCAGCGGCTCGGCCCCGACTCTCCGTCGCGCCACGTCGTCCGAGATCATTTCCAGGAGCAGGTGTACGGCGTCGAGCGGCACCCGGCTCCGCAGGGGGCGGGGCACCGCCCGGTAGAAGGCGGTGAACGACTCCATCACCACCTCGTGCCGGTGCCGCAGATGGGTCTGCTCGTGGGTCAGGACAGCGTCGACCTGCTCCCGGTCGAGCACCTGAAGGACACCGTTGCTGAGCACGACGCGGGGCTCGCGGCCGGGCACGCAGTACGCCAGCGGGAGGGCGCCGTCGAGCACGCGCAGGTTGTCCGGGCCCAGCTCGCGGTGCTGCTCGGCCCGGTCGAGCAGGTCCACGAGCGTACGGTGCCTGGCTCTTCTCGCCCTTGACCTTCGCGTGACCCCGACCAAGGAGATCAGCAGGCGCAGAATGATCAGGGCGGCAACCGCCAGGGCGCCGAGCAGCGCGAGGACGGGTTTTCCGGAGGTCCTGGACAACTCGTACGGGGCGGAAAGCACCACGCCGAGCGCGGACAGCACGGCGCTCAGGGTGATCGACTGCCAGAGCAGGACGGCCGCGACGGGCGCCCGGTCGGGCCAGTGCGCACGCGCCAGCGGGCCCGGAACGACCAGCGACAAGGTCAGGCCGAGCGCGCCGAGCAGGAGTGCGGTCACGTCTTGTTGTTGACTGCTTCGATTGCCGCTTTCAGGGCGTCCGGCGACAGTTGCCCCATGAAGTAGGCCAGAGCGGCGTCCTGGTCGCCGCTGGCGGTGAGAGCGTCGAGCATCAGGCCGGCGGTCATCTCCTCGCGGGACTGGGCGGGGACGTATCTATATGCGCGGTCCTCGTCCTGCTGGATGACGACGCGCTTTTTCGTCAAGCGGTTGAGCACGGTCATCACGGTCGTGTAGGCCAGGTCGCGCTCCCGGAGCCGCTCGTGCACCTGCCGCACGGTGAGCGGCTCGCCCGCATCCCACAACTGCCGCATGACCTCGCGTTCCAAGTCCCCGAGAGCCATGTATGCCATCTTACACAGGCCTACTGCACGGCGTCGTACTACACGACGTAGTATCTACTACGAGACGTCGTAGAGGGGGCATTCCCATGGACGTGCTGGACCTGACCCGGCTGCAGTTCGCGGTGGTGACGATCTATCACTACTTCTTCGTGCCGCTGTCGATCAGCCTGGCCGCGGCCGCCGCCGGCCTGCAGATCGCCTGGCTGCGCACCAAGCGCGCTGAGTATCTGCATCTGACGAAGTTCGTCGGCAAGATCCTGATCGTCACGTTCGCGGTCGGCGTGGTCACCGGCCTCGTGCAGGAGTTCCAGTTCGGCCTGGGGTGGAGCGCGTTCGCCAAGTTCTACGGCGACGTCTTCGGCCCGACGCTGGCCATCGAGGGCATGCTCGCGTTCTTCCTCGAGGCGACGTTCCTCGCCCTCTGGTATTTCGGCTGGGACCGGCTGCCCCGCCTCGTGCACACCGCCACGATCGTCATCGTCGCCATCGGCACCGTGCTCTCCGCGTTCATCATCCTGGCCGCCAACTCCTTCATGCAGCACCCCGTGGCGTACGAGCTCGACCCGGTCACCCAGCGCGCCCGGCTGACATCCTTCACCGAGCTGCTGCTGAACAAGGTCAATCTGGCCGCGTTCCCGCACACGCTGGCCGGCGCGATCATGGTCGGCGGGGCGTTGCTGCTGGCCCTCGGTGTGTGGCGGCTCCGGGCCGACGGCACATTCCGGATCATGGCGCGGCTCGGCGCCTGGATGACCCTGGCCGGCGGGGCGCTGACCGCGCTCACCGGCGACCACCTGGGCAAGGTCATGACCGAGGTGCAGCCGATGAAGATGGCTGCGGCCGAGGCCCTCTACGAGACCACCAAGGGCGCGCCGTTCTCGATCTTCACGATCGGCTCGCCGTTCCCCGACTTCTCCCTCGACATCCCGTGGCTGCTCTCCATCCTGGCCAAGGGCAACCCGACGGCGACCGTCCAGGGCATCAACGACCTCCAGGCCCAGTACGCGGCGCAGTACGGCCCCGGCTCGTACGTGCCCATGATCCCGGTCGCCTTCTGGTCGTTCCGCGTGATGATCGGCGCCGGCATGCTGGCCGCGGCCGTCGCCGCCTATTACCTCTGGCGCACGAGGAAGCACCGGGAGGCGCCGCGCTGGCTGACCCGATGGCTGCCGCTGATCCCGATCCTGCCCGCGGTGGCCAACACCTTCGGCTGGATCTTCACCGAGACCGCCCGGCAGCCGTGGATCGCGTTCGGCATCTCCAAGGTCGCCGACGGCATCTCCCCCGGGCTCACCAGCTCCGAGGTGATCGCCTCGCTGGCCGGCTTCACGGTGATCTACGGGATCCTCGCCGTCGTCTGGTTCCGCCTGATCCGCCACCTGGCCCGACAACCCCTCGCGCCCCCGGCCGGGGCCGAGGCCGAGGCCGCCGCCGAACCCGCTCCCGTCTACTGAGGGGACCATCCATGATCACCTTCTGGTTCGCCGTCGTCGTGCTCGCCTGGGTGCTCTTCTTCGTGCTCGAGGGCTTCGACTTCGGGGTCGGACTGCTCGGCCCGCTGCTGGGCCGCGACGATCACGAGCGCGGGGCCGCCGTCCGCACCATCGGCCCGTTCTGGGACGGCAACGAGGTCTGGCTGGTCGCCGCGATCGGCGTCACCTTCGCCGCGTTCCCCAGCTGGTACTCGGCCATGCTGTCCGGCCTCTACCTGCCGATGGTCGTCCTGCTGCTCCTGCTCGCGGTGCGCGGTGTCGCCCTCGAGTTCCGCGGCAAGGGCGACGGGCCTTCCTACCGCCGCCGGGCCGACATCGCGCTGGCGGTCAGCTCGCTCGGCATCGTGCTGGTGTGGGGCGCGCTGCTGGCGACGTTCGCCCGCGGCCTGGCCCTCGGCGCCGACGGCTCGGTCACCGGCGGCGGCTTCTCCCGCACGCTGGCGCCATTCTGGTCTTGGCCGGCCGCTTGGGGCGCTCTCGCGGCCCTGTTCGCCGCTTTGCTGCTCGGCGCCACCTTCCTCGGCCTGCGCACCAGCGGGCCGCTGCGCCATCGGGCTCGCACGCTGGCTCGCTGGCTGGGCACCGGCGGGGCGCTCGCGCTGGTCCTCATCGGGTTCGGTACGGGGTCACGACTGGCCCTCGCCGCCGCGGCCCTCAGCCTGCTCGCCGGCATGCTGGCCCGCTCCGGCCGCGAGGCGCTGGCCTTCGCCACCACAGCCCTGTCAGTGGCCGGCACCGTCGTCGCCGTCTTCACCGCCCACGGCGACGTAGTCCTGCGCAGCACCCTCGACCCGCAGTGGTCGCTCACCCGGGACGCCGCCGCGGCCACCCCCCAGGCCCTGGAGCTGCTCACCTGGGCCGGCGTCTTCATCCTGCCCGGCGTCCTGGCCTACCAGGCCTTCTCCTACTTCGTCTTCCGCCGCCGCGTGGCCAGCGAACGAGTCCCATCATGACCCGCCCACCCTTCGCCACTTCCCCGTCCGCCCCTCCTTCTCCTGCCGCTGCTTCCTCCGCGCTCCCCTCTCCCTCCGCTGTCGTATCTCCCGGCGCCGCTCCCTCCGCTGTCATATCTCCCGCCGCCGCTCCCTCCGCTGTCGTATCTCCCGCCGCCGCTCCCTCCGCTGTCGTTTCTCCCGCCGCGCCGAAGCGGTCCGTGTCAGCCCGCGGGCCGCTGGATCCCCGGCTGGTGCGGCACGCCCGCACCAGCCGGGCCGGCATTGCGCTGCTCGCGCTCCTCGGCGCCGGGCAGGCCGCGGCGACCCTGGCCGTGGCCGTCGCGCTCAGCCTGCTCGTGGCGGGCGGCCACCGCTGGGCGACCGGCCTGCTCGCCGGCGCCTTCGTGGCCCGGGCCGCCTTCGCCTGGGGCGAGCAGGTCGTCGCCCAGCGCACCGCGGCCCGGGTCACCGACGAGCTGCGCCGCTCCATGCTCGCCGCGGTTCTAGGCCGCGGCCCGGCCTGGGTCGCCTCGTTCGGCGCGGGCCGGCTCACGGCCGTGCTGAGCAACGGGCTAGAGGCGCTGCGGCCGTGGTTCGGCGGCTACCTGCCTTCGCTCGTCCTCGGCGTCGCCCTCCCGCCGCTGGTCATCGTCACCATGGCCCTGGTCGACCCCGCGTCGGCCGTCGTCGCCCTGGTCACGCTCCCGCTGATCCCGGTGCTGGGCGCCCTGATCGGCTGGGCCACCCAGGCCCGGGCCCGCCACCGCTGGCAGGCCGACGCCCGCCTCGCCGGCCACTTCCTCGACGTGGTCCGCGGCCTGCCCACCCTCCGCGTCTTCGGCCGCGCCGAACGCCAGACGGCCGTGGTGGCCGACCTGACCGACAAGCACCGATCGGCCACCATGCGGGTGCTGCGCGTCGCCTTCCTGTCGTCGACCGCCCTCGACCTCGTCGGCACCCTGTCGGTCGGCCTCATCGCCGTCGAGGCCGGCCTCCGCGTGGCCGCCGGCCACCTGTCCCTGGGCCCGGCCCTGCTCGTGATCCTGCTCGCCCCCGAGGCGTACCGCCCGCTCCGCGAGATGGCCGCCAAGTATCACAGCGCCACCGACGCCACCGCCGTCATCGACGACGTGGACGAGATCCTCCGTCCCGGGCCCGCCAATGCGTCCCAGCCCGAGCCGGCTCCTGGTGACACAACCGTCGGCTCGGCCCGCGTCGGCGCCTTCGGGTTGCGCGTGCGATACCCCGGTTCCGCGCGCGACGCCCTCGTTCTGGACGAACTGACGGTGCGGGCGGGGGAACTCGTGGCTCTCCGCGGCCCATCGGGCGCAGGTAAGACGACCGCCCTGCGAGTGCTCGCCGGCCTGCAGACACCCGACGCGGGCGTCGCCGTCGCCGACAACGCCCTCTACCTGCCACAGCGGGTCACGCTGCCGCACGCCCGCACCGTGGCCGACCTGTTCCCGGCCGGAACCACCCCGGCCCAGATCCGCGCCGCCCTCCACCCGGTCGGACTGGACCTGCCCGCCGACACACCGCTGGGCGAGCGCGGCGCCGGCGTGTCCGCCGGCCAGCGACACCGCCTGGCGCTGGCCGCCCTGCTGCACCGAGCCGGCACAGAACCAGTGACGCTGCTCCTGGACGAACCAACCGCCCACCTGGACACCGCCACGGAACAACGCGTCATCGGCCAACTGCGAACCGCGGCCCACCGGGGCAGCGCGGTCCTCGTGGTCGCCCACCGCCCCGCCCTGCTCCACGCCGCCGACCGCATCACCGACATCACGCCGCCGCCCGAGGTCTCCTCCGCCGACACCGCAGCCGCACCCGTTGACGAGCCTCGGGCCAACGTCGGCAGCACGGCTGGCGAGGCTAGCACCCAGATCGGCAGCGCGGCCGGCCACGCCGGCACCCGGGCCGGCGGTCCGGTCGGCGGTGGGCGCCGGGCGGGCATCGAGGGCTGGTCGGTGTGGCGCCGGCCCTGGGCGGCGGTGGCGCTGGGGAGCGGATCCTCGCTGGCGGGGATTGTTCTTACCGGCGCGGCGGCCTGGCTGTTGGTGCGGGCGTCCTCGTTGCCGCCGGTGCTTTCGCTTTCGACGGCCGTGGTGCTGGTTCGTGGGAGTGCGGTGGCTCGGCCGTTGCTTCGCTACTTGGAACGGCTTGTTTCGCATGACGTCGCGTTCGCGCGGCTCGGGGCGCGGCGGTCGCGGGTCTACGCCGCGCTGATCCCGCGGGTGCCGGGGGCTCGGCTGCGCCGGCGTGGGGATCTGCTCACCAAGGTGGTCGACGACGTGGACGCCCGGGTCGACGGGCTGTTGCGTGGTCGCCTGCCGTTCTGGTCGGCGCTGGCGACGATCGTTGTCGCCTCGGTAGTGGCGGTGGTCCTCTCCCCGGCCGTCGCGGCGCCGCTGGTGGTCGGGCTGTTGATCGCCGGGGTGGTCGCGCCGTGGATCGCGGCCCGCCAGTCGGCCCGCAGCGAGGCCGCGACCGGGGAGGCACGCGCGCAGTTGCGCGACGCTGTGGTGGAGACCGTGGACGGCATCGAGGAGCTGACCGGTTCGCAGGCCGTGCCGGAGCAGCGCAGCCGCGACCTCGCCCGCCTTGAGGAACAGGCCGCCCGGGCCGCCGGCTGGGCGGCCGCCCTCGGACACCTCGGCTGGGGTGTCGCCGTGGTGGGCACCGCGTTCGCCCTCGGTGGCCTCAGCCACGAGTGGGCCGCGGTCCTGCTGCTGGGCGTTGTCGTCCTGGGCGAACAACTCATGACCCTCCCCGACGCCGCCGTGGCCCGCCAACGCGCCGCCGGCGCCGAACAGCGCCTCGCCACCCTGCTCGCCGAGCCGCCCGCCGCCACCTTCCCCGCCGCCACCTTCCCCGCCGCCACCTTCGGGGCCGCCACCCGCGAGGCCGCCACCCGCGACGCCGCCACCCGCGACGCCGCCACCCGCGAGGCCGCCACCTCCACGGCCGCCACCTTCACTCAGGGAGCGCTGGGGGTGCGGCTTGAAGGGATCTCGGCTGGATGGGATCCGGGGCGAGGGCCCGTACTGGACGGTCTTGATCTTGATCTGAGGGCTGGGGACCGGGTGGCGGTGCTCGGGCGGTCGGGGTCGGGGAAGTCGACGCTGGCGGCGGTTGTGGGGAGGCTGCTCGATCCGCGGGCGGGGGTGATGCGGCTGGCGGACGGAAGTGACCTGCGGGAGCTGCCGGAGCGAGTTGTTCGGGGGCGGGTCGTGGTGGTCGGGGATGAGACCGATCATGTGTTTGCTTCGACGGTTCGGGAGAATCTGCGGCTGGCCAAGCCTGACGCCACGGACGGTGAGCTGCGGGCGGTGCTGGAGCGGGTGCGGCTCGGGGCGTGGCTCGACGGGCTGGACGAGGGGCTCGGGACGTGGCTGGGCAGCGGGGGCAGCACGATGTCGGGTGGGCAGGTGCGGCGGTTCGCGGTGGCGCGGGCGCTGCTGGCCGAGCCGGGGCTGCTGATTCTCGACGAGCCGACCGAAGGGCTTGATGTGGACGTGGCCGAGGCGCTGATGGCTGATCTGCTGGAAGCCGGCCGCGGGCGCACTGTGCTGTTGCTGACCCACCGCGCCGAAGGGCTCGACCGGGTCGACCGGGTGCTGACGCTCGAAGACGGGCGGCTCCGGAGCGGGGCTGGCGATGATCAGTCCGCGGGGGGCGCCGACGGTTGCAGCGCGGGTGGGTTGCTCATCGAGGAGAGCAGGCTCAGTGCGGTGGCGGCGGGGGTGCCGGGCTCGGCCGGGTAGGTGATGAGGCGCTGGCCGGTGTTGTCGGCGGACTGGAGGACTTCGAAGTCGAGGTCCAGGTCGCCCAGGAGGGGGTGGTGCAGAAGCTTGCGGCCGGTCACGCACTCGGCAATCGGGTGGTGGGACCAGATGTCGGCGAAGTCGGGGCTGTGGATGCAGAGGTAGCCGATCAACTCGGCCAGGGCGCGGTCGGTGGGGTGGCGGCCGGCGACCAGGCGGAGGGAGGCCACGGCGCGGCAGGCCTCGATGTGCCAGTCGCGGTAGAGGTTGCGGGTGCGCGGGTCCAGGAAGAGCAGCCGGGTGAGGTTGATGTCGGGGGTGGGCTCGTGGAAAGCCAGCAGGGCGTGGCCGAGCGGGTTCCAGGCCAGCACGGAGGTACGGCGGTCGACCAGCACGGCGGGCACGTCGGGCATTCCGGCCAGCAACCGCAGCATGGTGGGGCGAGCGACGCCGACCGGCGACAAGGCGGCCCGGGCCGAGCTCGCCGGCGACAAATGCGCGGCGTCGGGCGACGACAAATGGGCGGCGGGCGGCGACAAATAGGCGGCAGCTGGCGGCGACAAATGGGCGGCGGGCGGCGACAAGTGCGCGGCGTCGGGCGACGACAAATGGGCAACGGCGGGCGGCGATGAAGGCGCGAAAGGCGGCCGGGCGAGATTGAACAAATGGGTGCGCTCATCGGGAGTGAGGCGCAGCGCGCGGGCCAGGGCGTCGATCACCGAGGTGGAGGCGTTGCGGCTCTGGCCCTGCTCCAGGCGCATGTAGTAGGTGGGGCTGACGCCGGCCAGCTGGGCGAGCTCCTCGCGCCGGAGGCCGGGCACGCGCCGGGGGCCGTACGAGACGAGGCCGGCGGCCGCGGGGGTCAGGCGGGCGCGGCGGGTTCGCAGGAAGGCCCCGAGTTCGTTCACCCGACCATCCTCGCCCGGCCGAGCCTGGTGTGCCTATCCCTGCGGGTGCTAGGCGGAGCCGGGGACTGTCACCGGGCTGCCGCGGCCGCGAGCGTCAACGGCATGACGAACACGAAGCGTGCGGCGATGGCCGTGCTGCTGACGGCGGGTTTCACGCTGGCCGTCGACTTCTCGATCCTCAACGTGGCGTTGCCGGCGATCGGGCGGGACGTCGGGCTGCCGGTGGGCGGTCTGCAGTGGGTGACCACGGCGTTCGCGCTCTGTGCGGCCGGGTTCACGCTGCTCCTCGGGCGGGTGGCGGATCTTGTCGGGCGGCGGCGGATGTTCCTGGCCGGGATGGCCGTGCTGGGCGTCTCGTCGCTGGCCGGCGGGCTCGCGCCGACGGCGGAAGTGTTGCTGGCGGCGCGGGTCGGGCAGGGGCTGGCGACCGCGGCGGTCACGCCGGCCGCGCTCGCGCTGCTGACGACGCTCTTCCCGGCGGGACCGGCGCGGGAGCGGGCCCTCGGGCTCAACGGCGCGCTGATGGCGGCCGGTTTCACCACCGGCGCGGTGCTGGGCGGTGTGCTCACCGGGTTGTTGAGCTGGCGGTGGGCGTTCTTCCTGAACGTCGCGGTGGCGGCGGTGGTCCTTCTGGTGGCGCCGGTTCTGCTTGACCCGGATGTACGCCCGGAGCAGCGCCGCCGCCTCGATGTGCCGGGCGCCGTGGCGGTGACGGGTGGGCTGCTCGCCCTGGTGCATGGGTGGGTGCTCACGGGCGTACTGCTGCTTGGGACTTTCTGGTTGATCGAACGGAAGGTGGCGGAGCCGCTGGTGCCGGTGCGCGTGTTGCGGTCGCGGGAGGTGGGCTGGGGGAACCTGGCCGGGCTGGTGGCCTTCGCGACCGAGACGTCGCTGGTCTTCGTGCTGACGATCCATCTGCAGGACGTGCTGGGGTATTCGCCGCTGCGGGCCGGTCTGTCGTTCGCCGTGCTCGGTCTCGGCACCGTCCTCGGCGGTGTCGTCGCGCCCCGGGTGATCGGGCGCGCCGGTGCGCGTACAGCCCTGGTCGGTGGCCTGGTGTTGCAGGCCGCCGCCACCTTGCCGCTGGTGTTGCTCGGCCCGGAGCGGCCGTGGCTGCTGGTGCTGACCTTCGCCGGCGGGGTGGCCAACCTGGTGGCGATCGTCGCGTTCATGGTGACGGTGACGAACGCGCTGCCCGCCGCCGATCAGGGGCTGGCCACCGGGCTGGCGACGATGAGCCAGCAGGTCGGCATCACCGTCGGCACGCCCGTGATGTCGGCGGTGATGATGCACGGGTACGGCCCGGCCGTGGCCGTCGACGCGCTGGCCGCGCTGGCCACGGCCGTGCTGGTCAGCTTCGCAGTGCGTCCTGCAGGAACCGCAGTTCGGGCGTGAGCAGGTCGACGTCGGGCGGCATGTGGCTCGCGCCGGGCAAGGGCAGCACGGTGTGCGGTCTACCGGCGGCCAGCAACGCGGCCGAGAAGCGCATGGTGTGGACCGGGTAGACGTTGTCGTCGGCCAGGCCGTGGATCAGCATCAGCGGGCGCTCCAGCTTGGCCGCGTCCCGGAGCACCGAGGCGTTCTCGTACGGCTCGGGGTCGACCCGGGGGTCGCCGAGGTACCGCTCCTGCCAGTGGGTGTCATAGAGGAACTCGTCGGTGACCGGCGCCCCGGCGACCGCGGCGTGGAAGACGTCCGGGCGGCGCAGCACGGCCAGCGCGGCCAGGGTGCCGCCGGCCGACCAGCCGCGAATGCCGACCCGGCCCAGATCCAGTTCCGGGTAGAGCGCGGCCACCGTGTGCAGGGCCTCGACCTGGTCCTCGACCAGCATGTCGGAGTTGTCGCCGCGGGCGTGCTTCTCCCAGCGCGGCCCGCGGCCGGGCGTGCCGCGGCCGTCGGCCACGATCACGGCGAAGCCCTGGTCGGCGAACCACTGCGAGACGTAGTAGCTGCGCCGGTCGGCCACGGTCCGCTGCATGGCGGTGCCGCCGTAGGGGTCCATCAGGACTGGGAGGCGCTCGCCGCGCTGCCAGACCGCGGGGAAGAGCACGGCCGTACGCAACTCGAGTTTCCCGGCGCGCAGCAGGGACACCTTCGGTACGACCGGTGAGGTGGCGGCCCGGCTCGCGACGGTACGGGACCCGAAGCGCGTCTCGTCACCGTCGAGCCGGAAGGACGTGATCACCGTGCTGCCGCCCGCCCGCTGACCGGTGTGCAGCCCGCGGGCGGTGGTGATCTGCCGCAGGCCGTCCGTGGGCGACCAGGTCCACAGATGCTGTTCGGTGGGCTCCTCGGTCGCGGCGAACAGGACCGTGTCGCCGTCGACGGAGAGCAACTCGGCGACCTGCAGCCCGGGCGGCGTGACGGGCTCGCCGGCGACGGTCAGGTGGCGGGTGTCGTCGCGGTCCTCCGTCCAGATCAGCTCGCCGGTGGTCGTGCGCCGGGGGAAGCCCGGCACGATCTGCGTCCAGGCGTCGTCGGTCGTTTCCGCGATGACCTCGGTCGCGCCGGTCTCGGGGTCGACGCTCAGCACCCTGAGAACGGTCTGCGGCCGGTTCTGCGTCACCGCCAATAGCCCGTGCTCATCCCATACGACGTCGACGAGGTATTCGTAGTCGGCTTCGACATCAACTTTAGTGCCCGATTTATCGTAAATATGGAGGGATACCACGGCGTTGGCGGTGCCGGCGCGCGGGTAACGCTGGGCGGTCGGCGGCGCCTGCGGGTTGCTGGGATCGCTCAGGTACCAGACCTCGACCGGCTCGACGTCCACCCGGGCCACCGCGAGCCGATTGCCGTCGGGCGCCCACCAGAAGCCGCGCATCCGCTCCATGGACTCGCCGGCCACGTGCTCGGCCAGCCCGTACGTCACCTCGGGCTTCTCCGGTGTTGCAACGGCCCGATCGCCCGTGCCGTCGGCGCCGATCAGCCGCAGCTCGCCGTCGTGCACGTACGCCACGGTCGTGCCGTCCGGACTGATCGTCACATCCTCGACCGGTGTCCGCGCCGGCAACGCCGTGACCGCCCCGCCCTCCACGTCGACCACGAACAGTTCCTGATCGGCGGTGACGGCGACGGTCCGTACGGCCCGGTCGGCGCTGTAATCCGAGATCCCGGCCGACCGGTCCCGCGCCCGCTCCCGCCGCGCCCGCTCCTGGGCCGACAGAGCCCGCCCCGTGTGGCCCGGGTCGACCAGCAGCCGCTCGTCGCCACCGTCATGGTCGAGGCTCCACAGCCGCAGCACCGGATCTTCCCCGCCGAGACTGCGCAGGAAGAGCACCCGCTCCCCCTCGGGCCCCACCGTGAACCGCCGCGGCCGCCCCAGTCCGAACCCTTGCGTCCGCCCCACCAGCCGCGGAAAAGAGACAAGCATGCCGCCAGTCTTACCGCATCGCGTCCACACCGGCACCGGCCAACCGCTTGTACGCCTCGGGATGCACGATCGGAATCCTGTACTGCCGTGCTTCTTCGCCCGTGAAGACGACCAGGTCGCCGGCGGCCGCCACAAGTCCGTCCGCCTCGCTCGCGGAGATGTGTCGATCGAGCAGGGCCTGGTCGAGCAGAGCCGTGTAGGAGTCGGCCTTCGGATCAAGCAGCCGGGGCAACCGGTCGACGAGCCGGGTGAGGAAGTGCGGCTCCCGTTCTTCCGGACGGCGCCGCTGAACCCCGCAGGCCGATGACACCGGCGGGGTCGTCAGCCGGGTCGCGGCTTCGACGATGTGCGCCCACGGCGCCGGCGGGCCTCCGCGGCGGTGATGCCATGGATGCTCTGCGGGCCCATGGCCCGGTCGGGATTGACCACGCTGCACCACTCGTCGACGACGCGGCCGCGGTCGTCGGCGACACGCTGAGGATTCTGGCTAGTCCAGGCGCTCGATGATGGTGGCGTTGGCGGTGCCGCCGGCTTCGCACATGGTCTGCAGGCCGTAACGGCCGCCGGTGCGCTCCAAGGTGTTGAGCAGAGTGGTCGTCAGGCGGGCGCCGCTGGCGCCGAGGGGGTGGCCGATGGCGGTGGCGCCGCCGTCCACATTGACCTTGGCCGGGTCGGCGCCCGTTTCGGCCTGCCAGGCGAGCACGACCGAGGCGAAGGCTTCGTTCACCTCGTACAGGTCGATGTCCTTGATCGTGAGGTTGGCCCGGGCCAGGACCTTGGCGGTGGCGGGGATGATGCCGGTCAGCATGTGGATGGGGTCGTCGCCGACGGCGGTGGCGGTGTGGACGCGGGCGCGGGGGCGCCAGCCGTGGCGGGCGGCGACCTCGCTGGTGGTCAGCAGGAGGGCGGCGGCGCCGTCGTTGACCGGGCTCGAGTTGCCGGCGGTGACCTTCCAGTCGATGACGCCGAAGCGCTGCTCCCAGCGGGGGTCGGCGAAGGCTGGGCGCAGGCCGGCCAGAGTGTCCACAGTGCTGCCGGGGCGGATGGTCTCGTCGACGGCAAGGCCGGTCGGGCGGGTGATCTGGCCGTCGAAGTGGCCGGCGCGCCACGCGGCGGCGGCCCGCTGGTGGCTGGTGGCGGCGAAGTCGTCGAGTTGGGTGCGCGAGAGGCCCCACTTGCGGGCGATCAGCTCGGCGCTGACGCCCTGCGGGATCAGGCCGCCGTAACGCTCCGCCAGCGCCGGGCCTCCGACGAACGCGCGGACGCCGTCGACGTAGGCCGAGCTCCCGATCGGCACGCGGGACATCGACTCGGCGCCCGAGGCCACGACCAGGTCGTACGCGCCGGAGACGAGACCCTGCGCGGCGAAGCTGAGCGCCTGCTGGCTGCTGCCGCACTGGCGGTCCACGGTCACGCCGGGCACCGACTCGGGGAAGCCGGCGGCCAGCAGGGCGAGGCGGGCCGGGTTGGTGCTCTGCTCGCCGACCTGGCTGACCGTGCCGCCGATGACGTCGTCGATCTCGGCCGGGTCGAGGCCGGGGTTCCGCTCGAGCAGGGCCCGGAGCACGTGCGCGTGCAGGTCGATCGGGTGGATGTCGTGGTAGGCCCCGCCGGGCTTGCCCTTGGCGACCGGGGTGCGCACCGCGTCGACGATGACGGCGTCTCGCATGTCCTTGACCTCCCGCAGAATTACGGACCACTTGGTCCGATAGTGGCTCGCCAACCGTCGACGCGTCAACGGCTTCGATAAGCTCGTCACTCATGGCGCGCACGGAAGACCCCTCCGGCCGGTCGCGGATCCTCACGGTGGCGGCCGAGCTCTTCTACGTCCGCGGCGTCCGGGCGGTCGGCCTGGCCGAGGTCATCCAGGCCGCGGGCTGCGGCAAGAACATGCTCTACCGCCACTTCCCCGGCAAGTCCGCCCTGGTCGCCGCCTACCTGACCCAGGCCCGCGAGCAGCGTGCGGCCGCGACCTCGGCCGCCCTGACGGGCGAGCCTCGGGACCAGATGGTCGCGCTGGTGGCGGAGACCGCTTGGTGGGTACGCGGTGACGCGTACCGCGGATGCGCCTTCCGCAAATACCTGGCCGAGTTCCCCGATCCCGGAGAGGGCGACGAGGCGACCGAGGTGGCCCGCGGCTACCTGCGCGACACCCGCGCCCAGATCGACGAACTGGTCGCGGCGATCGACGGCCCTCCGCTGCTGGCCGACCGCCTCTGGCTGCTGATCGACAGCCTCTACAGCGGCACCGGCCCCGACCCCGAGGTCGCCGTCAACTGGGCCCGCGAGCTGGTTGCCACCCCTATGTAGAGTGCGTACATGGCTTCACCGCGGATCACCGCCTCGGTCCTGAAAGTGCTGGCCGCGCTGCTCGCCGACCCGGCCGCCGACCGATACGGCCTGCAGCTCATGGCCGACACCGGCCTGCCCAGCGGCACGCTCTACCCGATCCTGGTCCGCCTGGAGCGCGCCGGCTGGGTCACCTCCGAATGGGAGAAGATCGACCCGGTCGCCGAGGGCCGCCCCAGCCGCCGCTACTACCGCCTGACTGCTGACGGCGCGACCGCCGCCCAGCGCGAAGTAGCCGCCATGCAGCGCCAGATGTCCCGCGCCGCCACCCCGATCACCCAGCCCCGGGAGGCCTGATGCGCCGGCCATCCGAGAGCGCCCCGGACCGACCCGCGGGCCAACCTCATTCCGCCGGCGGCGGCTCCTCCGCACCGCCGCAAGCCATTGGCATCAGCACAGCGAACGGCAGGCGGGCCGGAGTGACCGGCCATCGTTCGGAGCGACCCGCGCAGACCGGAGAGACCGGCAGCCAGGCGGAACGACCGGGGCAGAGCGCGCTGACCAGCAGCAGGGCGGAGCGACCGGCGCACAGCACGCTGACCAGCAGCCGGGCAGAACGACCGGCGCAGAGCGGGCTGACCGGGAGTCGGGCGGAGCGACCGGTACAAGCCGGAGAGACCAGCGGCCAGGCGAATCGGCTGTTGCAGACCGACGGCCAGGCGGAGGGACCGCTGCAAGCCGGAGAAACCGGCGGACGGCTGGAGCGCCTTGCGGGGACCGGGGTGGCCGGCGGCTGGGCGGAGCGGCTGGCGCAGCGCGGGGTGGAGCTTGCGGCGCGGCGGTGGCCGGAGGATCTGGCCGAGATGATGCGCGGCGAATGGCGGGCCGAGCTGGCCGCTGTCGAAGGGCGGGGGCGGGGGCGCCGGCAGCTGGTGTTCGCCGCGTCGCTGGTTGTGTCGCCGGCCGTCGACGAAAGCTCGTGGCGGGAGCGGGCGGGAAGTGTCGGCCGGGCCGCGATGGCGGCGGCCGGGGTGACACTGGTGGCTGCGGCTTCGGCCAACGCGATGCGGGCGGCCGGGCCGGTGGCGCTTCTCGTTGCGGTGCTGGCGTTCGCGGCGATCGGCGTCCGGCTGCGGGGATCGGTCCTCCTGGCTGGGGTGGCGCTCTTCGGTTTTCTCGTTGCCGGCAATCAGGTGCCGGTCATGCCGTTCATGGGTGTCCGGGACATCGCTCCGGCAGTGGCCGTCTGGGTTCTCGGGACAGCGGCCACGGCGGGACTGACCCGGCGACTCGACGGACATCGACGCCGGGCCATGCTGGTCGCGGTCGGCGGCGGGCTGATCACGCTGGACCTGGCCGTGGCCGCGGGCTCTCTGCACGCTGCGGCGGCGCTGGACATCTCCGCCTGGTCGGCGCCGGCCTGGTTCCCGCTCGCCCTGCTGCCCGGTGGTGCGGTCTCCTTCGGGCCGCATTTCGCTGACGGCACAGCGGCTTTCGGCAGCCTCCAGGCCTCCGGGCCGGCCTTCCACGCTTCGGACATCCTGCTCGCCAACGCCGCGGTGATGGCCGGGCCTCTCCTGTTGTGCAGCGCTTTTGTCCTGTCCAACGCGGCCCGGCCGCACAGCTCCGGGGCTTCTCAGCCACGCGCTGCCTCCCTCTGGACCAGCATCACCACAGCCGGGCGGCACCTCACCGCACACCGCAGACCCCGCCGAGATGGGGCCGTCACGGCGTGGACGCCCCAGCACGCGGCGCGGCCGCGCGGGGCGTGGGCGGGGTCGCACGCGGCACAGGCGTGGCCGCGGCCGCACACAGCATGGGCGGGGGCAGCACAGGCGTGGGCTTGGCTGCACGCGGCATGGGCGCGGCTGCACGCGGCGTGGGCGCGGCTGCACGCGGCGTGGGCGCGGCTGCACGCGGCGTGGGCGCGGCTGCACGCGGCGTGGGCGCGGCTGCGCGCGGCATGGGCGCGGCCGCACGCGGCATGGCCGCGGCTGCGCGCAGCGAAAACGCGGCTGAGCCCCGACAAGTGGCAGTTCATTGTCGGCGCCGTCGCCGCAGGCGCGGCCCTGGCCGCATGTCGCCTGCTACCCAGCTCTACCGCCGGAGCGGAGGCAACACTGCGGCAAATGCTCGACAACAGCACTGAGTTCGGCTTCGGGTTCGCCGCGCATCCTTGGGGGCAGGGCGCGATCGCCCTGCTGGCCGCCCTCTGCGTGATGCAAGCGGCACCCGCTCAGAAAGCTCGCTAGCCCAGCGGCCATCGAGCACGGAGCGGCGCTTGCCCACCCTATGTAGAGTTTCGAGTATGGGTAAGCTGAGAGGGTCGGCGCTGGGTGTCTGGGCGATGGTCGCGGTGGTCACGACCGTTACTGCCGGGGCGGCGCTGTGGCGGCCGGCCGAGGTTCGGCTCACGGATCTGTCGGTGTATCTCGGGGCGGTCTCCGGGCTGGCCGACGGGAACAGCCTTTACGACTTCACGCGCGGGGCGGCCCCGTTCACCTACCCGCCGTTCGCGGCCCTGATCTTCGCGCCCCTGACGTGGGTGCCCGTGACATTGGTGCAGGTCGCCTGGTCGCTGGCCACCGCCGCCACGGTCGTGGGGCTCGGCCGCCTGGTCTTCGCGCACTGGCGAGGCGAACAAGAAGCCGGCAACGACAAACCGGACGCAAGGCCGGCCACACCCACGGGCGGGCCGAGTGGCGACGGGAGTGCGCGTGAACGGGGCCCGAAAGGAGATGTCGGGCTGGGTGTGCTGGCGCTCGTCCTCTCCGCGCCGGTGGCGTCGGATTTCAAGTACGGGCAGGTGAGTCTGTTCCTGGCCGGGCTCGTGGCGGTCGACCTGCTGGCGCTGCGGCGTACGGCCTGGCATGGGGTCTTGGTGGGGGTGGCGGCGGCGATCAAGCTGACGCCGCTGATCTTCGTGCCGTTGTTGTGGTTCTCGGGGCGGCGGCGGGCGGCCGTGATGGCCGCGGGAACGTTCGTGGGGTGCGGGACGGCGGCGGCGATGGTGCTGCCGGGTGACTCGTGGCGGTTCTGGACCGGCGAGGTGTTCCAGGTGAACCGGCTCGGCTACATCACCGGGGTGGGCAATCAGTCGATGAACGGGGCGCTCATGCGGCTCGGGGTCGAAGCACCCGTACGGTCGGCGGCGGTGCTGGTGATCGGCGGGATCGTGGCGGCGCTGGCCCTGCGCCGCGGGGTGAAAGCGGCGCAGGACGGTGACTGGCTGACGGCGATGATCGTGGTGGGGGCGGGCAGCGTCGTGCTGTCGCCGGTCTCGTGGACACACCACCAGGTCTGGCTCGTCCTCGCCGCGCTCCTCCCGGTAGGCGGACGCGGAGTTGCCTGGATCGTGGCTGTGCTGGCGACCATGCTGCTTCCGGTCACGGCGATCGGTGGGCCGCTCTTCGGTGAGGCGCGGCTGCTGCTCGCCGTGGCGGTTGCGGCCGTGGTGCCGCTGACTGCCCGAACTAGAGTGAGGCCGGGCGCTGTGCCGGCAGGCGGACGCCGGTGATCTCGCTGGGTGGGCGGATCGCCGTCATCGTCGCGTAGCCCTCGGCCAGCAGGGCGATGTCCGAGCCGGGGACCAGCGGTTCCCCGGTCTTCTCGACGGCCGTGCGGATGAAGCCCTCGCCGCTCTCCGCGAGGGCCATCTGGGCCTGGCCGAACGGGGCCAGCGTGGCCTCGCGCAGGCCGGCCAGCTCGCCGAACGGGCGGTCGGGCACGTTGAGGTTCAGCACCGTGCCCGGCGGGGCCGCGGAGAGCCAGTCCAGCAGGCCGGCCGCGGTCCGGGCGGCCGCCTCCCAGTTGAGCACCGAGTCGTCGGGCACCACGATGGCCGCTCCCCCGCTGGCCGTGGCGTCGGCGTCGGCCGGATTGAGCACGTCGAGCGACACCGCCATCGCCCGGACCCGGTCGTTCGCGGCGGTCAGGGCGGCGCCGACCGTGCCCGAGTGCAGCACCGCGCGGCCCGCGTTGGCGCCGCGGTTGATGCCGGAGAGGACCAGGTCCGGCGGTTCGCCGAAAACCCCCAGACCGGCCAGGACCACGATGTACGCGGGTGAGGCGGTCACCCCGTACGCCACCAGCTCCTCGAAGTCGTGATGGGTGACCACGATCCGGCCCTCGGACGTGACGGCGGTCAGGGCCGCGCTCATGCCGCTGGCCTCCTCGTGCGGCGCCGCCACCACCACTTCGTAGCCGGCCGTGTGCACGGCCCGGGCGAGCGCGCGGATGCCGGGCGCCCCGACCCCGTCGTCGTTGGTGATCAGGACGCGGGCCGTCATCGGCGGTCCTCCAACCGTACGCGCTTGAACAGCTCTTGCACCGCCTCGATGCGGCCGGTGCCCAGGCCGTGGCGGGTCACGTTGAGCGCGCCGGCCGCCGCGCCTGTCTTCAGGGCCTCCTCGAACGATCCGCCCCGGGCCAGCACGGCCGCGACCCCGGCGGTCATCGAGTCGCCGGCGCCGCGGTGTTCCCTGACCCGCAGCGGTGGCGGCTCCACCTCGACCTCGCGGCCATCGAAGAGGGCGAGCGCCGGGTCGCCGGCCCGGCTGATGAGCACCCCGGCCGCGCCCGACCCGCACAGTTTGCGCCCGGCCGCCAGCAGCTCGTCGACGCTGTCGCCGGCCGCGCGGCCGTCGTCGATCAGCTCCTCGTGGCTCACCTTCACGAAGTAGGCGCCACCCTCCAGGACGGCCGAGAGGTGATCACCTGAGAGGTCGGCCACCACCTTGACGCCGTTGCTGCTCAGGTCAGCCGCGAGACGCTCGAAGACGGACGGGTCGACGACCTCGGGCGCGGCCGGTCCACTGAGGACGGCCACGGGCGATCGCAGTCCCTCGGTCAGGGTCACGCTGTACAGCTCGTCGAGCTCGTGCCGGTCGAGCGGATGCCCGGGGTGATCGGCGACCGACGAGCGGGCGCCCTCCCGGCGGTCGTGCACGTACCAGCCGGAGCCGCTGCTCCGGGGCACCGTGCGCACGCGTACCCCCTCCTCGGCCGCCAGCAAGCGCTCCAGGACCTCGCCGGTCTCGCCGCCGACGGCGGCACAGAGGGTGACCGGCACGCCGAGCGCGGCGATCATGCGGGCCTGCCAGACGCCCTGGCCGCCAGGGTGGACGTGCAGCTCGGGGCCGGCGGGATGTTGCTCGATGGTCACGGTCAGCAGGGGCGCGGGGGCGAACACCATCACCGGATCGCTCATGCCCTGCTGCGTTACCCGGCCGTACGCGGGTCATGCGGCCGCGGCCGGGACCAGGCTTTCGGGTGGCACGGGACGGCCGAAGTGGTAGCCCTGCAACAGATCGAAGCCGGCCTCGGTCAGGATGTCGGCCGTCGGCTGGTCCTCGACGCCCTCGGCGACCAGGGTCAGCTCGAGGCCGCGGGCCATCCGGGCCACCGCCTCCACGATCGCCCGCTCCCGCGGGTCGTGGACGCGGTGCACGAACGCCCGGTCCAGCTTCAGCTCGTCCAGCGGCAGGCTCGTCAGCAGCGCCAGCGACGTGTAACCGGTCCCGAAGTCGTCCATGGCGACGCGGACACCCAGCTCGCGCACCCGCCGCAGGCGCTCCGCCCCCAGCTCGGGGCGGGTCATGACCGCGCTCTCGGTGACCTCGACGATCAGCGCGGGCGAGGGCAGGCCGTGCTGGGCCAGCAGGCCCGCGATCACCTCGACGATCCGGTCCTGGGCGAGCACGGGCGCCGGCAGGTTCACCGCGACCGGCACCGGCCAGCCCTCGCGATGCCAGCGGGCGGCCTGACGGATGGCGTCGCTCAGGATCCGGTCGGTCAGTGGGGTGACGACGTCGGAGCGCTCGGCCGCGGGCACGAAGCTTCCCGGCAGCAGCAGCCCCTCGCGCGGATGCCGCCAGCGGACGAGCGCCTCCAGCGAGCGGACGGCCCCGGTCCGGGCGTCCACGAGCGGCTGGTAGTGCAGCTCCAGCTCGCCGCGGTCGATGCCGGCGCGCAGCTCGGACTGCAGCCGCAGGTCGGCCACGCCGTCGGCGGCCGGGCCGGGCCGCCAGTGCTCGACCGTGGTGCGGTGGCGCTTGGCCGCGTACATCGCCGAGTCGGCCCCGGCCAGCAGGTCACCCAGGTCGAGGCAGCCGGCCGCGATGCCGAGCGAGGCCTCGGCGGTGATCGGCACCCCCGCCACCGGGAACGGGCCCTGCACGACCCGCAGCAGCCGGCGGCCGAACTCCTCGAGGTACGTGTCGGAGCCGTCGCCCAGATCGTCGAGGAGCATCACGAACTCGTCGCCGCCGAGCCGGAACGTGCCGGCGTGCCCCGGGAAGGCGCTCAGCTCGTCGGCGACCAGGCGCAGCAGCTGGTCGCCGCGCGCGTGCCCCAGCGAGTCGTTGATCTCCTTGAACCGGTCGAGGTCGATCAGCAGCAGCGCGATCGGCCTGCGGGCCGCCAGCAGCTCGCCGGCGACCTCGCCGAGCAGGCGGCGGTTGCCGAGCCCGGTCAGCCCGTCGTGCAGGGCCAGCGTCTCGTAGCGGAGGCTCAGGTGCTCGATCAGCGGCCCGGCCGGGGCGAGACCGAAGCCGCCGTCGGCCAGGCCGACCACGACCGGGACGATCTTGTCGGCGCCGGGCCGGGCCAGGCAGGCGCGGGCGGCGTCGTCCAGCGCGGCGCCGGCGGGCACCACGAGGGCGGGTTGCTTGAGGATCAGGCGTACGGGACGGTGGAAGAGCAGCGCCCGGCCGTACCCGAGCCGGCCGGCCAGAACCGTCTCCAGATAGGGCCGGTCGAGGACGTGGAGCCGGCCCGCGTCGGAGACGACCAGGCCGAGACTCTCCGGGTCGGCGCGCACGAGCGCCTCGATCACCCCGACCTCGGTGTCGGCGTCGATCACCGTCACCGGCGTGGCGAGATCGCCGACCACCGGCGCGTCCGTCATCGGCACCCTCCCCGATTCGACGGCGAGCGTACGCCGGGCCGGGGTCGATCTCCGACCCGGTCACCGAAAGTTCATCAACCCACCCGGGTCAGGCGCAGGTAGTTCTTGCCCACGGCGTGCCGGGCGCCGCGGGGTTCGACCCGCAGCCGTACGGTCGCGCCCGGTCCGAGATGGACCGGCAGGTCCGGGCTGCCGGTCCAGTCGAGCCGGGCCCGGACGGTGTGGGTGCCCGGCGGCAGGGCCAGGGAGATCTCGCGCCCGCAGCGGATGTCGCCCTTGACGACCCCGTCGACGACGATCTGGAACGCGCGGGCCCGGTCGAGCCACGCCCCGGCGGGCCGCTCCACGGTCAGCGTGGCGATGACGGTCATACCGCCGTGCTTTCCCCACCGGCCCGCCGACTATGCAGATCTAGTACGCGACGCCGACCGTGTGGCGGATCGTCGCGGGATCGGTCACGCAGCGCAGCATCTGGTGGGCCACGTCGGCCCGGGAGATCGAGGTGCCACCGCGGACGTTGCGGTCGATCGCCGTGCGGTACACGCCGGTCAACGGCTTGTCGGTCAGCCGCGGTGGGCGGCTGATCGTCCAGGCCAGCGGGCAGGCCATGACCGCGTCCTCCATGCGGGCCAGATCCTCGTAGTGGCGGCGGAACATGGTCTTGGCGAAGCGGGCGCCGAGATGCCGCATGAGGAAGCCGTCGCCCGGGTCGTGGCGGGGCGGGTGCGGGCGCGCGGGCGACGGGACGGTTCCCATCGGCGCCGCACTGACCACGATGAGACGGCAGTCCTCGGGCGCGGCCTCGATCAGGGCCTGGGTGCCGCGGGCGGCGACGCCCAGATCGGTGTTGCTGCGGGCGCCCAGACCGGAGAGGACGGCGTCGGCGTCCTTCATCGCGTCGGCCAGCGCGAACACGTCGGGCTGGGCCAGGTCGGCCGGGACGACCCGTACCGCCTCGGTGATCTTGGAAGGGTTGCGGACGACGGCGGTGACCTCGTGCCCGGCGGCGAGGGCCTGACGCAGCAGCTCGCGGCCGATGCCGCCGGTGGCGGCGATGATGGTGAGCCTCACGGTAACCTACCCTTCGAGCCTCGGATGATACGAGAACCGTAACATTTTAATTCGGAGACCGAAAGATATGCCTTCCGTAAGAACTACCGGCGTGCGTAACGCTCTGCGTGAGCTCGGTCTTCAGCTCGCCCTGCTCAACCACCAGGTGAGCGCGCGGTTGGACATGCGCGACGTCGATCTCGACTGCCTGCATCTGATCGTCCGCAACGGGCCGTTCAGCCCGGGCGCGCTGGCCAAGGCGGCCGGGCTGCCGCCGGCCACGGTGACCGGGGTGCTCGACCGGCTGGAGAGGGGCGGCTGGATCGTCCGGGAGCGGGACACGGCCGACCGCCGGGCCGTCATGGTCAGGATCGTGCCCGAGCGCGGGGCCGACGTCCTGGCCCAGTTCCGCGGGATGATCACCGCGGTCGACGACATCTGCGGGTCCTACAGCGCCGAGCAGCTCGAGGTGATCGCCGACTTCCTGCGCCGCACGGCGACGGCCGGGGGCGAGGAGGCGGCGAAGCTCACTCCGTGAGGTCGGTGAGCAGCTTGCGGACCGAGCGCTCGTCCGGCTTGTCGACGACCTCGCCCTCCTCGAAGGCCTCGACCACCCGCGGGTCGACGTAGGAGGCGCGGGCGACCGCCGGCGTGTTGCCCAGCAGCTCGGCCACCTCCTTCATCGCGTGCGAGACCGCCTTCTTGCGCTTGGCCTCGGTCGGCTGCGGCCCCACCTCGGCCAGCTCGGCCGCCGCCTTGACCGTGCCGTGCCAGGTGCGGAAGTCCTTGGCGCTCATCTGGCCGCCGCTGACCTCGCGCAGATATTCGTTGATCTCGTCGGCGTGGACCTCGTGCCACTTGCGGCCCTCGTAGTAGGCGAAGAGGCGGTTGCTACCCCGGCGCCGGCGCTTGAGGTCCTTGAGCACCGTGCACACCTCGCCGTCGTCGACCGACCCCGAGTGGTCGACCCCGGACTTGCCGGTGAACTCCATCAGGACACAGCCACCGCTCGTCCGGATGTGGTCGGGCCGCAGCGTGGACAGGCCGAACGACGGGTCCTCCTCGCGCACGGCGTACTGGTCGCTGCCGATCCTGAACATGTTCATGTCGAGCAGGGTGACGATCGCCGCCATCACGCGCGACCGGCTCAGCCCGCGGCCCTCGGTCAGGTCGGCCCGCAGGCGGTCGCGGATCTTCGGGAGGCGGCCGGCCACCTCCAGCGCGTGGTCGAACTTCTTCTCGTCACGGGCCGTGCGCCACTCGTCGTGGTAGCGGTACTGCTTGCGCCCGGCCGCGTCGAAGCCGGTGGCCTGGATGTGCCCGCGCGGATCGGGCGAGATCCACACGTCCTTCCAGGCCGGCGGGATGACCAGCGCCTTGATCCGCGCGAGGTCGTCGTCGTCCTTGAGCACCGCGCCGTCGCGGTCCAGGTAGGTGAAGCCCTTGCCCGCCCGGCGCCGCCCGTAGCCGGGCTTGCTCAGGTCAGAACGCCGCAGCCGCATCGAGCACCTCGGCCGGGGTCACTTCGAGCAGGGCGGGATGCACGCCGGGGTCCGGGCTGTCGCCGCGCTCACTCCGGGTGCCGTGCCACAAGACCCGGTGGTACGGACGTGCAGGCGGCCCCCATCGCGACGGCGACATCGGCCCGAACAGGACCACCGACGGCGTCCCGTAGGCCGAGGCCAGGTGGGCGATCCCGGTGTCCCCGCTGATCAGCAGCCGGGCCCGCGCCACCAGACCCGCCAGCTCGGCGAGCCCGGTCCGCAGCACGGCGGGCCGGCCGGCCAGCTCGGCCACCCGCTCACCGAGGGCGCGTTCGGACTCGGAGCCGGTGATCACCACCCGGTGACCCTGATCCGCGAGCGCGGACGCGACGGCCGCGAACCGCTCGGCCGGCCAGCGCCGCGACGGCGACTTGGCGCCCGGGTGGATGATGGTCACCCCGGCCGGGACGTCGACGCCGGGCACGGCCAGCGACAGATCGGCCTCGTCCGCGGGCACGCCGTAATGGCGCAACAGCCGGCACCAGCGATGCACCTCGTGCTCCTCTTCGATCCAGGGCGGACCGTCGAGATGCCCCGCGTTCGGGCTGGCAAACGCCCATAGTTTCGCCGGTTGGGTGGTTTGCAGCAGCCGGTGCGACTCGGGGCCGCTGCCGTGCAGGTTGACCGCGACCTCGGGCGCCTCGTCCGTGCGCAGGCCCTCGCCGAGGCCGCCGGTGGGGATGATCTTGTCTACCGCTCCGGTCAGCTCGATCAGCGGGGTCAGCCAGGCCGGGGCGGCGAGCGCCAGCGGGCGGCCCGGGAAGGCGCCGCGGAGCCCGCGCAGGGCGGGCACCGCGGTCGCCAGGTCGCCGACGCCGAGGGCGCGCAGGGCGAGGATCACGGGTACGAGCTCTCCTGCTCGGCGGCGATGACGAGCTCCCGGACCGCGCAGCCGGCCGGCTGGGCCAGGGCGAACATGATGGCGCCGGCCACGTTGGCCGGGTCGTTGAGGATCGCGTCCGGCCCCGGCTTGTACTGCTCGTCGCGCTCGTCGAAGAACTTGGTCCGCATGCCGCCCGGGATGACCAGGGTGACGTTGACCTGCCCGGCCAGCTCGGCCGAGAGGGCCCGGGTGAAGCCCACGACGCCGAACTTGGCGGCGCAGTACGCGGTCGCGTCGCTCACCGCCTTGACGCCCAGCGTGGACGAGATGGTCACGACCCCGCCGTGCGACTGCTTGAGGGCCGGGATCGCGGCCCGGATGACCGCGGCCGTCGACAGCAGGTCGATGGTGACGATCCGGTCCCACACCTCGCCCGGGATGTCGGCCAGCGCGCCCGGCACGTCCATCCCGGCCGCGGTGACGACACCGTCGAGCGACCCGCCGGCCTCGGCGATGGCCTGCCGGGTGGCGGCCTCGGCGGCGCGGGTGTCGGCCAGGTCGCAATCGATCCAGGGCACGTCCGCGGCCGGCTTCTGCCGGTCGATGACGAACGGGCGGCCGCCCGCCTTGACGACGGCGTCGACGACGGCCGCGCCGAGCCCGCTCGAGCCGCCGGTGACGATGACTGCATCCATGGTTCTACCTCCGGGAAGACGCGGACCGGGCCGCGGCGATGGTGTTGGTGGTGGAACGGCCGTCCAGATACGGGACGATGACGGTCTGGCCGCCCCAGCGTTTGACGAGTTCGGCCTCGGGCAGCTCCGGGCCGCCGTCGGCGTAGTCGCCGCCCTTGACCCAGACGTCCGGCCGCAGCCAGGTGAGGACCGACTCGGGGGTGGGCTCGTCGAAGACGACCACGGCGTCCACACAGTCGAGGGCGGCGAGCAGCCGGGCCCGGTCGTGTTCCCTGGTGAGCGGGCGATCGGGGCCCTTCAGGCGGCGTACGGAGTCGTCGCTGTTCAGGCACACGATCAGGCAGTCGCCGAGCTTACGGGCGGCCTGCAGGGTGGCGAGATGTCCGATGTGCAGCAGGTCGAAGCAGCCGCCGGTCGCCACGACCGTACCGCCCCGCGCCCGCACCGCAGCGATCAGCTCGCCGGCCGCGGCCGCACCCAGCGCGTCCGTCTTCTCGGGGGCAACCGGATCGGGCGCCAGGGCGGCGGTGACTCCGCCGTTCGACACGTAAGCGGAAGCCGCCGCGACCGCCGCCTGCACGGCCTCCGAGACGAGCGCGCCGGACGCCAGGGCCAAGGCGGCGGTGGCGGCGAACCGGTCCCCCGCCCCGCACGTGTCGCCGTCCGAGACCGAAGGCGCCGGCACGACCAGCGGCGTCGGCCCCGAATGGCACAGCACCGCCCCGTCGCCGCCGCGGGTGACCACCACGGCCCCGGCCCGCCAGAGCTGCCGCAGCTGCTGCCCGCCGCGCTGGGCGACGGTCAGGCTCGACCCGCTGCCGGCGTCGCCGGACAGCTTGCGCACCTCGGCCACGTTGGGCGTGACGAGCCGGACGTTGGGCACCGGGGCCGGGCCGTTGGGGTGCGGATCCCACACGATCGGCGCCTTCACCTCGCCCAGGACGCGCCGGATCTCCGGGTGCCGGGCCACGCCGCGGCCGTAGTCGCTGACCAGGATGGCCGGCGCCTCGCGGAGCACGTCGAGCACCGCCTCCGGGGCCGCGCCCGGCGCCTGCGGGGAACCACCCCGGTCCAGGCGCAGCAGCACCTGCCCGTCGGCCCGCAGCCGCACCTTCTCCGGGGTCGCCCCGGGCAGCGGGAGGGCGTACACGCGTACGCCCGCCGCCGTCAGCAACTCACTCAGCCGGGCCCCGCCGGCGTCGTCCGCGAGCGCCGTGACCAGCGCGACCTCATGTCCCTGACCGGCCGCGAGCAGCGCCGCCAGCCCGGCCCCACCGGGCCGTTCGGTGACCTGACGCTCGTCCAGGACCGGAGCCGGCGCGTCCGGGGCGATCCGGCTGACGCTGCCCTCGACGTCCTTGTCGAGCAGGGTGTCACCGACGATGACCAGCGGGGCGCTCATACGCCCACCCCCACTTGCTCGCGGCCCGGGACGAAAGGGCCGACCACCGCCGGCAGCGTGCGGTCGATGTACTCGCAGATCAGGTGAACCGAGAGCAGATGCAGCTCCTGCACCACTTGGCTGTCCGGCGACGGGCACAGCAGCGCCTCGTCGCTGGCGTCGGCCAGCGGGTTCGGGCCCTGGCCGGTCATCGCCCAGGTCCGCAGGCCGCACTCCCGGGCGGCGCGGGCCGCGGCGACCAGGTTGGGGCTGCGCCCGCTGGTCGACATCGTGAGCAGGACGTCGCCGGGCCGGCCGTGGGCCCGTACCTGCCGGGCGAAGATCTCGTCGAAGCCGTAGTCGTTGCCGATCGCGGTGACCGCCGACGAGTCGGGGGTCAGGGCGATGGCCGACAGCGGCATGCGTTCGTCGCGCAGCCGGCCGACCAGCTCGGCCGCCATGTGCTGGGCCTCGGCCGCGCTGCCGCCGTTGCCGGCCACCAGCAGCCGGCCGCCCTGCCCGAGATGCCGGGCGAGCTGGGCGCCCCAGCGCTCCAGCCGGCCGGAGACGGCCCGGAAGGGCTCGATCGCCGCGGCCAGCGCGGTCAGGTGCCGATCGACGGGGGTCGGATCAGTGGACATCAGGCAACCGCCTCGCGAGTGGGTTCGGGGGTGGTGAGGCCGGCCGCGCTCGCGTAGACGTTCGCGAGCCGCCCGGCGATGCGGGGCCAGGAGTAGGAGTGCACGGCGCGGTCGACCGCCGCCGCCGCGTAGGAGATGCGCCGCACGTCGTCGGCGAGCAGCTTGCGCAGCGCGACGGCCAGGGCGGCCGGGTCGCGGGCCGGGACCAGGTCGCCGGTGACGCCGTCGACCACGGTGTCGGTGAGCCCGCCGACCGCCGAGGCGATCACCGGCACGCCGGAGGCCATCGCCTCCAGGACGGTCAGCCCGAACGGCTCGTACCAGGGCGTCGCCGCCACCACGTCGGCCGAGCGGTACCAGGCCGGCATCTCGTGGGCCGGGACCGCGCCGGTCAGCCGGACCCGGTCGGCCACCCGGCACCTCTCGGCCAGGGTCAAGAGCTTGCGGGCGTACGGGTCGCCGTCGAGCTCGTCGAGCGGCGGCCCACCCACCACGACCAGCTCCGCCCGCGGGACGCCGGGCAGTGCGCGGATCAGATCCTCGACGCCCTTGCGCTCGACCAGCCGGGCCACGGTGAGGATGCGCGGCCGCTTGGCCCGGGTCCGCACCGGGCCGTCGGGCCGGAACCGCTCGGTGTTGACGCCGGAGGGCACCAGCGACATCCGCGACCGCGGCACCCCCATCCGGATCAGCTCCTGCACCTCGTCCTGGCACTGCACGACGACCCGGTCGACCGCCCGGCCCAGCTCCCGCTCGTAGGCGATCCGCCGCGCCGGGCTGGTGTCGGCCGCGCCCTGGTGACGCCGCTTGACCGACCCGAGCGCGTGGTAGGTCTGTACGACCGGCACGTCGCAGGCGTTGCCGGCAGTGACCGCGGCCAGCCCGCTCATCCAGAAGTGCGCGTGGGCCACGTCCGGCCGCCACTCGTCGCGCCAGTCGGCGGCGAGGCACTCGGCGAACCGGCCCATGTGCGGCAGCAGCTCGTCCTTGGGCAGCGGGGCGGCCGGCCCGGCGGGCACGTGCACGACGTCGATCCGGGCCGCCATCGGCACCACGGCCGGCTGCGCCGGGTCGTCCCGCCGGGTGTAGACGCGCACCTCATGGCCGTCGGCCGCGAGCGCCCCGGCGAGCTCGGCCACGTGGGTGTTCTGGCCGCCGGCGTCGATGCCACCCAGGGTGGCGAGCGGGCTGGCGTGCTCCGAGATCATCGCGATGCGCATGTTTCCTCCTCCAGCAGGCGGTCCCAGTCCGCGAGGAACCGGTCCAGGCCGTAGCGGGCCAGCGCGACCTGGCGGGCCCGGGCCCCGAGGCTGCGGGCGGCCTCGGCGTCCTCGAGCAGCCAGTGCGTGGCCTCGACGAGCGTGCTGACGCGGGTGTCGAGCACCCCGGCGTCCGGTGGCACCGCGACCACGGCCTCGGTGGTGGCCAGTCCGACGACGGGCATGCCCATCTGCATGGCCTCGATGAGGCTGAGCCCCAGCGACGTCCAGCGGGTCAGGTGCAGATAAATCCGCCGTCGGGCGACTTCCTGGTGCATGACATGCTGCGGCGGGTCGTCGTAGGGCGTGATCCGCGGCCCCCGCAACCCCTCCACACCCATGCCGAACACGTCCAGCGGCGCCACCGCGGCGAACCGCGGGAACAGGTCGGTGCCGGTGACCCGATGACGCCGGATCGGCTCGTTGGTCACCACGGCCAGGTGGGGCAGGTCCCCCGACCACCGGGCCGCGGGCTCGACGATGCCGTGGTCGATCACCGTCGTCCGGGTGCCGCCGGTGTCCCAGAACAGCGCGTTGAAGTCGGTGACGTGGGCGACGATCAGGTCGTCCCGGTCGGCCATCGGATGCCGGCTGTTGGGCACGTCGCCCTTGGGCGTGTTGTGCTCCACATAGATAACCGGCACGCCGCGCGGCACCAGCTCGAGCTCCTCGGGCCGCTGCACGATGGCCACATCGACGTCGCGGATCTCCTCCAGGGGCAGCTCCTCGGCCGAGGCCGGCCAGTCGAAGGTCCGTGCCCGCCCGCGGCCCATCGCGTCGCGTGCCTCGTTGACCGGGATCAGGTAGCGGTGCTTACCGTGGACGAACGAGGTCGTCCAGGATCCGTGCACGTGCCAGAGCAGAATGTTCACGCTGCGACCTCGGTGCTTTCGTGAGCCCCGGCGGTCAGCCGCCGGACGGCCGCCACCACCTCGCCGGGCTCGATGTCGGACAGGCAGGGGTGCCCGGCGACCGGGCAGACGGTCGCCCGGGTGTCCCGGCAGGCCGCGCCGGCGTCGCCGAGCCGCACGTTCGGGACCCGGTAGGGGCCCCACTGGCCATAGGGGACGGTGGGGGCGTAAAGACTGACGACGGGGGTGCCGACGGCGGCGGCGAGATGCGCTGGTCCGGTGTTGCCGACGACCAGGCAGCTCGCTTCCGCGAGCAATTGCGCCATCTCACCCAGGGTGGTCCGGCCGACCTCGACCCCCAGGCCCCCGGAGACGTACGCGGCCAGGTCGCGCTCCCCCGCTCCCCCGGTGACCAGCACGCGATGCCCGTCAGCCACCAGCGCGGCCACAATGCGCCGCATGGTCCCGGGCGGGCAGGAGCGCGCTTCACAGCTGGCCCCCGGATGAACCACGACGTAGCCGGCGCCACCCTGCTGGCCGCCGATCTCCCGCAAGCCACCCTGCTGGCCGCCGATCTGCCGGAGGCCGTCGCGCTGGCCGCCGATCTCCCGCAAGCCACTCTGCTCGCCGCCGACCTCCCGCAGGCCGTCGCGCTGGCCGCCGATCTCGCCCAGGCGGTCGTCGCGCACGCGGAGGCGGCCGTCGTCGCCGGGGGGCAGGGCGAAGCCGGCCGCCGCCGCGACGCTGCGGGCGCGCTCGGCCTCCGGCAGGCCCGGCTCCACGCGGTGACGGACGTCGAGCAGGGAGCCCGGGTAGTCTTCGCTGATCGCGGTGATCCGGCCGACCCCCGCCACCCGCAGCAGCAGCGCGAGCGGCAGTGCCGACTGATGGAACGACGTGAAGATCACCGCTTCATCGGCCGCCACCTGACGCAATGATTGCGTCAATGCGTCAATTGATGGCGCGTCAACCGGCGCCGGATGGGCGTCGATCCAGGGCAGCGTCCACTCGATGATCTCGTCGACGCCTGGCAGCAGCTCGGCCGCTGCCCGCCCGCGCGGCCCGCAGAGCATGACGACGCGCTCGGCGCCGTGGGCCACGGCCCGGATCGCCGGGCCGGTGACCAGCACGTCCCCGGCCGAGTCGGAGCGGACGACCAGCACGGTCCCGGCCGGGCCGGGCCGGGCGGCCGGGGTGACCAGGGCTTCGCGGCGCAGGATCAGCTCGGCCGCGTCGAGCAGGGTGGAGGCGACCGCGGGGGCGGCGGCAACCTCGGGGGCCAGGGTGACCGGGGTCGGTACGAGCACGCCCGCGGCCCCGGCGGCCTGGGCGGCGCTCATGTCGCGGCCGATGTCACCGATGACCACGCAGCGGGCGGGCGACGTGCCGAGCGCCTCGGCCGCCGCGAGGACGAGGCCGGGCGCCGGCTTGCGGCAGGAGCAGCCCGCGGTGTCGTCGTGCGGGCAGTACTGCCAGGTGTCGAAGCCGCCGAAGATCTCATCGACCCGGCGGTTGACGGCGGCCAGCTGATCGGCGGTGAAGCGCCCCCGGGCCAGGCCGGACTGATTGGTCACCACGCCCAGCCGCAGCCCCGCGGCGCGCAGCCGCTGAACCGCCTCGACGGCGCCCGGCATGGGCTCCACGAGGGACGGATCGCCGTTGTAGGGGACGTCCACGATCAGCGTGCCGTCCCGGTCGAACAGAACCGCGTCGAACAGCTCGGTCACAGGCTCGCCCCCACCGGCGTCTCCGCCGCCACGAGCGGTCGCGCCCCGCGCCACCGCCACGCCCCGCGCAGCCAATGCGTGATCGCCACGGGTGGGATGATCGTGCTGGTCACCAGCATGGTGGCTATCTCCCGCGGGGTGCGCGGCCCGGGTACGATCCGCGCCGCGGCGAACTCCGCCGTCCCGGCCGCCCAGACAAGCCCGGCCCCGATCGCGGTCGCCGCCGCGGCTTTCGACCGCCAGGAGCCGACCCCGTCACGGCCGCCAAGCCCACCTCGCGCCACCGCACCGCCAAGCCCACCTCGCGCCACCGCACCGCCAAGCCCACCCCGCGACACCACGCCACCGAACCCACCCCGCGCCACCGCGCCGCGGCGGCCGGGGGTGCCGCGCTGGGACAGGCCCCAGCTCAGCGCCGCGCCGAGCGCGACAAAACCGGCGGCAGCCACGGCGGCGTGGCGGGAGCGGCGGCCGGGTGGGATCTCCAGGAGCTCGCGCCACTGGGGGCCGTAGAGGCGGCGCAGCAGCGCGTCGTCGGCGTTGCCGCGCTGGGTGCGCACGCTGACCCACAGGCTTTCGGGGCGGACCGGGTGGGTCACCCGGCGCTTGCCGCGGGTCAGGGTCCAGCCGTCGCGGCGTACCCGGTAGGCGAGGTCGGCGTCCTCCCGGAAGGCCCGCGGCAGGCGTTCGTCGAAGCCGCCGCAGCGGGCCAGCGCGGCCCGCCGGTAAGCCATGTCGGCGGTGATCCAGGCGCCGTCGGCCAGGCCGGCGGTGACGCGCTCCCAGTCGGTGGGGCGGCGGTGGTCCGGCAGCGGCACCCGCAACTCGCCCTGCACGCCGCCGACGTCGTGGCCCGCCGAGGCCAGATCCTCGGTCAGCCGCATGATCCAGTCGGAATCGGGCACCACGTCGTCGTCGAGGAACGCGATCCACTCGCCTTGCGCGGCCCGGAAACCGGCGTTGCGGGCGGCGGCCGGGCCGCGGGCCGGGCCGGCCACCACCCGAGCGTCGATCGCCAGGGGTGGGTGCGGCGCCGGGCGGTCGTCGACCACGATCAGCTCCGCCTCGGGTGGGAGGGGGCCGAGGGCGGCGAGCAGCGCGGCCAGGCTGGGGCGGCCCAGCGTGGGCACGACTATGGAGATCACGCGGCGAACGCCTTCGCGCGGTGCACGGCGAACGGGCCGAGCGCGAGCAGGTCGACCGGGGCCGAGCCGAACAGCTCCATCGCCTCGCGCGGCGTGTCGACCATCGGCCGGCCGGCCGTGTTGAGCGAGGTGTTGACGACCACCGGCAGGCCGGTGAGCTGTTCGAACTCGGCCAGCAGCGACGCCACCAGCGGCTCGGTGTCGGTGTGGACGGTCTGCACGCGGGCGGTGCCGTCGACGTGGGTGACCGCCGGGATGCGGTCCTTCCACTCGGGCTTCACCTTGTGCACGAAGAGCATGTACGGGCTCGGGTAGACGCCTTCGAAGATGTCGGCGAACCGTTCGGCCCGGACCATCGGCGCGATCGGGCGGAACTGCTCGCGGCCCTTGACGTCGTTCATCCGGGTCTGGGTGTCCTTGTCGCCCGGGTGGGCGATCAGGGAGCGGTGCCCGAGCGCGCGCGGGCCGTACTCGCTGCGCCCCTGGTACCAGGCGACGATGCCGTTGCCGGCGAGGACGCGGGCGGCCTCGGCCGCGATCGACTCGGGCCGGGTGTAGGGCAGGGCGGCCCGCTTGAGCTCGGCCTCCAGCTCGTCGTCGCTCCAGCCGCGGCCGAGCGCGGCCGTGCCGAACGGGATGTTCTGCTTGCCGACGGCCAGGGCGGCGCCGAGCGCGGTGCCGGAGTCGCCGGCCGCGGGCTGCACCCAGACCCGCTCGTACGGGCCCTCGGCCGCGATCCGCGCGTTGGCCACGCAGTTGAGCGCCGTGCCACCGGCCATGGCCAGGGTTCTCGGGCCGCCCGCGGCGTCGTACGTCCAGCGGGCCAGATCGAGCATGACCTCCTCGAGCCGCACCTGCACGCTGGAGGCCAGGTCGGCGTGGGCCTCGGTCATCTCGCCGTCGGCCGTGCGCGCCTTGGCCAGGGCGTCCCAGTCGATGCGCTCGACGGTGAAGCCACCGTCGTCGTTGGCGTGCACGAGGTCGCGGAGAAGACCGAGGAACTTGGGCGTGCCGTACGAGGCGAGCGCCATCACCTTGTACTCGTCGCTGGAGTGCAGGAACCCGAGGTGGCGGGTCAGGTCCTCGTAGAGCAGGCCGAGCGAGTGCGGCAGCTCCTGGCTCTTGAGGATCTCCAGCTCGCCCCCTCGGTAGGCGCCGGCCAGGTGACTGGCCACCTCGCCGCGCCCGTCGAGCACGAGCACCGCGCTGTCCTCGGGCACCGACAACCCGGCCGAGGCGGCGTGGGCCACGTGGTGCGGCACGAAGGTGACCTGGGACGGGTCGAGGCCGGGCAGGGCGGTGGCCAGGAACTGCGGGGCCCGGCGGGCGTAGTCGACGCGCATCGCGTCGGACGGGTCGCTGACGCCGAGGCCCGCCAGGTCGCGGGTCATTCCGGGGTCGAACGAGTAGGCCACCGCGTCCAGGTCCCCGGGGCGCAGGCCGGCCTCCTCCAGGCACCACGCGGCGGCCTGTTCGGGCAGCTCCCAGGCGGCGAACGGGACGGGCCTCTTGCCGTGCTTGCGGCGGCTGAACCGCTCTTCCTCGGCGGCGGCCACGACGCGGCCGTCGACGATCAGCGCGGCGGCCGGATCGTGGAAGATGGCGTTGATTCCCAGGACACGCATGGGCCGCCGGATACCCCGGCGGAAGAGAAGTACTCGCATGATCATTGACTTCTCTAAAAAATAAAATCTGGCCTCCCACCTGCACTGATAGCAGGTTTGGAACCCTTGCTCCCGGGCAAACGCCCGCTCATGTATGACGTGGAGCAGCACATCGCCGGGCGCTGGGAACCGGGCAATTCGGACCGCCGACTGTCCGTTGTGAACCCGGCCGACGGCACCCCGGTGACCACCGTGCCGGTCTCCTCCGAGACCGATGTCGCGGCGGCCGTGGCGGCCGCCCGCGAGGCCGCCGCCCGTTGGGCCGGCACCGCCCCGGCCGCCCGCGCGGCCGCCCTGCACGCCGCGGCCACCGCCCTCGAGGCGGCCGCCGACGAGCTCGCCGAGATCATGAGCGCCGAGATGGGCAAGCCGGTCGGCGGCGCCCGCGAGTCGATCGGGGCCGGCGTCGGCACCCTGCGGCAGTACGCGGAGCTCGGCCCGGCCCACCGCGGCCGCTCGCTGGCCGGCGACGACGAGGCGATCGACCTGATGGCGTACGGGCCGCGCGGCGTGGTCGCGGTCATCACCCCGTGGAACGACCCGGTCGCGGTCTCCTGCGGGCTGCTCGGCGCGGCCCTGGTCACCGGCAACACCGTCGTCCACAAGCCGAGCGAGCGCACCCCGGCCACCGGCTGGCGGCTCGTGCAGGTGCTCGCCCCGCACTTCCCGGCGGGCGTGCTCAACCTGGTCAACGGCGACGGCGCGGTCGGCGCCGCGCTGGCCGCGGCCCCGGTCGACGTGGTCGCCCAGGTCGGCTCGACCGCCACCGGCCGCTCGATCGCCGCCGCGTGCGCCCGGACCGGGGCCAAGGCCCTGCTGGAGAACGGTGGCAAGGATCCGGTCATCGTGGACGCCGGTGTCGACCCGGCGTGGGCCGCGCAGCAGGTGGCACTGGGCGCGTTCGTCAACTCCGGGCAGATCTGCGTCGCCGTGGAGCGGGTCTACGTGCACCGCGACGTGGCCGGCGCGTTCCTCGACTGCCTGGCCACCGAGGCCGACCGGTGGGCGGCGGAGATCGGCCCGATGGTCGACCGCCGGATGCGCGACGCCGTCGACGAGCAGGTGCAGCAGGCGGTCAAGGACGGGGCCCGGGCGGTACGCGGCGGGGCCGTCCCCGCCGGTCCGGGCGCCTTCTACCCGCCGACCGTGCTGGCCGACTGCACCGACGACATGACTGTGATGCGTGAGGAGACGTTCGGCCCGGTCGCCCCGGTCATGGTGGTCGACTCGTTCGACGAGGGCCTGCGCCGGGCCGCCGACTCGCCCTACGGCCTGGCCGCGACCGTGCTGACGACCTCGATGAGCCACGCCCAGCAGGCCTGGCGGGCGCTGCCGACCGGCACGGTCAAGGTCAACGCGGTCTTCGGCGGAGCGCCGGCCGGGGCCGCGCACCCGCGTCGCGGCAGCGGGCAGGGCTTCGGTTACGGCCCGGAGCTGCTGGACGAGATGACGGCCACGAAGGCGGTGCACATCCAGGCGCCGCCCTCGGGCTGGTAGTCACAGCTTGCGCAGGGCCGCTTCCACCTCCGGCGGGAGCGGCCGGCGCCGGCTCAGGGCCCAGGGCAGGTCACGCAGGGCGTCGGTCACTCCGCGCGGGCTCTGCCGTACGGCTTGACGAAGCGTTCCCGCCACGACGCGGGGCGGGCGGCGCAGCAGCGCGGTCAGCACCCGGTTGCGGGTCTCCCGGCGGGCCCGGGCGCCGTTGTCCCGGCCGGCCGGCTGCGGCAGGTGCCGCACGACGAGCTCGTCGGCGTACGACAGCTCGTACCCGGCCGCCGCCAGGTCCATCGCCAGCAGGGCCTCCTCGCCGTAGACGAACAGGCGTGGCTCGAAGCCGCCCACGGTCAGGAACGCCTCCCGCCGCACGATGATCGAGCAGGCCAGGAAGCCGAGGACGGCCGGCCCGGTCTTGTTCTGGCCCAGCACGCCCTCGGCCATCGCCGCCGACACCGGGTCGAGCCGGCGGTCCTCCCCCACGAGCACGCGGGCCGCCAGCACGGCGGCCCGCGGATGCGCGTCCATGATCTCAGCGGCCCGGGCCAGCGAGCCCGGCGTCCAGTACGAGTCGTCGTCGGCGAAGGCGACGTACGGCGTACGGGCCCGCTCGACCCCGATGTTGCGGGCGGCAGCCCCGAGGTTGTCGCCGAGCCGGACCACGTCGACGCCGGGGAGGTCGGGCAGCGGCTGGTCGGAGGCGTTGTCGACCAGGATCGTCCGGGCCCGGTGCCGGGGCATCGTCTCGCGCAGACGGTCGGCCCGATTGCGGGTGGCTACCACAACGGTGACGTCGTCGGTCTCCACCATATTTTTTTGCACGTCCAGCGACATGGCGTCGCCGATACCCCGGCCGGGCCCACAAGAATCGTTATCCGAGTCGCCCTTTCAGGTCTTTTTCGAAAAAGTCGAGGAATCCGTCGGGATCGGGCCCGGCATTCATCAGGACGATGTGATCGTATCCCGCTTCCGTGTACTCCTTGACCGATTTCACGTAAGGCTCCGGATCGGGTCCGTGCGCGAAGGCCTCCGCCACGTCCTCCGGGCGTACGGTGGCCGACGCCGCCTCGAAATTGACCGGATTCGGGAGTTCGGCCATGACCTTCCAGCCGGTGACGCCCCAGCGGCTCGTCTCGTGCGCGGCCTTGATCGCGGCCTCGGCGGTCGGCGCCCACGCCACGGAGACCTCGGCGTACTTCGGACCTTTGCCGCCGCTGCGGGCGTACGTCTCGACCAGGTCCTTGCGGGGCTCGGTGGCGAACAGGCCGCCGCCGTGCGTGGCCGCCAGCTCGGCGGCGTTGTTGCCGCCGGCCGCCACCGCGATCACCGGCAGCTTCTCGGGCAGGTCGAACACCTGCGCGTCCTCGAGCTGCAGGTGCTTGCCCTCATAGGACTGGTAGCCGCCCTGCCAGAGCAGGTTGATGATGTCCAGGGCCTCCACGAGACGCTCGTGGCGCCCCCGCACGCTGGGGAAACCCTGGCCGACGACATGCTCGTTGAGCCGCTCGCCGGCGCCGATGCCCAGCGTGAACCGGTCGTCCGAGATGATCGCCAGCGTCGCCGCCGCCTGCGCGATGATCGCCGGGTGGTAGCGCACGGTCGGGCAGGTCACGCCCGTGGCCAGGCCCAGCCGGTCGGTCCGCATGGCGATCGCGCTCAGCACGTTCCAGGCGAACGGCGAATGGCCCTGCACGTCGAGCCAGGGGTGGAAGTGGTCGCTGATCTCCACGAAGTCGAATCCGGCCTGCTCGGCCCGGACCGCCTGGCGGATCAGCTCCTTGGGGCCGAAGCCCTCCGCGGCCAGCTTGTATCCGAGTTTCATACCCGTACAGCTTCCCGGCCCGGAGCCTCGCAAACGCGCTGGTCCGAGCCGGGATGATGCGTTGTCAGGATGCGGCCGAGCGCGCCTGGTCGCGTACGTCCTGGGCGTTGCCCTTGGCCGTGTCCTTGGTCGTCTGGACCGCGTCCTGGGCGGTCTCCTTGACCTGGCCGAGCGCCTCCTGGGCCGTGCCCTGAAGGTCCTCGCGCAGCTCCTGGGTGGCGTCCTTGACCTTCTCGGTCAGGTCGCCGCTGTGCTCCTTGATCGCCGCGCCGGCGTTCTTCTCGGCCTCGGTGACCGGGATCAGCGTGGCCGCCAGCATGCCCACGCCGAACGCGATGATGCCGGCCGCGAGCGGGTTGCCCTGGGTCTGCTGGACCACCGCCTGCGGCGCCTGCTTCACGGCGTCCGCCGCCTGGTGGGCCTTCTCGCTGGCCACGTCGCTCGCCTGCGAGGCCTTGTCGCTGACCGCGCTGCCGACCTGGCTCGCCTTGTCGCTCACCGTTCCTCCTACGTCCGACGCCTTGTTCGACGCGCTGTCGCTGACGCCCATGACCTTTTCCTTGACTGCCGTCCAGCGCCGCTGGGCCACCTTGGTGGGGCTCGTCTTCTCGGCGAGCAGGTCGACGTCGCGGGTCAGCGAACGCCGGGTGTTCTCGATGTCCTGCTTCAGCCGGTCGGGTTCTTCAGCCATTGGGCGTCCTCCTTGAGCGTGTCGACGGTGCGGCGGGGCATCGGGTCGACGTTCTTGAGCTTCTTCTTGCCGTTCGCGTAGAGGACGCCACCGACGATGCCCCAGACAGCGGCCACGATCAGGGCGGCCCACCCGGCGGGCATGACGGCATCCAACGCGAACACCGCGGCGAGGCTGAGGAACAGCACCGCGAGGTATCCGGCGAAACCGGCGCCGCCGAGCATCCCGGCGGCCTTGCCGGCCTTCTTCGCCTCCTGCTGCACCTCGGCCTTGGCCAGCTCGACCTCTTGCCGGAAGAGCTGGGACAGGTCGTTGCTGATGTTGCCGATCAGCTCGCCGACCGAGGTCTCGGAGACCTCCTCGGCCCGGTCGTGCTGGTACGGGGTGGTCATCGTGGACGCTCCGGGCTGTCCACGACGTACTCGTTGGTCACGGCGGGCGTGCCGGTGCCGGTCGAGGTGTACTCGGTGGCGCTGGCGTAGCCGCCGGTCGGCGCGGTCGTCACCGGCCCGGACGCCGGGTAGGTCGGCGTGGTCGGGTAGCCGGTGGCGTACTCGGCCGTGGTGTCGGTCTGCGTGCTGGACACGAAGGAGTCGCTGTCCGGCTTCGGGGCGCTGCTCGCGCTCGGCTCGGCCTTGGCCACGCTCTTGCCCAGCCGGCCGACCACGAAGCCCGCGGCCAGCGCGGTGGCCAGGAACGCGCCGGGACGCCGGCGGGCGAAGTCCTGCACCTCGCGCAGCACGCCCTCGGGACCGTTGCGGTCCAGGTAGTCGGCGAACTGGCGGCCGCCGTCGGCGATCCGGGTCACGACCTGCGCGGCCGGGGTGTCGCCCCGATCGCCACGCATCTGGTCGAGCTGGTCGGCCGTGTCCCGGATCGACCCGACGAGCTTCTGGTTCTGGGTGTGGGCCTGCTCGTTGACGCGGCCCTTGACGTCCGAGGCGAGGTTGCTCACCTGCGCCTTGGCCTCGGAAGCGACCCGGCCGGCCTGCTCCTTGGCGGTGTCCTTGACGTCGGCGGCGGCCTCGCCGGCCGCGTGGCCGGTCTGGGAGGCGACCTCCTTGGCCTTCTCTTTGGCCCCACCGCCGGAGCTCTGGCCTCCGGAAGGCGCGGAATAGGTCTCGGCGTAGGTCTCAGTCGTATACGTCTCGGCCGGGTACGTCGCCGGCACCTCGACGGGATCGACGGCGCCCGGTCCGCGAACGCCCGATGGCACGTCACTCATGTGATTCCTCCAGAGGGGATTTCGACGACCAATCAACTACCCTTCCCCGCGACCGTCCATTCTCAATTCGCGCCGCAGAATTAAGCGAATTTTGGTCCGCATGATTCGCTCCACGACGGGTACGCGACCGCTTCTGCCCTGCGTACGGCCGCCTGTTACGCTCGCGAATCGTGAGCGAGAAGAACGGTCGGCGGGTCATCGGCGGGCGCCCATTTGATTTCACCCGGCAGGTGGCCGTGATGGCGATCGTGAACCGGACGCCCGATTCGTTCCACGATCGCGGCCGCACGTTCGCCCTCGGCCAAGCGGTGGAGGCCGTGCAGACCGCGGCCGACGCCGGCGCCGACTGGATCGACGTCGGCGGAGTGCCGTTCGCGCCCGGCCCGGAGGTCAGCCCGGCCGAGGAGCTCGAGCGCGTCCTGCCGGTGGTGGAGGCGGCCCGCTCCCGGACGGTCGTCTCGGTCGACACCTACCGGCCGGCGGTGGCGGCCGAGGTGATCAAGGCCGGGGCGGCGGTCGTCAACGACACGTCGGGGCTGCGTGACCCGGAGATGGCCGACGTGGTCGCCGGCACCGGGGCCCAACTGGTCATCACCCACAGCCTGGCCGCCCCGCGCACACCGTGGCCGAGCCCGCGCTACGACGACGTCACCGGCGAGGTCGCCGCGTTCCTGCGGGCGCGGGTACGGGTCGCCCTCGACCGGGGCGTACGACCGGATCAGATCATCGTCGATCCGGGCCCCGACCTGAACAAGAACACCCGGCACACGCTCGAGCTGACCCGCCGGCTGCCCGAGATCGCCGCGATCGGTTACCCGGTGCTGGCCGCCGTCAGCAACAAGGACTTCATCGGCGAGACCATCGACGCCCCGCAGCACGAGCGCCTGGCCGGCACGCTGGCCGCTTTGGTCTTCAGCATCGAGCGCGGCGCCCGCATCGTCCGCGTCCACGATGTCCGCTCCGCGGTCGACGCCGTCCGGATGACCGAGGCCCTGCTGGGCTGGCGCGAGCCGGCCTACCTCAAGCACAACATGTAAGGCGTCAGTCGAACTTGGCCGCCGGATAGGTGCTGGCCAGGTCGGCCGACCAGGGCTGCAGGGGCACGGCCTCGCGGCCGATCACCCGCATCGAGGCCAGGCAGGTGAGCAGCATGCCCTCGGCGAAGAAGGCGCGGGACTCCTCGGCGGTGCAGCCGGTCAGGGCGCGGACGGTCTCGTAGAGGCGGCCGAAGCCGGTGCGCACGTGCTCGCCGATGGCGGGGTCGGCGCTGGCCGCGAAGCCGTGCAGCAGCATCGTCATCAGCTCCTGCTCGCTCAGCAGCTCGTAGTAGGCGTGGCCGAGGCTCTCCAGGGTGGGCTCCTGGTCGGCGGCGGCCCGGAAGGTCGCGTCGATCCGGTCGACCGTGTGCTGCATCGCGGCCAGGAAGAGCTCCTGCTTCGTACGGAACAGGCGGATCACGTACGGCTGGGAGACGCCGGCCAGACGGGCCACCTGGTCGGTGGTCGTGCCGGCGTAGCCGCCGCTGCTGAACGCGGTGACGGCGGCCGCCACGAGCTGCTCCTGGCGCTCCTCGGCGGTGAGACGGGTGCGAGACATGTTGACAGGTTATCAGTCGATAACTACTTTGGTTATCAGTCGATAACAACTTCTGGGGAGACGATGATGACCGCCGTACAGGAAGCACCCGCCGCCGCGCCCCGGCGCAACGCCCGGCCGCTGGCCGCGGTGCTCGCCGCCGTCGGCATCCCGACCTTCATGGTCGCGCTGGACAACCTCGTGGTCAGCACGGCGCTGCCGGTGATCCGCACCGACCTGGGCGCCTCGCTGACCGACCTGCAGTGGTTCGTGAACGCCTACACCCTGCCCTTCGCCGCGTTCCTGCTCACCGCGGCCGCCCTCGGCGACCGGATCGGCCGCCGCCGCATGTTCGTGGCCGGCCTGGTCGTCTTCACCCTGGCCTCGGCCGCCGCCGGCCTCGCCTCCGAGCCGTGGCAGCTCACCGCGGCCCGCGCCATCCAAGGTCTGGGCGGCGCCGCCGTGGCCCCACTGGCCCTGACCCTTCTCTCAGCCGCAGTGCCGGACAACATGCGTACCGCCGCCATCGGCATCTGGGGCGGCATCAGCGGCCTCGGCGTCGCGGTCGGCCCGGTCGTCGGCGGCGCGGTCGTCGAGGGACTCGACTGGCACTGGATCTTCTGGCTGAACGTCCCGGTCGGCGTGGTCGCCGTCTTCCTGGCCCGCACCGTCCTGAGTGAATCCCGCGGCGGCGCCCGCCGCCTCGACCCGCTCGGCCTGGTCCTCTCCGCCGCCGGCATGCTGCTCGTCATCTGGGGTGTCGTCGACGGCCCGGACCACGGCTGGACCTCCGGCCGCGTCCTCGGCATGCTCGTCGGCGGCGGCCTGCTGATCGCCGCGTTCCTGGCCTGGCAGACCCGCAACCCGGCCCCGATGATGCCGCTGTCACTGTTCCGCTCCCGCGGCTTCGGCCTGGTCAACCTCGTCACCCTGGCCTTCTCGGCCGGCGCCTTCGGCTCGGTCTTCCTGCTCGCCCAGTTCTTCCAGGTCGTCCAGGGCCTGAGCCCGCTCGACGCCGGCCTGCGAACCCTGCCCTGGACCGCTGCCCCGATGATCGTCGCCCCGCTGGCCGGCATCTTCGGCGACCGCATCGGCCAGCGCAACCTCATCCTGGCCGGCCAGGTCCTGCTGGCCGCCGGCATCCTCTGGATCGGCCTGGCCACCGGCACCGACGTGACCTACTCTTCGCTGGTCGGCGCGTTCGTCCTGGCCGGCATCGGCATGGGCCTGACCTTCGCCCCCGTCAGCACGGTCGCCATGGCCAGCGTCACCGATGAGCAGCGCGGCGTCGCCTCCGGCGTCAACAACACCATCCGCGAGCTGGGCGTGGCCGTCGGGGTGGCCGCCCTGGCCTCCATCTTCAGCTCGTACGGCAGCTACACCACCCACCAGTCCTTCGTGGACGGCATCCGACCGGCCGTCATCGTCGGCGCCGCCATCGTCGCCGCCGGCGCCGTGGTCGCCCTCTGGCTCCCCCGCCGCCGCTCCTGACCCACTGGGCACCATACGGGCCGAGCCGTTTCGACGGCTCGGCCCAGACCGTGCGGGCGGCCTGGGTCGTGGCGCCTTCCCGCCACGGGCCGCCGGCTGGGGCACCCCCAAGCGGATGGCAGGCCCGCTCGCCACGGCCCGCCGCGCACGGGATTGCGCCACGCGGCCCGGGTCACCCCCAGCGGACGGCCAGGCCCGCACCCCACGGCCCGCCGCGCACGGGGTTGCGCCGGGCGGCCCGGGTCACCCCCGGCGGACGGCCGGGCTCGCTTGCCACGGCCCGCCGCGTGCCGGGTTGCGCCCAGTGGCCCGGGCTACCCTGAGCGGACAGCCAGGCCCGCACACCACGGCCCGCCGCGCGCCGGGTAACGCCAGGCGGCCCGAGTCACCCCAAGCGGACAGCCAGGCCCGCACCCCACGGCCCGCCGCGCGCGGGGTTGCGCCGGGTGGCGCGGGTCCCAAGCGGACGGCCGGCCCGAACACCACGGCGTGCCGGGCGGCCGGGTCGCGCTGGTCCGCATCAACGTCGAGAGCTGTTTTCCTGCCCCGCCTGAAGCGTTCCTCCGACCTCTGCATATTGGCTCCGACAGTAGAATAGCGCGCCCAGAAATGGTGCCGACAAGCCCTTTTGGACAGTCCCTGGGATTGGCATGATCCAGAGTGGCCGGCGGGTGGTTTCTCCGGTCTGGCGGCGGGATAATTGGTCATGCGTTATCAGCAGCTTGGGCTTTTTACTCGTGAGCAGATGTCGGTCCTGCGTGACCGGACTCGTGCGCGTAATTGGTCGCCGGGAAATGATGAGGAGCGTCGTGAGCTCGATCGTCGCCGAGAGCGGGGGCTCGCGCAGCGCCACGGCCTCAAGCTGTATCGCCTTCGGCGCGAGGCGAGCCTGGCCCGGTATCCCGCCGAGGCTCGGCAGCCGGCGCCACGGCCAGTCGCGCCTACGTCCATGTCGCGGCCGGCGGGGCGGTCCGCGATTCGGGCGAGCAGGTCGACGGCCGCCGCACAGGATGTAAAGCCAGATCAGCCGAGTGGAGCTGAGCCGATTTTGCGACCGGCGGGGACGCCGGCGCGGGCCATTGAAGTTGTCGGCTCACCACAGCCGGGCAACGCCGACCAAGACATCTCGGCGGACGCGAGCCGTGACGCGGGCCGGGACCCGAGCCGGGACTCGAGCCGGAACGCATGCCAAGCGAACGTCGCTCGGCCGGCCCATTCGCTGCCGCACTTTCCATGGTCGGAGCCGGCTCGGCCCCGACGATCCCGCTTGCCGCGGGGTGGCGCCTTCTGCCGCGGCCGAGCTGATCGCGAATTGCGGCCGGCCTCCCAAATCCATAGTGGCGAAAGTCGTCACGAGATCCGAAATACAGCAACAGACAGCCGCGGCGGCGCCTTTTCTTTCGCTTCCCGAATACGGCACCCATTTCAGGACGCCGCGGAGGCGCAAAGGTCGAGGGGAAACAGCTGCCGGCTCGCGATCGTTGGGGCGGGTCACCGGTGGCGGGCCGCTGAAGACGGGTGGCTCGGGTCGCGGTGCGCAGGCGCGCGTGGAGAGTCAGGACTTGCTGTCCCGGCACACGCGCTTAGTGGTCCGATGTCGACCGGCCGACCGCAGCCGGGCCGTCTAGGCGGCGCGGATCAGTTTGCGTCTTGGGCTTCGACGCCGAGGCGGGCCTCCTTAGAAGCGCGGACGGACGGGGACGGGGACGGACGACGGCGGGGCGCGTGAGGGCCGCGCTTACGCCATGGCGTGGAATCGCGTGATCGGCCGGATGGGGTGGGTGCATCGGGGAAAGGCTTGAGATTCCGTCGGGTGGGTGACAGCGATCGGAAAAGCTTGGCCAAGATCGATTGGGGTGGATGATCTAGCACCCCCGGCCTACCTGGGCAGCTGCGCGGAGGCGGAGCCGAACGGCCTGGACAAAAGGGGGAATGCGGGCGCGGCGTCCGGGGTGCGTCTCATTGACGCGTCTCTTAGCGTCGGAGGGGTGGGAGACGAACCCAACATCGGACGAGCGCCGGTCCAGCGGCCGCCGCGTGGGCAAGCGCGCGTCGGCAAGGCGGTGGGCAAGGCCCGCACGCCGGAGAACGCGCCGACCCACTTCATCCCGATCGGGTCGCAGGAGCCGGCGCCGGTCTTCGTCGACCCGACGGGTGGGCGGCGGCGGTGGATCAGGCGTACGGCGTACGGCATCGGTGTGCTCTTGATCTTGACCTTGGTCGTGGTGTGGCTGAGCCAGCTCGGTGGGTCGGCGCGGCCGCCGGAGCGGACCCCTGAGCCGAGCAAAGCGGTGGGGATGGCCACGCGGTGACCGTCTACCGGGCCACGCAGCCGCCGCAGGATCCGGCCGAGTCGACCGGGCGGCTGCCTCCGCTGCAGCGCAAGCGGCGGATCCGCCGGCGCCGGGTCATGTCGGGCGTGCTGGCCCTGGTGACGCTGCTCCTGCTGGCCACGGTCATCCTGGTCGAGGTCTACACCGACGCCGGCTTCAGCCCGGACGGGACCACCTCGGAGAACGCCTCGTCGGACGACGTGCCGGACACGATCAGCAACGGCGGGCCGATCATCGAGGTCAACGACGAGGGTGACGTACGGACCCTCGGCATGCCCGCCAAGACGATCGCGCTGACCTTCGACGACGGACCCGATCCGATCTGGACTCCGAAGATCCTGGACGTGCTGAGCCGCCATCACGCGCAGGCCACCTTCTTCGTGGTCGGGTCGCAGGTGGCGCGGCACCCGGGCATCGCCGACCGGATCACCCGCGAGGGCCACGAGATCGCCGGGCACAGCTTCACCCACCCCGACCTGGCCAAGCTGCCCGACTGGCGGCGCGAGATGGAGAACTCGCAGACCCAGCTGGCCATCGCCTACGCCACCGGCCGGTCGAGCTCGCTGATGCGCCCGCCCTACTCCTCGTTCGCCGACGCGATCACCGACAAGGACTGGGAGACCGTGCAGTCCGTCGGCGCGCAGGGCTATCTGACCGTGCTCGACACGATGGACAGTGAGGACTGGAAACGCCCGGGCGTCGACGCGATCGTCCGCAACTCGACGCCGCGCGGCAACGGCGGGCAGATCCTGCTCATGCACGACGCCGGCGGTGACCGCGCGCAGACGGTGGCCGCCCTCGACCAGCTCATCCCCCAGCTGCAGAAACGCGGCTACCGGTTCAACACGGTCAGCCAGGCGATGGGCCAGGAGGTCAACCCGGCGGCCGGCAGCGACGAGATCTGGCGCGGGCGTACTTTGGTGTGGACGATCCACGTGGCCGACTTCGTGCTCGACATCCTGTGGGTGCTGCTGATCGTTGCGGGCGGCCTGATCGTGATCCGCACGCTCATCCTGTTCGTGTTCGCCTGGCAGCACTCGCGGCGCCGGCGCAGCCCGCACTGGTCGTGGGGCCTGCCGGTGACCACGCCGGTGACGATCATCGTGCCGGCCTACAACGAGGAGCTGACCATCGCGCCGGCCGTGCGGTCGCTCGCCGCCTCGGCCCATCCGCAGGTCGAGGTCCTGGTGGTCGACGACGGGTCGACGGACGGGACGGCCGACGCCGTGCGCGAGCTGAACCTCCCCAACGTCCGGATCGTCAAGATCCCGAACTCGGGCAAGGCGAACGCGCTGAACGCGGGTGTGGCGCTGTCCCGCAACGAGCTGGTGGTGATGGTCGACGCCGACACGGTGGTCGAGCCGGAGGCGATCCACCGGCTGGTGCAGCCTTTCGCCGACCCGATGATGGGCGCGGTCGCGGGCAACGTGAAGGTGGCCAACCGCCGCAGCCTGATCGGCAAGTGGCAGCACATCGAGTACGTGATCGGCTTCAACCTGGACCGCCGCCTCTACGACACCTTCGGCTGCATCCCGACCATCCCGGGTGCGCTCGGCGCGTTCCGCCGCAAGGCGCTGACCGAGGCCGGCGGGCTGAGCACGGACACCCTGGCCGAGGACACCGACCTGACCATGGCCATCCACCGCGCCGGCTGGCGCGTGGTCTATCAGGAGAACGCGCGGGCCTACACCGAGGCCCCGGCCACCCTGCACCAGCTCTGGAAGCAGCGCTACCGCTGGAGCTACGGCACCATGCAGGCGATGTGGAAACACCGCCACGCGGTCGTCGAGTCGGGGGCGTCCGGCCGGTTCGGGCGGCGCGGGCTGCCGTTCATCACGCTCTTCAGCGTGCTGCTGCCCCTGCTGGCCCCGCTGATCGACTTGATGGCGGTCTACGGCCTGCTCTTCCTGGACCGGCAGATCACCGTCATCGGCTGGCTGGCCATGCTGGTCGTGCAGGTGCTGACGGCCATCCTGGCCTTCCGGCTCGATCGCGAGCCGCTGCGCCCGCTCTGGACCCTGCCACTCCAGCAGATCGTGTATCGCCAGCTGATGTACCTCGTTCTCCTGGTGTCAGCGCTCGCCGCGGTGACCGGCCGGCGGCTGCGCTGGCAGACGATCCACCGGACGGGCGACCTCAGCTCGGCCCCGAGCCCGGCCCGCGGCGTATAGCCTGATCGCCGTTCGGGTAGAGGAGGGCTATGCCGTCTCCAGGAGAGATGTACGGGGGTCGCTACCGTCTCGACGAGAGGATCGCGGCCGGGGGCATGGGCGAGGTCTGGCGGGGCACCGACACGGTGCTCGGCCGCGACGTCGCCGTCAAGACGCTGCACGCCGACCGGGCCAGTGATCCCAACTTCCAGACGCGCTTCCGCAACGAGGCGCGGGCCATGGCCGCCCTGCACCACCCGGGCGTGGCCGACGTGTACGACTTCGGCGCGACCGAGGCCGGCACCGACGCGTTCATCGTCATGGCCCGGGTCGACGGCGAGGCGCTCAACCAGCGGATCGCCGCGCGCGGGCGGCTCAGCGTGGACGAGACGCTGTCGGTGGTGTCGCAGGCCGGGCGCGCGCTGGAGGCGGCCCACCAGGCCGGCATCGTGCACCGCGACGTCAAGCCCGGCAACCTGATCATCAAGCCGGACGGCACGGTGGTGCTGGTCGACTTCGGGGTCGCCCGGCAGGCCGACACGGCCACGATGACCGCGGCCGGCGAGGTGGTCGGCACGGCCATGTACATCGCGCCCGAGCAGGTGTCGAAGGAGCCGATCACCCCGGCCGTGGACGTCTACGCGCTGGGTGCGGTCGCCTACCACTGCCTGGCCGGCAACCCGCCGTTCCTCGGCGACAACCCGGTCGCGATCGCCATGCAGCACCTCAACGATCCGCCGCCGCCGCTGCCGGACGACGTCCCGCCGGCGGTCCAGGCGCTGGTCATGCGGGCCCTGGCCAAGCGGCCGGCCGACCGTTTCCCGTCGGCGGCCGCGATGGCCGACGCGGCCGATCAGATCCTGGCCGGCGTCGACACGACCACGGTGCTGGCCGCCATCGCTCCACCGCCGCCGACCACGACCGTGCTGCCCGGCGGCGCCGGCCGCAAGACCAGCCGTACGCCGTGGGTGCTGGCCGCCGCGGCGGTGCTGGTCCTGGCCGCGGCCGGCGTGGCGCTGGCCCTGACCTGGCCGGACGACAAGAACACCCCACCCGGCACCCAGCCGTCGGCCACCTCGCCGGCCTCGGCCGGCACGGGCGACGCCCCGCCCAAGACGACCACCCGGGCCCCGCAGCGGACGTCGAACCCGACCAGCTCCCGTTCGCAGCAGCCGGCGCCGGGAACGACCACCACGCGCACCACGCCGTCGGAGTCGCCCTCGACCACGCCGAGCACCACCCCGTCGACCACGGTGACACCACCACCGGATCCGGGCACCAGCGACACTCCCCCGCCGCCGGACGGCGACGACGGGGGCGGCGGCGAGGAGCCGCCGGGCGACGGCCAGCAGCCCGAGGAGAACGCGTCCACCCCGCCGTGAGGCGTCAGCCGATGTGGATCCAGACGTCGTCGAGCGACCCGTGGAACTGGTCGTTGTTCCGGCCGACGCCCTTGCCGCCCAGGCTGAACGGCTGACCGGACACGATGGACAAGCTCTCCGGGACGGCCGAGGTGGCCTGCACCCGGTCGTCGACGACGACGGCCAGGGTGGGGCCGGTGCGGCGGCACTCGAGGATGTGCCAGTCGTCGTCCAGGATCGACTCGCGGCTGCGAGCCACGTAGGAGGCGCCGCCGTCCCGGCCGGTGAGCACGCAGCTGGGCTTGCCGGTGGCCCCGTCCATCTGCAGCTTGTACTGCCCGCCGGCCCCGGCGACGCCCTTCTGCAGGATGTTCTGGCTGGTCCTGGACGTGCCCGCGCGCACCGTGGCCCCGTACCGCAAGGGTTTGTCGCCGGGGTTGAGGTCGGCGGTGTCGGCGGCCTGGAGCACCAGCTTGGGACAGGCCTCGCCGGCGCAGCCGGGCGGGAAGGAGAGGGCCTGGCCGGCGGCGTGTGGGGTCATCGCCACCTTGCCGCCGTCGCGCATGACCGCGCGCAGCAGGTGGCCGTGGCCGGAGCCGTCGTCGAAGGTGCCGTCGGCGATCGTCGTGTCGAAGTTGTACGACGCGACCGGGCCGGTCGTGGGCCCGGCCTTCTCACGCGGGGTCATGCCGGTGAAGGCCACGTAGCGTTTGCGGGTGACCGCGTTGACCATGGTGAAGTCGCCGACCGCGCTGATCGAGCCGAGGGCCGGGCTGGTGGCGATCTGCCGGGTGCCGGCCACCCCGTTGGCCTGCGGCGCCCACTCGAGCAGGTTGCCCTGGGCGTCCACGGCGGCCAGCTTGCCGCGCGGCACCGAGCCGTCGGTGCAGACGCCCCGGGCGCCGTTGTTGCCGGTCGTGCACGCCTTGTCGAAGTGCCCGCCGACGTAGGTGATGCCGTCGAGCACGGCGACGGCCTGGGCGTCGCCGTCGAAGACCCGGGTCCAGCGCGTCGCCCCGGTCCTGGTGTAGGCGACGGCCCGCCCGCCCTGCCCGCCCAGCGCGGCGTAGACCCCGGAGGCGTCGGCCGCGAGGGCGAAGACCTGCGAGACCGGCTTCGGTACGAACGACGGGTCGGTCACGCCCGTCGCCGGGTCGACCGCGGAGAGCCGGATCGTCGAGCTCACCTTGTTCGTGCGGTGGAAACGCCCGCCCAGGTAGACCCGGTCGGCGGTGACGGCCAGGGCGTTGACCGTGTCGTCGGTGGCCGGCGCCCACGGGTCCAGCGCCCCGCCAGCCAGCGCGAAGGCGGCCACGTTGGCCCGCGGCACCCCGTCCACGGCGGAGAGCCGGCCGGCCAGGTAGAGCCGGCCGTTGCCGGTGGCCAGGGCGTTCGGCTGGCCGGTGACCGAGTGCCGCATCGAGGTGAGCTGGCCGCTGGTGGCGCCGATCCCGGCCACCGCGTCGCGGGGCTCGCCGTTCACCGTGTCGAAGTCGCCGGCCGCGTAGATCACGTCACCGGCGACGGCCAGGGCCCGGACGTTCGCGTCGGCGCTGGGCGACCAGTCGAGCAGCGTGCCGGTGCGGGCGTTGAAGGCGGCCAGCCGGTTCCGCGCGACGTTGCGGCCGTTGACGATCGCGGTGGTGAAGTTCCCTCCCACGTAGACGTTGTCGCCGCGGTAGACGACCGCGTAGACCGGGCCGTTGAAGGAGGGGGCGGCGGACGGCTCGGAGGTGACCACCCCGGCGAGGGCGGCGCCGGCCGCGACGACGACCCCGGCCACCGCGAGGAGGGCACTTTTTCGGAGGTTGCGCACATTGGTCGTTAACTACGCTTTTCGCGCGAGGATGCGGCGGCGGCCGGGTGGCGCGCGTGACGGCGGACACTATGCTTCCTGCGTACGGGAATCGACGAGGGAGAATGCTGTGCCGCGACGCCACCTCGCCCTGCTGCCGCTGCTGGCGACGGCGGCCCTGGCCGCCGGCTGCGAGGTCGACCTCGCGCCCGGGGCCGTGCCCGCCCCGATCAGCATCAACCCGACGCCCTCGGAGTCGGCCGGCGTGCCCAAGTACGTGTGCTCGGCGGTCTACAAGACCCTGACCGAGGGCGCGCTGAAGGTGGCCCAGTACGCGGCGAGCTCCTCCGACGAGGCCAAGGCGAACATCAAGCAGACCTTCACCGACATGGCGGCCGAGGTCGACGCCGAGGTCACCCGCACGACCGACGCGTCATTGAAGACGGCGCTGCAGGACATCTCGAGCGACCTGAAGGGTGGGGCCCAGCAGAGCGACCCCACCGCGTACCTCAAGGGCGACTTCCAGACCGTCGGCCAGAAACTCGACGGGAACTGCGACGCCTGAAGAAGGCCTCAGACGAAGATGCTGAGGATCATCACGCAGGCGAAGCCCACCACCGAGATGATCGTCTCCATCACCGACCAGGTCTTGATGGTCTGGCCCACGGTCATCCCGAAATACTCCTTGACCAGCCAGAACCCGGCGTCGTTGACGTGCGAGAAGAAGAGCGAGCCGCTGCCGATGGCCAGCGCCAGCAGCGCCACCTCGGGCCTCTCCAGGGTGGTGGCCAGCGGAGCCACGATGCCGGCGGCGGTGATCGTCGCGACCGTGGCCGAGCCGGTGGCGACCCGGATGCCGACCGCGACCAGGAAGCCCAGCACCAGCGCGTTGATGTTCGCGTCCTGAGCGGCGTCGGCCACCACGTTGCCCACGCCGGCGTCGACCAGCACCTGCTTGAAGCCACCACCGGCGGCCACGATGAGCAGGATGCCGGCCACCGGCGGCAGGGCGCCGCCGACCACGGCCGAGGTCTGCTGCCGGTTGAAACCGGCCCGCTTGCCCAGCGTGTACATCGCGATCAGCACGCCGGCCAGCAGGGCGACGATCGGCTCGCCGATGGTCTCCAGCGCGTTACGCAGGCCGGAGCCCTCATCCATGGTCAGCTCGGCGATCGCCCGGGCCAGCATGAGGACGATCGGCACCAGCACGGTGAGCACGGCCGGCCAGAAGCCGGGGTTGCGGGTGGGCCGCGGCTTGCCGTCGTCCTCGACCACGTCGCCGAGGTCGTCGTTGGCCGAGACGCTCTGGCCCCCGCCGGTCGCGGCCAGGGCGGGCACCGGCAGCGGGACCCGCTTGGCGATCCAGTTGCCGAAGACCGGGCCGGCCACGATCACCGTCGGGATCGCGCAGATGATGCCGAACAGCAGCGTGAGGCCCAGGTCGGCGTTCAGGTTGGAGATCGCGACCAGCGGGCCCGGGTGCGGCGGCACCAGGCCGTGCAGCACGGAGAGGCCGGCCAGGGCGGGGATGCCGAGCCGGAGCAGGCCGATGTCCGTACGCCGGGCCACCAGCAGCACGATCGGCACCAGCAGCACGACGCCGACCTCGAAGAACAGCGGCAGGCCGATCAGCGCGGCGACCCCGGCCATGGCCCACGGCAGGGCCGAGCCGGAGACGCTGTTGACGATCCGGTTCACGATGCCGTCGGCCCCGCCGGAGTCGGCCAGCAGGGCGCCGATCATGGCCCCGAGCGCGATCAGCACACCGACGCTGCCGGTGGTGCTGCCCAGCCCGGCCGTGAACGACTTGATGGTGGACTCGGCCGAGGCGCCGGCGACGATGCCGAGCACGCCCGAGCCGATGATCAGCGCGAGGAACGGATGCCATTTGGCCCAGGCGATCAACAGGACCACGGCGATGATCCCGAGCACGGCGGCCAGGACCAGCTGCGTGGTCCCGGCGTCCGTGATGGCCTCGGCGGCGAGGGACGTCATGCCCGCGCGGTTACCCAAGGTGAGTCGTTTTCAATCTTGACTGGGTAAGGTCGAGCCTGGTGAGCCGCTCTCCCGTCACGAGTGATCTGCGCGCCGCCGTCCGGGTCCGCCCGGCCGACGCGGCGTGGGCTTTCGCGCTGCGCGCGGGCCTCGCGGTGGCGGTCCCGCTGGTCGTCCTGGTCGCCTCCGGGCGTACGGAGTGGGCCGGCGCCGCCACCTTCGGGGCCTTCACGGCGCTGTACGGCCGGGACGAGCCCTACCGCCGCCGCGCGATCACCCTCACGGCGAGCGGTGCCGGCCTGGTCCTGTGCGTGACGGTCGGAACGCTGGCCGCCCTCGCGCCGCACCCGGAGATCGTCGGCGTCGTGGTGATCGCCCTGGTCGGCGGGGTGGCCACCCTGCTCTGCAACCGCTACCGGGTGGGCCCGCCGGCCGGCCTGATGTTCACCTTCGCCGCCGCCGTGGCCGCCGCCCTGCCCGCCACCGCCTCGTCGGTGCCCCGCAACGCCGCCCTGACCGCCGCCGCGGCCGTCGTGGCCTGGCTCATCGTCATGTCCGGGGCCCTGGTCAGCCCGGCCGGCCCGCGCCGCCTGGCCATCGCCCGGGCCCTGCGCGCCGCGGCCGCCCTGCACACCGCCCCCGACGGCCCCGCCGGCCTCCAGTCCCGCCAGCAGGCCGCCCTGGCCGTCGACCGCGCCTGGCGCGCCGTCGCCACGCCGGGCGGCGAGCTGCACGATGAGGAGGTTCTTGTCGCGCACGCCGAGACCGAGCTCAGCGGCATGCACGGGCACACGGCCGAGGCCGCCGCCCACCTCCGGGCCCTGGCCGCCCAGGTCGCCCCGCGCGGCCCTCTCCCCCATCTGGCCGCCACCCCGGCCGAGAACGCCCGCATCGCCGAACGCCGCCTGGCCGCCCTGCTGCTACGCGACCTCCCGGCCCCGGGCCCGGGCGCTCCGCGCCGCCCGCTGTGGCCGGCCGCGGCCCGGGTCGCTTTCGGCGCGCTGATCGCCGGCGCCGCCGCGGGCGTCCTGGTCCACGTCACCGGTCTCAGTCACCCTTATTGGGCGGCCGTCTCCGCGGTGGCCGTCCTGCAGACGGCCTCGCTGCGCCTGTCCTCTCAGAAGGCCATCCAGCGGGCCGGTGGCACGATCCTCGGCCTGATCATCGCGGGCGCGGTCGTCTCCGTGCCCGGCGGCCCGTGGGTCATGGTCGCCGGCATCGTCCTGGCCCAGGTCATCGCCGAGCTGCTGGTCATCCGCAATTACGGCCTGGCCATGCTGGCCATCACTCCCCTGGCCCTGCTGGTCGGCGAGCTGGGCCACCAGACCCCGCCGCTGGATCTGATCGGCGACCGTCTGGTCCAGACCGTCCTCGGCAGCCTCCTGGGCCTGGCGGCCGCCCTGCTCGTCCGCAACCGCGCCGCCAACCGCCACCTCGACGAGGCCATCACCGCCGTCGAGACCGGCACCGGCACCCTCCGCCGCGGCCCCGCCGACCCCATGCTCGAGGCCCGCCGCCTGGCCCTGCTGGTCGCCACCCTCCGCGAGGCCTACGACGTGGCCGCCGGCGAGCCCGGCCTCCAGCCCGAGGTCACCGCCCGCGTCCTCGAGGCCGAGCAGTCCGCCCGCGCTTCCTTGGCCGCCCTCTCCCACCGCAACCCACCGAACCCGCAGCCGTCCGCCGCATAGCCTCAACCACGCTCGGAGATGGCCTGCCACTGATCCGGCTCGACGGGGAACGGGTTGCCGCCGGCCGGCATGCGCAGGATCAGCGCGTCGTGGAAGCGGGGATCGCGCTGGAGCTCCTCGCGCGCAACGGGGAACCAGCGCTCGAACCGCACCCCGACCGCCGTCCCACCAGCGCTTTCGTGGGGTCCGGAAACGACCTTGCCGATCGCGGCCACCCCGCCCGCCCGGCCGCTGTGCCACAGGGCCACGTCGTCGCCGGCCGCGATCCGGTCGCGGTAGCGGCGGATCACCCAGTCGCCGTCGCCGCAGTGCCCTCGCGCCGGGTTGTGCTGCAGCAGCCAGTGCGCCATCAGGTGGCGATCTCCCGGAAGAACACCCCGACGTTGCGGAACACCTCGGCGATGCCGTCCCCGAGTCCCTGTGCGATGTCCGCCGCCGGCCCGGGGTTGGTGCCGATATAGAAGATGATCAGGATGAGCACGATCCAGCCGAGGGCCTTCTTCACGAGATCGGTTCCCTTCCTGACGTGGCCTTACATGATCGTGGCACGTCCCCGCACGCTTTTCCCGCATCATCACCCGCGCGGCGCTCATCCCAACGACTTGACAGTCACTACTAAGTGAGAGCTACTGTCAAAACATGGTTACTTCCACTTCGCGCTGGTACGCGCTGGCCGCGCTGGCCCTGAGCACCCTGGCCGTCGGCCTGGACACCACCGTGCTCAGCGTCGCGCTGCCCACCCTGTCGCGGGATCTGTCCGCCTCCACCGGTGACCTCCAGTGGTTCACCTCCGCCTATCTGCTGGTCCTGGCGGCGGTCCTGCTGCCCGCGGGCCTGCTCGGCGACCGGCTCGGCCGCAAGCGCATGCTCATCGGCGCGCTCGTGCTGTTCGGCGCGGCCTCGATCGCCTGCGCCTACGCCCAGGGCTCAGGTCAGCTGATCGCCGCCCGGGCCGCGCTCGGTCTGGGCGCGGCCGTGATCATGCCGATGTCGGGCGCGGTGCTGACCACGCTCTTCGACGCCGAGTCGCGGCCCCGGGCCATGTCGATCTGGGTCACCGCGAGCGCCCTCGGCATCCCGCTCGGCCCGCTGCTGGGCGGCTGGCTGCTCGACAACTTCTGGTGGGGCTCGGTCTTCCTGATCAACGTGCCGGTCGTGGTGATCGGCGTGGTCGCGCTGCTGTTCTGGATGCCCGAGTCGCGGGGCACGGGTGGCCGCCTCGACCCGCTCGGCATCGTCCTGTCCGCCACCGGCCTGGTCGCCCTGACGTACGGCATCATCGAGGCCGGCGACCGCGGCTGGTCCGACGCCCGGTCCCTCGTCACCATCGCGGGCGGCCTGGTGCTGCTCGGCGCCTTCGTGTGGTGGCAGCGCCAGGCGAAGAGCCCGCTCATCGAGCTCGCGCTGTTCCGCAACCGGGCCTTCACCGGCGGCACCGTGCTGGCCACGGTCGCCAGTTTCGGCATGCTGGGTCTGCTCTTCACGCTGCCGCAGTTCTTCGCGGCGGTGGGCGGCCACGACGCGTTCGGCTCGGGCCTGCGGCTGCTGCCGGTGATCGGCGGCCTCCTGGTCGGCGCCCGGGTGGCGGGGAAGTTCGCCAACACCAAGATGATCATCGGGAGCGGTCTCGCCTTGATCGCGGTGGCGTCGTTCCTGGGCACCCGCACGGAGGTGGACACCGGCTACGGGTACGTGGCCGTGTGGATCACGCTGGCCGGGGTCGGGCTCGGCCTCACCTTGCCGCCCTCGATGAACGCGGCGCTGGGCGCCCTCGACCCGTCGCGGGCCGGCGTCGGCAACGCCGTGATCCAGGCGATGCGCCAGGTCGGCGGCGCGATCGGTGTGGCCGTGCTGGGCACGGTGGTCAACGCGGGTTACCGGGACGCCCTGCCCGCCGCGGCGCCCGAGGCGGCCCGGGAGAGCGTCTCGTCGGGTGTTCAGGTGGCGGGCAACTTGCTGGGTGACGTACAGCGCGCCTTCGTCCACGGCATGAACGACTCGCTGCTGGTCACGGGGGCGATCGCGGCCGTCGGCGTCGTGCTGGCGCTGCTCGTCCTCCCGGCCCGCACCCCGCGGCCACCGGCCGAGGTCAGCGAGACGGCTTTGGCAGAATCGACTTTATGACCTCACAGCCGCTCGGCCTGCGCGAGCGTAAGAAGCTCCGGACCCGGGCGGCGATCAGGACGGCCGCGATGCGGCTCTTCGAGGAGCAGGGGTACGCAACCACGACCGTCGAGCAGATCGCCGAGGCGGCCGAGGTCTCGCCGAGCACGTTCTTCCGCTACTTCCCGACCAAGGAAGACACGGTCCTGACCGACGACTACGACCCGCTGATCGTCGCGGCGATCCGGGCCCAGCCGCCGGAGGTGCCCGTGGTCCGGGCGATCCTGCTCGGCATGCGCGACGTGTTCGCCAACCTCTCCGAACCGGAGTGGGCGGCCGAGCGCCGCCGCCAGCGCCTGATCGAGACGGTGCCCGAGCTGCGCAGCCGTCAGCAGCAGCAGACCGTGGCCGCGGTGGGCATGCTGGCCGAGCTCATCGCCGAGCGCGAGGGCCGGCCGGCCGCCGACGAGGACGCCCGCGTGGTCGCGGGCGCCCTGGTCGGCATCATCCTGGCCGCCGCCCCGCCCGGGGCCGGCTTCCAGGCGCACGACTTCGAGCGGATCGAGGGCGCCTTGAGCGCCCTCAAGCGCAGCCTCGACGGCTTCTAGACGGTCCGGGCCAGGCGGTCGGCCAGCAGCTTGGCGAAGCGGGCCGGGTCCTCCAGGTCGCCGCCCTCGGCCAGCAGCGCGGTGCCGTACAGCAGCTCGGCCGTCTCCGGCAGGGCCTCGTCCGCAGCGTCCCGCTCGTGGGCCGTGCGCAGACCGCTGACCAGCGGGTGGTTCGGGTTCAGCTCGAGGATCCGCTTGACCCGCGGCCCCTCCTGGCCCATCGCCCGGTACATCTTCTCCAGCGTCGGTGTGATGTCGTCGGCGTCGCTGACCAGGCAGGCCGCGCTGGTGGTGAGCCGGTGCGACAGCCGTACGTCCTTGACCTGCTCCTCCAGACGCTCCTTGAGGAACCCGAGCAGCGGGCCGAAGTCACCCTCCGGCTCCTCCTTCTTGGCGGAGTCCGAAGGCAGGTCGACCGAGCCGCGCGCGATGGACTGCAGCTTCTTGCCGTCGTAGTCGGGCACGGCCTCGACCCAGATCTCGTCGACCGGGTCGGTGAGGATCAGCACCTCGTACCCCTGGTCGCGGAAGGCCTCCATGTGCGGCGAGTTCTCGACCTGCGAGCGCGACTCGCCGGTCAGGAAGTAGATCTCCTCCTGACCCTCCTTCATCCGCTCGATGTAGGCGGCCAGCGTGGTCGGCTCGCTGCCGGCGGTGGAGGCGAAGGTGGCCACGTCCAGGATCGCCTTCTGATTGTCCTGGTCGTTGAGCAGGCCCTCCTTGACCGCCCGGCCGAACTCGCGCCAGAACGTCGCGTACTTCTCCGGGTTGTTGTTGAGCAGGTCCTTGATGGTCGACAGCACCTTCTTGACCAGCCGGCGGCGGATCATCTGGATGTGCCGGTCCTGCTGGAGGATCTCCCGGGAGATGTTCAGCGACAGGTCGGCCGCGTCGACCACACCCTTGACGAAGCGCAGGTAGTCGGGGATCAGCTCACGGCTGTCGTCCATGATGAAGACGCGCTTGACGTAGAGCTGCAGCCCGCGGGCCGAGTCGCGCTGGAACAGGTCGAACGGGGCCCGGGACGGGATGAACAGCAGAGCCTCGTACTCGAAGGTGCCCTCGGCCCGCATGTTGATGATCTCGAGCGGCTCGGACCAGTCGTGGCTGATGTGCCGGTAGAACTCGTTGTACTCCTCGTCGGACACCTCCGAGCGCGGCCGCGCCCAGAGCGCCTTCATGGAGTTGAGCGTCTCGTCGCCCATCTTGATCGGGAACGAGATGAAGTCCGAGTACTTCTTGACGATCTCCTTGATCTTCCACTCGTCGGTGTAGTCGTAGAGAGCGTCCTCCTCGTCCTTCGGCCGCAGGTGGACGGTGACCGTGGTGCCGACCGGCGCGTCAGGCGCGTCGTCGATGGTGAAGGTGCCCTCGCCGGCCGACTCCCAACGGGTGCCGTGGCCCTCGGTGCCCGCCTTGCGCGTCACCAGGGTGACCTTGTCGGCCACCATGAAGGTCGAGTAGAAGCCGACGCCGAACTGGCCGATCAGCTCGGGGCTCTCCTTGGCCTCCTTGAGCTTGCGCAGCAGCTCGGCCGTGCCCGACTTGGCGATCGTGCCGATCAGGTCGACGACTTCCTCGCGGGTCATGCCGATGCCGTTGTCGCGCACGGTCAGCGTGCGGGCCTCTTTGTCGGCCTCGATCTCGATGTGCAGGTCGGAGGCGTCCGCCTCGAGACCGTCCTGCAGCGTGGCCAGGCGCAGCTTGTCCAGCGCGTCCGAGGCGTTCGAGATCAGCTCCCGCAGGAAGATGTCCTTGTTCGAATAGATCGAGTGGACCATCAACTGGAGCAGCTGCCGGGCCTCGGCCTGGAACTCCAACGTCTCCATCGCTCTCTTACTCTCCCTGTGAAGTTGGTGGAAGCTCGATCGTATGACGAACGCCCCGCCCGGCATCGGCCGGACGGGGCGTTGTCGTCAGTGCGAGGCTCAGCGCTTGTCGATCGCGACGAACTCACGCTCGGGCGAGCCCGTGTAGAGCTGCCGGGGCCGGCCGATCTTGTTGGCCGGGTCGTTCATCATCTCGGTCCACTGGGCGATCCAGCCGGGCAGGCGGCCCAGCGCGAAGAGCACGGTGAACATCTTGGTCGGGAAGCCCATGGCCTTGTAGATCAGGCCGGTGTAGAAGTCCACGTTCGGGTAGAGCTTGCGCGAGACGAAGTAGTCGTCGCTGAGCGCGATCTCCTCGAGCTGGAACGCGAGCTCCAGCAGCGGGTCGGGCTTGTCGAGCGTGGAGAGCATCTCCTGGGCGGCCTTCTTGACGATGGCGGCCCGCGGGTCGTAATTCTTGTAGACCCGGTGGCCGAAGCCCATGAGCTTGACGCCCTTTTCCTTGTTCTTCACCCGGGTGACGAACGAGTTGACGTCGCCGCCCTCCTTGCGGATCTGCTCGAGCATCTCGAGCACGGCCGCGTTGGCGCCGCCGTGCAGCGGGCCGGAGAGGGCGTTGATGCCGGCGGAGACCGACGCGAACAGGTTGGCCTGGGCCGAGCCGACCAGGCGCACGGTCGACGTGGAGCAGTTCTGCTCGTGGTCGGCGTGCAGGATGAACAGCATGTCGAGGATCTTGGCGATCTTCGGGTCCACGTCGTACTGCACGGTGGGCAGCCCGAAGGTCATCCGCAGGAAGTTCTCGACGTAGTCGAGGGTGTTGTCCGGGTACGGCAGCGGGTGGCCGATGGACCTCTTGTACGCGTATGCGGCGATCGTCGGAAGCTTCGCCATCAGGCGGATGCCCGAGATCTCGACCTGCTCGGCGTCGAGCGGGTCGAGCGCGTCCTGGTAGAACGTCGACAGCGCGGTCACCGCGGAGGAGAGCACGGCCATCGGGTGCGCGTCGCGCGGGAAGCCGGAGAAGAAGGCCCGCATCTCCTCCTGCAGGAGGGTGTGCACCCGGATCTTGTCGCCGAACTCCTTGAGCTGCTGCGGCGTCGGCAGCGCGTCGTGCATCAGGAGGTACGAGACCTCCAGGAAGGTGGACTTCTCCGCCAGCTGCTCGATCGGGTAGCCGCGGTAGCGGAGGATCCCGGCGTCACCGTCGATGTAGGTGATCGCCGAGGTGGTGGAGGCAGTGTTGACGAAACCCTGGTCGAGGGTCACATAGCCGGTCTCCTTGAGGAGGGCGCTGACGTCGATGCCACCCGGGCCCTCGACCGCCTCACGTACCGACATCGACAGTTGCCCGCCGGGATGGTCGAGCTTGACATCCGTCATGTATTTCCCTCGCTTCACCGGCAGATGTCCTACGAATTTTGTCGTTTACCGTAAACCCTCAACCTGAATGGGTCATCAGGCGGCTCCCTGCTGAGGGATTGATCACGAAGAGTGGCGTTCCTGCATAGATAATGGTTGGTATCAGAACCCGGAGGTGCAACCTGATGCGTCGTCCGAGTCCGTCGCCCGTCGTCGTTGGAGTCACCGGCACGTCGGCCGGCCTGGCCGCCGTACGCCTGGCCGCGCGCGAGGCCCTCTCGCGCGGCCGCGAACTACGAATCGTGCACGCGTTCACCTGGCCCAGTCCGCAGCTCCCCGCGAGCCCGGGCCTTGATTACGACCGAGCCCGCCAAGCCGCCTCCCGCGTCATCAACGAGGCGATCTCCACCGCCAAGCGTTCCACACCCGGGGTGCGCGTGACGGGACAACTGGTCGACGGGTTGCCCGATCGGGTGCTGCTGCGCCTGGGCCACACCGCCGAGCTGCTGGTCGTCGGGGACGACGACCTCGCCACGACCCCCTGGCTGCCCGAGATGTCGGTGCTGGTCCAGGCGGTCTCCCGGGCCTGGTGCCCGGTCATGGTGGCCCGCGGGCCACGACCTCCGGCCGGGCCCGTGCTGGTCGCGGTCGACGGGTCCGCCCACTCTCTCGTCGCGCTCCGGCATGCGGCGACCGAGGGCGTACGCCACCAGGTAGCTGTCCATGTAGCCCACGTGTGCACCGATCCGCGCGAGGGCGAATTGCTGGTCACCAAGGCCGTGAACGCCGTGCCCGAACTCGACGACCACGAGGTGCACCTGCTCACCGGGGCGCCGGGCCCCACTCTGGTCCGCCAGTCCGGTCACGCCCGGATGCTGGTGCTCGGGCATCGCGGCTCGGACGGGGCCGGCCTGATCGGCTCCGTGGCCCGCGAGGTGCTGCACCACGCCGCCTGCCCGACCGTCTTCCCGCACGGCCGCCCGATCCCGGCCCCGCGCCGGGCGTCCGGAGCGGGCCGCAAGGGCAGCGCTCTGGCCCGCTAACCGCTCAGCCCGGCCGCTCCGGGGTCGAAATGGTCAGTGATGACCGAGAAATGGCGGCTCTTCGGAGTGGCCGGGCTGGCGGCGACGGCCGCGTACACGGCGAACCTGAGCACCGTGGTCAATGCCGTGTGCCTGCTGGCGATCGGCGCCGGCACCGTCTGGGCCTGTTTCACCGGTCCGCGCCGCTTCGGCGCCGAGCCGCGGGTGGCCTGGCGGCTGATGGCCTTCGCGGCCTCCAGCTTCCTGGTCGGCGTGCTCGTCCGGCCGCTGGTCGACGACCTGGACCAGCCGCTGCCGCTGCTGGCCGACGCGGCCACCATCCCCGGCTACATCATGCTGGCCGCCTTCCTGGTCATCCTGTTGCGATGGCGGGTCAGCATCGACCGGCACGCGGTCCTCGACGGCCTGATCTTCTGCCTGGCCGGCGGCCTGGCCGCGGCGCTGCTGCTGGCCGCGCCCGCCGCGGAGATCCAGGAGCGGCCCGAGCTGCAGAACCTGCTGGCCGCCTTCTATCCGCTCTTCGACGTCATCCTGCTGCTGCTCGTGGTCAATCTGACCTTCACCGCCCGGCAGTGGCCGCCGAGCCTGTTCACCCTGCTGGGCGCGATGACCATGCTGTTCATCGGCGACACGGCGTACGCGATCATCGGCACCACCGGCCGGACGTACGCGTCGCCGCTGCTGGACGCGCCCTTCCTGATGGCCTACGCGCTGCTCGGGGTGACCGCCCTGCACCCGTCGATGGCGCAGCTGAGCCGGCCGGCCCGGCCCCCGGTGCAGGCGTGGTCGGTCCGCCGGGTGGCCGTGCTCGCGCCCGCCTCCATCACCCCGTTCGTGCTGCTCGTGGTCATCTCCGAGCCCACCTCGGCCGAACGGCTCACCATCGCCGCGGCCGGGGTGCTGGCCACCGCGCTGCTGCTGGTGCGGGCCGTCTTCGCCGTCCGGGCCCAGGTCGTGGCCCAGCTGCACACCGAGCACCAGGCGCTGCACGACCCGCTGACCGGCCTGCCCAACCGGCTCATGCTCACCGAGGAGATCGAACGGCTGCTGGGCCGGGCCACCCCGGGCGACCTGCAGCGGGTCTGGGTGTTCGTGCTCGACCTGGACGGCTTCAAGTTCGTCAACGAGAGCTGGGGCCACGACACCGGCGACCAGCTGGTCATCGAGCTCAGCCGCCGGCTGCGCACGGCCGCTCCGGCCGCGGTGCCGGTGGCCGCGCTCGGCGGCGACGAGTTCGCGCTGGCCTACCTCGGCGAGCGGGAGGGCGCGCTGCTGCTCTCCGACGAGATCAGCCGGTGCTTCACCCGGCCCTTCTCCATCCGCGGCATCGACGTCACCATCACCGCCTCGGTCGGCGTCGCCTCGGCCCCCACCGGCACCGAGTTCAGCAAGTTCGCCCAGGTCACCGAGGCCCTGCTGCGGGACGCGGACACGGCCATGTACCGGGCCAAGTCCGAGGGCCCGGGGCACGTCACGATCTTCGACGCGTCCATGCACGAGGAGGTCCGGGAGCGCATCGAGCTCGAGGTGGCGCTGCGCCGCGCCATCGACGAGGGGCAGCTCCACGTCGCGTACCAGCCGATCGTGAAGGTCCGGACCGGCGTGCCGGTCGGCGCCGAGGCGCTGGCGCGCTGGACCCACCCGGAGCGCGGGGCGATCTCGCCGGCCGTCTTCATCCCGATCGCCGAGGACGCCGGGCTGATCGGGGCGATCGGCGACCTCGTGCGCCGGGAGTCGCTGCGCCAGCTCGGCCAGTGGCGGCGGGACGGCACCGTCGGCGACGACTTCTACCTTTCCATCAACGTGTCGGCCCGCCAGCTCACCGACCCCGAGCTGCCGCTGATCGTGTCGGCCGAGCTGCTGCAGCACGGCGTGCCGGAGCGCTGCGTGGCCCTCGAGATGACCGAGTCGGTGCTGGTCGACCCGAACAGCACGTCCGGCCGGGTGCTCTTCGAGCTGCGCGAGCTCGGCGTCCAGCTGCTGATCGACGACTTCGGCACGGGCTTCTCGTCGCTGTCCTACCTGCGCCGCTTCCCGGTGACCGGGGTGAAGCTGGACCGCTCCTTCATCACCGGGCTCGGCCAGGGCACCGAGGACGACGAGATCGTGCGGGCCGTGACCGCGATGAGCTACGCGCTCGGCCTGACCGTGATCGCGGAGGGGATCGAGACCCGGTTGCAGCGCGACGTGCTCGACGCCATCGGGGTGACCCGCGGGCAGGGCTGGCTCTGGGGCCCGGCCGTGCCGGCGGCCGAGTTCGCCGCGCACTGGCACGTGGCCGGGGCCGTCTCTTTGCACACTTCTCTTGATTCCTGAACGCGTACTGGCGGTTCGGGTCCGGCTGAGGCATTATTCGCTGATCGAGTGGTGGTAACGGGGATCACACTCGGGTCAGGTTTCGCTACAGACTTGATAACAAAGGAGCGACATGTCGGGCCTCGTGGTCGTGCTTCTCGTGCTCATGGCCGGTCTCGCCGCCGCCCTGATCCTCGCCACGGCCCGCCCCAGTAACACGAGGCGCCCGAACATGTAGCACCCTGGGTTGATGCGCTTCGCCACGTGGAACGTCAACTCGGTCAAGGCCCGGCTGCCGCGCCTGCTGGAGTGGCTCGACACCACCAAGCCCGACGTGCTGTGCCTGCAGGAGACCAAGGTCGCCGCGGACGGCTTCCCGAGCGATGAGGTCGGTGAGCTGGGGTACGCCACCGCAGCGTACGGCCAAGGCCGTTGGAATGGTGTTGCCCTGCTCTCGCGGGTCGGCCTGGAGGACGTGCGCCAGGGCTTCCCCGGCGAACCGGGCTATCCGGAGCCGGAGGCGCGCGCGATCGGGGCGACCTGCGGCGGTGTCCGGTTCGTCTCGGTCTACGTGCCGAACGGGCGCACCCCCGAGGACCCGCACTACGAGTACAAACTGCGCTGGCTCGCCGCCCTGCGCGACGCCCTGGCCCCGGAGGTGGCGGCCGGTCCCGTCGTGGTCGCCGGCGACTTCAACGTGGCGCCGACCGACGCCGACGTGTGGGACCGCAGCGTGTTCGTCGGCGCCACCCACGTGACGGCTCCGGAACGCGACGCCCTCACTGCCATCCGTGACATCGGCCTGCGGGACGTGATCGCCCGGCCGATGAAGGGCGACCACCCGTTCACCTATTGGGATTACCGGGCCGGGATGTTCCACCAGAACAAGGGCATGCGGATCGACCTCGTCTACGCCACCCCGGCGATCGCCGATCGGGTGACAGATGCGGTGGTGGACCGCGAGGCGCGCAAGGGCAAGGGCCCCTCCGACCACGCCCCGATCGTCGTCGACCTAGGCGATTGACACCCGGCGGCCGTCGTGCGTTCCGCACGAATGCACGTAGGCTCTAACGGATCAGAGCTGTATCCGGCGGGGAGAGACGGGAGGGATCATGACAGCGCAATCGCCGGTCACCACCGGCGACCGGCTCGTCGACACACCCGCACCGGCCCTGCTGCGCGCCGCCCTGGACGCGGCGAGCGAGGCGGTGCTGCTGTGCGGCGCCGCCGACGACAAGATCCTGCTGGTCAACGCGGCCGCCTCGGCGCTGGTGCCGGAGCTCCGGCCGGGTCTTGCCGCCGGCGCCGGCCCCCTGCCCGGTCTGGCCGCCGCCATCGCGGCCGGCCAGGACAGCTTCACCGACGAGTTCGCCGGCCGCCACCTGCACGGGCAGCGCCGGCCCCTCGGCGACGACCACTACGGGTGGTACCTGCGCGATCGCACCGACGAGGTCGCCCGGGCCGGCGCGCTGCAGGCCGAGCGCGCCCGCACGGCCTTCCTGGCCGAGGCCGGGCGCCGCCTGTCGGCCTCCCTGCACCAGGGCCGCTGCCTGCGCATCACGGCCGAGCTGGCGGTGGCCCACCTGGCCGACGCCGCGATCGTCGTGCTGCCGGTCAAACGCCGGCAGAGCATGTGGGTCCGCCTCGTGGCCGGCGGCCCGGTCGACGAGGGCCGGCTCCGCGAGAACGTGCTGCCCGACGTGCCCGGCCTGGTCGAGGTGCTCGGCGGCTTCCCGCCGATCCCCAGCAAGTGGCTCGACGCCGCCCAGGCGCCCGACTGGCTGCTGCCCGGCGACTTCGGCCCGGTCGGCGCCCTGCTGGTCACCCCGCTGCCCGGCAACGCCGAGCCGGCCGGCGCGCTGATCCTGGCCCGCCGCGGCGCCGAGGCCCAGTTCAGCCCGGACGACGAGATGCTCGCCCGGATCTTCGCGGCCCGGGCCGGCGCCGCCATCTCGGCCGCCGGGCTCTACCGCGAGCAGGTCGACACCACCGCCGTCCTGCAGGCCGACCTGCTGCCGCCCGAGCTGCCCCAGCCCGACGGCATCGAGCTGGTCGGCTCCTACCAGGCGGCCAAGGAGGCGCTGCGCATCGGCGGCGACTTCTACGACGTCTTCGGCCCCACCGAGCACAGCTCCGACACGGTCATCGCGCTCGGCGACGTCTGCGGCAAGGGCCCCGAGGCGGCCGTGCTCACCGGCAAGGTCCGCCAGACCCTGCGCGCGCTGCGCCTGGTCGAGGCCAAACCCGACGAGATGCTGCGGGTGCTCAACCAGGCCCTGCTCCAGTCGGCCCGCCAGCACCGGTTCGTGACCATGGTGGTGGGCTCGGTCAGCCGGGCCGACCACGGCCGGGTCCGGCTCAACCTGGCCACCGGCGGCCACCCGCCGCCGCTCGTGCTGCGCACCGACGGCACGGTCGAGGAGGTGCCGACCAGCGGCACTCTGATCGGCGCGGTGGCGCGTACGGTCGTACACCCGGCCGAAGTGGAACTTGCCCCCGGCGAGCTGTGCCTGCTCTACAGCGACGGCCTGACCGAGGCCCGCGGCGGCCCCACCGGCGCCGAGGAGTACGGCGAGGCCCGGCTCCGCGACGCCCTCTCCGGCTGCCGCGGCATGCCCGGGGCGGCCGCCGTCGAACGCATCCGCCAGCTCGTCTCCGACTGGGTGCACGGCGGGGCCCGCGACGACATCGCCATGCTGGCCGTCCGAGCCCCCGACCGCACCCAGCTCAGCCTCCGCACGGGCGCCCGCAACGCCTCGCCGTTCGCCCTCGACGCGCCCCGGCGAGGTGACCGTCGCGTCAGGCAGCGCTCATGACGGTCCCGGCCCCGTTCCGCTCCCTCGACGACCCCGGCCTGGCCGGCGAATACCTGCGCCTGGTCGGCGACAGCGACGAGCACGGCGCCGTCCGGCTCGTGTGCGAGCTGCTCGACGCCGGCGTCGCCCCGCAGCGCATCATGATGGACCTGATCGCCGCCACCCAGGCCCGCGTCGGCGAACTCTGGGCGGCCAACGAATGGTCGGTGGCCCGCGAACACGCGGCCACGGCGATCAGCGAGCGAGCGCTGGCCGCCGTGGCCACCCGCACGTCGGTCAAGCCCTACCGGGGCAGCATCACCATCGCCTGCGTGGACGGCGAATGGCACGCCCTGCCGGTCCGGCTGCTGGCCGAGATGCTGCGGCTGGACGGGTGGCGAGTCGACTTCCTCGGCGCGAACGTGCCCGGCCAGCACCTGGTCACCCACCTGCATCAAACCGGCCCGGACGCGATCGCCCTCAGCTGCATGATCGCGACCCGGCTGCCGCGCGCCCACGCGGCCATCACGGCCTGCAAGGCGGCCGGCGTCCCGGTGATCGCCGGCGGCCGCGGCTTCGGCCCCGGCGGGCGCTACGCCCAGGCACTGGGAGCGGACGCCTGGGCGGCGGGGGCCGAGGAGGCCGTACGCCGGCTCGCGCGCAACTGGCCGCCACACTCCCCCGACCCGCAGTTGTCGGCCTTCCTGGGCGACGAGGAGTATACGTACGTCGTCCGCCAGCGCGGCGCGCTGATCAGCACGGCCATGGCGACCCTGGCGGAGACGTATCCCCGCGTACGCGACTACAACCCCCGGCAGCTGGACGCCACCACCGAGGACATGACCCACATCGTGGACTTCCTGGCGGCCGCCCTGTACGTCAGCGAAACCCAGATCTTCACCGACTTCATCGAGTGGACCGCCGCCGTCCTGGAGGCCCGCGGCGTGCCACCGGTCGCGCTGCGGGTCGGCCTGGAAGCCGTACGGACCCAGTTGCAGGACTTCCCCACCGCGACCGCCATGCTCACCGCCGGCACCCAGCTGGTGAAGTAGCCACCTCTCCCGTTCGCGAATTAAATCGCTCGCGCTGGATCGCGAGGCCGGATAGCGTGCTCCACATGATCTGATGCTTCCTCCGGCCCGCCCTTCCGGCCCGCCCGGCGCCTTTCCGGCCCGGCGCCGCCGACCGCGGGTGGCTGCCGTTGATCGTGCTCGGTTCCGGGTGTTCCGGTGGTTGTCCGCCGTGGAGACGCCTCAGCGCCGACACCCGGAGCACGCCCACTTCTTGTCGCCACGGCTTCGCACTGCCCGGCCCGGCCTCCACGCCGGGCCCCGAGGAGGCCCGTATGCCTGCCCAGCCCTTCACCGTCCACGTGGACGCCGACGACCTCGCCGCCCACGACCTGGCGGCCGGCCTGTTCACCCCGACCACCCCCGGCACCCCGCCCCGCCGCGACACCACCGCGGCCACCCACCACGGCGCCCGCGACTCCCGGCAGGACGCCCGGGACCGCTCCGGCCGCTCCCGCTCCAACCGCGCCGCCCCAGCCCGCACCTACGCCTTCCGGCGCAGCTAGGCCACCACCCGGCCGACAGCGCGGCTCCCGGTCGCCTCTCACACTTCCGGACAGCCCTGTCGGCCAACGGCCCGGCCCCTCCCCACAGGGGCCGGGCCGTCCTGCGTTCGCCAGCGAGCCACCCTCTTCACGCCACCCCGGGCCGCTCCTGCCACCCCCCTCCGGCGAGCTCTCCCCAGCTGGTCCACCCAGCCAGCTCGGGCCGCGCCTCCCGCCGCTCCGGCCAGCCCTCTCAGCTCTTCCACCACGCTCGACCCGCACCCGCACCTTGTCGGGCCGAGCTCCGGCTTGGCGTCGACCGTCTCCGGAAGCCGCTCCTGACATCCACCTCCGGCAATCTCCCCAGCCGTGCCACCTGGATACCTCAGGCCAAATCCCCCGCCGTTCCTGCTACCCATCTCCGGCGATTCCTCCCGAAGACCCGTCAGGTCCTGCCCTCCGCGTCGCCCAGCATCCGGCCCCGCCTCTCGTGCCGTGCATCGTGGCTATGTCGGGAGTTTTCGCACCACAACCTCTCACTTTTCTCGATGTCGGCGAGCTCAGGCGATGCCTATTAGCGGACCGGCTCCGTGTCCTCGACGAGTGCACGACTAACGCAAAGTGACGGGCGGCGGAGACGCGCATGCCTCATCTACGGATAGATCCATGCACTCTAATGTGGCCGCGATATACCTTATTCGCGAATGGCGATACGACCGAGGGCGTGGACCGGTAACCAGAACTTCGTGGAGGTTGGCATGATCCCGGATTGCCGCCACCGGTCCGGGTGCGGGACAAATCTTAGATGCGAGGGCAGATATCATTGTTCGGCCGGGCCGAGACGGCAGCGATGCGCGATCGAACCAGGGCGAAAATTCCGGCGTGCCCAGAAGAAGCGCCGCGATTGGGGATTAGCGCAACGGTACGCCGAGAAGCAGCGCCGCATGTATGGATCCGTGGAGGCGGCCAAGGCTGAGTTCGCCCGGTGCGCCCGCGAGCGGCGCATGCCCCAGCCTCCGGCGGGCTCGACCACTGCCGCCGAGCCCGCCGCCGCGAGCACCACCACGACGCAAGTGCCCCTCGCCTCAAACCCGGGCGCCCCGCAGCCGGCAACGCTCACGCCGACACCTCCGGCGCCAGCTGCGATCGAAGCGACAGCATCCAAGCCCGCGCCCCAACTGCCGACGGCGATCCAACCGGCAGAGTCCGTACCCGGATCGCAGCTGCCGGCGGAAGCGGAACCGGAAGTACTCCTGCCCGCGCCCCAATTGCGAGCGGCGACCGAACCGCCAGCACCCCGACCCACGCCCCAACTGTCAGCGGCGACCGAACCGCCAGCACCCCTGACCCACACCCCAACTGCCAGCAGCGACCGAACCGCCAGCACCCCAACCCACACCCCAACTGCCAGCAGCGACCGAACCGCCAGCACCCCTGACCCACACCCCACCGCCACCGCCACCGCCACCGCCACCGCCACCGGCGACCACACCCGCACCGGCACCGGCACCGGCACCGGCACCGGCACCGGCAATCAAACCGATAGCATCCGAGCCCACGCCGCATACGCCGGTGGCGATATTGGAACCGGCGCTCAGCGTGACCGCCTCTGCTTTCGGCGGGCCCGTCACGTCGGGGCCGGCCAGCGGCTCGGGCGCCGCGGTGATCACGCCGGGGCCTGCACAGCCGCAAGTCAGGCGGACCGGGTCTATTCGGAGATCGCCGTCGCGGACGCACGCCACGCTTTCACCCACTTATTCGAAGCAGCCCGGGCGCGTCGACGCCACCCCGCAACCAAAAATAGATGCAACGGCGTTCAGAACACGGCAACGGGTCGCTTTCTTTGCAGACGGCCACACCGGCGGACGGGCCCGCCACAATCAAACCGAATTTTCCATGCCGAACCAGCGGGAAGGCATGTTCGAACGAGCTGACACAAGCATTTGGCGAAGATATGGAATCCACCGACCGACCCCGGCGCATTCAATTGGCGAATCCGCGCTCGCGTCCTGCGGGGCTTCGTGATCGATTACACGGAGCGTGGAGGGAATCGGACGACGCGGGCCCCAGCGCTACCGGGGCAGCAAAGATCAGGGGTGATGCCGGTTCTCACGAACATTGCGACGCGCGGCGCCAACAGGAAGGCGCCGAAGCGGCGATCAGCCTGACGGGCGGCGACGGTCCGCGGGCTGGGCCGTGCCCGCCGCGCGTTTCCTCCGGGCCGGGCCTTTGCGTCACTTCCAACCCGGCCTGCCACCGCGGCCCGGCCCCACGCCCGCTTACCGGCCTCGGCGCATACGAGTCTTTCAACCTAATGGTTGACGCTCGTCGGGGAGCGGTCTACCGTGGCTTTCAACCGATGAGTTGAAAGAAGGGGCACATGGCGGCGGATGGGCTCTCGCGGGTGTTTGCCGCCCTGGCTGATCCGACGCGGCGGGACATGGTGGCGCGGCTGGCTACCGGGGATGCGACGGTCAATCAGCTGGCTGAGCCCTACCAGATGTCTCTGCAGGCGGTCTACAAGCACCTCAAGGTGCTGGAGGAGGCCGGCCTCGTCAGCCGGCCACCCGGGCCGCAGCCGCGTTCCGTGCGGCTGGAGCGGGAGGTCTTCGAGCAGATCGGCGGGTGGGCCGAGCAGTACCGCCGCCGGGCCGAGGCTCGCTACCAGCGTTTGGACGCGGTGCTCGCGGCGATGGACGACGACCGAATCGACACGAAGGGCGAAGAGAAATGACCGAGGCACGGATCGAAGCAGACAAGAACCTTCCGATCATCCGGATCACTCGCGACTTCACGGCCACTCCCGAGCAGCTGCTGCGGGCGCACACCGATCCCGAGCTGTTCGCCCAGTGGGTCGGGCCGGACTCCACCACGGCCCGCATCGAGCGCTGGGACGCGCAGACCGGCGGGGCCTGGCGCTACGTCGCCGTGCACGGTACGGACGAGTTCGGCTTCCACGGCTCGTTCCATGAGGTCAGCCCGGGGCGCATCGTGCAGACCTTCACCTTCGAGGGGCAGCCCGACGGGGTGGCGCTGGAGACCCTGACGTTCGAGGACCTCGGGGACGGCCGCACCCGCCTGCACGCGCAGTCCCTGGTGGACAGCTTCGAGGGCCGCGACGCCTGGCTGCAGAGCGGCATGGAGACCGGCGTCAACGAGGGCTATGCGAAGCTCGACACCCTGCTCGCCAAGGGCACCGTCTGACCGCCTGGCGTCGGCCCGGCCGCGGAAACCACGAACACGAGCAACACCCGTCTGGACGTCTGCCGCGGGGAGCAGGGGTGGGCGTCCAGCGGGCGGAAACGGAACAGGGCGGCTTGGGCCGCCCTGTTCCCCTTTGGTGCCCGGGTCAGCCGAGTTCGGCGTACACGTCGTCGAGGCGGCCGTGGTACATGTCGGTCTTGGTGTTGAAGTTGGGGCCGCCCAGGCGGAGCGGCAGGGGGTTGCTGATGTTGAGGGTGCTGGGGATGGTGGCGGTGCCGCGGACGACATTGTCGACGTAGACCGAGAGGGTGGAGCCGCTGCGCTGGCAGAGGATCTTGTGCCACTGGCCGTCGGCGACCGAGGTGGTGGAGCGGGCCACGTAGCGGGTGGCGGAGCCGGTGCCGACGACGACGCACTGGGCCTTGCCGTTGGTGCGGCCGACCTGCATCTTCCACTGGCTGGCGGTGGTGGCGACGCCCTTCTGCATGATGTTGGCGGAGCCGGTGATCTGCGTCTTGGTCAGCTGGATGCGGGCCGACCAGCGGAACGTCCGGGTGCCGGGGTTGAGGTCGGCGTCGTCGGGGGCCTCGAGCAGGGCCCGCGGGCAGGTGGTGGCGTTGCTGGCACACGCGGCCGGGAAGCTCGCGTAGCGACCGGAGGGCGTGGTGGTGTCGAAGCGGATGACACCGGAGTCGACGGCGCGCACGGTGAGCGAGGTGCCCCGGCCGGACGTGTCGGCGATGCGGCCGTTCACGGCGCCGGCGTCGAAGGTGTAGCGCGCGACCAGCGCGGGAGCAGCAGTCGTGGCCGCCGGCTTCGGGCCGGCAGTGGCCGGAGCAGCAGGCGCGGCCGCAGCAGCCACCGGAGCACCGACAGGAGCCGCGGGAGCGGCAGCCGCGGCCGCGGGAGCGGGAGCGGCAGCCGCGGGAGCGGGAGCGGCAGGCGCGACAGGAGCGGCGGGCACTGGGGCGGGAACGCCGGCGGGAGCGGCAGCGACGGCGGCCGGGGCCGCGGCGGGAGCGAGAGCGGGCGCGGCGGCCAGGACAGCGGGCGGCAGGGCGCCGGAGCGGGCCGCAGCGGGGGCCGTCGTGGCGACGGGGGCGGCGCCGGGGCGTACGGCCACGGGGGTGGTCACCGCGGCCGGCGGGGTGGTGGCGCCGGGAGCGGGGATCCCGGGGGCGGCCAGTGCGGGCGCCGGTACTGCGAGGCCGGCGACTGCGACGAGGGCGAAAGCCATTTTCATAGGTATAACTTCACGCATCCGCCACAAAAGGGCAAAGGACCCCTTTCGGCGTTTCGGGGGGATTCCCCCGCCCGGACGGGCGAGCCCGTCCGGGCGACGGGGATCATCCCGTCCGAGGGATCAGCACCAGCCCGACCGGGTTACGGAGAGCCCGGCCACAACAGCGGAGGCACCGGCCGGCGCCACAAACCGCGCACCCGTCAGAGGGCCTCGTTCTCCAGCGCGATCCAGCAGACCGCCACCAGGCGCAGCACGTGCCACTCCGCGGTCAGCCACTCGGCCGTACGGACCGGGGCCGTGCCCGGCGTCGGCAGCGAGCGCCCCATGCGGCGGGCGCCGGCGACGATGGAGCGGACGTAGGACGCCAGGCCGTCCGCGTCGAGGGCCTGGTCGGCGTCGGCCAGGGCGTCGCGCACGCCGGCCGCGTGCTGGTCGACGAGGGCGAGGACGCCGGGGTCGGCCAGCGCGGCGACGATCCCGTCGACGCCCACGCGAGCCATCATCTCGTCGAGCGTGCCGGCGGCCGGCGAGGTCGGGACAAGGGCGGAAAGCGGGGCGAAGGCCAGGAATTCGTTCGTCATGCGGAAGAACTTATGGCCTCCGCCGACCCCGCGACAGGGGGGTAACCGAACGGCACCTGAGCGTCAACAAGCCTGCTACGCAGGCAGTTGGTCCATCGCCTTGTAGATCCTTTTGTCCGAAATCGGATAGGCAGTTCCCAACGATTGAGCGAAGAAGTTGATCCGCAACTCCTCGATCATCCAGCGGATCTCGGCCAGCCCCTCGGCCGCCGCCGACGACGACGAGGAACGCAGCTCGCGGTACTCGGACTCGATCTCGTGGAGCTGCGCCATCAGCTGCCGGTCGCGGGCCAGGTTGCCGCCCAGCCGGTCCAGCCGGTAGACGATCCCCCGCAGGTAGCGCGGCAGGTGGTGCATCTGCCGGAAGCCGGTCTCGGTCACGAATCCGGCGTGCACGAGCCCCTTGAGCTGCTGCCGGATGTCGGCCAGGGCCGGGAGCAGCGAGGGGTCACGCAGGGATTTCAGCCTCTGCTCGACGTCGTACGCGGTGGCGAGCACCGCCTGCACCTGGGTCACCACGTTGGCCACGGCGTCGACCAGGTCCTGCCGTACGGCGTCGCGCAGCGAGGCGAACTCGATGGACGACCAGACGGGACCGCCCGCGTCGGCCACCAGCTTGTCCACGGCCGCCCCGGCGCAGTCGTCGAGAAGATCGGCGATCGACCGGTACGGGTTCGCGCGCGACAGCTCGAGTTTGGCCCGGTTGTCGAGCCGCCCCTGCAGGTAGCGGGCGGCCGGCGGGAGGGTGAGGAGCAGCAGTCTGCGCGTGCCGGCGACCATCGCCGTGCGCTGTTCGGCCTCGGTCTCGAAGACCTTGACGGCCACGCTGTCGCCCTCGTCGGCCAGCGCCGGGTAGACGTTGACCTCGTACCCGCCCCGGACCTGAGCCACCCGGCGCGGCAGCAGGCCGAAGTCGTTGGTGGTGATGCCGCGGCGTTCGATGTCGCCGGCCGCCTTGGAGATGGTGGCCTGGACCTTCGGGGCGAGGCTGCGGCGGAGCACCTCGAGGTCGCGGCCCTCCCCCAGCACCTTGCCCTGCTCGTCGACGACCCGGAAGTTGACCCGCAGGTGGTCGGGCACCTGGTCGGGGCGCCAGGCGTCGCGGGGCACGATGGTGCCGGTGAGCCGGCGCAGCTCGTTGCCGATGGCGTCGGGCAGCGGGCCGCGGCGTACGGGCACCCGGTCGAGGACGGCCTCGGCCCAGTCGGGCACCGGCACGAAGTTGGTCCGCAGGGCCTTGGGCAGGGCCCGGATCAGCGCGATGACCACGTCCTTGCGGAAGCCGGGGACCGACCAGCCGAAGTCCTCGGGGTCCAGTTTGTTCAGCAGCGGCAGGGGCACCTCGACGGTGACGCCGTCGGCCGCCGTGTTCGGCTCGAACTCGTACGTCAGGGGCAGTTTGACGCCGTTGGCCAGCCACGCGTCGGGGTAGGCGTTGGGGTCGACCGAGTCGCGGCCCGCGTTGACCAGCAGCTCACGGGTGAAGGTGAGCAGATCGGGGTCGGTGCGGCGGGCGTTCTTCCACCACGCGTCGAAGTGGCGGGCCGAGACGACGTCGGCCGGGATGCGCGCGTCGTACAGGGCGTAGACGGTCTCGTCGTCGACCGCGATGTCGCGGCGCCGGGCCCTGTTCTCGATCTCCTCGATCTGCAGCAGCAGCTTGGCGTTGTCGGCGAAGAACTTGTGGTGGGTCTCCCAGTCGCCCTCGACCAGCGCGTGCCGGATGAACAGCTCCCGCGACACCACCGGGTCGATCTTGGCGTAGCCGACCTTGCGCCGCGGCACGATGGGCAGCCCGTAGAGGGTGACCTTCTCGTACGCCATGACGGCGCCCTGCTTCTTCTCCCAGTGCGGTTCGCTGTAGCTGCGTTTGACCAGGTGCGGGGCGAGTTTCTCGGCCCACTCGGGCTCGATGCGGGCGTTGACCCGGCCCCACAGGCGGCTGGTCTCGACCAGCTCGGCCGACATGACCCACCGCGGCTGCTTCTTGAACAGCGCCGACCCGGGGAAGATGGCGAACTTGGCCCCGCGGGCCCCGAGATATTCGCGCTTGTCGGTGTCCTTGAGCCCGATGTGGCTGAGCAGACCGGACAGCAAAGCGGTGTGCACGTGCTGCCCCTCGGCCACCTCCTCGCGGTCCTCGGCCAGGGTCAACCCGAGGGTACGGGCCGTCTGGCGCAGCTGCGCGTAGATGTCCTGCCACTCGCGCACCCGCAGGTAGTTGAGGAACTCCGAACGGCACAGGCGCCGGAACTGGTTGCCCGACAGCTCCTGCTGTTTTTCGCGCAGGTAGCGCCAGAGGTTGAGGTAGCTGAAGAAGTCCGATTCCTTGTCGGTGAAGCGGGCGTGCTTCTCGTCGGCCTGCTGCTGCTTGTCGGCCGGGCGCTCACGCGGGTCCTGGATGGACAGCGCGGCCGCGATCACCATGACCTCGGCCACGCACTGCTGCTTGTCGGCCTCCATGACCATGCGGGCCAGCCGGGGGTCGACCGGCAGCTGGGCCAGCTGACGGCCGAGCGGGGTGAGCCGCCGGTCGTCGAGCGCGCCGAGCTCCTCGAGGAGCTTGACGCCGTCGGTGATGTTGCGCCGGTCCGGCGGGTCGATGAACGGGAACTTGGCCAGGTCGCCCAGGCCCAGGTTGGTCATCTGCAGGATGACGCTGGCCAGGTTGGTCCGCAGGATCTCCGGCTCGGTGAACTCGGGGCGGCCCTCGAAGTCCTCCTCGGAGTAGAGCCGGATGCAGATGCCGTCGGCCACCCGGCCGCAGCGGCCCTTGCGCTGGTTGGCGCTGGCCTGGGAGACCGGCTCGATGGGCAGGCGCTGCACCTTGAGCCGGCTGGAGTAGCGGCTGATACGCGCGGTGCCGGGGTCGATGACGTAGCGGATGCCGGGGACGGTCAGCGACGTCTCGGCGACGTTGGTGGCCAGCACGACCCGGCGCTGCGAGTGGCGTTCGAAGACCTTGTGCTGCTCGGCCGCGGAGAGGCGCCCGTACAGCGGGACGATGTCGGTGTTGCGCAGGTTGCGCTTGGCCAGCGCGTCGGCGGTGTCGCGGATCTCCCGCTCGCCGGAGAGGAAGACCAGGATGTCGCCGTCGCCGTCGCGTCCCAGCTCGTCGACGGCTTCCGCGATGCCGTCGACCTGGTCCATCGGCTCTTCGGTCTCGTCCTCGCGCTCGGTGAGAAGCGGGCGGTACCGGACCTCGACCGGGAAGGTCCGGCCGGAGACCTCGATAACCGGAGCGGGTTTGCCCGATTTGTCGGCGAAGTGCTCGGCGAACCGGGCGGTCTCGATGGTGGCCGAGGTGATGATCAGCTTGAGGTCGGGGCGGCGCGGGAGCAACTCCCGCAGGTAGCCCAGGATGAAGTCGATGTTGAGGCTGCGCTCGTGGGCCTCGTCGATGATCAGCGTGTCGTAACGGCGCAGCATCCGGTCGTTCTGGATCTCGGCCAGCAGGATGCCGTCCGTCATCACCTTGACCATGGTGTCGTCGCTGACCTGGTCGGTGAAGCGCACCTTGTAGCCGACCGTGCTGCCCAGCGGCCGGTCGAGCTCCTCGGCGATCCGCTCGGCGACCGTGCGGGCGGCGATCCGCCGGGGCTGGGTGTGCCCGATCTGCCCGCGCAGGCCCCGGCCCAGCTCCAGGCAGATCTTGGGGATCTGGGTCGTCTTGCCGGAGCCGGTCTCGCCGGCCACCACGACCACCTGGTGGTCGCGGATGGCCTCGGCGATGTCGTCCTTGCGCTGGCTCACCGGCAGCGACTCGGGATAGGTGATCGGGGGTACGGAGGCGAGCCGCGCGGCCAGACGGGCCGCCGCGCGGTCGACGTCGCCGGCGATCTCGGTGAGCACGGCCGTACGGGCCGCCTCGTCCTTGATCTTGCGGGTGCCCTCGAGCCGGCGGCCCAGCCGGTGCTCGTCGGGCGGGAGAAGCTCGGCGATGCGGGTGCGCAGCTCGGCGACGGCCGGTGGGGCAGGTGTTATCGACATGGCGCGACAAGAATAGGCGGATCAGGGCGTGATTGCCTGGTGATTAAAGCCGCGACGTTTACTTGCCCACAGAATCCAAGGCCGCCATCTCCTCGTCGGTGAGCTCGAAGCCCGCGATGTCGGCGTTGCGGGTGATCCGCTCCGGCGTGGCCGACTTGGGGATGACGACGATCTCGTGCTGGATGTGCCAGCGCAGCACCACCCGGGCGGTGTCGACGCCGTGGGCGGCCGCGATCTTCGTCAGGACCGGGTCGTTCAGGTTGGTCGTCTTGAACGGCGAGTAGCCCTCGAGGACCACGCCGCGGTCCCGATGCGCCTGAAGGACCGACGCGTCGTACAGCGTGGGCCCGAACCTGATCTGGTTGACCGCCGGCGTGACCCCGGTCTCGGCGGTGAGCTCGTCGATCTCGCCGGCGCCGTAGTTGCTGACGCCGATCGCCCGGGCCAGCCCGGCGTCGCGGATCGCGATGAACTCCTTCCAGACGGCGACCGAGCGGCCGCGGTGCGGCGGCCAGTGGATCAGCCACAGGTCGACGGCGTCCAGGCCGAGGGCGTGCAGGCTGGCCTCGATGGTCCGGCGCTCCTGGCCGGCCCGCTCGGGCGGCAGCTTGGTGGTCACGAAGACCTCGTCGCGGGGCACGCCGGAGTCCTTCAGCGCGCGGCCGACCTCGTCCTCGTTGCCGTACATGGTGGCGGTGTCGAGGTGCCGGTAGCCGGCCTCGAGCGCGTCGCGGACGGCCTGATAAGCGTGGTCACCACGGAGCTGCCAGGTGCCGAAGCCGAGCAGCGGCATCTGGGCCCCCGAGGACAGCGGGAGGGCAGGAATCGTCATACGACTCATCCTGCCCCACATCTCACTCCGCGGTGGCGGGCGGCCGCTCGGGCACCGGCGCCCGCAGCGGCACCGCCGCCGGGTTGTGGCCCGACGGCGCCGATGAGGGCAGCGCCCCCAGCCCGGGCAGCCGGGTGTTCTCGATCGCCGCCCGCTCCGCGAGCGCGCGCTCCAGCGCGGCCCGGGTGGCCGCCTCGTCGTCCGTGTCGGTCCTGCTCATGCCTGGTTCCTCCGCCGGTACGAAAATGGGAACGGTGAAGTGGAAGCGGGTGCCTCCACCGGGGTTGTCAGCCACGCCGATCTCGCCGCCGTGGCGCTCGACGATGCGCTGGCAGATGGCCAGGCCCAGCCCGGTGCCGGCGTACCCGGCGGCGGTCTGGGCCCGGTGGAAGCTCTCGAAGATCCGCGGCTTGTCCTCGTCGGGGATGCCGATGCCGCGGTCGGCGACCTCGATGCGGGCCCAATGCGCGGTGAGGGCCTCGCCGGTCACGTCGACGCGGGGCGTGACGCCCGGGCGGACGTACTTGAGGGCGTTGCCGACCAGGTTGTCCAGGACGTGCCGGAGCATGGCCGGGTCGGCCCGGACCTCCGGCATCGGCCCCGCGTAGATGTCCGGCCGCTCCTCCGGCTTCAGGTGCTCGACGCGGTCGCGGACGACCTCGGCGATCAGCGCGCCGAGGTCGACCCGGCGGGTGTGCAGCGGGGCGTCCCGCGCGGTGCTGTAGGCCAGCAGCGTGTCGATGAGCCCGGCCATCCGGTCGACCGCCCGCACGATCCGCCCCAGGTCGTCGCGCACCACGTCGCCCGCCGCCGAGGCCGGCGCGTCGGCCAGCTCCTCGATCGCCGCCTCGCAGTGCCCGCGGATGACGGCCAGCGGCGCCTTGAGGTCGTGGGCGACCACGCCGGCGAAGACGGCCAGGTCGTTCTCGTAGCGGCGCAGCTCGGTGATGTCGTGGAAGACGGCGACCGCGCCCCGCAGCCCGGCGCTGGTACGCAGCGGGCGCCCGTCGACGCTGACCAGGATGCCCTCGGGCCGGCGGGAGTTGCGCACGATCATCTCGACGCCGTCGGACGACTCGCCCCGCAGCGCCCGGATCAGCGGCAGGTCGGCCATCGGGAACGGCGTGCGCCCGTCCGGCTCGTACAGCCCGTAGTGCTGCTGCCAGGAGCCCGGGTCGTCGGCGTCCTCCATGCCGCCCAGCAGTTGCCGGGCGGCCGGATTGTGCAGCAGGAAGGCGCCGCGCTCGTCGACCACGCCGACGCCGTCGCCGATGCTGTCCATGATCGCCCCGAGCAGGCCGGCGTGCCGGCGGCTCTCGGCCTCGGCGTCGCGCAGCTCGGCCGTGGCCTGCTCGACCCGGGTCAGGGCCCGGGCCCGGCTGGTGGCCAGCGTGTAGACGAGCCCGGACAGGATCAGCGACAGGGCGATGCCGCCGAGCAGCACGATGAGCGGCAACGGGCTGGTCGCCCCGGGCAGCAGCCGGGCGTCGGCCTGGGTGATCAGCGTCCACTCGCGGTCGGCGACCTGGATGTCGCTGCGCCGCTCGAGGTCGGCCGCCCCGCCGGCCTCGAAGCGGGCCACCGCCGGCCGTTCGCCGTCGCGGTCGGCCGCCAGAAGCGTGGCCTCGAGCTGGCCCTGGCTGACGGTGGCCAGCACGCCGCGGAGGAAGTCCTGCCCGCGCAGGCCGAGCACCATCCAGCCGCGGAAGACCGGGGACGAGGTACGGGTCCAGACCGGCGCCGCGAAGACGAACGAGTGCTGCTGCCGGGCCGCCGGCAGGTTCCGGTCGCGCAGCAGCACGTACGTGCCGGAGACGCTGGGCCGGCCGGTGCGGCGGGCGTCCTGCAGGGCCTCGGCCGCCTCGGGCGCGGCGCTGGCGTCCAGTCCGTTGAGCGCCGGGCCGGCCGTGTTCAGGGTGCGCGTGAAGATGGTGAAGTAGTGCTCGCCGTCCCCGGCCGGCCGCAGCACGAGGCCTTTCGCCCCGCGCCCGCGCCAGAACTTCTGCACGTCGGGGATGTCCACGGTGCTGGACGGGACGATGAAGGCCAGCGAGGCCGCGCCGATCAGCTCGGCCGACGACAGCGGCGCGGTCGCCGCGTTGAAGTCGTCCCAGGTCAGGTGTGCGTCCGTGCCGAGGCCGGCCGCGGTCGCCTCGACCAGGGAGCGGAAACGCTCGGTCTCGGACTGCACGGCGGCCCGGGCCATCGCCGTCCGCTGGTCCATCACCCGCTCGGCGGTCTCCTCCTGGGCGGAGCGCATGCCCACGTACACCAGCCCGAAGATGACCAGGCCGACCAGCGCGACAGAGACGGCCAGGGCGAGGCCCCTGCTCTCCCCGTTGATTCTCACCAAATCGAGCATAGTTCGCAAAACGCCCCCGCCGACCGGAGTTCCGGTCAACGGGGGCGGATCAAGCTCACTTCCAGGTGTCGTACTGGTACAGATCGCGCTGCGCCATCAGGGTGGTGATCTTGGTGTAGTAGTTGGGGTCGGTGGCGTAACCGGCCTTCCACACGTTCCAGATGAACTTGTTCGCGTCCTTGGTGTAGGTGAACGCGGGCTTGTACCGGCTGTTCACCCGCAGGAAGCTGCCGTGGTCACGGAACGAGTTCGCCATCGACGCGTACGTCCGGAAGCTCGCCACGGTCGTGAAGCAGGCCCCGGCCTTGGTGCACTCCTGGGTCGTGTAGTCGTGGCAGCCGCTGGCCAGCGTTCCGTACCGGCCGCTCTGGCACTTGATGCCGAAGTAGTTGCGGTCGACCGAGGCCAGGCCGCTCTTGCCCCAGCCCGACTCCAGGATCGCCTGGGCGATGGTGACCGACGCCGGGACGCCGTACTCGCGCCAGCCGCGCTGCGCGCCCGGCACCGCCGCGGCCAGGAACTGCTCGGGGGTGACCGAGGTGACCGGCGTCGCCGGCGCGGTCGTGCCCGGGCACGGGGTCAGGGCGGCGGTGACGACGTACGCGTGCGAGATGTAGGAGCCGTCGGAGAGGCGGTTCCACTGCGAGGTCGTACGGACCGTGCCGCTCACCGTCGGGCCGGCGACCCCGCAGACGCCGTTGACCTTGGCGCCGGTCAGCACGGAACGCTTGACGGGGGCGGTGGTCGACGGGGCCGTACGGATGTTGACCTTGCCGTCGGAGCTCTTGACCGTGCCGACCTTGTACGTGGCCGTCGGCGCCTTGACCGTCGGCTTCTTGGCCTTGACGGCCTCGGCCTGCGGGCTCGCGGTGGCGCACTTCTTGACGGCGCCACTGCGCAGGTACGAGTGGGTCACGTACCCGCCGGTGGTGAGACGGTCCCACTGGGTCGTGGTGCGGACCGAGCCGCGCACACTCTGCCCCGCCACCGAGCAGGCGACGGAGATCTTCTGGTTGTCGCGCAGCGAGCCGACCACCTTCGACGCCAGCGACGGCGCGGAGCGGACCTTCAGCGTGCCGCGGACGTCGACCGTGGCCGTCACCCCAGCCGCGTAGGCCGCTTGGGGTACGCCGAGAAGGCCGGCCCCCACGGCGAGCGCGAGCATCGGTCCGGCGAGCCGGCGGGTGTACTGCCTCATGAAAAGTGTCCCCCTCGTTCGGACGGCGTCCGTGTCCGTTCGAAGTTCGCGGGCGCGCGTTGCGGGCCAAGAGCGATCTCGGGTGCAGAAACGTTGCCGAGGGCTCCCGCTGTGGCCAGAATGTGCCGCAGGTGACGTTGTGACTTATGAGGCGCGCGCTTGAAAATTTGCCCGGCTGGGCAAAGCGCGTACCGCCGTTGACCGCGACTCGCAGAAGGGCAGCCTGCCGATGACGGCCCTGGCGTCCCCGTCGTTACCCGACACCGACCCCGAACCCCGCCCCCGCGGGGCCGGTCACCTCGTCGCGCCGCTCGTGGTGTTCGTGCTGTCGGTGGCGGGCCTGTACGCGCTGTGGCGCGTCGCCCTGCGCACCACGGTCGGCCAGCGGGTCGACACGGCCGCGATGAACGGCGCCGACGTGCACCACACCCGCGTCGTGGAAGTGCTCGACCGGACGCTCAACGGCACCAGCCTGGCCAGCCTCGTGCTGGTCTGCCTGTTCGCGGCGATCTTCGGGGTGCTGCGCCGCCGGGCCGACCTGGCCATCGGGGCCGCCCTGCTGGTGATCGGGGCCAACGTGACCACCCAGCTGCTGAAGATGCGCCTCTACCGCCCCGACCTCGACGGCGCCGACATGCCGAACAGCTTCCCCAGCGGCCACACGGCGGCGGCCGCCTCGGTCGCCTTCGCGGTGATCCTGGTGCTGCCGCAGGCCCTGCGCGGCACCATCGCCCTGGTCGGCTTCGGCTACGTCACGATCATCGCGGTGGCCACGGTCTGGGCCGCCTGGCACCGCCCCAGCGACACGGTCGGCGCCCTGCTGGTCACCCTGGCCTGGGGTTCGCTCGCGGTCTTCTTCGTACGCCTCCGCCGGCTCCGCCAGCCCGGCATCACCCGCCGCCCGAGCCGGGTCGCCACCATTCCCCTGATCTTCGGCGGCCTGCTCACCGGCCTGGCCGGCGGCCTCGGCCTGGCCGTCGTGGCCGGCTTCGCCGACCCGACGGGCCGGCTCGCGTTCTTCTCCGGCTCGGCCGCCATCACGGCCGCCGCCGCCGGCGCGTTTCTCGTCTGGGTGTGGCTGACGGCCTCACCGGGCGCCATCCAAGGAGGCACGAAGTGACCACACCATCCACCCCTTCCTCTTCCCCTTCCCCCGAGGGCGGCGTGCCGTCCGGCCCGTCCGGCGTACCGACCCTGCCCGCCCAGAACGTGGCCGCCGGCCCCATCCCCACCGTCGTGGTCGGCACCTTCCCCGAGTACGCGCAGGCCCAGCAGGCAGTGGACCTGCTCTCCGACAATAAGTTCCCGGTCGAGCGCACCGCCATCATCGGCACCGACCTGCGCCTGGTGGAGAACGTCCTGGGCCGCCTCACCGTGGGACGAGCGGCCCTGGCCGGCGCCGCCTCCGGCGCCTGGTTCGGCCTCTTCATCGGCCTGCTCTTCGGCCTGTTCAGCGACTCGAACTGGTTCGCCGTCATCCTGAGCTGCCTGCTGATCGGCGCCGTCTGGGGCGCCATCTTCGGCGCCATCGCCCACGCCGCCACCGGCGGCCGCCGCGACTTCGCCTCACGAAGCTCCCTCCAGGCCGGCCAGTACGCGGTAACCGCCGACGCCGAGGTGGCCGCCCAGGCCCAGCAGCTCCTGGTCCAGCTCAACTGGCGCGCCTCCGGCGCCCAATAGCTCACCCCCGAAAGCCCGGACCGCGTTTGGTCCGGGCTTTTCGCATTCCCCACCAAACACCATTACGCCTGCACGACACTTTCCCCCGCCGCGGACCATTCTTTCCGAATCCGCTCCCAGCCGGGCCCCCATCCCAGCAACAATCGCGCACTTCGAATGCGGCTCGCTTTTGAACGCCGCCCGCTCACACCATTCACGCAGCGACAGCCGTCACCACCCCAGCCCCACTCGCCGGTGGTTGCACCCACAACGACCGCCGGCATTGCGGGCCGGCGGCCGCGGCCGCACCCGCGACAGCAGCGAGGATGACCGTCTTGCTGGTGCAACCGCCACAGATGCCGATACCCAGCCTGCGATAAGAGCAACGGCGGCGCCCTTGCCGGCAAACTGCCGCGCACACCGGCGCCCGCCCCCGACCGCAGCCAGGGGCGGCGGCCTCACCGAAGCAACTACCGCAGACACCGACGCTGCGCCTGCGATAGCAGCCAGGCCGGCGACCCTGCCGAACCAACCGCCGCCGACACCCACGCCCACCCCCGACCGCAGCCAGGGGCGGCGGCCTCACCGAAGCAACTACCGCAGACACCGACGCTGCGCCTGCGGTAGCAGCCAGGCCGGCGACCCTGCCGAACCAACCGCCGCCGACACCCACGCCCACCCCCGACCGCAGCCAGGGGCGGCGGCCTCACCGAAGCAACTACCGCAGACACCGACGCTGCGCCTGCGATAGGAGCCAGCCGGATCAACCGCCGCGGACACCTACGCTCCACCCCGACAAGAGCCAGGCCGGCGGCCCTGCCGAAGCAACTGCCGCGGACGCCGCTGTGTCTCCGATGCAGCAATGACGGTGGTCTTGCCGGTGCAACTGCCGGGGATACTGCTGCTGCGGACGCGACCAGCTCCGCCCGCGACTCCGCGGGCGCGGGAGCCGCAGCTGCCGCGGACGCGATCCCAGCGAGGGCTGCAGGTTCGACGACTGTGCCCACGACTGGGAACGCGGAACCTGATGATGCGGGATCAACAGATCTCCCAGTACCGCCGCTGGGACAGGCAACGGCTGCAGGCGCAACCGATCCGCTCGCGCTTGCAACCGCCCAGGGCCTGCCACGGGCCTGGGGGCAGGTCGCGGAACCCGCGAATACGGCAACCGCAACCGCCGCGGGTGCGATAGCTGCAACGGTCGCGGGAGTGCGGATGCCGGCCCTACCACCGAGGGCCTGGCGGCGGTAACCACGACTCCCTTCGCAACTGCGAACACCCCAGCCGCAGGTGTTGGCGTCGCCGGTATGGACGCAACAGTCATGGCGGCTGCGACTGAACGCCGACCGGCTCCTCCCACCCGACGAGCCGCGCCAGCAACGCTTACGACTGCGGCCGCCCCAGGTGCCACCGGTGCCACCGCTTCAAGCGCGGCCTCCGTTCCCGGCGCGACGGGCAGCGGTCCGACTTCAGAGACCGTGACCGCGGCACCGGTCGCAGACGGTGCAGGTGCAACCGCCGCAACCGCCGCATGCGACTGCGGCTGGAAGCGCGACGCCTGGAGCTGGGAGCGCGACGCCCGGAGCTGGGAGCGCGACGCCCGGAGCTGGGAGCGCGACGCCCGGAGCTGGGAGCGCGACGCCCGGAGCTGGGGCCACGGCTGGGAGCGCGATGCGTGCGGCTGCGGCTGCGGCTGCGGCTGCGGCTGCGGCTGCGGCTGCGGCTGCGGCTGCGCCTTAGCCCTCCGTTCCAGCAGACAGGAAGGACCATGCTGAAGCCGGTGAAGTTTCATCCCATGGCGTTGGGCAAGACCCCCTGCCCGACGACGGTCGAGCTCTCGGCGATCATCGTCATGCTCAGGCGACCAATTGCGAGCCAGAGTGCGATCGCGCATGGCGTTCATTTGCTTCCGCGAGAAAAGCCCAAGCTGCTGGAACCTCATAATCAATTATCCCGCGACAGAGCCGCCATTGCTATCGACAAAACAATGTCGATCATGCCAATTAAAAAAGGCGCCACGCGCCGCGCGGGACATTATCGATATCACATGAGGCGCTCAAAGAGCGTCTGATAGAACACCGAAAAGCAACGCCATCCCACCAGCCCGAGGCGGGAAGCCAAGCGCAAGACGACACCCACCGGCCCTGGCGAGCAGGCGCAACCAGGGATCCGCGCGCAACTCCGTCCGGCTCGCTCGCCACGGACTACAGCCGGACCTGACCTTGGCGCCCACATGGCGCGAGCCGAGGCCAGCGCCGCTGATCGCGGACCGGCAGCTGCGGGCGAAGCCGACGCCGCCTATCACAGACCGGCAGCTGCGGGCGAAGCCGACACCGCCGATCACAGACCGGCAGCTGCGGGCGAAGCCGACACCGCCGATCACAGACCGGCAGCTGCGGGCGAAGCCGACACCGCCGATCACGAACCGGTGGGCGCGAGCCGAAGCCGGCGCTGCCGATCACGGACCGATGGGTGTGGGCAGGTCGGAGCAGCTGGTCACGAACCGGTGGGTGTGGGGCGAGGTCGGCCTCCGCCTTGCGCGAGTCGATGGCTGGTGCCACGGCTCAGCCGCCAGGAGCCGGACTCGGCCGCCGCCTCCCGCGAGCCGACAAGCGGCGCCACAACCTAGGTGAGGAAATCGCAGTGAGCTTCAACGACAGATGGCGTGGCGCCGCAATCTACGAGCACCCGTTCAGGCCAGAGCGTCACTGTCACCGCCTGTGGCCGAGCGGCCCCGAGTCGAGCTCGACCGGGCCTGACGTGAGCCGAAAGGCGGCACCACGGCCCGCCCCGCGGTCCGACAGCGACCGGTCCGGTGGGCTGGCTCGCACTGACAGACGGTCGACCGCCACGAGTGGTCGTGGGCGCCCCTCTCGTGATCGAACGCAACGAACCCCACACCCGAGGGCGCGGGGTTCGAAATGCGAAGGTCTACAGGCCGGCGCGGAGCTCCTGGCGGAGCTTGGTCAGGGCCTTGGTCAGCAGCCGGGAGACGTGCATCTGGGAGATGCCGACCTGGTCGGCGATCTGCGACTGGGTCAGGTTGCCGTAGAAGCGCAGCGTCAGGATCTTCTG
>NZ_JBFAOX010000019.1:0-194070 GCF_040675435.1 Actinoplanes sp. NPDC049598 | reverse complement strand
CGCGCCGGGCCGGGGCCGCGCCGGCGCCGGCCGCGCGGCCGGCGCCCACCCCGCCCCCGGTGTGCCCCGCGACCGTGACCGCCCCGGCCGCCACGCCGAGCCGTCTCACCTCGACCGGCGCCGGGCTCTTCAAGCAGACCACCACCGTGCCGGTGCCGGCCGGCTGGCGGATGACGCTCGACGGCCGCGACCCCGAGTACGTCGAAACGGTGATCGTCCCGGAGGGCTTCTACACCCAGGACTCCCCGAGCACGGTCACCTACACGCCGAAGCTCCGCTTCATCGGCACCGCCACCCCGGTGACGATCCGGCTGACCGGCCCCGGCGGCCGGACCCGCACCCTTCGTTACTCAGCCACCGTCACCTGCCCGGCACCCCCGTCGGCCCCGACCCACACGACCACGGGCTCCAGCCGGACCTTCCAGTCGGTCACCTTCGCCATCCCGGCCGGCGGCTCGATCGGCCTGGCCCCGGGGCAGCCCATGGAGTTTCCCGAAGGCAGGCTCGGCCTGGCCATGATCTCGTCGATCGCCGCCACCGCCGGCCAGCCCTCGGACGACACCCTCATCGGCGCCGCGGGCACGCTGATCTTCTCGCCCACCCGGGGCATTGCCGGCCCGATCCCGCCGGTCCGCTACACCGTCACCGATTCCTACGGCCAGACCTCGGTCGGCCTCTACCGCCCGTCCGTCCGGGGCTACTGAGCTTCTACGATCGTCGCCATGACGACGCGGCTGGTTCAGGTCACCATGAAGGCGCACGACGACGTCGCGCTCGGCGGTTTCTGGGCGGCGGCGCTCGGCTGGGCCACTTCGAGCGAGGGTCCCGGCGTGACCAACCTCGAACCGGAGGGCTTCGTCTACCCCGACCCGGTCGCGGTCGTCGTCGACCTGGTCGCCTCCACCGAACCGAAGACCGGCAAGAACCGGGTCCACCTCGACCTGGCCACCACCTCGTCCGCTCACCAGGCCGAGCTGGTCGCCCGCCTGACCGCGCTCGGCGCGACCCCGGCCGACATCGGCCAGGGTGACGTCGACTGGGTGGTCCTGGCCGACCCGGAGGGCAACGAGTTCTGCGTCCTCGACTGGCACGACCCGGACCGCGACACCGGCCCGATCGCCTCGGTCGTGGTCGACTGCGCCGACCCGCGGGCCATGGCCCGCTTCTGGGGCGAGGCCATGGACTGGACCGTGCAGAAGGTGACCGACGACAGCGCGGTCCTGCGCTCGGCCCAGGGCGTCGGGCCGTACCTGCAGTTCCTGCGCACCCCCGACGCCAAGACCGGCTGGAACCGCGTCCACCTCGATGTCCGCCCCTACCCCGGCGACGACCCCGAAGCCGAGGCGGCGCGGCTGCGGGCCCTGGGCGCCACTCCGATCGACCTGGGTCCCGGCGTCGCGTGGCGCGTCCTGGCCGACCCCGAGGGCAACGAGTTCTGCCTGCTCAGCCCGAGCTGACTCCGTCCAAGGTCATCCCCCAGCGGGCGAAGCGGGCTCGGGCCTGGCGCTCACCGCGGGCCAGCAGCAGGCGGCGGCCGCCGGGGAGCCGGCCCACCCCGTGAGTGAGGAACAGGTTGGCGGCTACGCGGGTCAGGCCGTACCAGGGCGGGCGGTAGGGCAGGCCGAGGTCGTGCAGGGCGCGGCGGCCCAGGAGCCAGGAGCTGACCGACAGCGCGCGCTCGCGTTCGAAGACGCGGCGCGAGCGGCCGTCGACCTCATGGTCGGTCATGGCGATCAGGGCCTGGGCCAGCGCGCGGCTGTTGTGGTCGGGCGGCGGGTCGTACGACAGGAAGTGATAGAGGAGGCGGCGGCCGCGCTGCTCGGTGAACGGGAGCCAGCGCTCGTCGACGCCCATCAGCCAGCCGATGTACGACCAGAGGTGCATGACCGCGCGGGCGTCGGCGCGAGTGACCCGTACGCCCAGCAGGCGCAGGTGGAGCAGGAAGCTGGTGCTGAAGACGCCGAGGGTGCTCGCCTGGTCGTACTGGTTGATGGGCACGCCGCGCAGCGCGTGGTCCCAGGTCGGGTCGGCCGCGAGGCGCTTGTTGACCAGGGCGTGCATGACCCGGACGTGCAGGGTCAGCCGGAAGCCCTCGGCTTCCGGGGCGAGGCCGCCGGGCGCGGTGACGGCGCGCCACCAGAGGGTCGTCTCCTTGATGCGGCGCAGGGTTTCGCCGCCGGCCAGCCGCCCGGTGCGGACCAGCGGCTCGAGGGCGGCGGCGGTGCGGTAACCGCCGAGCAGGGAGCCGTAGGCCAGGACCAGACCGGCATCCAGGCCGTACGACCGGCAGGCCTCCGCGCCGCGGGCGAGCAACCGGTCGTCGACCCAGGACGGCCGCGCCCGGACGGCGTCGAGAAAGGCCTGGGCCGGCGGGTACGAGGCGGGGTCGCTCAAGGCGCGATGAAGCGAGCGCGCGGGCACGGCCCGTACCAGCGCCGCCGCAAGCTCGTCCGACCGCGACAAAGCGTCGCGGAGAGCCGCGAGCTCGCCCTCAGAAGGGCGAGCCCCACGGCCGCAGAGACGCCGGAGGGAGGCCGCGGCGCGCTCGCCCCACTCGCGGTCCAGGCCGAAGCGGGTCGGGGCGGTCATTCGAACAGCTTGCGGATCTGCTCGTTGAAGGTGAGCACGGACAGGAAGCCGAACAGCAGGAACGACCAGACGAGGGCGGCCACCCGGCCCGCGCCGGGGCGGATCTCGCGGGGCAGCATCCGCTTGTTGACGAGGATCAGCAGCGCGGAGTAGATGAACATCATCAGGCCACCGGTGACGGCCGAGATGACCAGCAGCACGAGCGGCTGGGTGACGCCGGAGAGCAGCACCACGACGCCGATCGCGACCAGGCCCCAGACCAGCGCGAAGTAGATCTTGCTTTCGTTCAGGGCCGTCAGGTACGAGGTCTTGAGCACGTCGGCGGCCAGCCGGCTGGTGTAGTCGACGATGCCGAGCGCGGCCGCGAAGAGCGAGAACGCGCCGACGATCCAGAAGAAGGTGCCGAACCAGCCGCCGACCGCGGTGTTGAGCGCCTCGCCCTCGGCCTTGAGGAACGAGATGTTGTTGGTCAGGCCCTCGTCGCCGAAGACCGTGGCGTAGGCCAGCATCGAGGTGAAGAAGATGGTCAGGAACGTGATGAGCACGAACGTGCTGAGCTGCTCGACGTTCGCGAAGCGCCACCAGCGGCGCCAGCGGGTCAGGTTCTCGGCGTTCGGCTCGAAGACGAAACCGGTCGACGGGGCGGCCTCGAGCTGACCGGTGACCGGGCTGACGATCCGGGGCACGTACGCGCCCATGCCGAACCCCTTGTCGCGGATCCAGTTGCTCTGGCACAGGTTCTGGCCGCCACCCGCGCCCGCGAAGGCGAGCGCGCCCATCAGCAGGGCGAACCCGAGCTCCTCGTACGGCAGGCCGGCCCGGGTGATGATCTGGCCGGCGTCGCGCCAGGCGGTGGCGCCGATGGCCGCCACCGACCCGACGATCAGCAGCAGCAGGACGGCCGCCACCTTGACCATCTCGATCTTCTCGAGCGCCTGGTAGACGACCGGGGCCAGGGTCAGGATGACGCCGATCAGCAGCAGGAACCCGATGGCGACCGGCGTCACGCGGCCACCGACCAGATAGGTGGTGAGGGTGGCCGAGCTGGTGGCCCAGCCCGGCCAGATGTTGGCGAAGTAGGCCAGGATCGCGAAGACCAGGCCCCAGTGCCGCCAGTACCGGCTGAAGCCGGTCAGCGCGGTCTCCCCGGTCGCGAGGGTGTAGCGCTCGATCTCCATGTTGAGGAAGTACTGGGTGGCCAGGCCGACGAACGCGGCCCAGACGAAGACCAGGCCGACCTGCGAGGCGATGTACGGGAACAGGATGAACTCGCCGCTGGCCAGGCCGACCCCGGCCGCGATGATGCCCGGCCCGATCACCCGCCGGAAACTGGCCGGCGGCTCGGGCAGATCGCGCAGCTCCGGAGCGGGCAGATGCTTCGTGGGGAACAGATCCACGACCATGGAGGTCAATCTATGCCTACTCGTAGATCAGGTCCATGGTGTCGGTGCGGCCCGACCAGGCCAGCGTGAGATGCCAGCAGCCGGCCCGGGGCAGGTCGACCAGCGACGGACCGGGGGCGACCTTCTCCTCGGCCCGGACATCGGCGCCGGCCAGGGTCGCGACGATCGTCAGATCGGAACCCGGCTCGATCGGGGCGCGGGGAACCCAGAGGATCTTGTTGCTGCGGTCCTCGGCGGGCGGGCTGCGCAGCGGCGCGCCGAACAGCACGGCCAGGATCTCACCGCGCTCGCCGAACACGTGCGGGGTGCCACTGCCGTCCCCGCTGAAGCCGGCGCGGGCCCATTCCGGAAGGGCATCGGTCCGCACGGGTGAGCCACAGGCCCGCGGGGGCGCCGGCGCCGTGCAGCCGGCCAGGAGAAGAAGCAGAACGAGCGCCTTCATGTGCGGATGACACCGCTCGGCCGATGTGGGTTCCCCGGCCGCGCTGCGATGCTCATCGGGTGCGCCGGCCCGAGCTCGACCTCATCCGCCTCGTGGTGGTCCTCGGGCTGGTGTTCTTCCATGCCGCGCTGGTCTTCGACACGCGCGACGACTTCTACGTCAAGAACCCGCAGACGACCGAGGCGGTCACCTGGATCGCCGGGCTGGGCGTCGTGTGGGCCATGCCGGCGCTGTTCCTGATCGCCGGGCTCGGGTCGTGGCACTCGATCGGGCGCCGGGGGACGCGCGGTTTCGTGGTCGAGCGGCTGCTGCGGCTCGGGGTGCCGCTGGTGTTCGCGGCGCTGACCATCGTGCCGATCCCCCAATGGATCCGGTACGGCGCCTCGGAGCCGTACCCCGAATTCCTCCGGCGTTACTTCGACGTCCATCTCGGACTGTCGGAGTTCCCGTTTCTCGTCCGGGGTGACCTCTTCGAGACCGGCCATCTGTGGTTCGTGGTCCTGCTGCTCGCGTTCTCCCTGATGCTGGCCCTGGTGGCGGGGCGGCTCCCGCTGGTCGGGGGGCCGATGCGGCATCGCGGGGTGGTCTTCCTGCCGGCGGTGCCGGTCGCGCTGATCGGCGCGCTGCTCGGCATGGAGGAGTCCTTCGCCGGGTGGAGCCGGTGGGCCTACCTGCTCTTCTTCCTGTACGGATTTCTGCTCGCGGCCGACGATCGGTTCCGGGCCGCCATGCGCCGCGACGCCAAGTGGGCCGCCGCCATCGGCTTCCTGCTGTTCGGCGCGGCCGGGGCGTTCCTGGGCACGGACCAGGGCGAGCCGTTCACGGACATGACCGCGCACGCGATCATCGCCCGGGTGTTCTTCGGGCTGGCCGGATGGTTCTGGCTGGTCGCCATCCTCGGCCTGCTCGACCGGGGCCGGCCGCCGCCGGGCAGCCGCGCGCTCGGCTACCTGGGCCTGGCCGCGCTGCCGCTCTACATCCTGCACCAGCCGATCCTGGTCGTCGTCGCGTACTTCGTGGTCCGCCGGGACCTGCCGATGATCGTCAAGTACCTGGCCATCGTAGTGATCACGTTCGCGGTCATGTTCGCCGTCTACGATGTGCTCGTGCGGCGTACGCGCGTGACCCGGTTCCTGTTCGGGATGCGGCCGTGAGCATCGTCCTGACCGGGGCCACCACAGGGATCGGCCGAGCCACCGCCCAGCTGCTGGCCGGGTCGACCGATCACCTCATCCTGCACGGGCTCGAGCCGACGATCGGCGGCTTCACCCCGGGCGTACGGATGACCTACTTCCCGGCCGACTACGGCGACCTCGACGAGGTGGAACGGCTCGCGGCCCGGATCCGGGCCACCACCGACCACATCGACGTCCTGATCAACAACGCGGCCCGGCCCGGCCCGCCGGCCCGGACGGTCAACGAGGCCGGGCAGGAGGTCACCTACCAGGCCAACTATCTGGCGCCGGTGCTGCTGACGACGCGGCTGCTCGACCTGACGCGCCGGGTGGTCAACATCGCCTCGGCCACCCACCTGTCGGCCACCTTCGAGGGCGACCACCGGTCCGACGCTGGGACGGGTGCGTACGCGTACAGCAAGCTGGCCCTGGTGACCTACAGCTGCTGGCTGTCCGGCAGCCGCTCCGAGGTGGTCAGCATGCACCCCGGGATCATCGCCACGCCGCTGCTGCACGCCATGTTCGCCATCGCCGGGGACGAGCCGTCCCATGCGGCGGAGAACGTCCGCTACGTGGCCTCCCGCCGGCGCGACAACGGCACCTACTACGACGAACGGCGGCCCGCCGCGCCCAACCCGGAGGCCCTCGACCACGACGCCCAGGCCCGGCTGATCGAGACGACCGGGCGGGCGCTCGGCTTCTCCCTCCGCCTGTGATGAGATGCCGGGGTGTCTGAGACTCATCCCGTGCTGATGCACACCGCGCTGGACGCCACCGACGTCCGCGGACTGGCCGAGTTCTACCGCGAGCTGCTGGGCGTGACCTACCGCCCCGGCGACGAGACCCCCGAGGAGGGCGAGGACTGGCTGGTCCTGGTCGACGGCAACGGACGGCGGGTGCTGGCCTTCCAGCGCGTGCCGGAACTGGCCCGCCCCGACTGGCCCGCCCACGACGTGCCGAAACAGATACACCTCGACTTCAACGTCACCGACGCCGACGAGCTCGAGCGCCATCGCCGGCGGGCCGAGGAGCTGGGCGCCACCCTCCTCCTGGACCGCACCGGCGACAAGGAGGAACCTCTCTACGTCCTGGCCGATCCGGCCGGCCACCCGTTCTGCCTCCTCGTGGGAACGCCGTAGCTGATGCTGCAGCGGTTGCTCGACGGCCTGGTCGCGAACGGTGCGGTGGGTGCTCTGGGCGAGCTCCGCAACGGCGGCACTACCGAGTCGGGCGGCGCGCGGGCCGCGTGCCGGCGGGAACCGGAATTCGCGCCCGGCACGTCCCGCGCCTACAACAACACCGGCTACCTGCTGCTCGGCCTGGAGATCGAGCGGGTCACCGGTCATCCGTACGGCGAGGAGATCACCCAGCGGATCCTCCGGCCGCTGGGGCTGCGCCGAACCCTGGTGCGCGACGACAGCGAGCTGATCCCCGAACCGCACGCCCACGCCTACCTGGAGGTGAACGGCGAACTGGTCGACATCACCGACTACAACCCCTCCACGGCCGGGGCCTCGGGCGGCATGATCTCTACGGCCGGCGACGTGAACGCGTACTTCCGTGGGCTGTTGACCGGTCCTTTGCTGGCCCCGGAGCAACGCCGGACCATGCTCGACGGCGGGTTCGGCATCACCCGCTACGACGTGCCCGGCCTGGGCGAACTATGGGGCAAGGAGGGCGGCTTCCACGGCTTCCGGACGTGGACGCTGCACCGCTCCGACTGCGAGTGGCAGCTGACGATCTCGGCGACCGGCGCCTCCGTGCCCTCGACGGAGGAGTTCCTCAAGCTGCCGGCGGCTTCCCGGTAAGGCGGGTGGTCAGGAAGCGGTGGGCTTCGCGGCGGCTGCGGATTCGGACGATCGGGAGCTCGGGAAGCCGTACGGCCAAGGTCGTGACCGCGTCGCTGGACGCGCCGTGGGTTCTCCAGGCCCAGCGGATGATGTGATCCGGGTCGGTGAGCAAGGTCCGCAGGGGCGGCTCGAGGTTGCCGTTCCACAGCACCTGCCGGGCCAGCCGGCGGCGCACCGTGCGGGCGGTGACCTGCCGCATGACCCGCCAGCGGGGCAGGTCGAGCCAGACCAGCAGGTCCGCCCGCTCGGCGAGCTGCTCGCGGACCTGCTTGTACTGCCACTCGATGACCCACGCCGGGCCCGCGATGAAGCGCTGCACGTCCGCCACGAACGACGGCCGGGGCACCCATCCGGGCCCGTGGAAGAGCGAGTCGATCTCGACGTACGGCACGTCGAGGCGCTCCCCGATCCGGCGCGCCATCGTGCTCTTGCCCGATCCGGACGTTCCGGCGACCAGGATGCGCGAGGGTCGGCACGGCAGGACGTCGGAAACGGACAGTATCGGCACGCGAACAACTTAACTGCTCTATCCTGATCGACAGACGTCGATGTCGAGCGAAGGGCTGCGCGATGAGGACGAAGTTGGCCGCCATTCTCAGTGCCGCGTTGATCGCCGGAACGCTCGGGGTCACGTCGGAACCAGCGCGGGCCGCCGGAAGTGCGGTCGCGGCGCGGCCCGGTCCGGCCGAGGTCCAGCGGGCCCTCACGAGGATCGCGCGGGCCAGCGACGGGCGGGTGCGGCTCGGGACGATCGGGCGGAGCAACGAGGGCCGGCCACTGCGGCTGGCCAGCGTCGGGCACGGTCCGGTACGGCTGCTCTTCGTCACCCAGCAGCACGGCGACGAGCCGCTCGGCACCCCGGCGGCCATCCGGGCTTTGTGGACGCTGGGCGTACCAGACACCCCGTGGCAGCGGGCGCTGCTCAAGCGGGTCACCCTCGACGTCGTGGTGCAGGCCAACCCGGACGGCGCGGTCCGCAATCAGCGCTACAACCACGACCCCGGCGCCGACGGGGACTACTCGGAGCCGGGTGTCGGCTACGACATCAACCGCTTCCACAACCCGCTGACGCCGATCGAGGACAACCCGGTGCCGGAGTCCCGGGCTATCCTGCGCCTATGGCACGCCACCCATCCCCGCGTGGTCGTCGACTACCACATGCAGGGCCGCTACCGGCAGCCCGACGGCCGCGAGACCACGGCCTCGATCCTGTGGCCGACCAGTCCCCGGGCCGGCGACGTGACCCGGTCGCGCCGGCTCGCGGTGGCCAATTTCGACGCGATGACCAAGCTGGCCGGGGCCAACGTCACCCGCTATCCCGGCGGCGACTACGAGGGCATCGCCCGTAACGCCTACGGCATCCTGGGCAGCGCCTCCCTGCTGGTGGAGCTCTCCGATCTGCCCGAGGCCCAGGTCGAATCCCAGATCCGCACGGCGTACGTCTCCATGCTCTCCACGATCCAGCGCGCCGCCGACGGCTCGCTGTGGCGCACCGACCCGTCCCGGGCCGACAGCATCCCCGCCCGCGGCCCGTCCCTCCCGAGCGTCACCGCCCGGGCCATGGACGCTGCGGCCTGATCGGCTCACCCCACGGAACCGGCGCCGGCCGGTGTGCCACCGGCGCTGCGCGATGATCGCGCGAAGCGCACAATCGGGGGCATGCGAATTGATCTTTCGGGGAAGACGGCGCTGGTCACCGGGTCGACGCAGGGCATCGGGCGGGCCATCGCGGCCGGGCTGGCCGCGGCGGGGGCCCGGGTCGGAGTGAACGGGCGCTCGGCCGAATCGGTCGAGCGGGCGATCGGCGAGCTCGGCGACGGGGAGTACGTGGCCGCGCCGGCCGACGTCGCCACCGACGAGGGCACGGCGGCCGTGCTCGAGGCGCTGCCCGAGGTCGACATCCTGATCAACAACCTGGGCATCTTCGGCGCCAAGCCGGCGCTGGAGATCACCGATGACGAGTGGCGGCGCTACTTCGAGGTCAACGTCCTGGCCGCCGTACGGCTGACTCGGGCCTACCTGCCGGGGATGCGCGACCGCGGCTTCGGGCGGATCCAGTACATCGCCAGCGACTCGGCGGTGGTGACGCCGGCCGAGATGATCCACTACGGCATGTCGAAGACGGCCCTGCTGGCGGTGTCGCGGGGCTTCGCCAAGGAGGCGGCCGGCTCCGGCGTCACGGTCAACAGCGTCATGGCCGGCCCGACCCACACCGGCGGGGTCGAGGGCTTCGTACGGCAGCTGGTCGGCGACGACCTGCCCTGGGACGAGGCCCAGCACGAGTTCATGCTCAAGCACCGCCCCCAGTCCCTGCTCCAGCGCCTGATCGAGCCGGAGGAGATCGCCAACATGGTCGTCTACCTCTCCTCCCCCTTCGCCTCGGCCACCACCGGCGGCGCGCTGCGCGTCGACGGCGGCTACGTCGACGCCATCCTGCCCTGAGAGAGGCCGCCGCCGGCCGCGTCCCGCCGTCAGCCTGGTCCCGGCCCGGGTCGTCTCCTACCGTCAGCCTGGTCCCGGCCCGGGTACCCCCTACCGTCAGCCTGGCCCCGGGTCCGGAAGAGGAGGTGGCTCTTCGCCGGTCGCGGTTCTCGGCCCAGCACGACGCCGGCCACCGTGCGCAGGTCGCGGCCGGGCAAAATTCGTGCTGGCGGCAGGACGCCCTGGGCAGCATGTCGGTCATGACGTGGGAAGTGCGCCGGGTCGGGGGCGGTGAGTGGCGGCGATACCGCGAGCTGCGGCCGGCCGCGCTTCAGGAAGCGCCGGAAGCCTTCGACGAGCGGTATGCCGAGCTGCTGACCTGGGCGGACGACTCTTGGCGGCGGCGCGTCGAGGACGGGTCCTCGGGGCCTGAAGAGCGCATGTTCGTGGCCGTGCGGGACGGCAGGTTCGTCGGTAAGGCCACGTGCTTCACGGAGGAGAAGGGCTCGTCGGCGTCTACGTCTCTCCGCCATACCGTGGCAGCGGCACGGCCGACGACCTGCTGGCCGTGGTGATCCGCTGGGCGCGGGAGGAAGCCCGGGCGGGCCGCGTGCGGCTCTTCGTCCGGCGCGGCAACCGGCGCGCCGCAGGGTTCTACCGGCGCCCCGGATTCGAGGCCACCGGGATTGCGGCCGGCGATGAGGACGAGATGGTCATCGGGGTCTCAGCCGCCCACGAGGACGAGACGGCCACCGAGACCACGCCCAGCGACAGGAACTAGATGGTGACCGGAGGCGAGGGTGTCAAGGCAGTGGCGGGATCAGGGCGGCGATCGCGGCCTGGCCGTTGGCGTTGGGGTGGTCGCCGTCGGGGGCGAGTGATCCCGTGGGGTCCTGGGTGCCGTCGGGGCCGTGGAAGGCGGGGGCGGTGGGCACGTAGCGGGCGCCGGTCTGCTGGGCGGCGGTCCGCAGGGCCTCGTTGACGGTGTCGGTGGCTGTCAGTGACGCGCGGACGCCGGTGGGGCCGTACTTGGTGGCGGCCACCCGGCCGTCCAGGACGACGTTCCAGTAGCCGAGCACGATGACGCGGACGTGGTGGATCTGCTCTATCGCGGTGATGGTGGCGGTCACGTTCGTGCGGACGGCGGCGGCCACGGATGGGTACGAAGCAGGTTTTTCGAAGTCGGCGGCCATGTCGTTGGCGCCGACCATGATGACGACTTCGGCGGCGGCCGCGAGGGCTGGTTTCGAGAGGGGTACCAGGGCTCGTACGTCGGCGGAATCGGCCCCCGACTGGGCCAGGTCGACGTTGGTCGCGTGCTGCGCGGAGGCGTACAGGGCGGGGAAAGGTTGGCAGCCGCAGGCGGCGCCGGCCGCGACCGAGTCGCCCAGGGTGACCACCGACGGGGTACCCGCCGGGCCGCAGGCGGCCAGGCCGAGCAGGAGCAAGGCAGCCGCCGGGCGGAGCCGAAGCAAGGCGGCGGGCCCGCGCAGGAGCAAGGCGGCGAGGGGTCTCACGGCTGCGGCCCGGCCAGATGGGCGGAGAGCCAATCAAAGGCAGGAGCCTCCATCTGCCGCCAGACCGCGGTGCTGTGGCCGCCCCGTGCCAGCACGGCGGTGGTCACCGCGAGTGGCTTGTGGGCGGCTGCGGCCAGCAAGCGCGAGTCGCGGGAGCACTGCTTGTCGTCGGCGGCCCAGCCGAGCCAGAGGGCGGCGGCGGGCTGCGGCAGGTGTTTGAGGCGCCAGAACGGGTTGTTGGTGTTGTGTTCGGAGCCGTCGCCGATGGTGATGCCGGCCGACGCGTAGCCGGACAGGCTGGCTCCGGCGGCGAACTGGCCGGGGTGGCGCAGGGTCAGGTTGATGGCGCAGAACGCCCCGGCCGAGTAGCCGGCGAGGCCCCAGCCGGCGCGGTCGGTGCGGATCCGGTAGTGGGCCCTGGCGTAGGCGGGCACGTCGACGGTCAGGAACGTCTCGGCCTGCGGTCCGCCGCGCAGGTCGGTGCATTCGGTGTCGAGGGTCGGGCTGGGGCTCTGCTGCGGGAAGAGCACCACCGTGGGCGCCATCCGGCCGGCCGCGATCTCGGTGTCCAGAGTGGACTTGACGTTGAGCTTGTGCACCCAGTACTGCGGTGTGCCGGGGACGCCGTGGAAGGCTTCGATGACGGGATACCGGATGGTGCTGTTGTGGTAGCCGGCCGGCAGGTAGACGTACATCGGCACCGTCAGATGGCCCGGCACGGTCACGGCGAAGAGCTGGCTCGCGCCGGTGTCGTGCGAGACCGGCCCGGCCGCGGTGGCGGTCGGGAACGTCTCGGTGAGCGCGTTGAGCTGGATGCCGACGGCGGCGACGACGCTCACCACGGACAGCAGGGCCAGCAGGCTGCGCCCGATCCAGCGCAGTCTGTTCCAGAAAGCAGCCAGTGCGACCGCGGTCAGGAGCACGGCGGCGAGCGCCAGCCACAGGGTGATCACGCCGGAACTCCCGACGAGGGCAAGGTTTTCGGCGCTTTCAGGGCGGGCGGCAACTCGTCGGCCGGCTGGTCGAGGACCGCGAGCCCGGCCGGGGCCGCCTTGACGAAGGCCGCGCCGAGCGAACCTGACACGTCCCAGCCGACCATGCTCACGCGCAGATCGCGCCCGAGCTCGGCGGGCAGGCTCAGCAGCGCGGTGGCGGTGGTGGCCGAGGTGGGTGCGACGGTCACGGTCACGGCCTCGGGCGTACGCGGGGCAGCGCCCCCAAGCGCAAGCGCGACCGGGAAGGCCACCTGAGGCCGGGCCGCGTAGTCGGCCGGAACGGTGATCCGGGGCGCCCGGGCGAGGTGCCACTGCTGCCAGCCCGGCGGTCGCCACTCGAAGGTCCCGGCCGGGGCGCGGCCGTCGAGCAGCCCGGCTTGGACCGCACCGGTGACCACGACCGTGCCGGTGTCGCCCCGCAGCGCCTGCCACGACGGATAGAAGCGCTCGCGCCGGTTGTACTCGAGGCCCGCGGTGAGCACGACAAGCACTTCCAAGAGAAGGACCCCGGCCGTACGCGTCACGAAGCGCACCCGGCCGCCGCGCGACCAGAGAAACACCGTGGCCGCCCCGACCGCGAGCGCGAGCGTGGCCGTCAACAAGAGCAGGGGCCGGCCGGTGAGGCTCACGCCGCCACCCCGACCCGCGGCGCGGAGAGGCGCGGCAGCCGCGGCTCGGGCAGGAAGGCCTCGGCCCGCATCGCCGCGACCGCGATGCGCGGCAGGTCCCGCGCGGTCGGGAAACAGAGGTAGCGCGGCGACCACGTCGGCAGATATTTGGCGTTCGAGCGGTAGAGCGACTCGATCTGCCACAGCTTCGAGGCGGCCCGCAGGACCCGCGACCACAGCCGCAGCACCGGGCCCGCGCCGAGCTCCTCCGCCCGGGCGAAAACCGAGCGCAGGACGGCGAAGTTGAGCGACACGCGGCGTACGCCCGCCTCCTCGAGAACGGCGACGACCATGAGCTCGGTCAGGCCGTTGTCGGCGGTGCGGTCGCCGCGCATCAGGTCGAGCGACAGGCCGTCGGCGCCCCACGGGACGAACTGCAGCAGGCCGCGCAGCGCGCCCTGCTCGTCGTGGCAGAGCACCAGCACGCAGTCGGCGTCCCGCGGGTCGCCGAGGCGGGACAGGGCCATCGAGAAGCCCCGTTCGACCGGGCCGTCCCGGAAGGCGTCGGCGGCGCGGATCGCCTCGGCCAGCTCGGCCCCGGTGAGGTCGCGCTGCCGGACGACCCGGCAGGTGTACCCGGCCCGGCGGATCCGGTTGACCGCCTGGCGCACCCCGCGCATCGGGCGGCCGTCGAGCGAGAACGCCCCGGTGTCCACAATGGCCTCGTCACCGAGCTCGACCACGTCCAGACCGGCCTTGCGGTACGCCTTTCCGGCCGCGTTGCCGCAACCGAGGACGGCCGGAGTCCAGCCGTGCTGCTGCGCGTCGGCCAGCCAGGCGCCGATCGCCTCGGGCCAGGCCGACTCGGGGCCGATCGGGTCGCCGGCGGCCAGGCTCACGCCGTTGACGACCCGGTACGCCACGACGGCGGCCTCGTTCTCGGACCACATCAGCGATTTGTCGGCGCGGGTGGCGAAATAGCTGAGCGAGTCGGCGCCCCCGTACCGCTGAAGTAGCCCGCGCAGGCGCACCTCGCCCTCCTCACTGCGCTCGGGCCGGCGCGAGCCGGGCCGGAGCAGCAACACCAGCGCGACGCCGACCGCGAGCAGCCCGCACGCCCCCGTGGTGTAGGCGACCACGTCGGCGCCGAAGTGCCGCCGGAACTCGAGCGGGCCGTGGACGCCGATCAGGCCGAGCGCCGACTGCTCGGCCCACTGGCTGACCCCGGGGGTGCCGACGAGATGGTTGACCCGGATCCAGATCTCGAGGAAGCCGAGCACGAAGCCGGCCGCGGCGAATCCCACCAGAGCCTGCAGGGCGCGCCAGCGGTTGGCCCGGTCGGCCAGGGCGGTGAACCTGTCCTGCGTGGCGAGCAGCATGACGAACAGGACGCCGCTCACGCCGGCCGCGTAGTAGTCCAGGCCCTTGACCAGATGCAGCGCCACGGCCAGCGCGGACAGGCCCAGCGCGACCTGCCAGGCGCGGCGCTTGCCCCGGCGCAGACCGGCGCCGAGATAGATCAGGAGCAGACCGGCGACGACGGTGGCGGCCCGGGCCGAGAGCACCCCGAAGGCGGGGACGAACTCCATCAGCGCGGACATGTGACCGCGCCGCGGCGGCGCGAGCGCGGAGACGACGTCGAGGAGGCCGGCCACTTGGACCAGCCGGGCGATCGTCCGCCTGGAGAGCGGTGGACCCGCCAACCGGTTCTGCATCATGGGGCTATCTTCTGTGCGCCAACTGTGTAGTGGGTGTGAAGTTTGCTGTGTGCTTGCTCAAGGGTGGCGACCAGCACAAACTCGTTTCTTGACCTTGCAGGCCGAAAGGGCAGCCCGAACGGCCCGTACGGTGGGCCCGCGTGCCTCCGCAGTGTGACCAGCAGCACCCGTACGCTCCGTGGGGTGAGCCTTGTCGTTCTCCGCGGCGCCAGCGGATCCGGGAAGACCACCGTCGCCCGGGAGGTGCGGCGGCGGTACGGCCGCGGGTGCGCCCTGATCGAGCAGGACTACATCCGCCGCGTCCTGCTCCGCGAGCACGGCAGCGACGACACCCCGGCCGTCACGCCGTCCTTCCTCGTCTCCGTGGTCGAGGCGGCCCTCGGCCACGGCTACCACGTCGTTCTCGAGGGCATCCTGCACACCGGGCAGTACGGCGGCCCGATGCGCTCACTGATCGCCGCCTACGACGGCCCGGCCGGCGCCTACTGGCTGGACGTCTCCTTCGACGAGACCGTCCGGCGCCACCAGCAGCGCCCGGAGCCGATCCCGGTCACCGCCGCCCGGATGCGCGAGTGGTACTCCCCGCTCGACCTCCTCGGCGTCCCGGGCGAGCAGGTCATCCCCGAGACGTCGACCCTCGAGCAGACGGTCACCGAGATCCTGCACGGCAGCGGCCTCGCCCACGCCACCCCGCAGACCCCCTGCCCGGTCCAGTGCCCCCGCTGCGCGGCGAAGCGATGACCCGGCAGCGGATGCTGCGGGAACTGGCCGATCGGATCCTCGGGCTGCGGCGGGAGCATCCGGTGCGGGTGGGGATCGACGGGCACTCGGCGGCCGGGAAGACGACCCTGGCCGACGAGCTGGCCGGCGTTCTGCGGGGGCGGACGGCGCGGCCCGTGCTGCGGGTGTCGATCGACCGGTTCAAGCGGCACGTCGACCTTCGGACGGGATATCCGGCCGGGTCGCCGGAGAGCTATTACCACGAGATGTTCGACGTGGAGGCGATCCGCGACGAGCTCCTGGGGCCGCTCGGGCCGGGCGGGGATCGCCGCTACCGCAGCGAGGTCATGGACTTCAGCGGCCGTACGCCCGTCGACTCCGGCCGTCACGTGGCCGCGCCGGACGCGATCCTCGTCGCGGACGGCGGTTTCCTGCAGAAGCCGGCGCTGGCGCCGCACTGGGACCTGGTCGTCTACCTGCACATCGAGGTGGCCGATGTGATGCGGCGCGGGCCGATCCGCGATCTGGCCTGGATGGCGTCGGCCGCGGCGGCGGAGGCGCGCTACCGCGACTACTACGTCCCGGGCGAGCAGCTCTACCTCGCCGAGATCGGCCCGGCCGAGCGGGCCGACATCGTCATCGACAACCGTGACTTCGACGCGCCGCGGATCACGCGTCTCTGGCCGCCGCGGTAATGACGGCGGTGCGCAGAGTAGTGGCGGCGGCCGGGTCCTGGGCCGCCGCCGGGGGCTTGGCGCCGGTGGCGCGCAGGGAGACCAGGCGGGAGAGCAGGTCGAACCAGAACGGGGCGCCCAGCATCAGCAGCAGGGCGGTCACCAGCCAGCCGGCGACGTGCGAGGTGGTCCAGGCGAGGCTGCTCCAGTCGGTGCCGTGGTCCCAGCCGAACGGCAGGCCGATGCCGGACAGGTCCTGCACCGTCTTGACGTTCGCGCCGACCAGGCCGTCGGGCGACGGGGCCTTGGCGGCGGCCTGCTCGGCCGCGTTCAGGGCGGCCTCGCGGACGGCCAGCTGCTGCCACAGCGTCTGGGCCGTGTGGAAGGCGGACACGTTGCCGGCCACCGCGATGCCGAGGCCGACGACGAACAGCACGGCGGTCACCCAGCGCTTGTACGCGCCGCTGAGCCGGCCCATCGTCTCGTCGTACCAGCTCTCGACGGCGGCCTTGGCGTCCAGGGTCATCGCCCGGCCGCCGGCCTTGAGATCGCCCAGCCAGGCGTTGAACGGCTCCTGATCGGTCATCTCGTCGACCGCGTTGGCGAACGAGCGGGCCGACAGGTAGGCCGGGCCGAGTTCCGTACGGAACCAGCGCCGCCCGCGGCCCGCGGCGACGTTGGCCGACTGGTAGACCGCGGTCCCGCGGAACATGTCGAGGGCGTGCTGGGCGGCCGCGTCGAACGTCGTGCTGCCGCTGAGCATCTGCCCGATGGTCTCCTCGAGGTCCTTGGCCCGCTTGCGCAGCAGCCGGGAGACGCCCTCCACGACGGCCGACGCGAGCGAGGCCAGGACGAAGAACACGAGGACGAGCCCGATCGCCGTCTCCAGCGCCTGAGAGCCGAACATGACCGCGCACTCTAGCCGAAGGTGAAGCTGTATGTTTCGGCGCCGGGATCGAGGAACGTGATTTCCGCGGTGCGGTCGGTGATCGGGTCGGGCTGGCGCAGCAGCTGGTACAGGCGGCGGTCGCCGAGCGTGCCGTAGCCGTCGGCGTCGATGTCCTGGCCCGCGGCGGCGGCCGGCGGCTCGCCGTCGACGAGGATCCGGAAGCGTACGGGCGTGGCCGCGCCGGCGACCATGTTGAGGTCGCGGGCGTGGAAGCGGTAGAGGATCCGGCCGCCCGCCGCGCCGGCGACCGTGGCCTGCTCGTTCATCGTCCAGTCGCCCTCCAGGGACCACTCGTTGAGCCCGAGCGTGTCCGGGAGCTCATAGTGGTGCGGCTTGCCGAGGATCAGGCCGTCGGGTGAGGCGAAGCGCTCCGTGCGGTCGTAGCCGGTGTAGTTCTCGGGCGAGAGCAGCGTCGACCAGTCGGCCGCCTCCTCGGCCGGGCGCGGCTCGACGGTGACCAGTTCCCGCCCGGGGTCGGCGCCGGCCTCGGTCAGCAACCGCTGGAGGGCCATCTCCGTACGCTCGTACTCGCCCTCGCCGAAGTGGTGGTACCGGATGTCGCCCTCGGTGTCGGCCAGGTACAGCGCGGGCCAGTAGTGGTTCCCGAACGCGCGCCACACGCCGTACTCGTTGTCGAGAGCGACCGGGTAGTCGACGTCATCGGCCCGCGCTTCCCGGCGTACGGCCTCGGTGTCGTGCTCGAAACGGAACTCCGGCGTGTGCACGCCGAGCACGACGAGACCCTGATCGGCGTATTTCCGGTGCCAGGCCCGGACGTACGGGAGTTGGCGCAGCCAGTTCACGCAGGTGAAGGTCCAGAAGTTGACGAGCACCACCTTGCCGCGCAGGCCTTCCGGGGTCAGCGGGTCGGTGCCGAGCCAGCCCGTCGCGCCGTCCAGCCGCGGCAGCCGGCCCTCCACCGGCAGATGACGGTTCGCCGAGTGCAGGCCGGCCGGCCAGTGTGGCGTCATGACTACTCCCCTGTCTCGTGGTGCTCTCACGATGACGCCGTACTACCCCGGGGCGCACCCGGGAGTTGCCCTGGTCCGGGTACGGGTCGCCACAGCGCGAGCGCGTTTGCGGCCACCACGAGCCCGATCCCGGACCATTGATGCGCGGCCAGGGCCTGCCCGAGCAGGACGAGGCCGGCCAGCGCGGCCATCACCGGGTGCACGCTCATGAAGACGCCGAAGACGCGCGCCGGCACGAAGCGGAGCACGATCAGGTCGGCCGCGTAGGGCACGACCGAGCTCAACAGGCCGGCTGTCACCGCGTACCCCACGCCCTGGAAGTTGATTGTCAGCAGGACCGGGAGGTAGGTCACGGCCGCGACCAGGGACGCGACCGCCGGGGCCTGCAGGCCCGTCAGGCGCCTTCCGGCGAGTCGATTGAGGAGGATGTACGCGGCCCAGCAGCCGGCCGCGAGCAGGCCCAGCCCGACCCCGAGGAAGTCGCTGGAGGGACCCGGCAGAACGAGAATGTAGACGCCGGCCCCGGCCAGCGCGGCGCACAGACGTGAACCGGTGACGGCGATCGCCAGCGGGCCGAGGAACTCCAGGGTCACCGCGAGGGCCAGGCCGATCCGGTCGATCGCGGCGTAGAGGCTGAGGTTCATGGTCGCGAAGATGAGGCCCAGCACCAGGATCGGCCACCACTGAGCCCAGGTGTAGCGGCGGAGGTCCGGGCGGGCCAGGGGCAGAAGCACGGCCGCCGCGACCACCTGGCGGACCGCGACCACGCCGGCCGGGCCGATCGACGGGAACGCGTGGGCGCCGAGGGCGGCGCCCGCCTGGTTGCTGGCGGCGCTGGTGAGCATGGTGGCGATGCCCGCGGTGGATCCGGCCTTCATGTCGGTCAGCGTTCGCTCCGCGCGGGCCGAAGGGAAATGTTCTATACGCTCGACGCATGAATCTGCGGCAGCTCGAAGCATTGGTGGCGGTGGCCGACGCCGGCACCTTCACCGAGGCGGCCGCCACGCTGGGGATGTCGCAGGCCGCCGTCTCGCGGGCCATCGCCGGGCTGGAGTCGTCGCTCGGGGCCCGCCTGCTGCAGCGCACCACCCGGCAGGTCGCGCTGACCGCGACCGGGGCCCGGGTGCTGCCGGTGGCCCGGCGGGTGCTGTCCGAGGCCGCCCACCTCCGGCTCGTCGCGTCCGAGCCCGCGGCCGAGATGCGGGTCGGGTACGCGTGGGCCGCGCTCGGCAAGCACACCCGGCGCCTGCAGAAGGCCTGGCCGCGTACCGGCGCGCCGCTGGTGTTCGTACAGTCCGGGACGGCCTCCAGTGGGCTCGCCGAGGGCCTGGCCGACGTGGCGGTGCTGCGGCGGCCGCTCAAGGATCCGCGCTTCGAGACGGCGCTGATCGGGACGGAGGCGCGCTACGCGGCCGTGGCGACCGACAGCGCGCTCGCTCGCCGGCGGGCCGTCCGGCTGAGCGATCTCACCCGCTACACGCTGGCCCTGGACAGCCGGACCGGCACGACGACGGCGTCGCTCTGGCCACCGGGCGCGGCCCCGGCCTCGACGCGGGAGACGCACGGCGTGGACGAGTGGCTCACGCTGATCGCGGCCGGGCAGGCGGTCGGGGTGACGTCGGAGGCGACGGCCAACCAGAACCCCCGGCCGGGTGTCGCCTACCGGCCCGTCCGGGACGCGCCGCGCATCGAGGTGCGGCTGGCGTGGTGGCGGAACGACCCGCCGTCAGGGCTGGCCGAGCTGATCGCGCTCGCCCGCGCCGCCTACCAGCCCGTCGACCAGCGCGCGTAGGCCGCGGGAGTAGATGTCGCGGGCGGCCAGCTCGGGCCAGCGCTCCCCGATGGCGGCCAGGGTGGGAACCCGGCTCGAGTCGAAGTTGGTGAACGTGATCTCCCACCCGCCGACGGTCCGGCGGGTCGACCGGGCGCGGACCGTGACCTCGCCGACGGTGTAGTACCAGATGCTGCGGAAGACGTCGACGGCCTGGTCACGGGTGGCTCCACAGGCGACGGCGCCGTCCAGGACCGCCTCGACCAGGCGCAGGGCGGGATCGCTCAGGAGGCCGACGAAGCCGTCGACGGAGAGCACCTCGGCCGCCCAGGGCCAGGCGGCCAGGCCCGCGTGCATGGCGTGGGCGGCGGCGATGATCCGCTCTTTCGGGTCGTCGGGCAGCTCGGGCGGGGCGGCCCGCTCGGCGTACTCGTTCAGGAGCAGCAGCAGAAGGTCGTCCTTGTGCCGTACGTGGTGGTAGAGCGTGGTCGCGCCGATGCCGAGCTCGCCGGCCAGCCGGCGGATCGTCAGCTTCTCCCAGCCGTCGTCGTCGATCAGGCGGCGGGCGGTGTCGACGATCTGGGCCTGGGAGGTGACGGGCGGGCGTCCGGTTCTTGGCACGTTCTCCATCTTGCTTGTTATTTTCTTGGTCGCTAGTTTAGGAACATGTTCCGAAAGTCGCTCACCCTTCCTGCCCTGACGCTCTCGGCCGTCGCCATGGTGCAGTTCATGGTGTCGCTCGACCTCTCGGTCGTTAATGTCGGACTTCCCTCCATCGCCGCTGGTCTGGGCTTCAGCGCCACCGGCCTGACGTGGGTCATCCACGCCTACGCGCTCGCCTTCGGCGGGTTGCTCCTGCTCGGCGGGAAGGCGGCCGACCGCTTCGGCCGCCGCCGGGTCCTGTTGATCGGCCTGGCCGTGTTCGCCGTGGCCTCTCTGGCCGGCGGCTTCGCCCAGACGCCCGGCCAGCTGGTGGCCGCCCGCTATGCCCAGGGCATCGGCGCGGCCGCCCTGGCGCCGGCCGCCCTCGCCCTGCTGACCGCCGCCTTCCCCACCGGCAAGCCCCGCGTGCGGGCCTTCGGCGTCTGGGCCGCGACCAACGCGGCCGGCGGCGCTTTGGGCGTGCTGATCGGCGGCGTCCTCACCCAGTGGGCCGGCTGGCGCTGGGTCATGTTCGTCAGCGTCCCGATGGCGCTGGTCGCGGTCGCGCTGGTGGCGCGGGTCGACCGCGACCGCCCGATCGCGCCCGGCGGCCGGCCCGACGTGGCCGGCGCGGTGCTGGCCACGGCCGGCATGAGCGTGCTGGTCTTCGCCATCGTCCGGCAGTCGTGGCTGTGGGCCGGCCCGGCCGTGGTGCTGCTGGCCGCCTTCATCCTGGTCGAGCACCGCACCCGCCGCGACCCGCTGGTCCGGCTCGGGTTGTTCGCCAACCGCTCGGTGGCCGGGGCCAACGCCTACAACCTGCTGGTCGGGGCGGCCATGGCCGCGGCCTTCTACTTCGCCTCGCTCTACCTGCAGGGCGTGCTGGGCGTCGGGCCGGCGCTGACCGGGGTGATGTTCCTGCCGTTCGCGCTCGGCGTCATCGCCGGCTCGGTGCTCGCGGTCAAGCTCGGCTACCGCTTCCCCCCGCGCCTGCTGCTGGTGGCCGGCGCCTTGCTCACCGCGGCCGGCTTCGCCTGGTTCGGCCTGATCAGCCCCGACGGCTCCTTCGCCACCGACATCCTCGGCCCGTCCCTCGTGGCCAGCGTCGGCTTCGGCCTCTGCCTGGCCCCCATCGTCTCCCTGGCCACCGCCACCGTCGCCCCGGCCGACGCCGGCATGGCCTCCGGCCTGCTCAGCAGCTCCCGCCAGATCGGCGCCTCCCTCGGCCTGGCCGCCCTCGGCACCGCCGCCACCCATCGCACCGGCCCCTTCATCACCGCGTCCTCCCTAACCGCCGGCTACGCCCTCGGCATGCTCCTGGGCGCCGCCTTGCTGCTGGCGGCGGCCCTGATCGCCCTGACCGTCCTCCCCCGCGCCCCGCACACCACCGAACGCCCCGCCAACCTCCAGCCCGCCGGCCAGACCCCTCCCTGACCCCGCCGCCCCGGCCTGACCTCACGCTCCCGCCATGACCTGCGCCCTCGCCGCGACCTCCGCCGGCCCGGCCTCCCGGCCGGCCTGACCGCGCGGCTGGCGCCGGGCGACGGCGGCCGGTGGGCGTCGTACGGTGATGACCATGAGGATTGTCGTGTTGGACGACTATCAGCGGGTGGCGCGGGAGTACGGGGCCTTCGACACGCTGGAGGCCGAGGTCGAGGTGCTGCACGAGCATGTCGGCGATCAGGACGAGCTGGTGGCCGCGCTGGCCGGCGCCGGCGTCGTGGTGGCGATGCGCGAGCGGACGGCGTTCCCGGCCGCGCTGTTCGAGCGGCTTCCGGATCTGCGGCTGCTGGTCACCACGGGCATGGCCAACGCGGCCATCGATCTTGACGCCGCGGCCGCGCACGGCGTCGCGGTCAGCGGGACCCAGATGTCCGGCTCGGCGAAAAGCTCCAACACCACGGAGCTGACCTGGGCCCTCATCCTGGCCACCCGCCGGCACGTCGTGGCCGAGGACCGTGCCCTGCGCGACGGCCGCTGGCAGACCACGGTCGGGACCGACCTGGCCGGCAGCACCCTGGGCCTGCTCGGGCTGGGCCGGCTGGGCACGCAGGTCGCCCGGATCGGGCAGGCCTTCGACATGCGGGTGATCGCCTGGAGCCAGAACCTGACCCCGGCCCGCGCCGCGGAAGCCGGCGTCACCCAGGTGAGCAAGGAGGAGCTCTTCGCCATCAGCGACGTGCTCAGCATCCACCTCAAGCTCAGCGACCGCACGACCGCCCTCGTCGGGGCGGCCGAGCTGGCCGCCATGAAGCCCACCTCGGTCCTGATCAACACCTCCCGCGGCCCGATCGTCGACCAGGGCGCCCTGGTCGCCGCCCTGACCGCCCGCACCATCGCCGGCGCCGGGCTGGACGTCTACGACGAGGAGCCGCTGCCGCTGGGCAACCCGCTCCGCGGCGCCCCGAACACCGTCCTGCTCCCCCACCTCGGCTACGTCACCGAGACCGCCCTGCGAACCATGTACGAACAGGTCGTCGAGGACATCACCGCCTGGCGCTCCGGCCAGCCGATCCGCCTGCTGACGTAACTACCGCGACGCCGTCCGGACCTGGGGGCGCCTTGATTTGATCATGGGTGAGGGGCTATGACGTGGCCATGGCGGAGATGACGGTGGCCGACACTAATGGGATTCTTCGCCAGGCGTGGGTCCGGCCGGAGCGCACCAGCCGGGGGCTCGGGTGGGAGCAGCTTTATGTGTCCACGCAGCGGGAGCAGCCCTATCAGGCGTCGTTCGGCGGAGCTCGGAGCCACCTGGTCATCCTGCATCTGAACGGGCCGGTGGTCGTGCGGCGGGGGCATCTCGGGCTGGCGCGGGAACGGACGGTGCCGCCGGGTGGGCTGTTCGTGCATCCGGCCGGCAAGGAGCTCACCGTGGAGCTGGGCGGGCAGCTCGACACCGTGCACGCCTATCTGACCGACGAGATGCTGCGGGCGGCGCACGGCGGGGCGCCGGTGGAGCTGGCCGAGGAGCTGGGCAGCCTCGACCCGCTGGTGGAGCATCTGATGCTCACCCTCGACGGGGTGCTGCGCTGCTGGGAACCGTCGGCGCGGACCTATGTCGACCATCTCGGGCATGCGCTGGCGGCGCAGCTGGCGCGGCTGCACAGCGTACGGCCGAAGCGTGTGACCGAGACGCCGCGCCCGGCCCGCGCGGGGTTGTCGGATCGGCAGGTGACCGCCGTGCGCGGGCTGATCGAGGAACGGCTGGGCGAGCCGTTGCCGCTGGCCGAGATGGCGGCGGCCGCGGGGCTGAGCGTGAGCCAGTTCGCGCGGCAGTTCAAGGCGCGGATGGGGCTGCCGCCGCACCAATATCTGATCCAGCACCGGGTCGACGCCGCCTGCCAGCTGCTGCGCCGGACGCCGATGCCGATCGCCGAGGTGGCCCAGCGCTGCGGTTTCTCGCATCAAGAGCACCTGACCCGGGTCATGCGTGCGCATCTGGACACCACCCCGGCGGCGATGCGCCACGCCTGAGCAGGGCCGGAATGTGCAGCGGGATTGTGCAGGATCGGGCGATCTCGGCGGGCTGACACTGGGGCGGTGGAGTCCTTCGAATACAACGGGCACGCCTCGCGGGTGATCTTCGGGGCGGGGGTGCTCGGGCGGCTGCCGGACGAGGTGGCGCGGCTCGGGGCAGCACGGGTGCTGGTGCTCTCGACGTCCGGGCGGGCCGCCGGCATCGAGGCCGTGGCCCGCTTCGACGGTGCCGCCATGCACACGCCGGTCGAGGTCACCGAGCGGGCGCTGGCCGTGGCGCGGGAGAGCGAGGCCGACTGCCTGGTCGCGCTGGGGGGCGGGTCGAGCACCGGGCTGGGCAAGGCGCTCGTGGCCCGGACCGGGCTGCCGCTGATCGCGGTTCCCACGACGTACGCGGGGTCGGAGATGACGCCGGTGCTCGGGGAGACCGAGGGCGGGGTCAAGACCACGCGCAGCGATCCGGCGCTGGTGCCCAGGAGCGTCATCTACGACGTGGAGCTGACCCGGTCGCTGCCGGTCGGGCTGTCGGTGACCAGTGGGCTCAACGCCCTGGCACACGCGGTCGAAGCGCTGTACTCGCCGCAGGCCAACCCGATGGTGGACGGCTTCGCGACGGAGGCGATCACCCGGCTCGCGCGGGCGCTTCCCCGCATCGCCGAGCGGCCGGACGACCTCGACGCGCGCGCGGACGCGCTGGTCGGGGCGTGGCTGGCCGGGGTCTGCCTGGGCACGGTCGGGATGGGTCTGCATCACAAGCTGTGTCATGTGCTGGGCGGCTCGTACGGGCTGCCGCACTCCGAGACGCACGCGGTCGTGCTGCCGCACGCGATGGCCTACAACGCGCCGGCCGCTCCGGAGGCGATGAGCCGGATCGCCGCGGCGCTCGGGGTGGCCGATGCGCCGGCCGGCGTCTTCGACCTGGCCGCGCGGCTGGGCGCGCCGACCTCGCTGGCCGCGCTGGGCCTGTCCGACAAGGATCTGGCCGATGCGGCCGCGAAGGCCACCGCCCAGCCCTATCCGAACCCACGGACGGTGACGAAGGACGGCGTCGCCACGCTGCTGGCCGAAGCCTGGCGCGGCGCCCGGCCGGCCGGCAGCACCGCGGACCGGCTGGCGGGGCTGACGGCCGAGGTGGTGGCGAGCTTGGCCGGAGCGCCCGACAAGCGGCTCGCCGCCCTGCTCGGTGACCTGGTCACGCGGCTGCACGGCTTCGTGGCCGACAACGACGTCACCGAGGCCGAGTGGATGGCCGCGATCGACTTCCTCACCGAGGCCGGGCAGATCTGCTCGCCCACGCGGCAGGAGTTCGTGCTGCTCAGCGACACGCTCGGCATCTCCAGCGCGGTCGACCTGCTCAGCAACTCGCGGTCGCCCGACACGACGCCGTCGGCCGTGCTCGGCCCCTTCTACGTCGAGGGGCCGCCGGTCAAGGAGCACGGCGCCGACCTCGCCGAGGGCCTGCCCGGCGTGCCGCTGCGGGCCGACGTGACCATCACCGACCTGGACGGGCGGCCGATCCCCGGCGCCACGGTCGACGTCTGGCAGTCCAACCAGGACGGCTTCTACGACGTGCAGCTGCCCGACCTGGAGGGACCCGTGCTGCGGGCGCGCCTGCGCAGCGACCACGACGGCCGGCTGTGGTTCCGCTCGATCCTGCCGTCGGAGTACCCGATCCCGGACGACGGCCCGGTCGGCAAGATGCTGCGGGCGACCGGCCGTCATCCGTACCGCGCCCCGCACCTGCACTTCATGATCAGCGCCCCCGGCTACCGCAAGCTGATCACCCAGCTCTTCGTCGCCGGCGGCCCCTATCTCGACTCCGACGCGGTTTTCGGGGTCAAGGACGACCTGATCGTCGATTTCCCCGCCGGCGAGAACGGCGAGCGAACAGTCGAATTCACCTTCAAGCTGGGAGCCGACAATGCTGGAAACTGACGTCCTCATCGTCGGCAGCGGCCCGGCCGGCGGGGCCGCCGCACTGTTGCTGAGCACCTACGGCGTACCGAATGTGGTCGTCACCAAATATGGCCGCCTCTCCGACACTCCGCGGGCCCACATCACCAACCAGCGGACCATGGAGGTGCTGCGCGACGCCGGCATCGAGGATCAGGTGATCGCGCAGGCCACCCCGCAGCATCTGATGGGCGACACCACGTTCTGCACCAGCCTGGCCGGCGAGGAGCTGGGCCGGCTGCGCACCTGGTACACCCATCCGTCGCGGCTCGCCGACCACGCGCTGGCCTCGCCGTCGAGCATTTGCGACATGCCGCAGCATCTGATGGAGCCGGTGCTGGCCTCCAATGCCATCGCGCGCGGGACGGCGTTCCGATTCCACACCGAATACCTCTCGCTGGAGCAGGACGCCGACGGGGTGACCGCCACCGTGCGGGACCGGCTGCGTGGCGACGAATACCAGATCCGCGCGAAATATCTGATCGGCGCCGACGGTGGCCGCAGCAAGGTGGCCGACGACATCGGGCTGCCGATGGTCGGGCGGATGGGCGTCGCGGGCAGCATCAACATCGTCTTCGAGGCCGACCTGACCCATCTGACGCAACACCGGCCGAGCACCCTCTACTGGGTGCTGCAGACCGGCTCGGACGTCGGCGGCATCGGCATGGGACTGGTCCGCTGCGTGCGCCCCTGGCACGAATGGCTCATCGTGTGGGGCTACGACATCAACGGCGAACCCCCGGACCTGACCGAGGAGTACGCCCGCCGCATCGCCCATCACCTCATCGGCGACGACAGCGTGCCCGTCACCATCAAGTCGTCCTCGGCCTGGACCGTCAATCATCTGTACGCGGAGACGTACCACAACGGCCGGGTCTTCTGCATGGGTGACGCCGTGCACCGGCACCCGCCGTCGAACGGGCTCGGCTCCAACACGTCGATCCAGGACGCGTACAACCTCGCTTGGAAGGTGAAGTTGGTCCTGGACGGCACCGCCGGCCCGTCGCTGCTCGACACGTATTCGGCCGAGCGGGCCCCGATCGGAAAGCAGATCGTCGACCGGGCCAACCGCAGCATCGGCGAGACGGGCCGCATCTTCGAGGCGCTCGGCCTGCTCTCCACCGACGACCCGGCGCAGCTGCGCGCGAACATGGAGGCCCGCAAGCTTCCCACGCCGGAGGCCGAGAAGCAGCGCCGCGCCCTGCGTGAGGCCATCGAGTTCAAGGACTACGAGTTCAACACCCACGGCGTCGAGCTCAACCAGCGGTACGCCTCGGAGGCCATCCTGGCCGACGGCACGCCCCCGCCGGTGAACCCGCGGGACGACGAGCTCCACCACCACGCGACGACGTGGCCCGGCGCGAAGGTCCCGCACGCGTGGGTCACCCGCGGCGATCAGCGCGTCTCCACCCTCGACCTCGGCGGGAACGGCCAGTTCACCCTGCTGACCGGCCTCGGCGGCGAGCCCTGGGCCGCCGCGGCCCGCGCCCACGGCGTCAAGGCGGTCGTCATCGGCCCCGGCGCGGACTACGAGGACCTGTACGGCGACTGGGCCCGCCTGCGCGAGATCGCCGACAGCGGCTGTGTGCTGCTGCGCCCCGACAACCACGTCTGCTTCCGCAGCGAAAGCCTGGTCGAGGACCCGGCGGGAACGCTCCGCCAGGCCCTCGACGGGGTGCTAGGACGAGCCTGAGCCGGCCGCGGTCAACGGCGTGGCGATGTCCTCCAGGCTGCGGCGCTCGGCCTTGACGCCCAGGAAGGCCTCGACCACGCCGCCGACGATCATCACGGCGGCGCCGATGACGAAGGCGACGACCGTGTCGCCGACCTGGCCGGTGCCGACCAGGTCGGCGAAGAGCAGCGGGCCGGTGATGCCGCCGGCCGCGGTGCCGATGGCGTAGAAGAACGCGATGGCCAGGGCCCGCGTCTCCATCGGGAAGATCTCACTGACGGTGAGGTACGCCGAGGAGGCGCCGGCCGAGGCGAAGAAGAGCACGACGCACCAGCAGGCGGTCATGGTCACGGCGTTGAGCACGCCCGCGCTGAACAGCCAGGCCGTGACGAGCAGAAGGACGCCCGACAGAACGTACGTCCCGGTAATCATGATTTTGCGGCCGACCGAATCGAAGAGCGGGGCCAGCAGCAGGGGGCCGAGCAGGTTGCCGACGGCGATGACGGCGAAGTAGTACCCGGTGCTGCCCGACGGCACGTCGAAGAAGGTCTGCAGGATCTGCGCGTACCCGAAGGTGATGGCGTTGTAGAGGAACGCCTGGCCGATGAAGAGGGCGAGCCCCAGCCCGGCCCGCTTCGGATACTGGGTGATCAAAGTCTTGGCGATCGTCCCGAACCCGATGGTCTTGCGGGTGTGGATCTCGATGCTGCGGTCCACCGGCTCCAGCTTGACGTCGTCCTCGCGCTCGACGGTCTTCTCGACGTCGGCCACCAAGGCCTCGGCCTCCTCGCCGCGCCCGTGGATGAACATCCACCGCGGGCTCTCCGGCACGTGCCGGCGGACGAGCAGCACGACCAGGCCGAGGACGACGCCGAGCCCGAACGCGACCCGCCAGCCCCAGCTGACCGGCAACTGGGTGAGAATCGGCACGGTGAGCAGGGCCCCGACCGCCGCCCCGGCCCAATAGGTGCCGTTGATGACCAGGTCGATCCGGCCGCGGAACTTGGCCGGGATGAGCTCGTCGATGGCCGAGTTGATCGCCGCGTACTCCCCGCCGATGCCCGCGCCGGTGATGAACCGGAACAGGAAGAACCACCACACGTCGAAGGAGAGCGCGGTCATCGCCGTGCCGAACAGGTAGACGGCCAGGGTGACCATGAACAGCTTCTTGCGGCCGAACCGGTCGGTCAGCCACCCGAAGAAGAGGGCGCCGAAACAGGCGCCGAGCACGTAGATCGCCGCGCCGAGGCCGGTGACCTGACTCTGTGTGATGTCGAGGCCACTGCCCGGCTCGGCCAGGCGTCCCGACAGGTTGCCGACGATCGTCACCTCGAGGCCGTCGAGCACCCAGACGGTGCCGAGCCCGATGACGATCATCCAGTGCCATCGTGCCCAGGGCAGCCGGTCGAGCCGGGCCGGGACATCGGTGCGAATGGTTCCGGAGGACATGATCGGCGGGCTACCCATCGGCGGCCCGCTTTAGACCTCCCGCGTACGGACCAGGGGTGTCCACGGGTTCGGCCCGGGGCCGGGCACGGCATGCTGGCCGTACGAGAAAGGGAGGAACCCGATGAGTGACAGTGACGTGGCCCGGCTCGCCGATCTTCTGCACGAGACGGCCGAGCACCACGGCGACTTCGAGGCCGTGGCCCCGCCGCACAACTGGTGGGACTGGTACGCGGCGTACCTGAACGCCCGCCAGAACGGCAGCACCCCGGACGAGGCCGTCGCCGCCGGCAACCGCTACATGGCCGACGTCAAGAACATCGTCATCCCGACATGACGCCTTGTTCGCACCGGCTTGGGAAAGACTCTTCACAGATCGACGAACGTACATCTATCGTCGGGCCATGCGCATCGTTGCCGCTGCCCTGCTCGCGCTCGCCCTGCCGCTGACCCCTGCGCCTCCGTGGGAACGTGCCCTCGACCTGGACAGCGTGGTGCCGGCGCCGTCCGAGGTTCATCAGCGCGGGCCGGCGTTCCGGCTCACCGACCGGACCGTCATCGAGGCGCCGGCCGGTGCCCGGAATGTCGCGGATCGGCTGGCCGAGGCGCTGCGACCCGCCACCGGTTACCGGCTGCCCGTAGTGCGCAAAGCGGCCTCGAACAAGATCGTTCTGCGCTACCAGAGCCGGGCGGGCTATCAACTGGCGTCCAGGAAAGATCAGGTCACGATCAGCGCCGGCAGCAACGCCGGCCTCTTCGCCGGCGTGCAGACGCTGCGCCAGCTGCTGCCACCGGCGATCGACGCCCCGGCACCACAGAAGGCCAAGTGGACCGTGGCCGGCGGCGAGATCGTCGACCAGCCGCGCTTCGCCTACCGCGGCGCCCACCTCGACCTGGCCCGCCACTTCCACACCCCGGCCGAGGTCAAGCGCTACATCGACGAGATCAGCCGCTTCAAGGTGAACTACCTGCACCTTCATCTCTCGGACGACCAGGGCTGGCGCGTCCAGATCGACTCGTGGCCGCGGCTGACCACGGTCGGCGGCGCGCCGGGGACCGGCGTGGACGGGGTCGGCGGCGGATTCCTGACCAAGGCCGACTACCGCGATCTGGTCCGCTACGCGGCCGAGCGGTACGTGACGATCGTGCCCGAGATCGACATGCCGGGGCACGTCAACGCGGCCCAGGTGGCGTACCCGGAGCTGACCTGCGACGGGGTCGCGCCGCCGCCACGCACCGACACCGAGGTCGGTTACAGCTCACTCTGCATCGGCAAGGAGGTCACGTACCGGTTCGTCGAGGACGTGATCCGCGAACTGGCCGCGCTGACCCCCGGCCCGTACCTGCACATCGGCGGCGACGAGGCGCACGCGACCGCACCGGCCGACTACATCGCGTTCCAGCAGCGGGTGCTCCCGCTGGTGGCGAAGTACGGCAAGACCGCGTACGGCTGGAACGAGATCGACCAGGCACCGGCGGCCAAGGACGCCGTCCTTCAATATTGGAACCTGGAGCCGTCCTTCACGCCGGTGAACGCGTCGAAGGTGATCCTGTCGCCGGCCAACCGCGCCTATCTCGACATGAAATACGACCCCTCGACCCCGCTCGGCTTGAGCTGGGCCGGATTCATCGAGGTCCAGACCGCGTACGGCTGGGAACCGGCCTCCTACACGCCCGAGCAGTACATTCTGGGGGTGGAGGCGCCGCTCTGGTCGGAGACGCTGCGCAGCCTCGACGACATCGAGTTCATGGCGTTCCCGCGGCTGGCCGCCATCGCCGAGATCGGCTGGTCGGCGACCAAGGACTGGGAGTCGTTCCGCGAGCGGACCCGCGCCTACTATCCGCGCTGGACATATCAGGGCGTCAATTTCTATCGGTCGCCTCAGATCGGGTAGGGGTGGCGCCCATACGTGATCGGATGGCTATGTGCGGAGGAGCCATGTGGCCCGCCCGGCCGGAGCCGTAGTTTGGGACCATGACTCAGACTCGGGTGGTCGACCTCGACCTTCAGGGCCGCACCGCGATGGTCACCGGGGCCGGCAGCGGCATCGGGCGGGCCTGCGCGCTCCGCCTCGGCGCGGCGGGCGCCCACGTGGTGGCGGTCGACCTCGACGGCACGGCCGCAGAAAAGGTGGCGGCCGAGATCGGCGGCGTCGCGGTGGCGGCCGACCTGGCCGACCCGGCCACGATCGACGCGCTCCGGGCCGACGTCGACGTGCTGGTCAACAACGCCGGCCTGCAGTTCGTGGCGGCGGTGCCCGACTTCCCGCCAGACCGCTTCGCCTACCTGCAGAAAGTCATGGTCGAGGCGCCGTTCCGGCTGGTCCGGCGGGTGCTGCCGCACATGTACGCCCAGGGGTGGGGCCGGATCGTCAACATCTCGTCGGTACACGGGCTGATCGCGTCCCCCTTCAAGGCGGCCTACGTGACGGCGAAGCACGGCCTCGAAGGCCTGTCCAAGACGGTGGCCCTGGAGGGCGCGGCCCAGGGGGTCACCTCGAACTGCGTCAACCCCGCCTTCGTCCGTACGCCCCTGGTCGACAAGCAGATCGCCGACCAGGCCCGCGAGCACGGCATCTCCGAAAGCGAAGTGATCACCCAGGTCATGCTGGACCGGGCCGCGATCAAACGCCTGATCGAACCCGAGGAGGTCGCCGAAACGGTCGCCTTCCTGTGCTCCCCCGCCGCCGCCATCATCACCGGCGCCTCAATCCCCCTCGACGGCGGGTGGACCGCCCACTGAGCCTTTCTCCCAGCCCACGCCGTCCCTCCGCCCCTTCACTCGTCGCTCCTTTGCCCCCGCGGTACCCCGCCGCCCCTTAGCCCTCGTATTTACCCCGCCGCCCCTTGGCCCCCGTATTTACCCCGCCGCCCCTTGGCCCCCGTATTTACCCCGCCGCCCCTTGGCCCCCGTATTTACCCCGCCGCTCCTTCACCCTGCTCCTCGACCTGCCTTCGGAGGCTCCGCTGGACTTCTTCGACCTGCTTGTGCGGGAGGCCCCGGCCGCCGATTTCGAGCAGCCCATCGCCGCCGCCCGGGAGTCCGGCGCGTCCCCGTCGGAGCTGGCCGCCCTGGAGCGGACCAAGCTGCGCGCCCTGCAGGTGCGCGCGATGCTGGAGCGCCGCCGCCGGCGCGAGGAGGAGCTGTCCGCCCTCTACGACACGGCCGGCGACCTGGCCGGCCTGCGCGATCTCGACGCGGTGCTGCGCGCGATCGTCCACCGGGCCCGCACGCTGCTCAACGCCGACGTCTCGTACATGACCCTGAACGACACCGCCCGCGGCGACACCTACATGCGGATCACCGACGGCTCGGTCGCCGCCAGCTTCCAGGGCCTCCGGCTGCCACCCGGTGCCGGCCTGGGTGGCCTGGTGGCTCTGACCGGCACCCCCTACGCGACGGCGAACTATCCGGCCGACGCCCGCTTCGAACACACCACCGCCATCGACCGGGGCGTCGGCGACGAGGGCCTGGTGGCCATCCTCGGCGTACCGCTGAAGCTGGGCGCCCAGGTGATCGGCGTCCTGTTCGCCGCCAACCGCACCGAACGCCCCTTCGCCCGCGAGGAGGTGGCCCTCCTGGTCTCCCTGGCCGCCCACGCCGCCGTGGCCATCGACGCCGCCCGCCTGCTGACCGAGACCCGCGCCGCCCTGGCCGACCTCTCAGCCGCCAACCACGCCGTCGAACGAGCCGCCGCCGCCCACGACCGCCTGACCACCCTGGTCCTCCGCGGCGGCGGCGTCGAGGACGTAGCCCGCGACCTGGCCGAAATCCTCGACGGCGCCCTCCTGGTCGTCGACGCCCACGGCCACCGCCTGGCCGCCGCCGGCTCCCTCCCCTCCCCCGCACCGGCCACGCCCACCACCGCCGCGCCCGCCGCGCGCTCCTCCGCTGTGCTCGCCGCGCCTGATCCCGCTGTGCTGGCCGAGGCTGTTGCCGCGTCCCGGTCCGAGGGCCGGAGCGTGCGCCGGGGGCCCCTCTATGTCGCCGCGGTGGCTGCCGGCGCGGACGACCTGGGCGCCCTGGTCTTCCAGCCCGCGCGCCCACTGTCCGACGCCGACCAGCGCACCCTGGAACGCGCCGCCCAGATCACCGCCCTCCTGCTCCTGTTCCGCCGCACGGTCGCCGAGGCCGAAGCCCAGGTCCGCGGCGAACTGCTGGACGACCTCATCAGCCACCCGGCCCGCGACCCGGCCGCCCTCCGCTCCCGGGCCGCCCACCTCGGCCTCGACCTGGACGCCCCCCACGTCGTGCTCGTGACCGACGGCACCCCGATCACCTCGTGGGCCCGCACGTTCGCCGCAACCCGCGGCGGCCTGGCCATGACCCGCGAGGGCCGCACCACCCTCCTCCTCCCCGGCGCCGACCCCGGCCAGGCCGCGCGCACCGTCGCGAAGGACGCCTCCCGCGCCCTCGGCCGCCCGGTCACCGCGGGAGCCGCCGGCCCCGTCGACGGCCCAGCCGCCGTGGCCCCGGCCCACCGCGAGGCCGAGCAGTGCGCCCGCGCGCTCACCGCTCTCGGCCGCACCGGCACCGGCGCCGGCACCACCGAACTCGGCTACGTCGGCCTGCTGCTCGGCGAGGGCCGGCGGCACCACGTCTCCGGCTTCGTCGAGAACCAGCTCGGCCCCGTCATCGCGTACGACCAGAAGCGCGGCACCACCCTGCTGCCCACCCTCCAGGCGTATTTCGCCGCCGGCGGCGGGCTGGCCCGCGCCGCGGAGGAGCTGCACGTCCACGTCAACACCGTCAGCCAACGGCTGGACCGGATCACGCAGCTGCTCGGCCCCGGCTGGCAGGAGCCGGACCGATCGCTCGACCTGCGGCTGGCCCTGCGCCTGCACCGCCTGAGCATGTAGCCGGGCGACACACCGGATCGCCAGTCTGTGGCTTCGGAGGACATGGGTTCCCGACCGGCATGCGGCATATCGTCGGCTAACGATATGTGGCCTCGATCACAGTCTGGAGTGGTCCTCATGCCGGCGTTCACCGCCCCTCGAACATCCCTGGTGAAGGTCGTCTTCGCCAGCCTGGTCGGCACCGCCGTCGAGTGGTACGACTTCTTCCTGTACGGCTCCGCGGCCGCCCTGGTCTTCGGCTCGCTGTTCTTCCCGTCGTCGGATCCGGCCACCGCGACCCTGTTGGCCTTCGGCACGTACGCGCTGGGTTTCGTCGCCCGCCCCCTCGGCGGCGTCGTCTTCGGCCACTTCGGCGACCGGGTCGGCCGCAAGAAGATGCTGGTCGTCTCGCTGATGACGATGGGCCTGGCCACGATCGCGATCGGCTTGCTGCCCACGTACGCGACGATCGGGGTGGCCGCCCCGGTGCTGCTGCTCGTATGTCGCCTCGCGCAGGGTTTCGCGGTCGGCGGTGAGTGGGGCGGCGCCGTGCTGATGGCGGCCGAGCACGGCGACGACAGCCGCCGCGGTCTCTGGACCTCGTGGCCGCAGGCCGGCGTCGCGCTGGGCAATCTGCTCGCCACCGGCGTGCTCTGGGTGCTGGCCGCCGTGCAGTCCGACGAGGCGTTCAACGCGTGGGGCTGGCGCATTCCCTTCCTCCTCAGTGCCGTTCTGGTCCTGGTGGGTCTGTGGGTCCGTCTGTCCGTCGAGGAGTCCCCGCTGTTCCGGGAGGCCCGCAGCCGCCTCACCGAGCGGCACCAGCCGCTGCTCGAGGTGGTGCGCCGCTACCCGCGCGAGGTCGTGGTCGCGATGGGCATGCGACTGGCCGAGAACATCTCCTACTACCTGTTCACCGTCATCTCGATCACCTTCCTGACCACGTACGCCGGCGAGAAGTCCGACCGCGATCTGATCCTGAGCGCCCTCCTGATCGGTTCGGTCGTGCAGTTCGTGGTGATCCCGTTGATCGGCGCGCTGTCCGACCGCATAGGCCGCCGCCCGCTCTACCTCGTGGGCGCCGTCGGTGTGGCGGTGTGGTCGTTCTTCTTCTTCGACCTGGTCGGCAGCCGCTCCGAAGGACTGATCACGCTGGCCGTGGTCGTCGGCCTCGTGCTGCACGCCCTGATGTACGCCCCGCAGGCGGCCTTCTTCTCCGAGTTGTTCGGAACGTCCGTCCGCTACACGGGCGCCTCGGTCGGCTACCAGCTGGCGTCCATCTTCGCCGGGGCTTTGGCCCCGATCATCGCCGTACGCCTGCTCGGCAGCACCGACAACCCCAACACCACTGCCGTGGCCGTCTACATGACCATCGCCTCCGTCCTCACTGTCATCTCCGTCCTGGTCACTCGCGAGACCGCCCGCTCCTCTCTGAGCCACGACCGCGTCACACAGCCGGCCGATACCGCGCCTGACCCCGGCCGCCCTGACCCCGGCCGCCCTGGCCGCGACCGACCCGCCGACGCCCGGGTCGCCGACCGTTAGGCCACCGGTGGCTCGCCCAGCAGCCGCCGAACCAGCGAGCGGGCCACCAGCAGCACAATGATCAGAACAGTCACCGACACGAACCCTCCGAGGCTCACCGCATCTCCGAAAACCAGATTCACCAGCTCCAGCACGACGAACTTGCTGCCCGCGGCGACCACCCACAGCGTCACCGCCGCAACGACCTTGCCGGCTGGGGTGGTCGCGGCACGCATCCGCGCCAGCGTCCGTCCCTTCAGCGCCAGCACGACCTCCAGCGCCACCTTGAGCAGAAGGGCAGTCAGCAACGACAACGTGAAGCCCTCGCTGATCACCTCCGGCACATACTCGACGGCAAGGTTCAGGACCACGACGTACGCGAACACGTCGACCACGTCGCTGGCCCGCACCTTCATCGGCCCAGCTCCCGGAACGTCATCATCTATCCAGCGTGGGCGCCGCCCGCGCCTCAGACCTCCCCTCGCGTTGATGAGAGGCCACCACCAGCGCCGACTCGTACGCCGCGATGACCAACTGAGCCCGGTCGCGCGCGTGCAGCTTGGCCAGGAGCCGAGTGATGTGGGTCTTCACCGTGGCCAGGCTGAGCCGCAGACGATCGGCGATCTCAGCGTTGGACAGTCCACCCGCAATCAGGACGAGCACCTCCCGCTCCCGGTCGGTGACATGATCCAGCCCCACCACGGGACGGCCGGCGCCGGTCTGCGACGCACCGGCGGCATAGTGTGCGATCAGCCGCCGGGTAACTGACGGAGCGGGCAGCGAGTCCCCGGCCGCCACCACGCGCACCGCGGCGATCAGGTCGGCCGGCGCCACATCCTTGAGCAGAAACCCGCTGGCTCCCGCCCGCAGCGCCGCGAAGACGTACGCGTCGAAGTCGAACGTCGTCAGAATCAGCACCCGCGTATCGGGCGTGCGCGGATCGCCGCAGATGCGGCGCGTGGCCTGTATGCCGTCGCCATCCGGCATCTGAATGTCCATGAGCACCACGTCGGGTTGCTCCCGCCGAGCCAGCTCCACCGCCTCGGCTCCCGTGCCGGCCTCGCCCACCACCTGCAGCCCCGGCGTCAGCTCGACCAACAGCCGAAAGCTCGCCCGCAACAGCTCCTGGTCATCCGCGATCAGCACCCGCACCACCGCCTCGAGCCCACCGCCGCCCGCCTCGGCCGTGCCAGCCGACTCGGTTCGGTCGGGAAATTCCCCTCGCCCGACGCCGTCGGGCTGCTCGTCGATAGTCATTGCGCGTCTCCGTACGGCAGGGTGGCGACCACGGTGAAGCCGCCGGCTGGGCGCGGTCCTGCGGCGAAGCTGCCGCCATGGGCGGCCACGCGCTCACGCATGCCGGCCAGCCCAGTGCCGTTCCCGGCCGTCGCGGGTCGCCGCGTGCCGTTGTCAATGACCTCGACCCGTAGTTGCCGGCCGTCCGCCGCGACCTCCACGTCACACTTCGCCGGGGCCGCGTGCCTCACCACATTCGTCAAGGACTCCTGAACGATCCGGTAGGCGGCGAGAACGACGCTCTCCGGCGCATCGTCGCCACCGCGTACCTTCAAGCTGACCACCACCCCGCCCGTAGTCGCCCGCTCGGCGAGGACGGAAAGGTCACCGAGCTTCGGCGGCGGGGTGAAATCGGGTTCGGTGCGCAGCTCACCCACCGACCGGCGCAGCTCCACGAGAGCCTGTTTGCTGGTCGCCTCGATCACCGAGAGCGCGGCCGGCAGCTCCTCCGGCCGCAGGGTAGCGACGTGGTTCGCGATGGACGCCTTCACCGCGATCAGGCTCAGGCTGTGGCCGACGATGTCATGCATCTCCCGCGCGATGCGCAGCCGCTCGTCGGTGACCGCTTGCTCGGTGGCCCGCTCGATGGCCAGTTGTGCCTGTCGTTGACGCTCACGCAGCGTCCACCCCAGCACCCAGCTCGACGCGCAGACCAGCGCCGCGAACGCCGCGCCGGCCAGCCCGGGGCCGTCCGTCGAGACGTCGGCGGCCACGGTGCCGACCAGCAGGATGGCCGTGGTCGCTGTCGCCACCTTCCTACTCCGGCGGACCGGAACATAGAGGCCGACCGTGAACAGCATGGCGGCGACGGCGGCGAGCGGGCCGGTGGAGGCGTAATCCGGCACGATGCCGAAGGCCAGCGCCAGGCTCGCCGTCACGCCCAGAACGAGCGCGCCGGCGATCGGCCACCGCCTTCGGACCAGAAGGGGCGCACCAAGCAGCACCACCGTGAGGACGGTGAGCGAAACGGGTTCCTGGAAGCCGGTTGCCTCGACGGCCGCATACCAGCAGATCAGCCATGCCGCCGAGGCGAGCGCGACGTCCATCAATCGACGAAGCATCACGCGACCGACAGTATCGGCCGCGGGCGGCACCCGCGTCAGACCACGGGTTGACAGACCCAGGTCTGACGACAGCGGTGGCTCCCTGCCCGATCGTCAGGGCATGACAGTCGTCCTGCACGAACTACGCAAGACCTACGAGGCCACCGCGGGCACCGTGACGGCGCTCGACGGCGTCACTCTCGGCTTCGAGGATTCCACCTTCACCGCCATCATGGGTCCGTCCGGTTCCGGCAAATCAACCTTGTTGCATTGCGCCGCCGGCCTCGAGCCGTCCACATCGGGCACCGTCACCATCGACGGGACGGTGCTCGGCGAGCTCGACGGCAACGCGCTCACCCGATTCCGCCGCGACCGTGTCGGCTTCGTCTTTCAGGACTTCAACCTCGTCTCCTCCTTGACCGCGGCACAGAACGTCGCGCTGCCGGTTCGGTTGGCCGGCCGCCGGGCCGACCCCGCCGCCGTGACCGCCGCGTTGGACGAGGTCGGCCTGGCCGACCGGGCAACCCATCGGCCGAGCGAGCTCTCAGGCGGTCAGCAGCAGCGGGTCGCCATCGCCCGGGCGCTGTTCGCGCAGCCGGCCGTCGTCTTCGCCGACGAGCCGACCGGCGCCCTCGACAAGGCCACCTCTCATCACGTGCTCTCCCTGATGCGCCGCCTGGTCGACCAGCACGGGCGGACGATCGTCCTGGTCACCCACGACCCGGTCGCCGCGGCGGCCGCCGATCGCGTCCTCCTCCTGGTCGACGGCCGGGTCACCGAGGAACTGGCCGGCGCCGACGCGGCCGCCGTGGCCGACCGGATGACCGTCATGGAGCGGTCATCATGACGAGTCGTGTTCTCACGTCACTCCACGGCGACCGGAGAGGCACGTTCCTTGCCGTCCTGCTCGGCACGACCATGGTCACCACGTTCCTCCTCCTGCTGACTTCCGGACAGCCCCGCGTCCCGGATCGCCTGGCCGAGTTCCCGGCGGTGGTGACGAGTCCGGTGGCCGGCAACCGGGCCGACGAGTTCGCTGAGCCGGTGCCCTGGTCCGCCTCCGAGGTGCGGTCGCTGGTGCAGCGCCTACGCACGGTGCCGGGTGTCGAGGCGGTCGCCGTCGACCGGAGCTTCTACGCCCAACCGCTGCTCGACGGCCGCCCGGTCCCCGACAGCACGGCCGGGCACGCCTGGCTCGGGGAAAGCCCACCCCGATCGGGTCATGTGATCGTTGATCGCTCGCTGGGCGTGCCGATCGGCGCTCCGATCACTCTGCTGACCGGCACCGGGCCGACGACCTGGCAGGTCAGCGGGCACGTCGACTGGCCGGGCGTCTACTTCTCGACGAAGGATGCCGAGCAGCTGGGCCCCGGCGCGCGAGCCATCGGAGTGTCCGGCACCCCAACGGCAGACGCCGTACGGGCGGCAATCGGCTCCGCCGGGACCGTGTCGACCGGTGACGCACGTGGCATCGCTGAGCCGCGCTCCGACCCACGCACCCGGTGGATCGGCATGCAGGTGCTCACCGCTACCACGGCGCTCGCCGGTTTCGCTTGCGTCTTCCTCATCGCGTCGACCTCGGCGTATGCCGTCGATCAACGCCGGCGCGAAATCGGCCTCCTGCGAGCCGTCGGCGCCACTCCGCGCCAGATCCGCTCGATGCTCCACCGTTCGGCGCTTCTCCTGGGCCTGCGCGCGGCTCCCATCGGTGTCCTGCTCGGTGGCCTCCTCGCCATTCCCGTGGCCGGCCTCCTGGTCGGCGCCGGTTTCGAGCCGCACGGGTACGCCGTACGGTGGCAGCCCTGGGAGCTGGCGGCGGCCTTCGCGGCCGGTCCGCTGATCTCGCTGGCCGGGGCCGCCGTGGCGGCGCGGCGGGCCGCCCGGATCAGTCCGATCGAGGCGCTCCGGGTCGCCCAGGTGGAGCCGCGCGCCATGGGCCGCGCCCGCTGGATCACCGGGCTGACCGCGGCGACGGCCGCGTTGGGCGCGACCATCGCCGCCGCGGGCAGCGCCGACATGCGCGATGTCGGCACCTACGCGCTGCTCGGGGCCATGGCCCTGGTCGCGGCGGCGGCCCTGCTCGCACCGGCCGTCGTGCCCACGCTGGTCCGCGTCCTGCTCGGCCCCTGGCCGGGGATCACCGCCGTGCTGGCCCGCGAAAGCGCTCGCACCGCCGTACGGCGCACCGCCTCCACGGCGGCTCCCGTCCTGTTCACCGTGGCGTTCGCCGTCTTCGTCACGGGCACCGTCCAAACCTCGGCCGAGGCCTGGCAGACCCGCCGGGCGAACACCGTGGCCGCCGACACCGCGCTGGTCCCGGACGGCACTCCCGGTCTCCCCGACAGCACAGCGGCCCGGGCTCCCCTGGACGCGACCGCTTACGTCAAGGGAACAGCCGTCAATGTGATCGGTGCCGACCCCGTAGCCCGTGGTACGGCGCTGGTCTCCACCGACGCCGCCGCCCGCTACGGATCGTCGGTGACAATCACCTTCGCCGACGGCGAGCACGAGACGCTGCGTGTGGCCGGAACAGCGCCACCGGGTCCGCTCACGTCCGACCTGATCCTGCCCCGGGACACCGTGCGAAAACACGACCCGTCGGCGCTGGCCCCCGCGGTCTATCCCGCTCCCTCGGGATCGGCGCCCGCCGGAGCCAAGATCGCGGATCCCGGCGACATGGCCCGCCAGGCCGACGCCGAGGACGACCGCCTGATCGGCGCGTTCACGATGCTGCTGCTGGCCGTCTCCGCCGGCGCCGGCGCGCTCGCCGTCGCCAACACACTCCTCATGACGGCCCGTCGCCGCGGCCCCGACCACCGCGCACTGCACCGGGCCGGCGCCTCCCGCAACCAGATCCTCCGCGCCGTCACTCTGGAGACAACCCTGGTCGTGGCGATCGGCTCTCTATTGGGTGGCACGGCCGGGCTGTTCGCGATCGCCGGCGCCGCCCGCTCCCTGGGCGCCCAGATCGGTGACCACGTCCCCATCTCGATCTCCTGGCCGGCCGTCACCGCCTCGATCGCCTGCTGCCTGGCGCTCGGCCTCGCCGCTTCCCTGTGGAGACCCGCATTCGCCACCAACCGACACGGCCCGGCCGATGAATGAGCCCTCACCCGGCACCGTAGGGCGGCGCAGATTAGGGCCAGGGCGGGCAGGGTTGACGCAGAACGGATCGGCACGCGGCAAGGCGGAGCGGGGTCGCCGTGCGACGGGGCCGCCGCGGGGCGGAGCCAAGGCGGGGCGGCGTCGGAGTGGGGCCGAGGCCAGGGCAGGGTCGGCGCGGAGCGGGGTCGGCGCGGAGCGGAGGGCCGGCCGCGCGGGTTCAGGAGTTGAGCCAGAGAGAGATGGCCAGGCCGAAGGCGGCGAGGGCGATCGTCACGCGCAGCGGGCGTTCGGGGAGGCGGCGGACCAGGACCGGGCCGAGGCGGCTCCCTACCAGGCAGCCGGTGGCGAGGAGCGCTGCGGCTGACCAGTGGACGGGAGCGATCAGTGCGTACAGGACGGCAGCGACGAGATTGGAGGCGCCCAGGACGATGCTTTTGACGGCGTTCGTGACAGGGAGTGGCTCGGCGACAGCTAGCGACATGGCGGCCAGCAGCAGTACGCCGGCGGCGGCGCCGAAGTATCCGCCGTAGATCGCGATGAGGAAGATGCTGATGCCCAGGGGTGGGCGAAAGCCGGGCTTCGCGTACCAGACCCGCAGAGGGTCACGGAGAAGCAGCGTGATGCCGCCGAGCGCGACGAGGAAGGGAACGATTCGCTCGAACGCTGAGGCTGGGGTGCTGAGCAGCAGTACCGCACCGACCGCGCCGCCGACTGCGGCCACTGTGCACTGGCGGAGCAGGCGGCCGCCCTGCCCGCGCAGTTCGTGGCGCGAACCGGCGGCGGAGCCGGCCGCGCTCGACAGCAGGGCCACGGTGTTGGTCACGTTCGCCGCTACCGGGGGCAGGCCCGCGCCCAGCAGCACCGGGTAGCTGACGAGCGACGCGAGCCCGGCCATCGAGCCGGTCAGCCCTGACCCGACGCCCCCGGCCACCAGCAGCGCCGCATGATCAAGGTTCACGTGTAGCAACGGTATCCGGCCGCGCGGTCACCTTCGGCCGCCGCATCGCCCGCTGCGGGCGGATAGACACCCGTCGACCCGGCGGAGGTGCGCTGATCCGGCAGGCACCGCTCAGCGGCCCACCGTTGCCCGGCGGCGACGGTCAAGTGCGGTTGCCACAGGAGCGGCGCCTGCAGTGACGAGCGGGCGGCAGCTGCGGTCACGAGCGGTTGTCGGTGGGTGGGGTGGTGTCCAGGTCGGCCAGGACGGCTCGGTGGTCGCTGCCGGGGGCTCGGGTCACCCAGGCTCGGCGGGTGGTCATGCCGCGTTGGAGGAGGTGGTCGGGGCGTACGACGGGGAGGGTGTCGGGCCAGGTGAAGCCGAAGCCGGCGCCGGCGTCTTCCTGGGTGTCGCGGAGCGGGGCCAGGGCGGCGAAACGGCGGTCGGTGGTGGCTGTGTTGAGGTCGCCGGCCAGGAGAAGGCGGGGAGCCGGGTCGGCGTGTACGGCGGTGGCGAGCGCCTCCAGGGTCTTGTCGCGCTTGGCGGTCATGTCGGCGCGGGCCGAGGCCAGGTGGGCCGCGTAGACACGGACGGGGCCGGCCGGGGTGGTGACGGTGGTGGCCAGGGCCCGGGTCCAGCCGATCTGGATGTCGACGGGGTTGGTGCGAGACAGGGGGAAGCGGCTGTAGACGGCTACGGTTCCGGCGGCGGCTCGATGGGGATAGGAGCCGGTCAGGGTGGTGGTGACGGCTGTACGGTCGGCGGCGGTGACCTCCTCCAGGACGATTACGTCGGGATTTTCGGCGACGATCGGGGCCAGCGCGGTGCCGGGGGCGGCGGTGCCGAGGTTGAGGGAGGCTACGCGCAGGTCGTGAGGGCCAGGGATGGCCCGGTCCGGGAGGTCGGGGGCGAACATCACGGCCCAGATCAGCGCGGGCGTCAGCGTCGCTGCGATCGCCCATCGGTGGCGCGTCACGATGGCTCCGGCGAGCAGGAACAGGATCGGGGCGGCCAGCCACGGCAGGGCGCTGTCCACCAGTGAGCCGGTCGCGCCCGGTACCGCCCGGTGCGCGGCCAGAACGGCGCTGAGCAGCGCTCCGGCGCAGATCAGCACAGCGGCGGCTCCTCGCCGCGCCCTCCCGGCCCGATGCTGCGGGGCGGCGCTGGCGACGGTCACCGGCCCACGATAGCGATGATCAACATCCCGCCGCCTGCCGACGCCGCACAACCACACTCAGGCAAGAACGACGTAGGAGGCAGGGCGTGGGTAGGGAAACGCGCGTCAGGGGGCGGCGACTACGGCGATTGTCAGCAGGATGGGGACGCAGAGGAGGGTGGACAGGAAGACGGCGTCTCGGGCGAGGGTCACGGCGGTGTTGAACGTCTGGGCGTAGAGGAAGACGTTCTGGGCCGCGGGGAGGGCGGCCAGCACTGTGACGGCGTACGTCTCCGTGGGTGACAGGTGCAGGGCCTGGGCCAGCAGGTAGGCGACGGCGGGCATCAGCGCGACCTTCAGCACGACGGCGGCGAGGGTGGGCAGGCGGTCGGGGCCGGGGGCCAGTACGCGGCCGCCGGAGAGGGACATGCCGAAGGCGATCAGGACCACGGGTACGGCGGACTGGCCGATGGCGTCGATCGGGGTGGTGATGACGCTGGGTAGGTGCAGGCCGGTTACGGCGACCACTACGCCGAGCAGGACGGACACGGTGAGTGGGCTGCGCAGCGGTGCTGTCAGTGAGGTGCGCCAGGAATTGTGGCCCGTGGTGGCGAGTTCGAGCAGGGTCAGGGCGATCGGCGTGATGACCAGCAGCTGGAGGATGACGATCGGCACCGCCAGGGCGGGGTCGTGCAGGACGTACGCGGCGATCGGGATGCCGATGTTGCCGGCATTGTTGTAACCGGCGGCCAGCGCGCCGATGATCCGCGGCCCGGAGCCGGCATCAACGCTGTGGCGGCGGGTGATCAGCGCGTGGAGGGCGAAGCACGTGCAGGCGGCCAGGGCGGACACCAGCAGCGGCTCTGAGAAGAGGACGCGGGGGTCTGAGGCGGAAGCGCTGGTGAACAGCAAACACGGTGAAAGGACCACGTAGGCCAGGCGGCCGATGACCGGGACCGTGGACGGCGGGAGATGGGCCCAGCGGCCGGCGGTCCAGCCGATGAGGACGATCACGGCGATGACCGCGAATCCGGAGAGGGCCGAGATCACGGTCCGACGGTAGGCGGGAAATTGCAAACACTGCAAACGCTTGCCGAAAGCATCGACGGCTTTCTATTCTCGGCAGCAGCACCAAGGTAAGCGCTTTCCTGCATACGAATCCTGCTCGGCGTGGGAGACGGCATCGGTTCGTAGCAGCGCCCGAAAGTATGCGAGGAGGAGCGGAAATGCGCGCAAGAACAGCCACGGCCCTGGTCATGGGGGTCACCGGCGCCGCGATCGTGGTGGGCCTGGCCTCACCGAATGCGGAGGCGGCCGCGGTCGACACGGCGACGGGCTACGCCAGCGCCAACGGCGGCACGACCGGCGGCAACGGCGGGGCCACCGTCCGGGCCACCACCGGCACCCAGATCCACCAGGCGCTCTGCAGTCGCGCCAGCAGCAGCACCCCGATCACGATCGAGGTGCAGGGCACGATCAACCACGGCAACACGACGAAGGTCTCCGGCGACAGCTGCAACACCGCGGCCGACAAGATCGAGCTCAAGGAGATCAGCAACGTCACGATCATCGGGGTGGGCAGCGGGGCGGTCTTCGACCAGCTCGGCATCCACATCCGGGATTCGCGCAACATCATCATCCAGAACGTGACCGTGAGGAACGTCAAGAAGTCGGGCTCACCCACCTCGAACGGCGGCGACGCCATCGGCATGGAGAGCACGGTCCGCAACGTCTGGGTCGACCACGTCACGCTGGAGGCGAGCGGCGGGGAGTCGGAGGGCTACGACGGCCTGTTCGACATGAAGGACGACACGCAGTACGTGACGTTGTCGTACGCGATCCTGCGCAACTCCGGCCGTGGTGGCCTGATCGGCTCGAGCGAGAGCGACACCGGCAACAGCTTCATCACGTTCCACCACAACCGGTACGAGAACATCGACTCGCGCACGCCTCTGCTACGGGGCGGCGTCGCGCACATCTACAACAACTACTACTACAGCTTGAACGAGTCGGGCATCAACAGCCGCGCCGGCGCCCGGGCCAAGGTGGAGAACAACTACTTCGAGGACTCGAAGGATGTGCTCGGCACGTTCTACACCGACGCGGCCGGCTACTGGCAGGTCGCCGGCAACATCCTCGACAACGTGACCTGGTCGAGCCCGGGCAGTGAGAACAACCCCGCGGGCCCCAACCTGACGTCGACGACGAGCGTCTCGGTCCCGTACAGCTACAGCCTGGACAACGCCTCGTGCGTGCCGAACATCGTCCGGCAGACCGCCGGCGCCAACACCGGCCTGAAGACCTCGAGCGGAAGCTGCACCCCCACCAACCCGACAACGCCGCCCGCCACGACCCCGCCGGCGACAACGCTGCCCGCCACGACTCCGCCGGCGACCACGCCGCCGCCGAGCGGGACCAACCTCAGCATCGGCGCCGGCTCCGACGGCTCGAGCAAGGCGAGCGGCACCAGCTACGGCGACGTCCGCGACGGCAACGTGAGCACGTACTGGTCACCGAGCGGCACCACCGGCTCCATCTCGATCAAGTGGAGCGCGGCCACCTCCGTCTCGCGCGTCACGATCCGTGAGCACAGCGGGGCCACCGGCGCGATCGGCGCCTGGCGACTGCTGAACGGCGACACCGGCGCCGTCCTGAAGACCGGCTCCGGCGCGGGCACGATCACCTTCACCGCCACGGCCCTGAAGAAGATCACGTTCGAGATCACCGGCGCCGGCGCGACACCCAGGGTCGCGGAGTTCGAGACGTACGCCTCCTGAGGAACCCCGAGCGGCGCGGGACCTCACCGAGGTCCCGCGCCAATTGTTGCCACCGGATTTCGACCGCGATACGTTGTGACGACTATCGATATTTCACGCGAGAGAGCCTGGGAGTCCCCCACCATGCCCCTCAGTCGTCGCACTGTCCTGGCCACCGGCGCGGGCGCCGCCGCCGGCCTGGCCATCCCCGCCGCCGCCCAAGCCCGCGGCCACAAAACAACCTTCACCCTCAACGCCGTCACCCTCGACGGCGGCGAGCAGGTCGTCAGCCTCACCCTGGACACCCACCGGCTCGGGCCGATCAACCCGAGAAGCCTGACCACCGGCACCTTCAGCGTGCACGTCAAGGCCACCAGCCCGATCCCGGTGACCCCCGACCCCGGCTACGACCTCGACCGCGCGGTGACCGCGGCCCGGCTCGACCGGCACGGGAACATCGTCCTCGAGCTCAGCTACGCCGAGGGCCAGCCCGGCGGCGGCACGCTCGGCTACATCGTCAGCAAGGGCCGCAACGTCCAGCTGAACCTGGCCTACACGATCACCCAGAACGCTCCCTTCGTCGCGCGCGGCCGATCGGTCACCCTCGAGGGCTTCACGCAGAAGCGGCTGTCCAACCCCGAGGTCGACGCGTACAGCTACCACCAGTCGAAATCGGACATGAAGTACCGGCTCTACTCGCCGGACGCCCGGGGTAAGCGCCCCTTGATCGTCTGGCTGCACGGCGGCGGCGAGGGCGCGTCGCTGCCCGACGACTACTACGACAACGAGACGACGCTGCGCGCCAACCGCGGCGCTCTCGGCTTCTCCACCCGCGAGGCGCAGCGGATCTTCAACGGCGCGTACGTCGTGGCCCCGCAGAGCTTCTCGGCCTGGATGCTGGACGGCCCCCGCTTCGCCCCGCTGATCCGCGAGATCATCGAGGAGGTGGCCCGCCGGCATCACGTCGACCGCGCCCGCATCCACGTCGTGGGCTGCAGCAACGGCGGGTACATGAGCATGAAGATGACCACCGTGTACCGGGATCTGTTCGCCTCCTCCGTACCGATCTGCGGTGCCGTAACCGGCAACCCGCCGCTCCTGCCGGACGCCGAGCTGGCGACGATCACCACCCCGAGCTGGCTGGTCGCCTCCCGCGACGACACGACGATCGACCCGATCGCCAACACCGTGCACGCCCACGAGCTGATCCGGCGGTCCCGGATGACGCTCTACGACAACGTGATCTGGAATGGTCACCAGTTCCCGGGCCACTGGTCCTGGATCTACGTCGCCCGCAACGACCCGAGCCAGAACGGCACGCACATCTGGCAGTGGATGTCCCGCCAGCGCCGGGACTAGGAAGGCCGCCCCGTAGGATCGTGGCCCATGAGCCTCGACGGGGTCTATTACGTCATCTCCTGGATCCTGCTGCGCTGGCAGGATCTCTGGAGTTCCGCCGGCGTGCCCGACGGCCTCGTGCTGGGCACCAACTGGACGTGGATCCTGGCCATCGTCTTCCTGGTCGTCACCCTGCGGGCCGTGCTGTTCCCGGTTTTCGTCAAGCAGATCAAGTCGCAGCGCGCGATGCAGGCGCTGGCCCCGAAAATCAAGGAACTGCAGGAGAAGCACAAGGACGAGCCGCAGAAGCTTCAGGCCGCGATGATGGAGCTCTATCGCGCGGAAAAGGCGAACCCGCTGATGGGCTGCCTCCCGATGCTCATCCAGATCCCCGTCTTCCTCGGCCTTTTCCACGTTCTGCGCCGGCTCACGCCGGACAATCTCGGGACCACGCGGTACGGGTGGACGGCCGACCAGTTCTACGACGCGAGCCACGCCGCGCTGTTCACCGCTCCGCTGCCCGCCCATTTCAGCGGCGGCGACATGACGGTCAAGGTGGTGGCCGGCATTCTCGTCGTCACCATGATGCTGACGACCTATCTGACCAGCCGCCAGATGATCCTCAAGACGGGCTGGTCCGAGGATCCGCAGCAGAAGATGATTCAACGGCTGATGCTGTACGGAATTCCGGCCTCCCTGCTCGTCTCGGGCGTTCTGTTCCCGATCGGCGTGGTCATCTACTGGGTCACCAACAACCTGTTCACGCTGGCCCAGCAGCAATGGGTGCTGCGTAAGTTCCCGCCCATCGTGACCAAGCCCGCCGCCACCGTCCCGGCCGAGCAATGACGAGCCGCCTCGACGTCGACTACGCCGACGGCCGCAAACTCGACCTGCATTTCCCCGACGGTGTGGACAGCCCGCCGGTCGTCGTCTACCTGCACGGCGGCGCCTGGCGGGTCGGCTCCCGCAAGGACAATCCCGCCCGGCAGAGGGCTTTGGTCGACCACGGTTTCGCCGTGGCCTCCGTCGATTACCGGTTGAGCGGCGAGGCGAAATATCCCGCGCAACTCGAGGACGTCCTGGCCGCCCTCGCATGGCTCGACGACAACCTCGACGGCGCCCGCATCGCGTTGTGGGGCGCGTCGGCCGGTGCCCACCTCGCGGCGGTGGCCGCCTTGAGCTCCCCTCTCCCCCGGGCCGCCGTGCTGTGGTTCCCCACCACCGACCTGGTCCGGGCCGCCCCGCGCGGCCCGGTCGAGCCCAGGTACATGCCAAGCCCCGAGGGCGAGCTGCTCGGCCTGGCCAGCCCTCTCGACGACGTGGCGGCCGCCCGCGCCGCGAGCCCGCGCTGGCTGGCCCACGCCGGCGCCCCACCCTTCCTGATCATGCACGGCGACCGCGACCGCCTGGTCCCGCCGACCCAGTCCACCGTGCTGCACGACGCCCTGACCGACGCCGGCGCCCCGTCCACCCTGGTCCTGCTCGGCGGCGCCGCCCACGAGGACCCGGCCTTCGACACTCCGGCCACTGTTGGAATGGTCGCCGGTTTCCTCCGCGCCCACCTCTGAACGGTCGGCTGCCACGTTCGCCGGATGCAGACTCTGCACGGCGCGCTGGTGCTGTTGCGCCCCTCGACCGAGGACGACATCCCGGCGCTGGGGCTCGGGACCGACGCCGTACGGACCCTGGCCCGTCACCGGCCTGCTCATGGACCTGCTGGCCGGCGAGCTCACTTGAGCCCGTCCAGCCACCCGCCGATCTCGTGGGCCAGCTCCTTCGGGTGGCTGAAGTTCATCGCGTGCGCCGCCCCCTCGATGGTCGCCACGCTCAGGTGCGGCGGCGCGAGCCGGGCCAGTTCCCGAACGCGCCGGCCCGGCGGCATCAGCGGATCGCGGCCGCCGAGCACCGCGAGCGTCGGCACCGGCGTCCGCAGCAGCCGCTCCAACGACGGAAAGCGCACCAGCTCGCCGAACAAATGCACTGCGTTGACCGGCCCGAAGCGCAGGTAGTCGGGCAGCGCCACGCGGACCATCCGCGCCGACTCCCGGGGCACGTCCCGCGCGAGCTGCATCAGCGCCCGGGCCAGCGGCTGGTTCTGCACGCCGCCGGCCGGCGAGGCCAGCACCACGCCGGCCACCCTCTCCGGCGCGCTGTGCGCCACCTCCAGCGACACCGGCCCGCCCATCGAGTTGCCGACCAGCACCACCCGGTCCAGCCCGAGCGCGTCGAGAATCTCCAGCAGCGCCCACGCCAGCGACGAGATGCCCAGCGTGTGTCCCCAGGCCTTGCTGCGGCCGTAACCCGGCAGGTCGGGGACGAACGTCGTGGCGCGGTGGGCCAGCGCCCGGGCGGTCGGCACCATGTAGCCGCCGGAGATGGCGAAACCGTGGACGTGCACCATCGGGATCGAGCCCGGCACCTCGGGCCCGCGCCGAACAAAAACGCGGCGCCCCCGCACCTCGACCCAGCTCACCGCCGCAAGGTAACGAATCTTCGCCGGCCGGCGCCTCGCCCGCCGGGGATGAGGGCGCTCAAGCCGTACGGGACCGGGCGGTGAGAACGCCCGCCGTTCCGATCGCGACCCGGCGGCGGGCGGCCGGCTCGTCGTCGGCGAAGCGGTCGACCGCCCAGGACAGGGCGAGGACCAGCTCGTACACCTCGTCCGGGCTGATGTCGCCGGGCGTGCCGGCGGCCTTGAGGAGGGTGGCGGTGCGCTCCAGCAGGGGGTCGGTGGTCGGCTTCATCGGTGAGGCGTCGTCGTTGTGCGAGGTGGACAGGCAGTACGGCAGGTCGTGCCAGATGCGCAGCTGCCAGGTCAGGCGGAACAGCCACTCGGCGAGCGCCGCGCGTGGTTCGAGGGTGCGGGCGAGGTCGGCGGCCTCGGTCAGGGCGGCGTCGATGGCGGTCTGCATGACGGCGGCCAGCAGATCGTCGCGGGTCGGGAAGTTGCGGTAGAGGGTCGCGTTGCCGACGCCGGCGCGCAAAGCGATGCCGTCCAGGGAGGCCATCACCCCCTCGGCGTCGAACGTCTCCCGGGCCGCGGCGAGGATCGCGTCCCGGTTGCGTTGGGCGTCGGCGCGCAGCGGGCGCCTGGCTGTCGCCATCGTCACTCCTTGTTGCAGATCTGGGGAGTGTCCCCACATAGTCGTTCCGGGGGCACTCCCCACTTCCCGAAGGAGTTTAGATGACCCAGACCCTCGACGGCCGTACGGTCCTCGTCACCGGCGCCAACGGCGGCCTCGGCGAGCAGTTCGTGCGCCAAGCCCTCGAGCGCGGCGCGGCCAAGGTGTACGCCGCCGCCCGCACGCCGAAGCAGTGGGACGACAGCCGCATCCACCCGCTCACCCTGGACCTGACCAGCCCGGACGACGCGACCATGGCCGCCCTGGCCGCTCCGGACGTCGACCTGCTGGTCAACAACGCCGCGATCGCGCCCGAGGCCGACTCGATCTCCGGCCCGGAGCAGCTGCTCCGGGAGACCTTCGAGACCAACTTCTTCGGCACGCTCCGCGTCGCGCAGGCCTTCACCCCGGTGCTCGCGGCCAACGGCGGCGGCGCGCTCATCAACATCCTGTCCTCGGCGGCCTGGGTGACCATGCCCACCGGCTACGCCGCCTCCAAGGCCGCCATGTGGTCGGCCACCAACGCGCTCCGGGTCGAGCTCCGCCGCCAGCACACGCACGTCATCGGCCTGCTCGTCGGCATGATCGACACCCCGATGTCGGCTCGCTGGGACGTGCCCAAGGTGAGCCCGGCCAGCGTCGTCGCCCAGGCCTACGACGCGGTCGCCGACGGCTCGATCGAGGTGCTGGCCGACGACCAGACCCGCTTCCTGAAGTCCCGCCTGAACACCAAGGCCGAGGAGCTCTACCCCTGGCTCGACGAGCAGATCGCCGCGCTAGTGGGCTGAGACATTCTCGAGCACCACGGCCAGGGCCTGACCGACCCCGATGCAGATCGCGGCCACGCCCCAACGGTCGCCCGACTCGCGCAGCCGGGCGGCCAGCGTGCCGAGGATCCGGCCGCCCGACGCGCCGAGCGGATGCCCGATGGCGATGGCGCCGCCCTTGGCGTTGACGATCGCCGGGTCGATGTCCCACGCGTCGACGCAGGCCAGCGACTGCACCGCGAACGCTTCGTTGAGCTCCACGGCCGACACGTCGTCCCAGGTGATCCCGGCCCGGGCCAGGGCCCGGTCGGCCGCCGCGACGGGCGCGTAGCCGAACATCGGCGGCTCGACGGCCGACACGCCCCGCCCGGCGATCCGGGCCAGCGGCTCGAGCCCGATCCGGTCGGCGGCCCCGGCCGAACCCAGCAGCACGGCCGAGGCCCCGTCGTTCAGCGGCGACGCGTTGCCGGCGGTGATGGTGCCGTCGGCCCGGAACGACGGCTTGAGCGCGGCCAGCTTCTCGGCCGTCGAGCCGGGCCGGATGCCCTCGTCCCGCGACAGTCCCGCCACCGGCACGATCAGGTCGTCGTAGAACCCGGCCGACCACGCCGCGTCGGCCAGGTTGTGCGAGGCGGCGGCGAACTCGTCCTGCCGTTCCCGCGAGATGCCGAACTTCTCCCCCAGCATCTCGTTGGCCTCACCCAGCGAGACAGTCCACTCCTTCGGCATGTTCTCGTTCACGAGCCGCCACCCCAGCGTGGTCGACACCGCGGTGACATTGCCGGCCGGGAACGCCTTCGACGGCTTCGGCAGCACCCACGGCGCCCGCGTCATCGACTCGACCCCGCCGGCCACCACCACCTCGGCGTCCCCGGTCTCGATCACCCGTGACCCGATCATCGCCGCGTCCAGCGACGACCCGCACAGCCGGTTCACGGTCGTCGCCGGCACCTCGACGGGCAGCCCGGCCAGCAACACCGCCATCCGCCCGACGTTGCGGTTGTCCTCGCCGGCCTGATTGGCGCATCCCCACACCACGTCCCCGACAACCCCAGGGTCAAGGTCAGGGGCCTTGGCCAGTACGCCCGTGAGCGCCACCGCCGCCAGATCGTCCGGCCGCTGTTCGGCCAGCGCACCCCCGAAGCGCCCGAACGGCGTACGGACAGCGGCGTAGAGATAGGCCTCGCTCATCCCCCCAACCTAGGCGCGCCCGCAGAAGCACGGCAATGCCGCGTGTGATGAGTATCCGCGGCCGCGGCCGTCATACCCAGGACAGGACATGACGACGCGGGAGGATGGCGCGATGAGCGCGGACACGTGGTTGAGCGAGGCCGGCGAGCCGGCGTTCGAGGGGCTGGCCGAGCGGCACCGGCGGGAGCTGCATGTGCACTGCTACCGGATGCTCGGGTCGTTCGAGGACGCCGAGGACACGGTGCAGGAGACGTTCCTGCGGGCGTGGCGGCGGCGGGAGACGTTCGAGGGCCGGTCGACGGCGCGGGCCTGGCTCTACCGGATCGCCACCAACGCCTGCCTGGACCTGCTGGCCAAGCACCGGCCGGAGCCGGCCACCGGCGGCGAGGTGCGGTGGCTGCAACCGTATCCGGACCGGCTGCTCGACGAGCTGCCCGCCTTCGCGGCGGACGAGCCGGAGACCGTGGCCGTGGCCCGGGAGACCATCGAGCTGGCGTACCTGGTCGCGGTCCAGCATCTGGCCCCGCGCCCGCGGGCCGTGCTGATCCTGCGGGAGGTGCTGGGCTGGCCGGCCAAGGACGTCGCCGAGCTGCTCGGCGACTCGGTCAACTCGGTGAACAGCGCGCTGCAGCGGGCCCGGGCCGGCCTGCGCGAGCACCTGCCGGCCGAGCGGCAGGACTGGACGGGTGGGGACGAGGACGCCGGTACGCGGGAGCTGGTGCGCCGCTACACCGAGGCGAGCGTGGCCACGGACGTCGAGCGGCTGGCCACGATGGTGCGGGACGACATCCGTACGTCCATGCCGCCGACCCCGGGCCTGCACGAAGGCCGCGACGCGGTGGTGAGGTACTGGATCGAGAGCGGCTTCCAGGGCATGACCGGCCTGCGCGCCGTCCCCACCTCGGCCAACCGGCAGCCGGCCCTGGCGTACTACCACTGGCGGGAGGCCGAGGGCGCGTACCTGCCCCTGACCATCGACGTCCTGCGCATCACCGGCGGCGCGATCGCCGACATCACCACGTTCCACAGCGATCGCTTCCCCTCGTTCGGCCTGCCCGGCCGGCTGGAGGCGGACCATGCGTGACACCGTCGCCACCGGCTTCGCCGCCACCCTCGTCGGGCGACAAAGCGAGCCGAAAGCGACCGGCCGGGGTGCTACTCGCGGAGGTCGCCCCAGGCGTGCCAGTGGTCGATCTCGACCTGGACGGCGACGCGGGGGCGCTCGCGGTTCGCGTACGGCTCGCCGGTGTAGTGCCGGGCCAGGCGGTCGATGGCGGGCAGGCCCTCGTCGTCGGTGATGGAGACGGCGCGGCCCTGGACGCTGACGTGGGAGTACCAGTCGTCGCCGGCCAGCACGGTCAGGGAGAGCCGCGGGTCGTGGTGCAGGTGCTTGAGGCGGGCCCGCTTGGCGTCGAGGCCGAGCAGGATCCGGCCGTCGTCCTCCAGCAGGTACCAGGTGGCGACGCTGACCGGCCGGCCGTCGGCGGCGACCGTGGCCATGACCGCCGGGTTGGGCTGCCGGAGGAAGTCGAGGATCTTTTCCGGCAGGGGCACAGAGATCTTGGGCATGACCGCAGCTTAGGAGACCCGGATGCCGGCCGCCCGGGCGGGCGGCCGGCATCTCACGAGGTCAGGACACCGCGACGTCGAAGACGTGCATGATGCCCTTGTCGGTGGACTCGGGCAGGATCACCGAGTCGACCGTCTTGGTGCTGTCCAGCGCGGCCGGGGCGGTCGCGAAGACCCGGAACGTCCCGTCACCGGCCGTGCCGTTGACGTTGTTGCGGCCGGCGAGGGTGATGAGCGCGGTCGGGTCGGCCGCCGCCCAGTCGGCGAACGTGACGGTCACCGGCTGGGTCGTCCTGTCCGTGTAGACCACGGTCGCCGTGCCTGTGGACGGGCCGTTGGTGGCCAGGCCGAGGAACGAGACCCTGCCGGCGTTCTTGTTGACGAAGATCCGCTGGCCGTGCGGGATCCAGTTGTCCGGCGTGCCCGGGGCCGCGGACGGCCAGGTGAACTTCATGCCGGTGTCGCCCAGCGGCAGCGACGCGCCCGGCGTGGCACCGGCGGCGGCCAGGCTCTCGCGGGAGAAGGACCAGTCGCTCAGGTCCATCGACCCCAGGTTCCCCTGGCCGTTCGGGGTGGTGCCGACGTTGTTCCGCGCGTTCGCGCCGTCGGTGTAGGAGGGCGGGACGTCCGACGCCGCCGTGCCCCACGAGCCGGGCGTGGCCGACATCGTGAAGTCGAGGCGACCACCCGTACGGGCGAAGGAGGCGCCGAGCCAGTTGGCGCTCCGCCGGAACCCGTCGACCCGCAGCCCCGAGACGTACTTCTGGCCGGTCTGTACGCCCGGAGCGGTGATCCGGATCGTGCGGAGAAGGCTGCCGACCGGGTCGATGGTGATGCTCGGGAACATCGGAGCGCTGATCACCAGGTCACCCGTGCCGTAGATGGCCGGGTACACGCCGAGGTTGGCGAAGACGTACCAGGCGCTCAGCGAACCCTGGTCGTCGTTGCCGGGCAGCCCGGACGGCGTCGTGTCGTACATCTCGGTGACGGCCCGGTGGAGGACGTCGGCGCCCTTGGCCGGCGCCTGCAGCCAGTTGTAGACCCACGGCGTGCTGAAGGCCGGCTGGTTGGAGAGATAGTTGCCGGTCTGGGTGTATGCGCCGGCGTCGAGCTGGGCCATCAGGGTGTCGAGCTGGGCCGTGGCCGCCGCGACGCCGCCCCGCTGGGCGATCAGCGTGGACAGGTTGTGCGGGACGAGCCAGCCGTACTGGTAGCCGGTGGACTGGTTGAACTGGCCACGGCCGGCGCCGTCCTCGCGCACGCGGAGGTCGAAGCTACGGTCGAAGCCGGTGCGCTCACGCGGGCGGATGTGCTGGGTGACCGGGTCGAAGACGTTCATCCAGTTCTGCGCGCGGGCCATGAAGAAGGCCGCGTCCGATTTTTCGCCTTCTTTAAGAGCCAGCTGCGCGATGGCGAAGTCGTCGATCGAGTACTCCAGCACCCGCGACGTCGCGAAGTCGCCCTTCCGGTTCTCGATCAGGCCGGTCGCCGAGTACTGGTACGCGTCGGAGCGCGACGACGACGTGGCGGGCAGCTTCTGGGTGGCCACCATCGAGGCGAGCGCGGCCTTCCGGTCGTACCCCGTGATCCCCATGTCGTCCAGCGTGGCCAGGATGACCTGGTAGTTGTCGCCCTGCATGCGGGCATTGCCGGGCGCCCACGAGCCGCGCTGCTTCACCATGTCGACGATCGACTGGGCCATGTCGCCGGCGACCTTCGGGAAGGTCAGCGCGATCAGCTGGGCCTGGCTGCGGTACATGTCCCAGCCCGAGCCGGCGAAGTTGAGGTTCGCGTAGAAGTGGCGCCCCCGGGCGACCGTGTGCACCTGGTTGTCGTACCCCTGGTATTGCCCGTTGACGTCGTCGCGCACATTCGGGTGCAGCAGCGAGTGGTAGAGCGCGGTGTAGAACTTCGTCCGCTGCGCGTCGGTGCCGCCACCGATGTCGATCGTGCCGAGCGCCTGTTTCCAGAGGGAGCCCGCGCGGGAGCGTACGGCCTGGAAGGAAGCCCGGCCGACCTCGTGGTCCCGGTTGGCAGCAGCGTTGGTGACACTGACGTAGCTGAACCCGGTCCTGGCCGTGACCTTCGCGCCGTCCCGGAACGTGATCCAGGCGCCGGTGTCGTGCCGGTAGTCCACCCCGGTGTCGGCCGTGCTCTTGACCGCGTGGTCCGAGCCCGCGGTCATCTCGCCGTCGTTCCAGGTGCCGTACGAGGTGAAGGGCTGGTCGTACGTGGTCGAGAAGTACGCCTTGTAGTAGTTGCCGACGTCGCACACGTCGACGCCGTACATCCAGCCACTGACCGTCCGCGTCTTCGGGTCGATGGTGACCTCGCTGCCGAACGACCGGTTGTTCTGGCCCGACACGTCGAGGATCAGCGCCGCGTTGCCCTTGAAGGCGAACCGGCTCACCGCCGTCCGGGCCGAGGCCGTGAGCTCGGTCGTCACGCCGTTGTCGAGCGCGACCTTGTAGTAGCCCGGCTCGGAAACCTCATCAGCGTGACTGAAGGACAGGTAGTACGGCTTCACGTCGTCGGCCGGGCTCGACGGCAGCTTGCCGTCCGGCAGCTCACCCGCGTACGGGATGGTCGGGAACTCATAGCCCCCGTAGCGGCCGGTGCACCCGGTCCCCGAATAACGGGTCAGGCCGAACCCGCGGATCAGTGAAGCCGTGTACTCGTACCCGCCCTTCTCCCCGACCAGGGCGTTGCCGGCCTTGTAGGTGGTCGGCGAGGGCTGGACCATGCCGAACGGCACGGCCGCGCCGGGGAACGTGTTGCCGTAGGCGTCGTTGCTCTTGTTCTGCGCCGTGTCCATCTCGGTGCCGATGAACTGGTCGACCGCGTCGAACGGCGACAGCTCCCGGTGGGCGGCCGCGGGCGTGGCCAGCCCCGCGATCACCAGGAGCGGCGCCAGCGCCGAGGCCAGGTAACGGATGCGCATTCATGTTCCTTCGGCCGGAGTATCGATCAACAACGAAGCATCCGGTCCGCAGAGGACATCGAAGTGACGAAAAGTCAGACCGAAGATCAACATCGTCTTTCCCGACCGGCCTGCGACCATACCGCTATGACCTTCGATGACCTCGAAGCCGAGCAGGAGGCCCTCGACGCCGTCCTGAGCCGCCTGTCCCCCGCCGCCTGGCTGACCCCGTCGGCGGCCCCCGGCTGGACGGTGGCCGACGTCGTGCTGCACCTCGCCCAGACCGAGGAGGCGGTCGTCATGAACGCCACCGGCGGCGCCAACGTGACCGACTGGCGCAGTTTCGGCAGCGACGTGGACACCGCGATGGCCGCCATGGTCGACGCCCAGCGCGCCCCCGCCACCGTCGTCCATGACCGCTGGCGCGCCGCCCGCGTCGCCGCCCTGCAGACCCTGCGCAAGGCCGACCCGTCCCGACCCGTCCCGTGGGTCACCGGCTCTCTGAAGCCCCGCACCCTGGCCACGACCCGCCTGGCCGAGCACTGGGCCCACGCCCTGGACATCACCGGCCCACTGGGCATCGACTACCCCGACACCGCCCGTCTGCGCCACATCGCCTGGCTGGCCCACAGCACCCTGCCGTACGCCTTCCGCCTGGCCGAGCTCCCGCCGCCGGAGGTCTACTGCGAACTGACCGCCCCCGACGGCACGACGTGGCAGTACGGCAACCCGTCGGCCGCCTCCTCGATCCGCGGCCCGGCCGGCGCCTTCTGCCGGGTCGGCGCCCAGCGCCTCGCCCCCGCCGGCTCCGGCCTGCGGACCAGCGGCCCGGACGCCGACACCGCCCTGCGCCTGCTCCGCAACTACGCCGCCTGAGGATCTCGTGAACCTACGATGTGATGGTGTTTCCGGATGACCGTTGGAACGAGCGCGACCGCTACCTGACTGAGCGGGAGCGCAGACTCGATGCCCGGGAGCGGGAGCTCGAGGCCCGGGAGCGCGAGCTCGCCGAACGGCAGGAGGCTGTGCTGGAGCAAGAGCGGTTGTCGGCCGAGCGCGAGGTCGCCGCCGAGCAACGCGACCGCCGCGCCGACGAACGCGAGACCATCGCCGACGGCCGGGAGCTGCACGCCACCGCCCGCGAGCGCGAACTCGACGACCGTCAGACCCGCAGCGACGCCGGCACCGACGAGCGCGCCGACCCGATGGAGCAGGTCCAGGGCGCGTTCGCCCGCGAGGTCTCCCGTCTCGACCGCAGCGACGCCTTCCTGGAACGCTCCCGCGCCGCGGTACAGCGGGCCCAGGCCCGGCTGGACGCCCTCCGCGCCGAATGCGAGCCCCCGCCAGACCCCGACCCGACCGAGTCGGAGCAGTGATCGGGAACAGGCCTACGACAGCTCCGGATCACGCGGTATCGCGGCCGCGAAGTCCCCGAATCCCCCGACGTGGTCATCGGTCAGGAAGTCGTAGACACCCACCCGCACCGAGTCGAACCGGCCACCGAGGGGCAGGGCGGCCCGCGCCTCCTCCCGGGCCGCGGCGGCGCTTCCCGGATCGCCGGAGATCAGCAGCGCCAGCGCCCTGAGCTCGAGCAGATCGAAATCGGCCACCGGACGGCGCGCCCAGCCGGTGTCGAACTCTCGCAGCGCCACCTCGGCATGCCGCCGGGCCGCCTGCGGCCCCTGCCGGTACGAACAGATGACGGCGAGCCGGACCTGCACCACGATCGATAGCGCCGGGTCCAGGCCGAGGGCCACGTCGTAGTCCTTCACCGCGTCGTCCAGACTGGCCCCGGCGGCGCCGGCCACCACGCCGCGCAGGGCAACATCGGCCGCCCCACAGGCCAGCCTCCCGTCGTCGCGCGCGGCGGTCATCGCCTTGCGGTAGGTCTCGGCGGCCGTGGCGAAGTCGCCTTGCCAGACGTACGCCCGGCCCCTTTCTGGGCGTGCTCCAGCGCCGGCGGGAACCGGCCCTGGGCGAAGGCGGCCCGGGCCAGCCCGTCGTGGGCGTAGGCGGCCGCGGCCACGTCGTCGCCGGCCGTCGCCAGCGTCGTCCCGAACCGCTGCTCGGCCTCCGGGTAACAGCGCTTCCGCTCGTAGGCGTCGCCGATGCCGTTGAGCGCGTACGCGGCCAGCTTGTCGACGCGCAGGGCCTGCTCGTTGGCGGCGATCGAGCCGTCGTAGTCACCGCAGGCCATCAGGACGTCGGCGACGCCGTGCGGGGCGTACGCGTCGGCGGGATTGATCTTCTGCGCTGCTTCATGCATCTTTCGCGCCCCGGCGAGGTCGCCGAGGGCCAGCATCGCCTTACCCATGCCGTCGAGCGCGTACGAGTTGTCGGGATCCCGGCTGAGCGCCCACTCGTGCGCGTGTAATGCCCGAGCGCGCGGGTGAGATGGTGGAAAACCGTCGTTGCTGATGCCCTTGTCCCCCAGCGACAGCTCGTAGGCGAGGCGGCTGGCCGCCGACGCGACGAGGTCGTTGTAGCTCTCCCAGGTGTCACCGGGGCGCACGGTCACCGTGAATTCGTGCGGCGCCGTCTTGCGCGACCGCCGCATGTGGACGGTGAGCGTGAGCGCCTCATCGCGGCGATACAGACGCCCGGTGACCGTCGCGCCGGACCTCGGCAGCGGCCACAGCTGCTTCACGGCGGCCAGCATCGAGCCCAGGGGCAGGCTCGCCCCGGCGACGTCGATGGTGCCGATGGCGGCGACCGCGTCGGCCCGTCCGCTCGGGGCCAGCGGCGCTCGCACTCCGGGGGCCATGATCTCCCGCCGGCTCAGCACGGCCGGCTGCAGACCACATCGGCCGGACCGCCATGGGCGGGTGTCTGGCCGAGGCAGCCGATGGCTGTCGTCACAAGCAGCAGCGGAAGCACACAGGCGGCCCAGTGGGCGACGGTCATCAGGGCGGCGGCCGCGGCAGCACCGCCGACGAGGGCGAGCAGCTGCAGCAGCGTAGGCCAAGCGCTACGGAGGTCACCGGTCAAGGCGGTGGCCAGAGCCCCGGTCATGTAGGTCGTCGACGCGCGCAGCCGCAGGCCGACCACGCTCTGGCCGCCCATCGCGACGGCAGCCAGCGCCAGCAGGATCCGCTTGAGCCCGATACCGGGATCAGCGAGAGGGCCGGCCGCGATCACCGCCAGGAGCGCCAGCTCGGCCAGCAGGGGGACGAGCACCGTGGCGGGCAGCAGACGCCAGGTCAACACCGATGCTGGCGAAGGCCCCGCCCAGCACCGTGAGCGCCAGCAGGTCCACCGACCCGGCCGCCGCCGCCAACGCGATCGTCCCGGCCCGTTCTCTCATGGGCCGGGTACCTACCTGGGCGGCCGCCGGCCGAGGCGGGCACGTGAGCCACGAGTCAGGGACGTTCGGTTTTCCTGGCGCACGGTGTCCTCGGCTCCGATCGACCTCGGGGACGGCGAGGACGGTGACGGCGCGGAAGCAGTCTGGTGCAGACCGGGCACCCGGTCCTCGATGACGAAAGTGGCCCGGGTGCGCACGGGCGCGCCGGGCGTCGTCACGTACGGCACGACCCGGAAGTCGGCGGTCATGGTGCCGGGCGTGATGGTCGTACGGACGTACCCCCGCTGGTTGTTGTAGAAGCGCAGGTGCGGGTTCCAGGCCGCCCACGGGTACTGCCCGGAGGGGACATCGGCGCCGTCGCCGGTGGAGGTGATCGAGGAGCAGACCAGCTCGGTGCCGACCGTCCGCGGCGGCGGAGCTGAGCAGGAGGGTACGTCGCGTCAGGGCCATTCCGGCAGCCTCGACTCGATAGATGTACGTGGATAAATGCGCTGGCCAACCTGGCCGGAACGGTCGGGGCACGCTGACCGAGTGACCGCTTCCGCACCGCACGTAGTCGATCTATGTTGCTGGATATTTGTCGACTTCGAAGGGAGAGCATCGTGCGAAGACGCCTCATCGGCGCGGCCGCTGTCGCCGTACTGCTGGGAACTTTCGCTCTTTCCGCCCCCGCGCAGGCCGGGGGTGGCAGCATCAAGGATCTGCCGCGGGCGGTCACGCTGGCCGGGGTGCTGCGGCACCTGGTCGCGTTCCAGGCGATCGCCGACCGTAACAACGACACCCGCGCCTCGGGGACGCCGGGCTTCGACCGCAGCGCCGACTATGTGGCGACGTTGCTCAAGCTCGCGGGTTACCAGGTGACGCGGCAGCCGTTCGACTTCAACTACTGCACCGACGGCGCGTCCTCGTTCGTCCAGAACGCGCCGACCGCGGCGACATATGTCGACCAGGAGGACTACGACGTCCTGGACTGCTCGGGCGGCGGCTCGGCGACCGGCGCCGTGGTCGGCGTCGACCTGCAGCTGACCACCCCCAACACCAGCACCTCGGGATGCGAGGCGGGCGACTTCGTGGGTGTCGCCGGCACCATCGCGCTCGTGCAGCGGGGCGGCTGCCCGTTCGGTCAGAAGGCGGCGAACGCGGAGGCCGCCGGCGCGACCGGCGTCATCATCATGAACCAGGGTGACTCGGCCGCACCGGACCGCCAGGAGCTGTTCCAGGGAACCTTGGGCGCCCCCGTCGGCATCCCGGCCATCTCGATCTCGTACCCCCAGGGTGTGGCCTTTGCCGGCACCGCCGGCCTCAACGTCAGCATCTCGGTCGAGGCCGAGGCGGAGGTACGGCCCACCTCGAACATCATCGCCGAGTCGCGCTGGGGCGACCCGGACGAGGTCGTCATGTCGGGCGCGCACCTCGACTCCGTACCGGCCGGTCCGGGCATCAACGACAACGGCACGGGCAGCGCCGCGATCCTCGAGGCCGCGCTGCAGGCGTCCCAGCACAGGACGAAGAACAAGCTGCGCTTCGGCTTCTGGGGCGCGGAGGAGGCCAACCTGGTCGGCTCCACCTTCTACGTGAACAGCCTGCCGGCCGCCGAGCAGGCGAAGATCGCGCTCTACCTCAACTTCGACATGATCGGCTCGCCCAACTACACGTTCGGCGTGTACGACGGTGACGACTCCGCGGCCAGCGGCGCCGGTCCCGGCCCGGCCGGCTCGGCGCAGATCGAGGAGGTCTTCCAGAAGTTCTTCGCCAAGCGGGGCGAGGCCACCGCGCCGGCCGACTTCACCGGCCGTTCCGATTACGGCCCGTTCATCGCCACCGGCATCCCGGCCGGCGGCCTGTTCACCGGGGCCGAGGTCGAGAAGACCGAGGCCGACGTGGCCCTGTGGGGCGGGGTGGCCGGCGCCGCCTACGACCCGTGTTACCACCAGGCCTGCGACAGCTTCACCCCGGAGAAGGACGGCGCCGACAAGGCCCTCTACAAGCAGCTCCGCAAGAAGTACCACCTGATCGGCAACATCAACGCGTACGCCCTGGACGTCAACGCGGACGGCGTGGCCACCGCCATCGCCACGTTCGCCCAGGACACGTCCGCGATCCCGCCGCGGGCATCTCTGAAGGCAAGCTCGGCCTCGGCTCAGCTACTCCGGTAAGGCAGTGGGCCGGGGGCGTCGCGCCCCCGGCCCCCATCAGTGCGCCACGGCCGCCTTGATGACGTCCGCCACCTCTTCCGGGTGCGACAGCATCACCAGATGCGACGAGTCGATCTCGACCGTGGTCAGGCCGGCCCTCTTGTAGCCGAACCGCTCCACGTCCGGGTTGATGGTGTGGTCGGCGGCCGAGACGACACCCCAGCCCGGCTTGGAGCGCCAGGCCGCGACCGCCGCCGGCTCGCCGAACGCGGCGGCCGCCAGCGGACGCTGCGACACCGCGAGCACGCGGGCGAGCTCGGGGTCGATGTCGGCGGCGAATATCTTCGGGAGCTTCTCCGGATCGACGCTGACATCGGTGCCCGGCTCGGCCGACCCCTCGACCGGGTACGGGGTGTAGACCAGCGCCGACGCCAGATCCGAGTCGGGGAACCGGCCCTGCAGCTGGGCCAGGCTCTCCCCCTCCTCCAGCGCGTAGCCGGCCAGATAGACCAGCGCCTTGACGTTGGGCTCGGCCCCGGCCACGGTGATCACCGCCCCGCCGTACGAGTGCCCGACCAGCACGACCGGCCCGTCGATCGAGCGAAGGACCGAGGAGATGTACGCGGCGTCGCCGCTCAGCGACCGGTTCGGCACCGCCGGCACGAGCACCTTCAATCCGGCGTCGAGCAGCTCGGGCACGAGCCGGGCAAAGCTCGACCCGTCGGCGAACGCGCCGTGGACCAGGACAACAGTGGTCATTTCGGTTCCTCTCTGTATGAGGACCCGAGCACACCAGAACGCAGTGCACGATTAGTGAACGCCCGGCGCAGTGCTCTCATCAGCCAGGATCGCGTCGATGTCGGCCGTGTAGCCGGCCATCCGCTCGGCCCCGAAGGCCGCCGCGAGGACCTGCAGATCGCCACAGCCGCCGGCCCCCGAACACGGGCAGCAACCGATCCGCTGGGAGCGTGACCATCGGTACTTCCGCCACTGCCCGGTCAGCTGACGGCACGGGGCAGCGATCTTTCGACGGTTGTCGATAGCCTCGGCGGGAACTGTCCCTTCGATGGAAGGAAGTCCCGTGCGACGACTGCTAGTGGCGCTGGTCGCCACAGCGTTGACCCTCGCCGGAACGGGGGCGGCCGCGCAGGCCGCACCGGCACCGGGTGGGCCGGGATTGGGCGACAGCTACTTCCCGGACTACGGCAACAGCGGGTACGACGTGTCCCACTACGACATCCGCCTGCGCTACACGCCGGCCACCGACCGGCTGACCGGCACCACCACGATCCTGGCCCGGGCCACCCAGGATCTGAGCCGCTTCAACCTCGACTTCGTGCTCGACGTGTCCTCGGTGCTGGTGAACAACCGCCCGGCCACGTTCGCCCGGCAGGGCGACCACGAGCTCGTCGTCACGCCCGCCCGGCCGGTCGCCGACGACGGCGCCATGACGATCGTGGTGCAGTACTCCGGCGTCCCGTCGACCAAGGTCGCGGCCGGGTTCACCGCCTGGATCCGCACCCCCGACGGCGCCATGGCCATCGGCGAGCCGGAGATCGCCTGGTGGTGGTACCCGAGCAACGACCACCCGACCGACAAGGCCACCTTCGACGTGTCGGTCTCCGTCCCCGACGGCGTCGAGGCGATCAGCAACGGCGTCATGCCCCGCCCGCCGGTCCGCGAGACCCTCGGCTACACCCGCTGGAGCTGGCGTTCCCTGAAACCGCAGGCCACCTATCTGACTTTCATAACCATCGGGCAGTACGACGTCACGACCGACACGTCAGCCACCGGGCAGCCCGTCTACAACGCGTACTCCCAGCTCATGAGCCAGGAACTGCGCGAGGCCGCGCAGTCCAGCGTCGAGCGCACCGCGGAGATCGTCGACTGGGAGACCACAGTCTTCGGCCCGTACCCGTTCGAGGCCCGCGGCGGCGTGGTCGCCCCGCCCAACACGCTCTGCTGCGCGCTCGAGAACCAGACCCGCCCCAACTACGCGACGGCCTTCTTCACCCGCGGCTCCAACACCTCGGTGGTCGTCCACGAGAACGCCCACCAGTGGTTCGGCGACTCCGTCTCGGTCGCCGACTGGCAGCACATCTGGCTCAACGAGGGCTTCGCCAGCTACGCCGAGTGGCTGTGGTCCGAGAAGAACGGCGAGGGCACAGCCCAGGAGATCTTCGACTACCTGTACGCCACGTACCCCGCCGACGCCCCCGTCTGGACCACCGCCCCCGCCGACCCGGGCGTGGCCCAGCTGTTCGGCGACGCCGTCTACGACCGCGGCGCCATGACCCTGCACCAGCTCCGCGTAGCCGTCGGCGACGACGACTTCTTCGAGATCCTGCGCACCTGGGCCGCCGACCACCGCTACGGCAACGCCACCACCAAGCAGTTCACCGACCTGGCCGAGAAAATCTCCGGCCAGGACCTGGACGCCTTGTTCCAGGCCTGGCTCTACACCCCGGCCAAGCCGGCCGTGGCCGGCACCCTGGCCCGCACGGCCGCCCCCAAGGCCCCGAAGTCGTGGGCCCAGATCAGCCACACCCACGATCTGCTCCACCAGCCCTGACCCTCAGTACGGCCGGCCGGGACAACCAATCCCGGCCGGCCGCGGAGCAAGTGCTCGAGATTGCCGCACCGATGGTGGGTGGCTTGGGTGGCACCTGGCGGTTGACGGACGGGCCGATGCTGCGGTCAGGTTCGCTGGGCATCCGGGTTCTTCCCTCGCGGCGCGTCAGGCCATCCAGGCGTGGATCGAGACCTGCCTGGTCACCGTTCTGGAGATGGTCGAGCAGAAGGGCCGGCTGGCGACCCACTTCCGGTCCGGCGATCGGGGTGGCTTCCCCGGGTGGCATGCCATCGTGGGCAGCGCCACCGGCTGGTCGGTCGACGGTTCGCAGGGCAAACAGGAGTGGCTGGCCGAGGCGATGCCCTGGTCGGCTCTGGTGCCGGTCATCGCGACTGGGCTTGACCGGCCGTTCCTCAACGGTGTCCGCCTGCTGGTCGGGCAGGGCGGTGACTTCACCGAATGCGAGGTCCGGATCAACGGTCAAAGACACGAACCATCCGAGGCAGCGCTCGCCGCGATGAATTGGCCCCGGGTTGGCACGCACTTTCGTCCTGCTCGTCGGCCCCGACCACTAACCGTCGCCAAGCGCGCGTGGTCGGTGGTGGCGGCCGAATGCGCTGCGGAGCATTCGCGTGGCGGTGCCCGGCGTTCTGTCCATCGTGGAGGAAACCCTGATCCCGCGAAGCTCAGACCGTGGGCACCAGCAGGATCTTGCCGGTGAGGCCGCCCCGCTCGGCGCGGCGCAGGGCGGCGGCCTGATCCAGAGGTAGACGGAGTCGATCTGCGCCTTGATCTGGCCGGTGGCCAGATGGTGAACAGGGTCTGGAGATCTTCGGTCAGGTGGCACCGGTAGGTGTCGAGGTTGCGGTGCCCGGCCCAGATCTCGCGGTGGCCCGGCGGGCGTTCGCCGATCTCACCGAGCACCTGGCCGCCGCCGGCGCCGGGGGCTGGCCGCCCGCCATCACGGAAAGCGTCCTGGACAGCCTGGTCAGACGCCTTCGATGACGGCCGAGCCGAGGACGGTGACCGGGAGGTACGAGGTGACCAGAATGAGCAGCAGGCCGACGATGGTGAGCAGCCAGGCCCGGCCGGTGGTCGGTGAGCGCCGGGATCGGACCCAGAGCCACAGCGCGGTGGGGTAGGCGATCAGGGCCGGCACACCGAGCGCAACGGGCAGGTTGAAGAAGCCGCCGCTGAGACCCATCAGGGCGAAGAACAGAGCGGGCGGCAGGCTGACGACGCCGGCCAGGACGGTGAGCGTGATCAAGACGTCGCTGGGGAGCCGGGACGGCGGGGCGTTCTCCACCGCGCGACCCTAACGGTAGCGTCGCGGGCATGAAGGTTGCGGTGGTCGGTGGGGGCGTTGTCGGGCTGTCGGTCACTGCGGCGTTGCAGCGACATGGGGTCGGCGTCTGGTGTTACGAGGCGGGCGAGCCGATGGGGGAACGCTCGGCCGGTGACACCCGCATCTTCCGGCTGGCGCACGCGTATCCGGACATGGTGGAGCTGGCCGCGAGGTCGCGGGAGCTGTTCGCCGACTGGAGCGGCCGGGCCGGCACACAGTTCGTCGACGAGGTCGGCACGGTGGTGAGCGGGCCCGAAGCTCCGAAATGGGCGGAGGCGATGGCGGGGGTGGACCACGAGCTGGTGGAGCCCGGTTCGCCGCTGCTGCGGCTGCCGGCCACCACGTTCGCCGGGCCGGCGCTGGTTGATCCGGCCGGCGGGGTGATCCGGGTGGACCGGATCCGGGCCCACCTCACCAGGGAGACGCAGGGCCGGCTGCGCCGAGCGCACGTCGACGCCGTCGAGGAGGTCGCAGGCGGGGTGCGGGTCAGGGCGGCCGGCGACGTCGAGACGTTCGATGCGGTGCTGATCTGCGCGGGGGCGGGCACGCCGGCATTGGCCGCGCAGGCCGGGATCGAGATCTCGTCGGCGCTGGAGCATCACCTGCGGGTCAGCTTTCCGATCAGGCCCGGGGCGCCCGAGCCGCTGCAATGCTGGATCGCCAGTGAAAGCGGCACCTACCAGCATCTGGCCGCGCCGGGGACCTGGGCGGTCGGCGGGGACGTCGACGCGGCGCTGGTCGCCTGGGACGGCGGACGAGCGGCCGCGGAACGCGCATCGGTCGACTTCCTCACCGCGTACGTCACCGAGCACTTGCCGTTTGTCGAGCCGCGCCCGGTCGGCCGGGTCTATTGCACGCACGACCCGGCCCTCGGCGACGGGCTGCAGTTCGTGCGCAACGGGCGGGTGCTCGTCACGTACGGCGAGAATCTGATGAAGTTCGCCCCGCTGCTCGGCGAGATGCTCGCCCGGGCCTGCGCCGACGGTTCCACCCCGGCCGACGCCGGCCCGAACGCGCCTGACGCTTAGTGACGACGGGCCGGGTCCGGGACGGGCACGGCGGCGATCAACCCCTGGGTGTACGGATGTTCCGGCGCCCGCAGCACGTCGGCGGTGCGACCCTGCTCGACTATCTGGCCGCGGTGCATCACGGCGACGCGGTGGGCGAGTTGCTCGACCACCGCGAGGTCGTGGCTGATGAACAGGCAGGCGAAGCCGAAGTCGCGCTGCAACGAGCGCAGCAGGTCCAGGACGCGGGCCTGCACCGACACGTCGAGGGCGCTGGTCGGCTCGTCGGCGATCAGGAGCGCGGGGTTGAGGGCCAGCGCCCGGGCCAGGGCCACCCGTTGTCTTTGGCCACCGGACATCTCGTACGGGTAGCGGCTGCGCAAGCCCACGGAGAGCTGGACCGCCTCGAGGAGCTCGTCGACCCGGCGCCGCAAGGCGACGGCGTCGAGTTCGCGGTGCAGCACAAGCGGTTCGGCGATGCTGTCGGCGATGGTGACGCGCGGGTTGAGCGAGGACGCCGGGTCCTGGAAGACGATGCCGATGCCGGAACGGATCCGGCGCAGCTCGGCCGCGCGCCGCCACGGGTGCCGGGCCGCCCGCCCGATGTCCGCGCCGCCGACCAGCGCCACCCCGGACGTGGCCGGGACCAGGCCGGCCACGACCCGCCCGATCGTCGACTTGCCGGAGCCCGATTCGCCGACCAGGCCGAGGATCTCGCCGCCGCCGACGCCGAGCGAGACGCCGTCGACCGCGCGGAACCCGCCCGAGTAGTCGACGACCAGGTCGGTCAACCTCAGGGCGTCCGGCCCGGTTTCCGCCAGGACCGGAGAGGGCGACGAGCCGAGCTTCGGTACGGCGTCGAGCAGCGCCCGCGTGTAGTCCTCGGCCGGCGCGGCGAAGAGCTGGCCGACCGGCGCGGTCTCCACGACCCGGCCCTGGTTGAGCACGACCACGTCGTCGGCCAGGTCGGCCACCACACCCATGTCGTGGGTGATGAGCAGGATGGCCATGCCGAGGCGCTCGCGCAGGTCGCGCAGCAGCTCGAGGATGCCGGCCTGCGCGGTGACGTCCAGCGCGGTGGTCGGCTCGTCGGCGATCAGCAGCACCGGGTCGCAGCTGATGGCCATGGCGATCATCGCGCGCTGCAGCTGGCCGCCGGAGAGCTGGTGCGGGTAGGAGCGGGCCACCCGGGGCGGATCGTCGAGCCCGACGATCGACAGCAGCTCGTGGATCCGCTGTTTCGGCGCAGCCCGCCGATGAGTACGGAGGGCCTCGGCGATCTGGTTGCCGATGGTGAAGACCGGGTTGAAGGCGGTCATCGGCTCCTGGAAGATCGTGCCGATCTTTCCGCCGCGCAGCTCGCGCAGCCGCTCCGGTCGCGCGCCGAGCAGCTGCTCGCCCTCGAGGGTGATGCTGCCGGTCACCGTGGCGGTGGCCGGCAGCAGGCCCAGGATCGACATGGCGGAGACGCTCTTGCCCGAGCCGGACTCGCCGACCAGCGCCAGGACCCGCCCGCGGTGCAGCTCGAAGGCCACACCGCGGGTCGCCTCGACCTCGAACGAGATGGAGAGGTCCTCCACAGACAGGAGAGTCACTGCTTCAGCGAGACTTTCAGGTAGTTCGGGTAGGCCGGGAAGGCGGCCACGAAGAAGTTCTGCACGTTGGAGCCGTGCAGGAACGAGTTCTTCGTGTAGGTCAGCGGCACGACCGGCGCGTCCTGCAGGATCCGCTTGTCGGCCTGGGCCCACAGCGTCTGCGCCTTGGCCTGGTCGGTCTCGGCCAGCGCCTGCTCGATCAGCTGGTCCACCTCGGGCTGCGAGTAGCGCGAGATGTTGTAGCCCCCACCGCCGATCTCCTTGGACTCGAACAGCGGCTGGATGTTGCCGTTGGCGCTCGGGAAGTCCGGCTGCCAGCTGCTCAGCGTCAGGTCGAAGTCGGGCTTGTCGCCGGTGATGGTGTCGGTGACCGTGGTCTCCTCGGCCGGCTTGATGGTGACCTTGATGCCGGCCCGCTGCAGGCCCTGCTGGATGGCCTGCGCCTTGGCCAGGCTGACCTGGTCGTTCTCGGAGAGCAGGGTCAGGTTGAGGTTGGTCTGGCCGGCCTCGGTGAGCAGCTGCTTGGCCTTGGCCACGTCACCGGACGGGTCGGCCTGGTAGAGGTCGTACTCCTGACGGCCGGCGACGCCGGGGGTGATCAGGGTGGTGGCGAGGTCACCGCCGGTGGCGCCGCCCGAGGCGACCTGGTACGCCTTCTTGTCCACCGCGTACTCGATGGCCTGCCGGACCTTGACGTCTTTGAGCGGCCCGCGGGTGGTGTTGAGGGCCAGGTAGGCCAGTGCGCCCGCGTCCGAGGTGACCAGCCGCTGCTTGGCCGACGCGTTGGCCTGGATCTGGGCCAGCTGGGCGGGCGGCACGAAGCCGGCGCCGAACGCGTTCTTGTCGTCGCCGGCGTCGGCGATCAGCCGCTGGGCGGCCACGGTGGCGTCCTGGCCGAGCTGGAAGACGACCTGGTCGGGCCCGGCGGTGCGGACGGTGTCGGTCTTGGCGTCCCACGTCTGCCCCCGGACGACGCGGGCGATCCCCGGCCAGCCGAACAGGCCGATCACCAGGATCAGCAGCAACTGCTTGGGGAACTTGACCGGCACGATGGCCCCGAGCGCGATGGCGAAGACCAGCCAGGGGAAGCCGAGCAGCACGTCGGTGATCCGGCTCAGCACCCGGTCGAACCAGCCCCCGAAGAAGCCGGCGGCGATGCCGACCAGCGTGCCGACCAGCACCGCGATGGCCGTGGCGGCGACTCCGACCAGCAGCGACGTCCGGGCCCCGTGGACCACGATGGCGAACAGGTCGCGCCCGGTCATCGGCTCCACGCCGAACCAGTGGTCGGCGCTGATGCCGCCGCCGGCGCCTTTCGGCGTGCCGGAGTATTAGGTGTAGGTCGGTCGTGCTACCCCTCGGTGCGGCGGTGCCACCCGCTGATGCGCACCTCGGCGTTCGGCGCGACCCGGCCCACCTCGTCGGCGAAGGCGACCAGCCCCTCCCCGGAGAACACGCTCCAGGCCCGCCCGTCGCGCCGCACCACGCGGACCGTGTTACCACTCTCGGGCGCGCCGATCTCGGCCAGCTCCGCCAGCGGAACCCGCCAGCGGCCCAGCAGGGAGCGCAACACCAGCTCCTGCTCCGTGAGCTCCATCCGGTAGATCAGCCGAACCGCCACGTACCACCAGCCCAGCGGAATCGCGATGAGAAGGAAGAGAGTCTCGGCCCACCACGGCCCGGCGTCGACGAACAGCGCCCCGATCGGCAACGCGATCGAGGCCAGCAGCATGAACGGGATCACCAGGGCGGCGTGGTGGTATCGATAGGTCTTCATGCCCAGGGCTGTTACCCAGGTGGGGCCACAACCGCCACATCGGATTCGGTCAGGCTGCCCAGGACCACGAGGCCGTTCCGCTCGGCGGCCGAGGTGACGAAGCCGTACGACCCGTCGCCGCTCCGCAGATCGTGCGCGAGCCGCCCGTCCGGCGTGAAGGCCATCACCCAGGCGATCGGCACGGCTTTCGGCCGTACGCCCGCCGGCAGCGCCCAGAGCGCCCGCCGCAACAGACCCGGCAGCGGAAGCAGCCGGTCGAGCAGCGCGTTGCGCGGCGCGGCGATCGCCACCCAGACCAGCCCGTCGCTGCCGAGCCACATGTTGTCCGGGAAGCCCGGCAGGTTGTCGACCAGAACCTCGGTGCGGCCATCGATCCAATGGCGCTGGATCCGATAGCCGGCCGTCTCGGCGACCAGCAGATGCGACTCGTCGGGGGCGAGCACGAGCCCGTTGGCGAACTTCAGCCCATCGAGGACCGTCGTAACCGTGCCGTCCGGGTCGCGGCGCATCAGCCGCCCGGTGCACGAATGCTCGAAGATGTCACCCAGGTGCTCGTCGAGACTCCACCGCGTCGTGGATGTGGTGAACCAGATGACGCCCGCGCTGTCCTCGACCACGTTGCTCGGAAAGGTGACGTCGACGAGCCGCTCCACTGTGCCGTCCACCTTGAGCAGCCCTTTGTCGTGATCGCAGACCAGCACGCTGCCGTCGGCGCGGGCGTGCAGACCGAGCGGCCGCCCACCCGTCTCGGCCAGAACCGTCCGGTCGCCCGTGGCCGGGTCGATCCGCACGATGCGCCCGCCGGCCAGCCCGCAGACGACGTGGCCGTCCCGGTCGAAGACGACATCCTCCGGGCCGCGCCCACCGGTGGCCAGCCGCCGCTCGACGACGAGGGGCGCGGTCGGGCCGGCGTCGACCCGGGGCGGCGGCTTCCAGCGGGCCATCAGCGGTAGGTGAGCAGTCGCTGGCCGGGCTCGAGATGGCTGTGCTCGTTGTACGTGGACAGCCACAGCCCGCTGCGGCCACGCACCAGCTTGGTGACGCCGGTGTTGACCGCCACCCGGTTGAGCGCCGTCCACAGCGTCGCGAGCGTGCCCGGATCGACCTTCGGCCCCGCCGTGAGCAGCGCGGCGGCCAGCGCGATCGGCCCACCCGAACTCACCACCACAATCTCCCGGTGCTCCGCCAGCAGCTCACCGGCCCGCTCCAGCGCCCCCGCGACCCGCTCCCGGAACGCCGGAAACGACTCGTCGTACTCCCGGTCGTACGCCCCCGAGCACCACCGCCCGGTAGCCGCCTCGAACAACTCCTGAAACGCCCGCGGCGCCAACTCCCGGAACGCCGGATCGTGCAGCTCCACCACCCGCTGAAAGTCGAACTCATCCCACCCGGAATCGACGCTGACCGGCACCGCTTCGCCCAGCCCGTCCAGCAGCCCCTCCACCGTCTGCCGGTGACGCCGCAACTCCCCACACAGCACCAGGCCGGGCCGGATCCCGCGCTCGCCCAAGCTCTTGCCAAGCACCCGCGCCTGCTCAGCACCGAGCTCGGACAGCGCGTCGTAAACCGCCGCCCCGAACGAGGCCTGCCCATGCCTCACCAGCAGAAGCCGCGCCAAGCTTCCTCCTCAGGCCGGATTCCGGCGATCGTAACTCGCCGTCAGTAGTACTGCACGACGCAGAACTCGTTGCCCTCCGGGTCGGCCATGACGAGGACCACGCCCTCGGGGTAGTCGTGCCGTTCGCCGCTCCACCGGCCGCCCAAGGCTTCGACCCGAGCCATCGCTTCGCCGGCGTCGGGCACGGCGACGTCCAGGTGGAGCCGCGTCTTGCCGACCTTGGGTTCGGGCACCGGCTGGAACGTCAGCACCGGGCCGGCGCCGGCGACGGTGACGCGCCGCCAGCCGGGTAGGGACTCGGTCACCCGGCCACCGAGCACAGCCGACCAGAAGCCGGCCAGCCCCTCCGGATCCCGGCAATCGATCGTGACCCCGGCCAGCCGGCCCACCGTACCCACGACGTCCAACGTAGAGCATCGCTCCTGTTACGCTGCAGCCGGCAAGCTTTCCGTCGTGGGTGGGTGCCCCGGGTGACGACCAACGTTGAATGCCGGACTGATCACCATCGCCGCGCTGCGCGCCGGCAACTCGACTTCCGCGAGCTCGCCGGCTTCGACGCGGACCTGCTCGCCGTCAACCCACCGCAGCGTCCCGCGTCCATTTTGGAGTGCGCCGAACCCGACCACAGGCATCTGCACGAGGGCGGCGGCCCCGACGGTCTCGACACGCTGCGGCTCGTCTTGAAACACACCACAGCGACCACCGTCCGTACCACCGCCGCCGGCATCCTCCCGATCCACACGGTCGAGGGCCGAACGCGCCGCCTCGTGCTGACCGCCACCGTCCCGATGCACCGCGCCTGGCATCCCCTTACCGGCCCGCAGGCACCGGTCAATGTGTGGGACCTGCAAGATTGATAGATTTCATTCATGATCGAGAGTCGGCCGCCATCAGCGTTGTTCGTTGCCGCCGATGTGCACGGCCATCGTGCGGAGTTTCGGGATGTCCTGCGCGACGCCGGTCTTGTCGATGGCGACGGCCATTGGTCGGGGCGAGACGCTCGGTTGTGGCTTCTGGGCGACTACGTCGACCGGGGACCGGACGGTATCGGCGTCATTGACGACATCCGGCGGTGGACCCGGCAGGCTGCCGAGGCAGGCGGCGAGGTCGGCGCGCTGCTGGGCAATCACGAGGTGCAGTTGATGGCGGCCCACCTGTTCGGCACCACGCCGGTACCCGGATGGGATGTGCCCGATGGTTTCCGGGGTGGCTGGGCCCGCTTCGGCGGCCGTGACAACGACTTGCGCCGACTCAGCGGTACCCATGTCTCGTGGATCGCCGCACGGCCCGCAATGGCAGTGCTCGACGATCACCTGCTGATCCACTCGGACACCACTGCCTACCTCGAATTCGGCGACAGCGTCACCGCCGTCAACGCCACGGTGTCCGAAGCTCTCGCCGAGCGCGACGTCCGAAGCTGGGCACTGTTCTGCCAGCGAATGAGCGACCGCGGCGCCTTCCGCGACAACGAGACGGTCACGCCCGGCGATGCTGTCAGCAGGATGCTTGCGACGTACGGCGCCAGCGTGCTGGTGCACGGGCACAGCACTTTGACCAAGCACTTCGGCGTGACGCCGAGTGAGGTGCGCGAGCCCCTGCGATACGCCGCCCAGCGCGTTGTCAATATCGACGGCGGCGTCTATGAGGGCGGCCGGATCCTCCTTACCCGGCTCGCCTGACCAACGGGCGTCAGTCGAGGCAGAACTCGTTGCCTTCGATGTCCTGCATGTTCTGGCAGGACTCGTTCTCCTCGTCGGCCAGAAGGAGGCGGCCTCGGACGGCGCCGAGGGCGACCAGCCGGACGGCTTCGGCTTCCAGGGCGGCCAGGCGTTCCTCGCCGACCAGGCCGGTGCCGACGCGGACGTCCAGGTGCACTCGGTTCTTGACGGTCTTGCCCTCGGGGACTTGCTGGAAGTAGAGGCGCGGGCCGGCGCCGGTGGGGTCGTAGGCGGCGGCTCCCGGGCCGTTGGAGGCGGGTGCTACGTAGCCGAGCGCTTCGGCCCAGAAGCGGGCCACGCGCGCGGGGTCCGCGCAGTCGAAGGTGATCTGGACCTGCTTGACGGACGCCATCCGACCACCATAGGGATTCCCGTGATCTCGATTCTAGGCGGCGTCGCGGACGCGGGGGCGGCCGGCCAGGCGGCGTAGCCAGGACCGCAGGGACGCGGTCAGGGCGTCCTCGTACTCGGCGAGGGCGTTGTGCGCCTCCAGGACCGGGGTGGCGGCGCGCCGGCTCGGGCGTTTCAGGGCGGCCAGGCAGGAGTCGATGACGGCCTCGAAGGTCTCCCGGTCGGCGGCGGCGGTGGCCAGCAGGACCCGGACGATGACGTCCTCGCCGGTGACGTCGGGTGGGACGCCGAGCATCCAGGCGCGCTGGCGGGCGTAGCCGGCGTCGGTCAGGGAGAAGATCAGCGGGCTGCGGGGGCGGTTGGCCGCCTCGGTGCCGACGTGGCCGAGGCGGTCCTGGCGGCGCAGGGCGGCCAGGACGCGGGCGATGTCGACCGAGCGCTCCCGGCCGAAGGTCTGGGCGTGGCGCTGCTGCAGCTCGTGCGCGGTGCCCGGCCGGTCGGCCAGGAACACCAGCAGGATGTTGCCGAGCGTCGCCGTCATCGAAGTCAGCCCTATCCTCCGCGAACAAAAGCTTCTACAGCCTGTAAAAGTTAGCAGGCATAGACGATCTCGCTATGCTGCGCTCGTGCACGCCGACGACGAAGAGGCGCCCGGGCGCCGCCAGGCCGGCGCGCTGGAGTCGGAGATCCTCCGCGTCCTGGTCGCCGCCGGCGGGCCGCTCACACCGCGCGACGTGCTGGGCCGGCTGAGGTCGCGTCTGTCGTACAGCACGGTCGTGACCGTTCTGACCCGGATGTACGAGAAGGGCGTGCTGGCACGCTTCAAGGACGGCCGCTCGTTCCGGTACGCGCCGCTGACCGACGAGGCCTCGATGGTCGCCCGCAAGATGGGCTCGCTGCTGGACACCGGCAGCGACCGGGCGACGGTGCTGCGCCGCTTCGTCGGCGAGTTGCAGCCCGGCGACGAGGACCTGCTGCGCCGGCTGCTGGCCGACGCCGAGGAGGACTGAGCCCCGCGAGGACGCCCCTGGACACTAAGGCCAGCCTTCCCTAATCTACAGTCTGTAGTAGCTAGGTTAGGCACGCCTTAGTGTTTAGTGATCGGTGAAGGGACGTCCATGCTCGCCACCTACCTCATCGGCCTGCGCGAGGGGCTCGAGGCCACATTGGTGGTCAGCATCGTCATCGCGTTCCTGGTCAAGGCCGGCCGCAAGGACCGCCTGCCGCAGGTCTGGGCCGGCGTCGGCCTGGCCGTCGCGCTCTCCGTCGGCTTCGGCTGGCTGCTCAGCTACACCTCGACCACGCTGCTGCAGAAGTACGAGCAGCGCGAGCTGTTCGAGGCGATCACCTCGATCCTGGCTGTCGCCTTCGTCACCTGGATGATCTTCTGGATGCGCAAGGCCGCCCGCTCCATCGCCGGCGAGCTGCGCGGCAAGCTCACCGACGCGCTGGCCGTCGGCTCGGTCGCGGTCGGCGTGATGGCCTTCCTCGCGGTGGTCCGCGAGGGCCTCGAGACCTCGCTCATCTTCTACTCGGCGGTGCAGGGCGCCAGCATCAACGGCGGCCCCCTTTACGCCCTTCTCGGTGGTATCGCCACGGCGGTCCTGCTCGGCTTTCTGATGTACGCCACGGCGGTGCGCATCAATCTCACGGTGTTCTTCACCGTGACCGGGACCCTGCTCATCCTGGTCGCCGCCGGAATCCTCAAGTACGGCGTGCACGACCTGCAGGAGGCCGCCGTCGTGCCCGGGCTCAACAACCTGGCGTACGACATCAGCGGCGCCCTCGACCCCAACGCGTGGTACACCGCGCTGCTCACCGGCATGTTCAACGTCACCCCGACGGCCACGGTGCTCGAGGTCGTCGCCTGGGTCGTCTACGCCGTACCCGTCCTCTTCCTGTTCCTGAAGCCGACCGCCAGCAAGCCGGCGGCCGTGACTACCGCCCCCGCGCAGTCCTAGGAGATATACCGTGCGCAAAACACCCCTTCTGCTGGCCGTGGTGACGGCCTGTTCCGTCGCCGCCTGCGGATCCGGCGACTCCGGCACGGACGAGGCGGCCGGCGGCCCGATCGCGGTCAAGGCGACCGACACCGGCTGTGAGGTCGGCAAGACCACCGTGGACGCCGGCACCAGCGTATTCGCCATCACCAACGGCGGCAACAAGGTCACCGAGTTCTACGTGTACGCGCCGGGCGACCGGGTCATGGCCGAGGTCGAGAACATCGCCCCCGGGCTGTCGCGCAACCTGCACGTCGAGCTGCCCGCGGGCTCGTACGAGACCGCCTGCAAGCCCGGGATGATCGGCAAGGGCATCCGGGGCGCGCTGACCGTCTCCGGCTCGGCCCCGGCCCTGACCGAGGACGCCAAGCTGGCCGACGCCACCGCCAGCTACAGCCGCTACGTCAAGAGCCAGACCGGCGCGCTCGAGACCAAGACCACCGAGTTCGTGACCGCGGTCAAGGCGGGCAAGGTCGACGAGGCCAAGGCGCTGTTCCCGGTCGCCCGCACCTACTGGGAGCGGATCGAGCCGGTGGCCGAGATCTTCGGCGACCTCGACCCGCGGATCGACGGGCGCGAGGAGGTCACCGAGGAGGGCATGAAGTTCGGCGGCTTCCACCGCATCGAGAAGGACCTGTGGGCCGCCAAGCCGGACATCTCCAAGGACGGCCCGATCGCCGACCAGCTGCTGACCGACGTCAAGGAGATCGTGCAGAAGGCCAACGCCGAGAAGCTGTCCCCGCTGCAGCTCGCCAACGGGGCCAAGGGCCTGCTCGACGAGGTCGCCTCCGGCAAGATCACCGGCGAGGAGGACCGCTACTCGCACACCGACCTGTGGGACTTCAACGCCAACGTCGAAGGCTCCCAGGCGGCCATCGCGGCGCTGCGCCCGGTGCTCGAGGAGCGCGACCCCGCCCTGGTCAAGACGCTGGACACCGAGTTCGCGAACGTCGACGCGGCGCTGGAGAAGTACCGCGACGGTGACGGTTACAAGCTGCACAACCAGCTCACCCAGGCCGACCTGAAGACCCTGTCGGACGCCATCAACGCGCTCGCCGAGCCGATCAGCAAGGTGGCGGCGGTCGTGGCCAAGAAGGCCTGATCATGCCGTGGAAGATGTCGCGCCGGCAAGCCATCACGCTTGCCGGCACCGGCGTGGGGGTGGGCGCGGCCGGTCTGGCCGGGGGCGCCGCGCTGAGAAGGGGCGAGCCCGAGGCCGGGCCCGCCTCGGACGTCGTCGCGTTCACCGGCGAGCACCAGGCCGGTATCGTCACGCCGGCCCAGGACCGGCTGCACTTCGTCGCGTTCGACGTCATCACCAAGGACCGCGACAAGCTCGTCCAGATGCTCCGCGACTGGACGGCGGCCGCGGCGCGGATGACGGCCGGGCAGGACGCGGGTTCGATCGGCGCGGTCAACGGCATCCCGGAAGCGCCGCCGGACGACACCGGCGAGGCCCTCGGCCTGTCGCCGTCGTCGCTCAGCATCACCGCCGGCTTCGGCCCGAGCCTGTTCCGCGACGCCGGCGGCAAGGACCGGTTCGGCCTGGCCGCCCGGCAGCCCAAGGCCCTCGCGCCGCTCCCCCGCTTCACCGGGGACACGCTCGACGCGGCCATCTCGGGCGGCGACATCGCCATCCAGGCCTGCGCCAACGACCCCCAGGTGGCCGTGCACGCGATCCGCAACCTGGCCCGCATCGGGATGGGCACGGTCAGCGTACGCTGGTCCCAGCTGGGCTTCGGGCGTACGTCGTCGACCGCGGCCGGCCAGGCGACGCCGCGCAACCTGTTCGGCTTCAAGGACGGCACCCGCAACCTCAAGGCGGAGGAGACCGACCAGCTGCGCGAGCACCTGTGGGTGCAGCCGGGCGACGGCCCGGACTGGATGACCGGCGGATCGTACCTGGTCACCCGCAAGATCCGGATGCTGATCGAGACGTGGGACCGCTCGTCGCTGGCCGAGCAGGAGCAGATCGTGGGGCGGCTCAAGGGCAGCGGGGCGCCGATCGGGGCCGAGTCCGAGTTCGACGAGCCCGACTTCACCGCGGTCGGCGCGGACGGGCAGCCGCTCGTGCCGGCGACCGCGCACGTACGGCTCGCGCACCCGGACGCCAACAAGGGGGCGCGCATGCTGCGGCGGGGCTACAACTTCGTCGACGGCTCGGACGGGCTCGGGCGTCTCAACGCAGGGCTGTTCTTCATCGCGTACCAACGGGACCCGGCCCGGGCCTTCATCCCGGTCCAGCGGAGCCTGGCCGCCAACGACGAGATGAACGAGTACGTGCGGCACGTCTCCAGCGGCATCTTCGCCTGCCCGCCGGGCCTGCGCGGCCCCGGCGACTTCTGGGGGAGCGGCCTGTTCGGCTGAGCGGGCGGGGCGGTCGGTCCCGCGGCCGATCGGCCCGCCCGTACGATGGCGGAATGCACCCGTTCACGATCGGCCCCCGATGACCGCCTCCCCGCAGGCGACGTTCGTCGTCGAATACCCGTGCGACTTGTTCTGCCGCATCGAGATCGAGGTGGCCGGGGAGCACAGCCAGGTGACCCTGGAGCAGATGTGGGCCAAGGCCGACGAGCAGCACCGGCACATCCACGAGCCGGACGCCGCGGCCGAGCCCACCCCGGCCGCCGAGCCGGAGGCCCTGCGCCGCCCCGCCGCCACCGTCTTCCAGGCTGCCCCCGGCGGCCCCACCGAGTCGCCCGAGCTTCCGCGCGGCCCGCGCGGCCCGCGCCGCCACGGCCGCCGCTAGCAGGGTCAGGAGCGTTCGAGGGCCGAGCGGTCCCATTCGGCCAGCTCGGCCGCGGCTTCGTACGTCGACGTGAGGAATTCGGTCAGGGCCGCGTCCGGATCCGCGGCCCCGGCGACGGCCTCGTACGGCAGCAGGAACTCGCGGATGCCGTGGTCGTAGTGAGCGGCTTCCGGGCGTACGGCGAAGTCGGCGTAACCCGCCGGCTCAGGGTAGGCATAGGCGTAGAACGCGCCCTCCTCTCCCCCGCCCGGCCAGAAGCCGAAGCTGGCCAGCTCGTGCGAGTAGGCCTCGTGCATGACCGAGGGCGGGCAGTTGGGCGCGCCGCCGGGATGCTGCGGGGCGGCCCGGCCGGAGAAGCGGGTGTACGCGAGGTCCAGCGACCCCCAGAAGAAGTGCACCGGGCTGGTCTTGCCGAGGAACTCCCACCGGAACCGGCTCATCACCCGCTCCACCTGCAGCAGCTGACGCCAGAAGAGCCGGACGGCGTCACCGTCGTACGACCGGTGTTGCTCGTCCTCGGCGAACGGGATGGCCGGGTCGACCTCGTTCGGCACGGGATGGATGGCCGTCTCGATGTCGAGCTCGGCCAGGGCGAGCATGGTCTCGCGGTAGAACTGCGCGACCGTCTTGGGCTCGAGCGGGATCGTCCGCGACCGCCCGTCGCTCGTGCTGATCCGCAACACCTGGTCGAGAAAGTCAAATTCCACTTCGAAGGACAGGTGCCGGTACGGAATCGCGGACGTGGTCAGCCCTCGCGCGCTCGGATAGAGCGTCACATGCCACCAGTGGTTGACCGCCGGCGCGTGCGCCATCCGCACCTTGCCCACGATCTGCGCCCACAACTGCAGCGTGTCGCGCGTGTCGACCCAGTCGGTCACCTTCAGCCGAGGCCAATCGCTTCGTCCCATCGCCCGAGCCTGCCACACGACCCCCGCCGCGCTCTTCGACGGAGATCACAACCCGCGGAGTTCCCCGTTCCCGCCCTCACCGTGGTGGATCTGCACTTGGTGATTAGTGGTGCCCTGTGCGCCGTCACTCGTCGTCCGTGCTGGGCATGCGCGGTGAATCGGGGAGTCGAACCCCTGCGCCTGCCCTCGGCGCGCCAGGAGGTGAGCCGGATCACCCGCCGGCTCTCGGGTTCGTGCACGCCTCCACCTCGGCTACCTGCTCCGCGTCCTGATCAGTCGAGCAGCTCGGCCTCCCAGTTCGTCCGCTGGATGAGCGTGTCGACCTCGCGCAGCTGCCGGGCCAGCTCGTCGGCCTCGCGCCGCAGATCGGCCACCGGCAGCGCCGGAATCATCTTCAGCTCCGAGCGCAGCTGCCGGAACCCACGCTGCCCGTCACCGGCCGCGGCGTCGGCGGCCGAGGTGATCACGCTGTGCCGCAGACGCAGCACATCCCGGCGGGCGAGCGCGTCGGTGAGGGTGCCACCCTCGACCTGGGTGGCGGCATTGGTGCGATTGATCCGCCGGATCAGCGACTCGAGCTCGCCGAGCACCTCGCCGGCCTCGGCCAGCAGTGAGGCGGCATCCTCGGCCGGCGTCTCGCCTTCCTGGTAGCGGGCGCTGCTGGCCACCCGGGCGCGGAGCTGCTCCGCGCGCCGCGACGCTTCCGCACGCAGGGCGAGAGCCTCAGCAAGTTTCATCCGGTGATTATGGCCGATCATGACGAGCGCGGGCACAGGCGGTGGCCTCAGCCACGGGGCATCTTTCTTCGGTCCGCTTTCGGTCCCCCTTGCTGTCATGGACCACGAGGGCGGGCGTTCGGCGTGTGCCCCCCAAACCCCGGACGCCCGCCCGTTCCATCCCACCGGCAGAGGGAGCCGCGCCATGACCATCGAAGGACTGGGGCCCACACCCCGCGGCCCGCACTTCACTTCACCCTCCGTCCCCGCGTCTCCCGGCTCGTGGGCCGGCCCCCCGACGGGCGCGCCCGGCGTTGAAGCGCCCGTACCGTCCGGGCCCGAGCCCGAGCCCGCCGGCCCGGCCCGGCGGTGGCCTCTGGCCACTGCCGGAGGCTTGCTCGTCCTGGCCCTCGCGGCCGGCGCCGGCGCGGGCGGCGTGGCCGGTTACGTGACCGGCCGCGACGACGCGCCGGCGGCCGCCCCAGCGAGCGGCGCAGTCCCGGCCGACCTCGTCGCCGCCGCGGCCCGCGCCCTCCCCGGCGTCGTCTCGGTCCAGGCCGGCAACGGCTCGGGCTCCGGCTTCGCCTTCGACGACCGCGGCCACATAGTCACCAACAACCACGTCGTAGCCGCCGGCGGCCCCATCACCGTCATCGGCGCCGACGGCCGCCGCCTGACCGCCACGCTCGTCGGCACCGACCCCAGCAACGACATCGCCGTCCTGCGCGTCGAAGGCTCGGCCAACCTGCCCGCCCTACCCCTGGCCGACCCCCGCGCCACCCGCGTCGGCGAGCCCGTCCTGGCCGTAGGCTCCCCGCTGGGCCTGTCCGGCACCGTCACCGCCGGCATCATCAGCGCCGTCGACCGCCCCGTCCGGCTGGGTGGCACCGCCCGCCGGACCGCCGTCCAGACCGACGCCTCCATCAACCCCGGCAACTCCGGCGGCCCCCTCATCAACGCCCGCGGCGAGGTCATCGGCGTCAACACCGCCATCGCCACCCTCGAAGGCGGCGGCAGCATCGGCATCGGCTTCGCCGTGCCCATCGCCCGCGCCCGGCAGGTGGCCACCGACCTGATCAACCGGGGCTGAGGCCCTCGAGCGGGGCTGCGGCCACCATGCCGCCGGGTCGGGCCGGTTTGCGGGCGAACCCGGGGACGCCCACCGCGGGCGGGCCGGGTTCGGTGTTCTCGCCGGTCGGGCATCGTGCACCTGCGGCTGAGCGTCTCGCTTATGAGGGCGAGGTTCTCGGCCATTCTGCGTCTCGTGGCGCGGCACTGTACTTGAGGCATGACGAACACGACGCTTCTCATCGGTGGGACGGGCAAGACCGGGCGGCGGGTGGCCGAGCGCCTCGACAAGCAAGGCGTGGACGTACGCGTCGGATCGCGGAGCAGCGCCACGCGGTTCGACTGGGACGACGAGTCGACGTGGGCCCCGGCGCTGGCGGGCGCGCGAGCCGCGTACATCACCTTTTATCCGGACCTGGGGTTGCCCGGAGCGGCAGCGAAAGTCGAAGCCCTCGCCCGTCTGGCGGTGAGCCAGGGGGTCGAGCAGCTGGTGCTGCTGTCGGGGCGCGGCGAGCCGCTCGCGCTGGAGGCCGAGGAACGGGTCAAGGCGGCGGGCGCCGGATGGACGATCGTCTCCTGCGCGTGGTTCATGCAGAACTTCAGCGAGGACTTCCTCGTCGAGGCGGTACGGAGCGGCACCGTCATGCTCCCGGCCGGCGACGTGCCGGAGCCGTTCGTCGACGCGGAGGACATCGCGGACGTGGTGGCGGCCGCGCTGACCGACAAAAGGCATCAGGGCCGGCGGTACGAGTTGACGGGCCCCCGGGCGCTGACCTTCGGCGACGTGGCGGCCGAGCTGAGCCGGGCCACCGGCCGGACGGTGAAGTACACCGCGATCACGTACGAGCAGTATCAGGACGTGCTCCGCGAGATCGGCCTGCCGGTCGAGCTCGGCGACATGTTCCGCCACATCCTCGACGGCCGGAACGTCCGCCCGGCCGACGGCGTGCGCGAGGCCCTCGGGCGGCCGGCCCGCGACTTCGCCCAGTACGCCGACCGGCATGCCGGCACTGGAGTGTGGGACCCGGCCTGACCGGCGGCCCTTGAGCGCCCGATTCGGGACGACATCGGCCCGGCTCGATTGGCGTTTGGGGCGGCCGTGCACATGGTGAACGTGGATCTCCTGGGCCCCCGAATCTGTCGTACGTGTGTTCGAAGATGGGCGGCATGTTGGCAGAGATGGAACGACTCAGCGACGACGCCGCGAAGCTCGCCGCGTCACCCTTGTGGCCGGTGGGCGACGACGAGCTGACCGCCTGCCTGCATGCCGCCCACCGCCTCGAACAGACCGCCGCGGCCATGCAGGCCAGGCTCATCCACCACGCCATCGAGCGAGGCGTACCCGCCACGCAGGGCAGCCGCAGCACCACCGGCTGGCTCCGCTCCCAGCTGCGGCTCGATCCCCGGGCGGCCCGCCAGCGCACCGACCTGGCCACCGCCCTGCACGACCATCCCGCGCTCGAACAAGCCCTGGTGGACGGGCTCGTCGATGCCCGGCAAGCGCTGGTGATCGCCGATGCCGTCGACGCGACCAGTGCGGGATTGAGCGAGTTCGACGACCTCAGCCCGGGCGATGCCGACCAGATCAGCCAGCAGGCCGAGGCCACGCTGATCGAGATGGCGGAACGCCTGCCGGCGTACCAGCTACGCCGCGTCGGCGAACGCATCCTCGAGCATGTGGCGCCCCAGCTGGCCGAGCGCGCCGAGGAAGCCGCCCTGGCCCGCCAGGAAGCCCGCGCCCACCGGGCCCGTGGGTTCACCATTTCCGCTCCCCACCGCGGCATGGTGCGCCTGTCCGGCACCCTCGGCCTGGAAGACGCCGCTCTCCTGCAGGCGGCGCTGGATCCGCTGTGCGCCCCGGCACCCGGCGACGAGCGCCGCCCGGAACAACGACGCGCCGACGCCCTGGCCGACGTGTGCCGGCTCGCGCTCCGGACCAAGGAGCTGCCCGCCAACGGCGGTGAGCCGGCCCAACTAGCGGTCACCGTCGGCTACGACCCGCTCACCCGCGCCCTCAGTGCCGCCACCACCGAGACCGGCACGCGCCTGTCCGCGGCGACGGCCCGGCGGCTGGCCTGCGACGCCCGGATCCTGCCGGCGGTGCTCGGCGGCTCCGGTCAGGTGCTCGACCTCGGTCGCAGCCAACGCCTGGCCAGCGGCCCGCTACGCCGCGCCCTGCACCTGCGGGACCGCGGTTGCGCGTTCCCCGACTGTGATCGCCCTCCCCGATGGACCGACATGCATCACCTCAAGGGATGGGCCGAAGGCGGGGCGACCGTGCTGGAGAATCTGGTCCTGCTCTGCCGCCGGCACCACCGCGACATCCACCACCCCGACAGCGGCTGGCAGATACGTCTCGGCGCCGACGGACTACCCGAGTTCATCCCCCCGGCCACCATCGATCCGGAACGGCGCCCACGCCGCAACCTCTACCACCGGCCCCATCGTGCGGCCGTCTGAACGCCCGCTGCGGCTCAGGGCAGGCGAGACGCGGCCGCCTGCTGGCGGGCCAGTAGCTGGGAGACCTCGGCCGCGGTCATCGGCTCGGCCAGGTGGTAGCCCTGGCCGAGGGTGTAGCCGAGGGCGCGCAGGGTGGTCACCTGCTCGGGGCTCTCGATCCCCTCGGCGACCGTGTCGAGACCCAGGGCGTGCGCCAGCTGGATCACCGCACGGGCCACCGCCTGACGGGCGTCGGCCGCCGCGGGGTGGCCGTCGTCGATCTCGATGCCGTCGACGAAGGACTTGTCGAGCTTGACGATGGCGGCCGGGAAGGCGCGGAGCAGGCTCAGCGACGACTCGCCGGTGCCGAAGTCGTCCAGGGCCAGGCGAATCCCCATGCGGTCCAGTTCGTACAGGGCCCGGGAGACCTGCTGGCCGCGGAGCACGGCCGACTCGGTCACCTCCAGGACCAGGCGTTCGCACGGCAGGCCGCTGTCGGCGAGGGCGTGGGCCACGTCGGCCACGAAATCCGGGTCGTGCAGCTGGCGCGCGGAGACGTTGAGGCCGGCCTCGCGCAGCGCGTCGGGGCCGAACTCGGTGAGCCACTCGGCCGCCTGACGGCAGGTCTCGCGCAGAACGAACCGGCCCAGCGGGACGATCAGGCCGGTACGCTCCGCGGCCGGGATGAACTCGGCCGGGGCGACCACCCCGCGGGTCGGGTGGTGCCAGCGGACCAGCGCCTCGACGCCGATCAGCCGGTTTCCGTCGAGTCGGACGATGGGCTGGTAGACGACCCGGAACTCGTCGTTGTCGAGGGCCCGGCGCAGCTCCCCGCCCAGTTGCATGTGGGCCAGCACGGGCTCCCCCATGCCGTCGACGTAGCGTACGAACCCGGCCTTGCCTTGTTGTTTCGCCATGTACATGGCGACGTCGGCGTTGCGCAGAACCGAGTCGACGGTCGCGCCCGGCTCGGCGGCGGCGATGCCGATGCTGGCCTGCACCAGCAGCCGGTGCTCGCTGATCGGCTGCGAGAGGGCGGCCAGCAACCGCCGGGCCAGGGCCTCGGGGTCGCCGCCGGCCAGCAGCACGGCGAATTCGTCACCCCCGACCCGTACGGGCAGGCCCTGCTCTCCCACCTCGGCCCGCAGCAGCCCGGCCACCGAGATCAGCAGATGATCGCCGACCTCGTGCCCGAGCAGGTCGTTGACCGTCTTGAAGTCGTCCAGGTCGATGAGCAGCACCGCGGCCGGGCCGGCGGCGAGCCGCTCGCGGAAGTACGCGCGGTTGGCCAGCCCGGTCAGCCCGTCGTGGGTCACCTCGTAGCGCAGCCGCTCCAGCAGCCGGACGTTCTCCCGCGACGCGAGGTATTGCCGCACCATCACGAGGGCGATCACGACGACCGCGGCGATCAGGGTCGCCCGGACCGGCCAGTGCAACGGCGCGCCGACCGCCACCGCGATCAGTGGCACGGCCACCAGGGCCATGGCCAGGTAAGGCAGCAGTACGCCCTCACGCGCGGGCCGGTGACGCCGGCGCTGGGCGGCGACCCCCAGGGAGACCAGCACCGGGGCCAGCGGCATGATGACCGACTGGGCCGGGACGGTGGCCACCAGACCGTAATGCGCGACGAGCACGCTGACAGCCCCGGCTGGAACACCCCCGGCGGCCGCGATGCACCGGATGGCCAACCGGTCCACCGGCCCACCGGCGATGTACGACGCCTTCGTCGCCGCACCGACCGCGAGCAGCAGACCGAGCCCGACCAGCAGCGTGGCCTGCTCACTCAACGGCTCGCGGGCGGTGAACATCGGCGCCAGCCCGAGATACCACAACACCGCCGAGCACCCGAGGAACGCGATCGCCCGGTCCAGCACGAGCCGCCACCGCTCGACCCCGCCGGCCGCGACGACCGGCACCCGGCCCAGCGCCCAGATGGCCACCACGAACCCGAAGGCCGCCAGCGCCGCGGCCGCCGCCGGCATGCTGCGGGTCCGCACCTCGTCCAGGTGGAGGAACATGTCCGCGGCCAGCCAGGTGTAGCCGGCCGTGATGGCTCCGAAGGACAGCAGGATCGCCCGCCAGAACCGCCCGGCCACCCCTTCGCCGCTGCGCGCCAGCTCGAGGACGGACGCGGTCGCGAGCACTCCCCCGACCGGCACGAAGACGTACGCGACGGCCTCCGTGCCCACCCCCGCGCCCAGATAGCCCACACACCAGACCGCGCCGGCCACGGCGACCACCACGGTGGCCACCACGAACCCCGTAGTCGATCGAAGCGCTTCCCGCGTCACGCGCCCGACCCTAACCGCTCCGATGTAGAACTGATCTCCCCCGAACGTTCGGCGTTCGGCTCTTGTCAGCGTCCGTCGAGGTGGTCACCGGGCTTTGTGTGCAGCAACCAGGCCAGCGGCATCCGTGCCCGCTCGGCATAGGCCTTTCCCTCGGTGAGCTGGTACAGCGTCACCGTCTGAGCATCGTCCCGATCAACGACCCAGTACTGAGGAATGCCTGCCAAAGCGTATTCGCGGCGCTTGATGACTTCGTCCATCCCCTCCGAGCCGGGCGAGACGATCTCGATCACCAGGAGGAGCTCCGAGACGGCCAACCAGACTCCACGCGGAGGAGCCTTGCTCCAGACACTCAGGTCGGGAATGCGGCCGCCGTCCTGTCCCGGCACAGGCCCCGGAACTCGAATGCCCGCAACTTGCAGAACCTGCTCAGCCGACCAGCCGGCGATGATCAGCCAGGCGAAGATCCGGCTGGCGATCTGCGCGTGTTCCGAATCCGGAGGCGGCATGACGGACAAGACTCCCTCGGGGCTGGTCTCGTATCGATGACCGTTCTGGTCAGAGGCATTCATAGCCGCCAGGTCGTCGAGCGTAACCAGGGCGGGCATGGACATGCCGACGGTCTCCGCGCTCATCCGCCCATCGTACGAGACACGACGACGGTCCCGGCAGATTCGTCGGACGGCGAGGAGAGTGACTCCGACCAAGTCGCAAGATGCCAGTCGCGCTGAGCAACCACAAGTCGGCTTTGGGCGGAATTCAGCGAAGCACGCAAGTCTCCGACACGCCGGGCAGCGACGTCATTCCTGGTCGAGTGCCCGCAGATGGAATCTGCCAGTCGATTGTCGGAGAATTGTCGGAAGCTGGTGAGTCACCGAAAGGGGCTCGACCGACCCTTCCGGCAGGCGGGCATGAGCAGGGCGGCGCGCAAGCCGATCGATGAGCGCACCCACCGCACCGTGGGGTCTGGGGGTCGCCCCCAGGGAGATACTGGCGCGATGGATGTGCTTACGGGGCTGCTCGATGGGGCGCGGGCGCGCGGAGCGTTTCTACTACGGTCGGTGCTGGATCCGCCGTGGGGGTTGCGGATTCAGGATGGGTCGCCGTTGTCGCTCATCACGCTGGTGCGGGGTGAGGCCTGGATCGACCGGGACGGGCAGGCCGGCGCGCGGATCGGGGCCGGGAACGTTGCGGTGGTGAGCGGGGTTCAGCCGTACGGCATGGGGGATGCGCCGGGGCGGAAAGCGCAAGTGATCATCCATCCGGGGCAGCGCTGCGAAGCAGCCGATGGCACGGAGATGCGGATGACCGGGCAGGGCGTACGGACGTGGGGCGCGGCGCCGGACGGGGCGACCGTGATGATCAGCGGGACCTATCAGATGCACAGCGAGGTGGGGCGGCGGCTGCTCGACGCGCTGCCGGGGGTGCTCGTGCGGCCGGCCGCGGACGGGGACCGGGCGCTGATCGATCTGCTTGTGCGGGAGATGGGTGGCACCGAGCCGGCCCAGGATCTGGTTCTGGACCGGCTGCTCGACCTGGTGCTGGTGTCGGTGCTGCGTTCCTGGCTGGCCTCGCCGGACGAGGCGAAGCCGGGGTGGCTGCGGGCGCGGGCCGACCCGGTGGTGGGGCCGGCCCTGCGGTTGTTGCACGACGATCCGGCGTACGGCTGGACGGTCTCCGCCCTGGCCTCGAAGGCGGGCGTGTCCCGGGCCGCTTTCGCGCGCCGCTTCGGCGAGGTCGTCGGGGAGCCGCCGATGGCCTACCTGGCGGGCTGGCGCCTGCTGCTCGCGGCCGATCTGCTGCGGCAGGGGGACGCGACGCTCGAGGCGGTGGCCCGTCAGGTCGGGTACGGCAGCGCGTTCTCGCTGAGCAACGCGTTCAAGCGGCGATACCGGACGAGCCCGCAGGAGTACCGCCGGCGGGAGGTCACACCAGCAGTCGTATCCTGATGGCGGCGATGTCGGCGTCGGTCATCTTCAGACCCTGGCGTACGTAGTTGTCGAAGCTGCCGTAGATGTAGTCGACCTGGGCGAACGCGGCCCGCAGCCAGGACACCTCGACCGCGTCGGGGCGGCCCAGGTACGTGTTGCTGGCCAGGAAGTCCTGCTCGACGGTGGCCCGGGGCACACCGAGCAGGGTGAGCAGCACGGCCGTGGTCCAGCCGGTGCGGTCCTTGCCGGCGGTGCAGTGGTAGACGACGCCGCCGCCGGTGTGGTGCCCGACCGCGTAGAGCACGTCGTGGAAGGCGTAGTCGGCGCCCACAAAATTGACCATGAACGGGTAGCCGATCGACTGTCCCAGATCGGACGAGCCGGAGAACAGTCCGGCGGCGAGCGCGGCGGCCAGGGTGGCGGCCGCATCCTTGTGGAAGCGCAGGCCGTGGGCGGGCGAGACGACGTCGGCGACCTGGTAGGTGACGCCGGCCGGCACCTTGTCCGGCTCCTGCGAGCGCTCGGAGATGTTGCGCATGTCGAGGTCGAGGGTGATACCGCGGGAGACGATGACCTGCTGCTCGGCCGCGGTTAGGTCGCTCAGCTTGTTCGAGCGGAAGACGACGCCCGTGCGCACGGTGTGGCCGTCGGCCGTGGCGTAGCCGCCGACGTCGCGGAAGTTGGTGGCCGAGGCCAGGTGCAACGACCGATCGAAATCGGCCCGGGCGGGGGCGGTGAAGCCCCCCACGGCGACGGTGACGGCCAGGGCGGTGGCGAGGAAGGCACGACGCTTCATGCCGTCATCCAAAGCGCCGGAAGTGACGGAGTTCTATCTCTCAGGAGGCGTACGGGTGTCGATCGTCCGGCTTCGACCCCGGAACTCGGCCAGCACGACGCCGTCCTGTCGCGTCACCGTCACGTCGTAGAGGCCGGAGCGGCCGCGCCGGGACCGCTCCACGGCATGGGCGTGGAGCTTGTCGCCGGCGCGGCCCGGCTCGAGGAACGTGATGTCGAAGCCGGCGGCCACGGTCACCTGGCCGTACGTGTTGCAGGCGACCGCGAACGCACTGTCGCAGAACGCCGCGAGCAGCCCACCCTGCAGCAGGTCGTATCCGTTGACCATGTCGTCGCGTACCGTCATGGTGAGCGTCGCCCGCCCCGGCCCGACCTCCTCGAGCTCGATGCCGAGGGCCCGGCTGGCGCGGTCGTGGCCGAACATGGCCTCGGCGGAGTCGGTCACCCGCCGCTGCCGCCGCTGCTGCTCGCCGCGGCGGCCTGCTGGGCCTGCCACATGGCGATCTGGACGCCGACCACGAAGATCTGGATCGGCAGGGGCATGCCGGGCAGGTCGGCCTCGACGCCGCCGGACCAGGCGGAGGTACGCCGCAGCGAGCCGACCTTGACGCCGGCCGACAGCAGCTCCTGCTGGTTGCCCCAGAGCGACGTGCGGCGGAACTCGTAGACGAGGCCGCCCGCGTGCACCGACCAGTTCTTGCGGCCGGCCCGCTCGACCCGGGCCACCTCGCCGCCGGACTCGTCGATCATCTTGAACCGGTTGCCCCAGGCGTTGGCGCGGACCGAGAAGCGGTGCCCGTCCACCTCGAAATCGCCGCCGGTGCGCCACCAGGACGGATCCCACTGGGCGACCTCGCGGCCGTCGGCGACCATCCGGTACTGGCCGCGCCACATACTTTTCTTCTCCGCGGTCAACATGGTTCGAGGCTAGCCGGGTGGCGCTACCTTGAGCCCTTCGGGCGTCACCGCACCCGTACGCATTACGCCAGCGTAACGACGTTTTGCCGGGTGACCGCAGGCCCGGCTATGTTGATCGCCGCAAATTCAGAAGACGGGGACACAAGATCATGAAGCTTGGATCGATCGCGACCGCCGTGGTCGCGCTGACGTCGGTCGTGGCGCTGAGCGCGTGCGGCGGGCAGGACGACAGCAAGGACAACTCGGCCGCCGCGCCGGCCGCTCCCGCCACCTCGGCGAGCACGAGCTCGGGCAACGGCGTCGCCGATCTGACCGGGGCCGAGATCCTCACCAAGACCAAGGCCGCGCTCAAGGCGGCCAAGTCGTACCACGTCAAGGGCAGCGTCACCAACGAGGGCCAGAAGTTCGACCTCGACCTCAAGGTGGCCGGGGAGAACCTGATCGGGTACTTCGGCACCAAGGAGGGCAAGGTCGAGCTGCTCGCCGTCGGCAAGCAGCGCTTCTACAAGCCGGACGCCAAGTTCTGGAAGGCGACCGGCGGCGCCCAGGGCGCGACGGTGGCCGAGGTCGTCGGCGACCGCTGGGTCAAGGTCGACCCGTCCGACACCAGTTCCTCCGAGCTGTTCGGCATCGCCAACATCGACGAGCTGCTCGACAACGAGGGCACCGTCAACAAGGGCGCGGTCAAGACGGTCGACGGCCGGCAGGCCATCGCGCTGACCGACACGACCGACAAGTCGGGCGGCACGCTGTACGTGGCCACCGAGGGCGAGCCGTACCCGGTGCGTCTCGAGGGCCCGACCGCGGCCGACGGCGGCCTGGCCTTCAGCGAGTACGGCGCCACGTTCGCCGACATCAAGGCCCCGGCCGCCGCCGACATCTTCGACCTGAAGAAGCTGGGCGGCAAGTAATCAGCCGACGCGCTCGATCACGGCCCGGCGGATCAGGAACTTGCCGGGCTCGCGGACCTGCTCGAACGCGGCGTTGTTGAGCAGGACGCAACTGCCGGAGGTGGTCTCCACCTTCACCGTGATGCTCTTGTTGTTGTCGAGGTTGGTGACCTTCAGGGTCGTGCCGACCGGGAACGTGCCGCTCGACGCGAACGGCGCCCCGGCCTCACCCGAGAGCGTCACGGTCGAGCCCTTGCAGACGACCTCGCCGGCCCCAGCGGCCGGCGGGGGCGCCGCGGGGGCTTTCGTCGTAGGCGCGGTCGTGGGGGCCTTAGTCGGCGCTTTTGTCGGTTTTGCCGGGGCCACCGCGCCGGGCACCTCACCGGCCACGTCGGCATTACAGCCGGCAACCTGACGCCGCTGGTTGATCAGATCGACCACGGCCTGCCGGTTGGCGATGCGCGCCTCCGACTGTGCGTCCGGCGCGGCCCGCTGACCGGCGATGAACTGCAGGTTCTGCCGCAGCGCCTGGTCGAGCCCCTCGCAGTTCTCCCCCGCGCTGCTCAGCCCGGTGCCGACCGCGAACGCGCCGCCCGCCAGCACCACGGCGGACGCTCCCAGCAGCACCTTGCGGGACACCTTGCTTCGCCGGCGGTTCGGGTACATCGCATCGCTCCTCAGTTGTCGATCCGTCTCGATCGACAACTACGGGGACGCGTCGCACGGAGGATGAAAACCGAACCTTAAACATCCTTAAATGCCGAACCGGGTCCATCATCGAGGGATGGGCGGGCGGGCTGTCGCGGCGGTGGCGCTCTTCCTCCTGCTGCCCCTGGCCCCCGCGCACGACCCGTTCTGCGGCGGCGAGGTCACGAACCATTCCCCCTGGTACGTGCGGATCTCGCACGCTCCGGCGTCGGTCTGGCTCCGGCCGTACGAGTTCTCGGCCCAGTTCCCGGCCTTCCGCGACACCGACGCCTTCGAGGCCCCGCCGAACTGCGTGACCACCGTCGTCAAGCACCTGGGCCCGCTGCGGCTCGGCTCGTGGAGCTACGACCGTCTGGGCCGGGACAGCCTGTGGATACCGGTGCCGAACACGCAGGTGGTGGACGTCACGGCGATGCGGTGCTGATCAGCGGCATCGTTATCGCCTCGTGCCCCACCGGCAGGATTAGCCGGTGATCATCGAGGGCAGTCAGGGCTCTGATGATCTTCTGGGGGGAACGATGAGCGCGAGTCTCGACCGGCGACGGTTGGCCGTCCGCCAGCGGCAACTACTGCTGGCGCTGGAGCAGTGGGGCCCGGCCTACGTCGGCCGGGTGACGCAGGCCACCGACGAGGAGATGGCCTGGCTCAAGCAGCACGGCATTCCCACGATGACGGTCCGCGACGCCGCCGAGTGGAACCAGATCCGCCGCGACCAGGGCCGGCAGGCCAACGCCGCGGCCAGTGCGGCCTTCGCCGCCGGTGACTACGCGAGGGCCCGCGATCTGATCGACGAGGCACGGGCGTTCGGCGCCGTCACCGACCTCGAGTGGCAGAACCTGCACCGCTTCGTCGACCAGAAGGCCGGACCGGAAGCCGGACAGGAAGCCCGGCCGGAAGCCGCCCCGGCGGCTGAGATGCCCGCCGCAGCGGCCTGACCTTTCTCAACTTAAGGGTCTCGCTGCCGATTCTCCCCGGCATGAGGGGAGGAACGTGGTTCACGCCGGTCGCCGTCGCCGCGGCCCTGGCCGAGACCCTGTTGATCGCCGCCGGCACGCACGTCACGTTCCCGTGGCTGCTGGTGTGGGCGCCGGCCGTGGTGGCGCTCACGCTGGCCGTCGAGTCGTTCCGCCGCGCTGCCGCCGGCCGTGACGGCACCCTGCGCACGTTCTGGCGCCGGCTGGCCGTGGCCATGGGCTTCGTGCTGGCCGCCGCGCTCAGCCAGATCGCCGACCTGTCCACGACCTGGTCGGGCATGCCGCCGGTCGGGGCCAGGACCCTCGTGCTGTACGTGGTCGGCACGCTCCTGGCCATCTCGGCCCTGCTCCGGCTGCCGAGCGGGGGTCGCAGCTGGCGTCAGCTGACCACCGCCGTGCTCGACGTGGCCGTGGTCGTGGTGACCGCCGGCATCGCCGGCGCCGAGTACCGGGGCTGGTTCATCGGGAAGTTCGGCCTCAGCATGTCGGCCTGGTGGCTGAACATCACCATGATGGCCATCGGGGTGGCCGGCGTCGTGGTCGTCGTGAAGATCATGTCGGCCCGGCAGAGTCCCGTCCCGCGGGCCGCCCTGTGGTGGCTGGCCCCGGTCGGCGCGGCCGGGCCGCTCTCCACCGTCCTGATGACCCTGCTGCTGCCGTGGCCGCACCTGAGCGGCAGCGCGGCCGTGCTGCCGTTCGTCGGCCTCTTCGGGGTTCTGGCCGCCCGCGCCTTCGCCGCCGAGAGCCGGGCCCCGCGGGTCGCCCGCCCGTCGGCGCTGCGCCGCGGCACGTCGGTGCCGCTGGTCGCGACCGGCCTGACCAGCGTGCAGCTCGCCGTCGTGTACATGCGCGCCGGCCACCTCAGCACGGTCCAGGTCGCCGGCACCACCCTGCTGCTGCTCCTGGTGGTGGCCCGGCAGGCGATCGCGCTGGCCGAGAACGCCACCCTGCTCGACACCGTGGCCCACCGGGCCGGCCACGACGACCTCACCGGCCTGCACAACCGCCGCTCCTTCACCGAGGCGGTCACCGCCGACCACACCGTCGTCCTGGCCGACCTGCGCGAGTTCCGCGCGATCAACGACGGTCTCGGCCCGGAGGCGGGCGACGCCCTGCTCGTCGCTTTTGCCGTACGCCTGACCGCGCTGGCCGGTCCGGATGCCGTCGTCGCCCGCCTCGGCGGCGACGTGTTCGGCGTCCTGCTGCCCACCCGCACCGACGTCCCCGACCACGCGCCTCCCGCCGACGACATCCCCGACCACGCGCCTCCCGCCGCCGACGTTCCCGGCCGGTCGCCCGGCGGCTCGCGCTTCGTCGACCGTCTGATCGCGGCCACCGCCGAGCCTCTGCGGGCGGCCGGCCACGACATGATCGTCGACGTGTCGGTCGGCCTCGCCGAGGGCTCCTACCGGCAGGCCGAGATCGCCCTGCGCGAGGCCGCCGGCGGCCGGGTCGTCCGCTACGACGCCTCGCTGGAACGGGAGCTGCGCCAGCGGGCCACCATCGCCGCCGACCTGCGCCGGGCTCTCACCAACGGCGAGTTCCATCTGCTCTACCAGCCCATCGTCACGCTTCCCGACGGCGAGTTGTACGGGGTCGAGTCGCTCGTCCGCTGGACCCGGCCCACCGGCGAGGTCGTCTCCCCCGTCGATTTCATCCCGGTGGCCGAGGACACCGGCCTGATCGTCGAGCTCGGCGCCTGGATCCTGGAGACCGCCTGCGCCCAGGCCGCCGCCTGGCCCGGCCTGCGGTCGGTGGCCGTCAACGTCTCGGCCCGCCAGCTCCTCGACAACGCGCTCCCGGAGCTCGTCGCGTCGGCGCTGGCCCGTCACGGCGTACCGCCGAAGCAGTTGACCATCGAGATCACCGAGACCGCCGTCTTCGGCGGCGGCCGCGCCCTGGCCACGGTGAAGGCCCTCTCCGCCCTGGGTGTCAGCATCGCCCTGGACGACTTCGGCACCGGCCACTCGTCCCTGGGCCTGCTGCGCACCTGCCCCGTCGACGCCATCAAGGTCGACAAATCCTTCGTCGACGGCCTCGGCGGCACCCCCGAGCAGGAGGCCATCGTCACCGCCCTGACCGGCATCGCCGACACCATGGCCCTGCGCACCGTAGCCGAGGGCGTCGAAACCGCCGCCCAGGCCGCGCGGCTGCACGAGCTCGGCTACCACCACGCCCAGGGCTTCCACTTCGCCCGCCCCCTGCCCCCGTCGGCCATCACCGAGCTGCTGACCAGCCCCGAGCCCGCCGCCGCCTGACCCCGCTCAGAGCGCCCGCCACCGCCCGGCCCGTTTAGCGCCATCGCCGGTTCCCTTCTCAGCTGCCGTGCAGGACGTCAATGCGCTCACGAATATGCAGATGCCCTTCCAGCGGCCACGGCGGCTGAGGCGGGAGAACCCGGGCCAGCGGGAAGCGAGCCTTCACCGCGACCCGGCAGGACGCATGGTTGTCCACCTGATGGATCAACTCGAGGCGGGTCAAACGAGCCGAGTCGTACTGCTCGACCGCCCATTGGCACAGCGCGCCGAGCGCCCGCGCGGCGATGTTGCGGCCACGGGCATGCGACGCCGTCCAATAGCCGACTTCCCCCGCCGCCTCCCGGCCAAGCTTGAGCACGACATGAGCGAGCGGCTCGCCACCCACCTCCTGCACCGCGAAACTGATCCGGTCACCGGCCTCGCGCCCATCACGTTGCGCGCCGACCCACCGCCGAATCTCCTCCTCGGACCCGGCCGGAAAGCTGGTCCACCGGCGCAACGCGTCATCGGACCCCATCCGGACCAACGCCGCCACGTCGTCATACCGCCACTCCCGCAACAGAAGAGCCGGCCACGACTGCGCCGGCCCCACCATTAGAGCCTCAACCATGAACGCCTTCTTCCGCCATCGCAACCCAAAGCGCCTGACACGGCTTTGATGGTAGGTCCCGATCGAGCGCACCGTCGTCCCGAATTGAATACGCCGAGCCCGTGGCTGACGTTTCTCTCTACGTAATTGTTTGCGCGGACCCGTTCGAGGATGCGTGCCCGCCGGCGCGGGACAGGATTGGGGTGCGTTTTTGGTGGTGTGATCGGGCACAGCGAGCCGACCCCGTTGATTCTCTTTACGTGCCGGCGAGGCCGGGCCGCCTCCACTGAATGGCCGATAGCGCGGCGGCGGGCCGCACCTCCGAACCGGCCCGCTCCACTTGATCAAGCGGCTGGGCCGGGGTCAGGCGTGATCGCCACAGCGTCCGAGCCACCGGCCGGCCGGAGGCTGGGGCATGCGCCGCTCGCGGACGCACCGGGCGAACTCGGCCCGGGCCGCCTCCACGGATCCATACATGCGGCGCTGCTTCTCGGCGTACCGTTGCGCCAATCCCCAGTCTCGGCACTTCTTCATAGCACGCCGGATTTCGCCCGACCGAACAATGACATCTGCCGTCGCATCCATAAATTGTCCCGCACCCGAACGAGCGGTATCAGTATTGGATCATGCCAACCTGGCCCAATTCCGTTTTTCGGCTCGCGCGATCAAGTCGAGTTACCATTCGCGAACAAAGCTGGTCGCGCCACAGCAGAAAGGCCGGAATGGCGGTCGGCCGGAGCGAGCGGGCACGAGGCCGGCTACCGCCGAATGCCAGACGGCCACCCCACTGCTGCTGACCGCCGCTGTTTACCGACCGTGAGCCAGGAGCCGCTCCGGCCCACTGCGACCAGCGTTGCCGGGACCACCTGGCACGTCGCTCCGTCGAAGGCTCGCTATGGTCAACCACATGACGACGCCGGGCCCGTACGAGGGGCTGAACGAGAAGCAGCTGACAACGCTGCGCTTCATGGAGCGGATGACCGGCATGCAGGTCGTGGCCGGTCCTCCCCCGCCCGGCTCGCCAGTTGCCCGGATCGTCGAGCTGACCGAGGCGCTTCAAGCCGGCCACATCACGCCGGAGGCGTATCACGAAGGGATGAAGGCGGTCATGATCGAGGGTCTGACGCCGGACGAGCTGGCGGAGCTCAACCTCTGATCGACCCCGCGAGTCGGCGAGGTGACTGCGAGTGAGGGGCGCGGCGAGAAGACTCGCTCCATGGGGATTGATCTGGGCAGTGTCGAGTTCTATGCCGGGCCGCCCGTGCTCGGTGGGCCGGACGACCTGGATAAGGTGATCCGGGAGTTCATCGGGGGCGCGACCACGTCGCTGCTCATCGCGGTGCAGGAGCTGGACTCGCGGGTGATCGCCGAGGAGATCCTGGCCGCCAAGGCGCAGAAGGTGCGCGTGCAGATGGTGCTCGAGGGCGACTACCTGCTGGAGGATCCGCCGGCGGCCGATCCGTGGAGTCTGGCCGGGGACAACGAGTTCAACCGGGTCATCCACGCGGCGCTGCTGCGCGGAGGCGTCGACCTGATCACCGACCTCAACCCGAAGATCTTCCACCAGAAGTTCATCGTGCGGGATCCGGGCGAGCCGACCGCGGCCGTGCTGACCGGGTCGACGAATTTCACGTTGACCGACACCGGCACCAATCCGCCGGGGGCGCCGGCCAAGTCGGGCAACAACCTGAACCATCTCGTCGTGCTGCACGGGCGTACGGCGGCCGGGCTTTATCAGCGCGAGTTCGAGCGGCTGCGCAGCGGCACGTTCGGCGAGCTGCGGGAGCGCCGGGAGCCGCGGCCGGCCGAGTTCCGGCTCGGGAAGATCCGGGTCAAGCCCATCTTCGCGCCGCATCAGGGGCCCGAGATGGAGATCATGAAGCAGATGCTGAAGGCGCGGGAGCGGGTCGACTTCGCGATGTTCACCTTCGCCCAGTCGTCCGGCATCGACGACACCATGGCCTGGCTGCTGAAGGCCGACGTCCCGGTGCGCGGCGTGCTCGACCGCGCCCAGGGCAGCCAGGCTTGGGCGGCCACGCAGCCACTTCTCAAGGCCGGGGCCGAGCTGTACGAGAACACGCCCGGCACCGGTGTTCGCAAGATCCACCACAAGCTGATGGTGATCGACCAGCGCCTGGTCATCGCGGGCAGCTTCAACTACACGGCGCCGGCCGCCACCCTCAACGACGAGAACATCGTCGTCCTCGGCGACCTCGAGGAGACCGACCACGACGCCGAGCAGGCCCAGCGTTCCCTGGCCGCCTACGCCCTGACCGAGATCAACCGCATCATCACGGCCCTCGGCCGTCCGGTCGCCCCCAAGCCTTGAACGCCGGACCCGAAGTTGGCACTGCCTGCACGCGTCCTGAGAGGAGAATCGGGGTACCGCTGCGCGCGGAGGGGAGGAATCATGATTGTGATCATGCTTTCCGCGGCCGCGGTGCTCCTGCTGACGCTCGGGCTCGCCGTCTTCGTGTTGCGCCGCCGCCGCACCGACCGGCGGCCGGCCACGACCGGCCGCGCCGTCGATCCCGGCGAGCTCGACACCGAGACCGAGGCCGAACGCCAGCAGCGGCTGGTCGAGGCGGCGTTCCTGGCCGGCGACATCCCCGCCGTGTGGTACCGCCAGCAGATGGCCGCCCTCGCCGCCCAGACCCCGCAGTACCCGGCCGCGCCCCACGCGTGACCAGCCGTCACCGGGCGCGGGCCAACTCCGGCTTGGGCTCGGATGCCTTGTTCTCGGGCGCCAGCACGATCAGCGCCACCCCCGCCGCGATGACGGCCGTGGCCAGCAGCGTCCGTACGGTCAAGGGCTCGCCGAGCACCCACCAGCCCAGGAACACGGCCACGACCGGGTTCACGAAGGCGTAGGTGCCGGCGATGCGCGGCTCGACATGCTCGAGGAGCCAGGTGTACGCCGTGAAGGCGACCAGGCTGCCGAAGACGATCAGGTAGCCGATCGCCAGGGCGGCCCGGCCGGTCACCTCGATGCGCGACCATTCGCCGGTGGCGCCGGACACCACGGTCAGGATCGCGCCGGCGCACAGCATCTGGGCCGCGCTGCCCATCAGCGCCGACCGCGGCCGCGGGGCATGGCCGGCGTAAACCGTGCCCAGGCCCCAGCACAGCGCGCCGGCGAGCGCGACCACGATGGCCACGGCGTCGCCGCCACCGTGCGGCCGGGCCAGCATGGTCACGCCGGCGAAACCGGCGGCCAGGCCCAGCGCGACCGGCCAGGTCACCTTCTCGCCGTCGAAGACCCGCCGGCCGAGCACGATCCACAGCGGGATGCTGGCCAGGAACAACGCCGTGATGCCGGAGGACAGCCACTGCTCGGCCCACGCGGCCCCGCCGGTGCCGGCGGCGGGCAGCAGGAGACCCAGGATCGCGCCGGTACGCCACTGAGCGCGATCCGGACTGGGCAGACGGCGGTACCGGCAGTATGCGTACAGCAAGGCTCCGGCCATGAGGAAACGCACCGCGTTCATGGTCAGCGGCGGCACACCCTCCAGGCCGATCTTCTGCGCGAGGTAGGTGGAGCCCCAGACGACGTAAACGATCAGCAGTGGTCCGGCGAAGGTCATAACTGTTCCGTACCCCCTGCGGCTTGGCAGATTTGCCATGGATGCCGCAGTTCGTGCCATGCTGGGGTCATGACGGTCGACGTCGCCGTGGTCGTGGCCGAGCCGGTGCCCGCGTTCGAGCTCGGCATCGCCAGCGAGATCTTCGGCCTGCCCCGGGTCGATCCGGCGCTCCCCCGCTACCGGTACGAGGTGTGCGCGGCCACGCCCGGGCCGATGCGCACGTCGAGCGGCTTCGTCATGACGCCGACGGCCGGTTTCGACCGCCTCGACCGGGCCGACCTGGTCATCGTGACCGGGGCCGCCCCGCCGCTGCCGCCGCCCGCGGAGGAGCTGGTGTCGGCCCTGCGCCGGGCCGCCGACCGGGGAGCGACCGTGGCCGCTCTCTGCACGGGCGCGTTCACGCTGGCCGCGGCCGGCCTGCTCGACGGCCGTGCGGCCACCACCCATTGGGCGTACGCCGACGACCTGGCCACCCGCTTCCCGCAGGTGACGGTCGACCCCGACCGGATCTACGTGGTGGACGGCCCGATCGCCACCAGCGCCGGCGCCTCGGCCGCCATCGACCTGTGCCTGCACCTGATCCGCCGCGACCACGGGGCCGACATCGCCAACCGGGTCGCCCGCGAGATGGTCGTCCCGGCCCACCGCAGCGGCGGCCAGGCCCAGTTCTCCCGGCGCCCGGTCACCCCGCCCGACCCGGGACCCACCCTGGCCGAGCTGCTCGACTGGGCCACCGACCACCTGGACGCCGACCTGTCGGTGGCCGCCCTGGCCGTCCGGGCCGCGATGTCACCGCGTACCTTCATCCGCCACTTCACGGCCGCGACCGGCGCGACGCCCGCCGCCTGGGTCCGTGAGCAGCGCGTCCGCCACGCCGAGCACCTGCTGGAACGCGCCGACGGCACGATCGCCGCGGTCGCCCGCCGCTGCGGCTTCGGCAGCGCCGACACCCTGCAGCGCCACTTCCGCCGGGCCCGCGGGGTCACCCCGGAGGCCTACCGGGCCGCCTTCCGCGCCCGCTGACCCAGCTCCGAAAAGGTCGGCCCGCCGTCAGCCGATCGGCTGCGGCTCCGGCCGGAGGGGCTCACCCGGCGCCGTCTGGCCGAGGGCGATGGCCGCGGCGTGCAGGTAGGCGCGGTCGCCGCTGGCTACGTACTGGGCGCGCAGGCGGGCGGCGATTTCGTTCGCGGTGGCCGAGCGGGAGTCGGCGTCAATTGTCCTGAACATGGTCACACTTTCTGTTTCAGATCGGACCATGATGCTTGATCGAACTCTTGGTGACATCAGCCGAAACGCCGATGGCGGACATACCCGAACGGGTGACCTGGATCACCGGAGCGTCAGGAGGATGACGCTCGGTAGATGTCGGTGATCGCGGTGTCGAGGATCTGGTTGAATTCGGCGTCGCTCTGGTCGTGCCGCAGGTCCTGGGTCAGGGCGCGGGAGAAGCTGGCGATCAGCCCGTGGTTGCGGGCCAGCCGCTCGTCGGCCTCCCGCTGGGTGTAGCCGCCGGAGAGCGCGACGACCCGCAGCACCTTGGGCTCGGCGATCAGCCCGGCGTAGAAGTCGTCCTGGCTCGGAATCGACAGCTTGAGCATCACCTGCCGCCCGTCGGGCACGGCCCCGAGCCGCTCGACGATGCCCGCCAGCAGCAGCTTCTCGGCCGCCGCCTTGTCCGCGCTGCGGATGTCGACCTCCGGCTCGATGATCGGCACCAGGCCGGCCGCGAGGATCCGTACGGCGTAGTCGAACTGCTGGTCCAGCACCGCCCCGATGCCACCTTTGTCGGCGCCGGCGATGAAGGACCGCATCTTCGTACCGAACACACCCCGGGCCGCGGCCCGCTCGAGCAGCCCGTCCAGCCGGGTGAACGGCTTCATCAGCCGCACGCCGTCCTTCTCCTCGGCCAGGCCCTCGTCGACTTTCACGAACGGCACGACCTGCTTGCGCCCCCAGAGGTACGCGGGCACGGGCACCCCGTCGACGTCCCGCTCCATGGTCTGCTCGAACAGGATCGCGCCCAGAACCCGATCACCCCCGAACGCCGGCGCCGTGATGATCCGCGAGCGGAACTCATGCATGAGATCGAACATCTGCTCGTCCCCGGACCAGGCCGACGACGGCACCCCGTACTGCTCGAGCGCCTTCGGGGTGCTGCCCCCGCTCTGATCCAGCGCCGCGAGAAACCCGACTCCCGACCCGACCTTCGCCAGCTGCTCCTGATCCATCTCCCGATCGTGCCACCGCCTCGCCCGGACCGCCCGGGTCGAGCCTGTCGCCCTCCCCACTTCATCGGCGATTCACGATGTCTTGCTGGTTTCGCGGCATGACTCGCCGAGTTCGGCGCGCCGGCGAGCCTGATCTCGCTGATCAGCGACAACCGGACCACCTTGGTCACCTGGCAAGGCGTGGGGCCGATCCCGGCCGCCGAGCGGGCCGAGCTGCGGCGGTCAGGCCCGCGCCCTCGCGGCCTGACCGCCTGTCCCCGGCGTGCCGCTCGGGGGCGGGCGGCGCATGATCGGGGCATGGGCTCGCCGTGGCGCAATCAGGACGTCGACTGGGACCAGTGGCCGGTGCCGGCCTACCTGGACGAGATCTACCGGGAGGTACGCCCCGACGACGACGCGGTGCTGGTCCATCACTCCGCGTTCTACCGGCGGTTTCCGGCCGGCCACTTCGGGCGGTCGCTGGAGCTGGGCGGCGGTCCCAACCTGTACCCGCTGATGGTGGCCGCGTCGGCCGTGCGCGAGATCGAGGTCGTGGAGCCGAGCGCGGCCAGCGTCGCGTACCTCCGGCGGCAGGTGCAGGACGGCCCGGAGCCGAGCTGGCAGGTCTTCTACCGCCGCTGCCGCGAGCTGCAGCCGGCGCTGCCGCCCACCCTGGGTGAGGCGCTGGCCCGCGTGCGGGTGAGCCGCGGCCGCGCCCAGGAGCTGCCGGCCGGCGCGTACGACCTGGCCTCGATGCACTTCGTGGCCGAGAGCGCCACCGAGAGCCCGGACGAGTTCCACGAGCTCTGCCGGGCCTTCGTCCGCGCCGTGCGCCCGGGTGGCCGGCTGATCGCCGCCTTCATGGAGAACATGGGCCGCTACCGGATCGCCGACGGCCCGCACTGGCCCGGCTTCCCCGTCGACACGGCGACCGTACGGGACGTCTTCGCGCCGCTGACGGACGAGCTGACGATCGACCGCGTCGACTCGGCCGACATCGGCGAGGGCTACGAGACCACGGGCATGGTGCTGCTCACCGCCCGCGTCCCCGCCGGGCCGGGCTACGGCCCGGACAGCACCTCGGTGAGCAGGGCGTAGAGCACCTCGGCCGACGCGCGGGCGGCGAAGTGCTTGAACCGGTCGTCCTTCTCCGGATTGGCGCCGTCCATCACCCCCTTGGCCACCAGCCAGTGCGGGACCTTCTTGTCGTGGGCCACCGTGGCGATCGTGGCCGCCTCCATCTCGAGCGCCAGGATCCGGCGCTCACCCATCTTCTTGAGCTGGGCCCAGATGCCCGGATTCTCGATCACCGCGCTGCCGCTGGCCATCGGGCCGGCCAGCACGGCGAAGGGCAGGATCTGCGGCCCGTCGACGTCGTCGGCCAGCAGGCGCTCGATCATTCTGCTGCCCGCGCCGGTCAGCGCCCAGTCGCTGTCGCGCCAGACGATGAAGCCGTCCGCTTCGAGGGTGTGCAGCCGGGTGCTCCAGGTGCCGCGCGGGAAGTAGCGGGAGCGGGCGGGATGCTTGCGGGCGTCCTGCCCGCGGTAGAGCCGCTCCAGCAGCCACACGAACGACTCGTCCTCGGTGGCCGCGCCGTGGCTGGGCAGGCCGGCCGGGCCGAACTCCTGGACGGCGCGCAGCCAGCGGGTGTCCTGCGGGTAGTGCCGGTGATCGCCGAGGAACCGGCCGCCGGTGTGTTTGCCCTCGTCGTACTCGTAGGCGGGGTCGGCCACGACGACGTCGCCCGGCGCCGTGGTGGCCGGGTCGCCGGCGCAGACGCCGGACATCGCCAGGCACCGGGGGTGCAGGCGCAGCACAAGGGTGGTGGCGAGCGAGGACATGGTGCGGCCGCCCATGCCGGTGGCCCGGGCGAGGGCGATGCGGAGCCCGCCGTGCCGGCCGGTCAGATACGGCGCGGACGTCCGGCCGTCGTGTTCCTGCCAGGCCGCCGGTCCCGCGGCCTTGGCCGCCTCGTACTCCTCGCGGAGCGCGGTGAGGATGAGGACGTCCACCGAACTGGCCGGCTGCCCGCCCTTGTCGAGCGTCCCGGCCACGTCGCCGTTGATGGTGACATTGCCGTTGCCGTTGTTGACGAAGCCGGTGTTGTGCACGCTGCTCATCGGCGGGTCCTCTCGTCAGCTCTCGGCCGGAGCGGTCTGGTTGCTCGTACCGGAGACGTCGCCGTTGACCGTGGCCTCGCCGTGGTTGATCATGCCGACGTTGAAGACCGAGGCGCTGCGGGCGCGGTACTCGGTGGTGTCCACGTCGTGCTGGTCGAGGAAGTCCAGCACATGGGCGTAGACCCGGTTCTCGATCAGCCGGCGGAACTTGAGGACGTCCTGTTCCTGGGTGAAGTTGCGGAGTTTGTCCTTGGTGCCGAGCTGCCGGACGCTGACCTGGGCGCCGCGGTCGGTGAGACGGCGCGTACGGCGGCCGCGGCGGGAGTTGCGCAGGCCGATCGCCTCGGCCGAGGCCAGGACCAGCCGCCCGGGCGCCCATGTGATGGTCGACGACGTTTCCCGCAGGCCGGTGGCGAGCGCGCGGATCCAGGCTTTCGACCCGCGGCCGCCCTCGAGGTCGACGATGCGGTAACGCTCGTTGCAGGGCGCCATCAGGGTGGTGGTCACTTCCAGGTAGAGGGAGCGCCCCTGGACGGCGATGTGCACGTGGACGGTGGTGACGACCTCGCCGCCCCAGGAGACGACCTGACAGACCAGGTAGTGCCGGGCCGGCTGGGTGGGATTCCGGATGATCTCGCGCATGTGCTCGGGGTCGGTGGTCAGCGATCGGTGGCCCTCCTCGCGCGCGGAGAGGAAGACCCGGTCGGTGACCGTGAGATCGGGGATGCGCGTCTCGGACTCGCCTGTGGTGAGCCGCTGCAGACGGGCCCGGACGTAGTCGACGATCTCCTGCGCGGTGAAGGGCGGCCGGCGGAACTCGCGCTCGCCCTCGGTGAGCCGGCCGGCGTCGGGCAGGTCCGACTGCTTGCGGACCAACCGGACGGCGAAGCCCCAGTTGCTGAAGATGTCACCGGCGCCGATGAACGGCTCGAAATCGCTGTAGATGACGGTGTTCGCCCCCTGCTGGCCCTCGATGTCGCGCAACCGGGCGTTGAGCCGGGTCGCCGGCATCGGCCGGTCCGACGCGAACTCCTCGGACCGTTTCTCCCGCCACAGCGAGAACAAGGTCGGCAGCGCGAACACCAGAGCGACGGCGGCCCACGCCACGCCGGCGACCTGGGGCAGCCCGAGAAGGGGTTGCGGGTCGAGGAGGACCATGGTGGCGGCCAGAGTGGACAGGACGATCCAGGCCGCCGCCCAACCGCCGAGGATGATCAGGGTGCGCCGGTTGCTGCGGATCGGGGTGCCTGGTGTGGCCGCGCGCCACTGGCGCATACGCTCGCCGGCCACGTCCTTGGCGGTACGAGTCGTGCGCAGGGCGATCAGGGCGACCACGACGACGGCGAGCGCCCGCCAGTCGAGCACCGCGGTGACGAGCAGGGCCAGGACTATCGCGGCGTCACGCCCGATCGCCAGCCGGCGGGCGCGCAGGCAGTGCCAGAGGACCGCGCCGAGGTCGAAGCCGTACGACGGCGCGACGAACCGGCGGGGCTGGTGGTAGACCTCGCGCAGGCACCGCCCGCGGAAGTACGGGTCGGCGTAGGCGCCGACGGACAGGTAACGGGTGGCGGTGCTGGTGGTGGGCGCCGACGGCGTGGCGTCCGGGGTGGGCGGATCGTCGTAGGTCGGGGTCTCGACTGTATCGATGGCCATCGGAACCGTCCTTCGCGACTGGACCGATTTAATGTCTAACTGACATGAACACCGTGGCGCACTCATCCGTTCTTGTCAATCTGACATTCTCAGGTGGAGATCATCGGATAGATGGTCCTCGGCGGCCCTACCGAATATCTACCGCCTCGACGCCGGTCCGGCGGGATTTGGCGCGGTACATGGCGGTGTCGGCCTGGCGCACCAGGGCCTCGGCGTCGGGCAGGGCGGTGTGCTGAGCCCGGGCGACGCCGATGCTGGCTGAGATGACCAGCTGCCGGCCGTCGAGGTGATGGGGACGGTTCAGGGCCGACAGCAAGCGGCGGGCGATGGTCTCCGGGGTGTAAGCGCCGTCGCGCGTGTCCAGCAGGACCAGGAACTCGTCGCCGCCGAAGCGGGCGGCCGTGCCGTGGGCGCCCAGCTCGGCCCGCAGGCGGGCGGCGACCTCCACCAGGATCTGGTCGCCGACCGCGTGGCCGTACGTGTCGTTGATCTGCTTGAAGCCGTTGAGGTCGGCGAAGAGCACGGCCACACCGGGCCCCCGGTCGATCGCGGCGGCCAGCAGTTGCAGGAAGTGGGTCCGGTTCGGCAGGCCGGTGAGATGGTCGTGCAGGGCGCTGGCCCGGAGCTGTTCCTCCTGCTCGCGGAGGGTGTGCAGCGCGGCCTGGTAGTCCAGCGCCACGGTGAGCAGCGCCGCCCACTGGTTGATCGGCTCGCGGCCGGTGGCGGCCTGCAGGTCCACCCGGTCGACCGTGGCGAGCAGTCCCCAGTCACGGTCGCCGACCCGGACCGGCACGACGAAGGTCAGCGAGCCGGGCTCGGCGCGGGCCGCCTCCAGAAGGCCCGGCGGCGGGAAACCACCGGCCGTGACCCGCGACACCGGGGTGGGCGGTGAGGACGAGGAACGGTCGAAATGGCCGGCGATCTCGAGACCCGGCTCGCCGGGCGTCCACAGCCCGAGGCAGCCGGCCCGGACCGGGGTACGGCGCAACCAGCCCAGCTGCCGGGGATCCTCCTCGTGGCTGCGCAGCAGGTCGAGGCTGATGTCGTACTGACTGCTCAGCGAGCGCTGCAGCCGGACACGCTCCCGGTACTGCTCCCGTCCCTCGGCCTTCAGCGAACCGGCCGGGCCGGGGCACCCGCAGGACTCCCCCACGATCAGCTCGGTCACGACCTCGTGGCGTGCCGGCGGGCCACCGGTGCCGTCGATCGCGGCCAGCAACACCCGCGCCGCGGTGGCGCCGACCTGGAACAGCGGCTGCCGTACGGTGGTCAGCCGCGGCTCGGTGAACGACGCGTCCGGCAGCCCGTCGAAACCCACGACGGCCTGGTCCTCGGGCAGACGGCAGCCCGCCTCGGCCAGCACCCGGAGGATGCCGATCGCGTTCAGGTCGGTGCCGGCCACGACGGCGGTGGACGGCAGCCCGGCGGCGAGCATCGCGCGGGCCGCCCCGGCGCCCCCGGCCTCCTGGTTGTCGTCGGCCTCGAAGATCAACCCCGGGTCCGGCTCGATGCCGTGGGCGCGCAGGGTCCGGCGGTACGTGTCGCAGCGCTCCTGCTGATCCCGAGCCCCCAGGAAGCCGGCGAACGCTATCCGCCGGTGCCCGTGCCCGATCAGGTGCTCGACCGCGGCCCGTACCCCCACCCGGTTGTCGGGGAAGACGGTCGGGCAGTCCAGCTCCTCGAACTCGTGGCTGACCACGACGACCGGCCGGCCGGTGGCCTGGATCTCGTGCAGGTACTTGGCGCTGGCCGCGTTCACGATGACGACGAAGCCGGCGGCGTGATCCCAGGCCAGCGGGTACGGCGGGTGCGGAGGCTCGGTCAGTTCGTGTTGATCGGTGCCCGCGTCGAGCGTCTGCACGGCGACCACCGTGGCGCCGGCGCCGGCCGCGGCGCCGGCGATGCCCTCGAGCACACCACCGAAGTACCAGCCGCCCAGGAACGGCGAAAGAACCCCCAGGACGGCCATCGTGCCCCCTCCGCGCCGCTGCGTAGACAGTGGACGATACCGTCACCGGCCCCGGCCGGCCCGGCCCGACATCCCGACGAGCCGGGAGGCGTCGGACCGTCTCGGCGGCGCGGGCTCGGGCGCCCCGTCGACCGGGACGGCCAGCGTCGCGGGGAGGGTCGCGACCGCGCGGAGGCCGCCGCCGGCGGCGGGGCCGACGGTCACGGCCATCCCGTGCTGAGCGGCCAGCGTCGCCACCACGAACAGGCCGAGCCGGGCGCTGTCGGCCGGGTCGAACTCCCGCGGCTGGGCCAGCCGGCGATTCGTCTCCTCGATCGCCGCCGGCGACATCCCGATCCCGTGGTCCTCGATCTCGATGACGATGCCGTCCGGGCCCGGCCGGGCCGACAGCTGTACGCGCGTGTCCGGCGCCGAAAAACTGATGGCGTTGACCAGCAGCTCCCCGGCCAGGTGACCGAGGTCGGCGACGGCGTTCTCGCGGACCTCGGCGTCCACGATCGGGCCGATGGCGATCCGTTCGGCGTGCTCCGTCTCGCCGGCCACCCGGGTGAGGACGGTGGCGAGCGACTCCGGGCCGAGCCCGCGCCGGCTCCGCGCCGAACCGGCCAGGATGACCAGGTGCTCGGCGTGCCGGCGCATCCGGACGGCCAGCTGGTAGGCGCGGGCGTCGCCCCCGTCGACCGGGCCGAGGGCCTCGATCTGCCGGTCCAGCAGCGCCTGGTTGCGCCGGGCCACGTTGACGAGGACCTTGTTCATGTCCTGGCGCAGGGCCGCTTCCCCGGCGGCCGACTCGACGGCGCTCTGGTGCACGTCGGTCAGGGCGGCGCCGACCTCGGCGATCTCGTCGTCGCCCAGGCTCAGGCGGGGCGTCTCACCGTCCACGTCGATGCGCTCCCCCGCCCGCAGGCGGCGGACCAACTCCGGCAGCCGCCGGCGGGCGAGCTCGGTGGCCGCCGTCCGCAGCACGGACAGCCGGCGGACGACCGAGCCGCCGATCCGTACGGCGATCACCAGCGACACCACGATGGCGATCAGGCCGAGCAGGCCGGAGACGGCGAAGCGGGTCAGGATCCGGTCCCGGGCGTCCCGGGCGAACTCGACCGCGTGGTCGTAGCCGTCGGCCAGGAAGGCGAACAGCTGCCCGATGGCCGGCGTCGAGGTCGCCTTCCAGACCTCACTGGTGATCTCCACCGGCCCACCGCGACTTCCCTGCCCCATGATCCGGTCCTCGGCCGAGCGCAGCGCCGCGAAGGCGGGACCACTCAGCATGCCCTTGAACCGGGCCTGATCCGGCGCGGGCAGGGTCGAGCCGGCCGTGGGGATCTGGAACCGCAGCGCCCCGACGATCTGGATCAGCTGCAGGTACTCCCCGTCGCCGAACCGGCCCGCCGCGGTGACGCCGGTCAGCAGGGCGTCCTCCTGGTAGAGCAGCTCCCCGGCCCGGCGCATGGCCACCATCGTGCGCATGACCCGCTCCACCAGCGGCTCGCTGGAGGCCGCGGCGGCGTTCGAGACGCTGAACGCGTACCCGATGACGCTGCTGTAGCCGTTGAGCACGTCGATCAGGGTGGTGTCCCGGGCGTCGACCCGCGCCCGCATCTCGGTCAGGGACTCGAGGCGTACGGCCATGTCGGCGAACCGGGCCCGGGTGATCTCGGCGGAGAACCCGCTCCCGCCGTAGCGCCGGGACAATTCCTGGAACTGCGCTATCGCCTCGTCGGTGGCCGCCCGCCGGGCGCGCAGGGTCTTGGCGCCGCTGCCCGGCGTGGCCAGGAACTCCACCGACTCGGTGCGCTCGCCCTGCAGGGCGGCCACCATCCGATCGCAGGGCAGACTCACGTTGTCCCGCGTGTTGTACGTGTCCCGCAAGGCCGTCGCATCGGCGAACGACGCCTTCACGTCGACCACCCACAGACTGGTCAGCGCGACCAGCGGCACCAGCAGGCTGAGAACGATCTTCGAGCGTATGGACCTCGGTTTTCTTCGCATGTGACCTCAATCGGGCAGGACGAGAGAGCAGGGCCGGTCGAGTTCCTTTGTGGAGTACGAACTCGGATGTGAACCGGTTCAGCCGGGGCGGCCGTTCCCACTCTTCGAGAAGGCGGCCCGGGAGTAGAGCTCGCGTTCGCTCTCGTTGCGGGTCATCGCAGCGGCCCGCGCGTACTCGGCCCGCGCCTCGGCCGGCCGTCCGAGCAAGAAGAGCAGCTCACCGCGTACGGCCGGAAGTTGGGGGTAATCGCGCATCGCCGGAAGCGCGTCGACGATCGTGAGGGCGCGTGCGGGGTTGCCGGCCTTGCCGACCGCCACGGCCTGGTTGAGCCGCACCACCGGGGTCGGGCGCAGGTAGGCCAGAACCTCGTAGAGGGCGGCGATCCGGGTCCAGTCGGTGTCCTGCGCCCGGTGGGCGCGCGCATGGCAGGCGGCGATGGCGGCCTGCAGGGTGTACGGGCCGCCGCCGAGCCCCTCGGCCCGGTCGAGCGCGGCCAGGCCGCGGCGGATCAGCAACCGGTCCCAGCGGAGGCGGTCCTGGTCGCCGAGCAGCACCGGCCGGCCGCCGGCGCCGGTGCGGGCCGGCAGCCGGGAGGCCTGCAGCTCCATGAGCGCGACCAGGCCGTGCACCTCGGCCTCGCCCGGGAGCAGGCCGGCCAGGACCCGGCCGAGCCGCATGGCCTCGCGGCAGAGGGCCGGTTGCGTCCAGTCGGCGCCGCTCGTGGCCGAGTAGCCCTCGTTGAAGATCAGGTAGAGGACGCTGAGCACCGTGCCGAGGCGCTCGGCGGTCTCGGCCGGGGTGGGCATCTCGAAGCGCACGCCGGCCGCGGCCAGGGTCCGCTTGGCCCGGACGATGCGCTGGGCGGCGGTCGGCTCGGGGATCAGGAACGCACGGGCGATCTCGGCGGTGCTCAGGCCGCCCAGCAGGCGCAGGGTCAGCGCGATCTGGCTCTCGGCCGACAGCGCCGGGTGAGCCGCGGTGAAGATGAGCCGGAGCAGGTCGTCGCCGATGTGATCGTCCAGCTCGTCCTCGACGCCGTCCTCGCGCCACTCCGCGTCCCGGCTCAGCAGGGCCAGCTTCTCGGCGTACTTCCGGCGCCGCCGGAGCACGTCGATGGCGCGGTGCCGCGCGGTGGCCCGCAGCCAGGGGCCGGGGTCGTCCGGCACACCGTCGCGCTGCCACTGCTCCAGGGCGATGACCAGCGTGTCCTGGGCCAGCTCCTCGGCCAGGCCGACATCGCGGACCAGCCGGGCCAGGCCCGCGACCAGCCGGGCCGACTCGATCCGCCACACCGCTTCCAGGACACGCCGGGCGTCGCTCACGCTCATCCGAACAGTTTGAGGACGTCGACCTCGCCTTCCCAGCCCGGCCACAGATCCCGGTGCGCGCGCAGGAAGCGCGACGCCCACTCGACGGCCTCCTGCTTCGAGGCCACCTCGTAGATCGCGTAGCTGATGACCTCCTTCGACTCGGCGAACGGCCCGTCGGTCGCGGCCAGCTCGCCGGCGGTCAGGGCCACCCGGGCGCCGGTGGCGCTGGGCTCCAGCCCGGCCGTGTCGAGCAGGGCGCCGGCCTTGGTGGCGTCCTCGCCCAACGCCATGATCGCGGCCATCAGCTCCGGCGGCGGCGGGGTAGTGGACGGCTTAGCGCGCAGCAAAGTCAGGTACCGCATGGGCCTTCTCCTTCTCGGTCGCGATCACACTCAGCCAGCAGGATGCCAGGATCACCGCGGCGGTGAACCCCAGCAGGGACCAGGCCGCTCCCCCGGTGGCCGCCATCGCCACGAAAGTGACCAGGAAGGCGACCCCGGTGATCCGGGAGAACAGCATGTGGCGCCGGCTCCGCAGGCAGGCCACGACCAGGGCGACGAAGCCGATGCCGCTGACCACGAAGTGCAGCGTCCCGTGCCAGCTGACCGGCACGGTCTCGGGCGTGCCGGGTGGGAAGCCCCGCCCCGCATCGGCCCGGAAGAGGCCGGCGCCGATCAGGCCCAGCCCGTAGACCACGATCCAGCGGTTGCGCAGGGCCGCCGCCCCGAGCACGGTGAGGATCCCGCTGACGATCAGGGTCACGGTGTGGATCCAGCCGTGCTCGCCGTTGGCCAGCACGCTCCAGGCGTGCCGGGTGGGATCGAAACCGTCGCGGGTCACCACCTCGATCAGCGACACCACCACGTACAGCGGTCCGGCTATCACTAACGCGCGTCTCATGCGGTCGTCTCCTTCGGCGGGGCCGCCGACCGGCCCGTCATCTCCTCTCTCGAACGGGAACCACCCGAATCGACATGGCCGCCAAAAGTTTCTTCGAGGACCGGCCGACATCGGCCGAACGGGGTAGCGCCACCACCTGCATGATCATCTATGCTCCGGCGCGTGGTTCCTCTGAAGCAGCTAGGCCGTGAGCTGTCGGTGCCCGAACGCATCGGCGGTTTCGGCGTCCTCGCCGCTGTCGCTGCGACCGCGTGGCCTGCCGTGACGAGCCGGACCGGGCTGGGATTGCCGTGTCCGCTGCGGACCCTGACCGGCATCCCGTGCCCGGCATGTGGATTGACTACCGCGGCCATCGCTCTGGTCCATGGCGACCTGCACACGGCATGCGCGGCCAATCCCGCGATCCTGCTGCTCGCCGTGCCGGCCCTTGCTGTCGGCCCGCTCATCGCGCTGCGGGCGACGGCCCTCATTCGACCACCCCAGCCCTGGCCGGTGGCCCGCCGGCGGCTGACGGGGTGGTTCGCCCTCCTGCTCGCGTTCGCGAGCTGGCTGTATCAACTCCATCGGCTCGACATCTCCTGAGCCACCACCGAAGGAACCCGAAATGACATATCCGCAGCCCGGAACTCCCGGATACGCCCCCGCTCCGGCGGTCACCTACGCCAGCTGGATCCAGCGCGTCGGCGCGTACCTCATCGATGCCCTCTGCGTCGCACCGTTCTCGATCCTCGCCGCCCTGCTCGGCATGGGAGACGACGGCGTGAACGCCCTCTACTTCGTCTTCGCCCTGCTCGGGCTCGCCGTCACCGGCTACAACCGCTGGTTCCAGGCCGGCAAGACCGGCCAAAGCTGGGGCAAGAAGGCCCTCGGCCTGCGCCTGGTCGGCGAGCAGACCGGCCAGCCGATCGGCGCCGGCCTCGCCTTCGCCCGCGACCTGGCCCACTTCGTCGACGCGGTCATCTGCTACATCGGCTTCCTGTTCCCCCTGTGGGACGCCAAGAAGCAGACCATCTCCGACAAGATCGTCAAAACCCTCGTCGTCAGCTGATGTGATCGCGTACGGCTCGGGCCTTCGGGGCCTCGAGCCGTACGCGGCGGCGCGCTGGGATCTCAGGACGGTCGCCACTGCTGCCGATGCCGGCGCGTCACTTGACGGGTGCCTTCATTTTGAACAGTTTCTCCGCGTTTCGGAACGCAATCTTTTCCTTGTCCGCGCGTGGCAGATCAACTCCACGGAACCAGTCGGTCTGCTCCTTGATGTCCGCGAACGGATAGTCGGTTGCGAACATCACTCGATCCACGCTTATGTGCTTCAGCAGGAGCGTGAGCAGATGCGTCTGGGGGAATGCGCTGGTGGTGATCCAGAAGTTGTCCTGGAAGTATTGCCCGAAGGGCTTCTTGAGCGAGCTTTCGGTCGGCTCGCCCATGTCATTGACGATCCGCTCGTGGTAGAAGGGAAGACCTTCGCCCATGTGGCCGATGATGATCTTCAGTTTGGGAAATCTGTCGAAGACCCCGTACGTGATCATCCGAATGCATTGGGTCAGCACCTCCTGGTGCCAGCCGTATCCGGATCCACTGAAAATGTAGGGCTGGAACTCTTTCGTGTACGCAGACCGCGTGGTGTCGTAAAGGATCTTGAAGATCTCGTCCGCTGGATAGCCGGGGTGCAGGTAGATCGGCACATCGAGCGCAACGGCACGTGCCAACACCGGCTCGAAATCGGGATGATCGAGATACCTCTTCGTGATGTGCCCGTTGGTAAGTGCGCCCAGGAAGCCATCTTCCTTGACCGAGCGTTCCAGTTCGTCCGCCGCCGCTTCCGGGCTCTGCAGGGGCAGGGTGGCGAAAGCCTTGAAACGGCCCGGATATTTGGCGATCGGCCCTTCGGCAAGCAGCCGGTTGAGGCGATGGGCGAAGTCGATGCCCTTCTTCCCGGGGACATTTTGCACGGACGGGGTATGAGCAGAAAGGATTTGGACGTTGAGTCCCCCCGCGTCCATGTCGCCGATGCGGCGTTGCCCTAGGTCAGCAAGACCGATCTCCGTGAGGAACGCGACATGATCCGCATTGATGGAGTTCAGCTTCAACAGCTCGGGAGTTGAAAATGTCTCTTCCGCACCGATGAAGGTCAGGTCCCGGTCTCGCTGGTAGATGTCCGCGTTCTGATCCGGAGCCTTTTCCGGGGTCTTGTCGTCGCTTACGGCCGAGGCGATCGCATGCGTGGACACGCCGGCGCCGATACCGAGTGCCGTGGCTGCGGCCAGGAAGCTACGGCGTCCCATCGAGTTCATGTCAATCTCTCTTCCGGTGTATGTGATCTGACACCGAATTCGTACCTGGTGAATCTGAGACGAACGTTAGAAATTCTCAGGCCGGTCTGAGCGGCACATTAATGATCGTCTCAGATTCACTCGGTACGAAGTCGGCGTCGGACAAGCGAGGTAACGCTCACGCAGGAGGAAAGATGGCAGTCAACGAAGCGCCGACCAAGGAAACGCCGCCCCGCCGGCTGGCCAGCCGGTGGGTACCGTGGCTGGTGATCGGCTTGTGGGTGGCGCTGGCGGCGGTCATGGTGCCGCTGAGCGGGAAGCTGGGCTCGGTGACCAAAGACAGCGCCGTGGACGCCCTGCCCGCCAGTGCCGACTCCACCAAGGTGGCGGCGCTGGAGGACAAGCTTCCCGGTGGTGAGGAGAACACGTTCGTCTTCGTGTACCACCGTGCCGGCGGTGTCACCGCCGACGACCGTGCGGCGGTCGAGCGTCATCACAACACCTTGGCCACGCGGTACCCGCCGAAGGTGACGCCGCCGGCCGGCGAGAACGACGAGGGCCCGCCGGCGCAGATCTCCAACGACGGCCAGGCGATGATGTTCACCCTCAACGTCAGCACGAGCTACGGCGAACCGGCGGCCCTCATCGGCCCGATGCGTGACACCGCGAAGGACCGCCCCGCCGGCCTGGACCTCGACGTGACCGGCCCGGCCGGAATCGACGCCGATATGGACGCTGTCTTCGACGGCATCGACGTGCAGGTCTTCCTGACCACCGTCATCGTCGTCACCATCCTGCTCATCCTCACCTACCGCAGCCCGGTGTTGTGGTTCGTTCCGCTGGTGGCGGTGGGTGTGGCCGCGCTGACCTCGATGGCGACCGTCTACCTGCTCGTCAAGGGCCTCGGCCTCGTGATCAACAGCCAGAACTCGGCGCTGTTGACGATTCTGGTGTTCGGCGTCGGCACGGACTACGCGCTGTTGCTCATCGCCCGATATCGGGAGGCACTGCACCAGCACGAAAACGTCCGAGTCGCGATGTTCCACGCCCTACGCGGCGCGGCGCCGGCCATCGTCGCATCTGCGGCCACTGTCATCGCCGGCCTGCTCTGCCTGCTCGCCGCGGACCTGAACGAAACCCGCGGGCTGGGCCCGATCGGTGCGGCCGGCATCCTGTGCGCCCTGGTGGCCATGCTGACCCTGTTCCCGGCGATGCTCGTGGTGCTCGGCCGGCGGATCTTCTGGCCGGCCATCCCACGCTTCGGCACGGCCGCGCAGCAGAAGCCAGGGCTGTGGGTACGCCTCGGCGCCGCCATCAGCCGCCGCCGGTGGGTGGCGACGCTCGCTTCGCTGGGAGTCCTCGGCGTGCTCACCGTCGGGCTGACGGGCAACACCAGCATCCTGCGGGAGCAGGACCAGTTCCTGTCCACGCCGGAATCGGTCACCGGCTTCACCGTTCTGCGCGAGCACTTCCCGGAGCTCGGGGGCCAGCCGATGACGGTCTTCACGCGGGCGGCGCACCAGAAGCAGGTTCTTGACGTCGTCAAGCACACCCCCGGCGTGGCACAGGTCGAAACGGGTGAGACCAAGGGGGGCTGGGTCGACATCTCCGTGTTCCCGAAGGACGCGCCGGACACCACAGCGGAGTACGACACGATCAGGCGCGTACGCACCGCCGTGCACGCGGTGAACGGGGCGGACGCGATCGTCGGCGGGCCGAGCGCGGAGCACCTCGACACTGACGTGACCACCAGGCGCGACCAGAAGGTGGTGATCCCGCTGGTGCTCGCCGTCGTCCTGATCATCCTCGGGCTGCTGCTGCGCGCCATCGCGGCCCCGCTGGTCCTGATGGCCACCGTGATCGTCTCGTTCGCCGCGGCCTTCGGCGGCAGCGTGTTCGTCTTCGACACGATCCTCGGGTTCAAGGGCATCGACTACTCGGTGCCGCTGCTGGCTTTCATGTTCCTGGTGGCGCTCGGCGTCGACTACAACATCTTCCTGACCCACCGGGCCCGGCAGGAGACCGTACGCCTCGGCACCAGAGACGGCATTCTCAAAGCCCTCTCCGCCACCGGCGGCGTCATCACCTCGGCCGGCCTGGTCCTGGCGGCCACGTTCGCGGTCCTCGTCTCACTTCCGCTGGTGATGCTGGTCGAGCTCGGGTTCCTGGTCGCCTTCGGTGTGCTGCTCGACGCCCTGCTGGTGCGGTCGGTGCTGGTGCCCGCCCTCACCCTGCTGACCGGCCGCCGGATCTGGTGGCCCGGCCGGCTGTCCCGGCCGGCGGCGGAGACGCCGCCGACAGGGCGGCACTCGCTCGCCGACGACCAGGAGCCCGTACTGCAACGGTGAACGCGCCGGCACGGACGAGACCCGGGACGGGCAGCCGGCCCGTCCCGGGTCGACTCCGTAAGGCACTCACGGCCGGCCGGGCGGAGGCTGGGACCGGGTCTTCCCTCTGGTCAGCTGTTGGTAGCTCTCATGCTGATGGGCCAGCATCCGCAACGCCGCGAACAGCGCCTCGCCCAGCACGGTGCCCAGCACCACCAGCTCCAGGCGGTCGGTCGCGGCCGGGCGGTTCAGTGTGGCCTCGATGTCCAGCGCGGCCAGGGTTGCCGCCGCGTCGGCGTAGCGGTCGAGGTTGTCGAGCAGTTCGGTGACGTGGAGTGAGGTCAGCGCGGCCAGCGCATCGGCCACCTGGTCCACGGCCGGCGATTCCGGGTGGATCGCCCAGCCGCGGTCGTTGATCAGCTGCAGTACGCGGTCTCGGGTCTCGGCCCACTCCTGGGTCGAGCGGTCGGGGTGGTGCCGCGGCGAGATCGCGATCTGGGCCTGGCCGAGCTGGGACATCGGGTCGTCGGCGTCGCGGCTCAGGGCGTCGATCACCTCACGGGCGCCGGCCACCGAGACGCCGCCGACGTCGATCAGGGCGCGGATCAGCTTGAGGCGGCGCAGGTGCTCGTCACCGTAGTCGGCCTGGTTGGCGGCGGTCGCGGCGCCCGGGGCCAGGAGGCGTTCCCGCAGGTAGTACTTGATGGTCGGGATGGGGACACCGCTCTGCCGGCTCAATTCGCCGATACGCACTTGCGATCACCGCCCTTCGGAGCAGATAGTTTAGCTATCCTTAGCGGATAGCAGAACTATCCACTCCGGGAGGGCTCATGAGCAAGGTCGTACCGGGCTACGCCACCGCCGAGATGGAGGGCGACTTCGTGGTCTTCCTCATCGGGATGCGGATCAACAAGTGGTGGAAGCTGCACAAGTGGGTGCCGGTCTCGATGGCCATGGCGCCGATGCTCCGCGAGCTGATCCGGCGCAAGGAGCTCGGCCTGCTGCACTTCACCGCCTGGGTGGGGCCCCGCGGCCCGCTCCTGGTGCAGTACTGGCGCAGCGTCGAGCAGCTCGAGGAGTTCGCCAAGGACGCGCGGCTGCCGCATCGGCCGGCCTGGAAGCGATGGAACAAGGCCGTCGGCGACAGCGGCGACGTCGGGATCTGGCACGAGACGTACGTCGTCCGTGACGGCACGTTCGAGGTGTTCTACGGGAACATGCCGGCGTTCGGGCTGGGCGCCGCGGGCCGCCCGGTGCCGCTGAACCGGGGCACCCGGACCGCGGTCGACCGCCGGGCGGCCAACGCGGCCGGTAGCGGATCAAGCTGATGCCGGTCAGGACCGTGCGGCCCGCAGGATCAGGCTGGTGACCGCGTCCGGGTGAGCCAGCATCGCCGCGTGCGAACTGTGGATCATCACAGTGCGTCCCTTGGCGGCCCGGGCGGCCATGGCCTTTCCGGCGGCGGGCGGAATGGCCAGGTCGTCCAGGGCGACCAGGAAGTACGCCGGGATGGTCTTCCAAGCCGGTACGCCCGTCCGGCCCGCGAAGGCCGCAGTGGACAGCCCTCGCTGCTGGGTGGCCATCAGTTTGGTCTTGCTGAGCGGGGCGTCCGCGGCGAACAACCGGGGGAACCACGCCGGGTCGATGGTGGTGTCGACCTGCCCGGCGTCGTTCGGGTAGGGACGTTGCACGAGGTGCGAGACGAGCAGCGAGTTGTCGCCGCCGGCCAGCGCTCCGGCCTCGGCGATCGTCTCACCCCGCTCGGTGGCGTAGGCGGAGATGTAGACCAGCGACTTGACGTTCTTGTTGCCGGTGGCCGCGTTGGTGATCACCGCACCGCCGTACGAGTGGCCGACCAGCACGATCGGCCCGCTGATCGTCGACAGGAAGTCCTTCAGGTAGGCGCTGTCCTCGGCGACCCCGCGCAGCGGATTGGCCGGCGCGATCACGCTGTAGCCCTTGTCGAGCAGCCGGGCGGTCACGCCGTCCCAGCCGGAGGCATCCGCCCACGCGCCGTGCACCAGCACCACTGTCGGTTTCGCGTGTGCCTTCACCGGCGGCGACGCGGCGCTCGCCGGCGCCGGCGCGAACAATGACACGGCCAGCACAACGGCCGGCGCCAACCGGCCGAGTTTCTTGAGGATCGACATCGGAACAGCCCCCTGGTCACTTGTGAATGCGGGCCTTCCCGCACCCGGTGACCTCACTCTGCCCGCGCCGCAAGCTGCTGCCATCGGTGCAATTACGGTATGGCCGCCGGTGGCGCGCACCGGCGGCCGCACCGTTCAGCAGAGGGCGGACGCGTTGTCGTTCAGGTTGACGTACTCGAACTTGCCGTTGCGGTAGTTGAGCACCTTGACGTTGCGCAGGCTGGAGAACGAGCTGTGGCCGGAGACGCCTAGTTCGTATCCCGTGTAGCGGTAGGGGTCGGGAAACTCGGACATGAAGACGGCCGAACCGGTGTTGTTGATGACCGATGAGGCTCGGTCGACCACCCGGGTTCCGTTGTCGAAGTAGTTGTCGCCGAGGTCCCTGTCGCATCCGCCGGAGATACGGAAGATTCCGCCGGTGAAGTTCTCGTTCTCGAACAGGCAGATCTGTCCCGACTGGCATTGGCTCCGGCTGGCCTGGGCGCTCGCCGGCGCCACCAGCGTCAGCCCCACCACGGACTGAAGAGGGCGCTGTAGCGTCAACCCGGGCGGCGATTCGGCGGAAAGGCGGGAGCGATGTCCTCCATCAACGAGGTCCCATTCTCGTATCGCGGTTCCTGGCTCGACATCTCGCCGGTCATCGCCGAGAACACGTACGCCGACGACCTGCACCTCGTCTCCCACCAGACCGGCCTGCACGCCGTGCTCCGGATCGTGCCGTGGCGGGCCGGGGAACGCGCCGAGACCCGGATCGTCGCCACGCCGTCCCGGCTGACCTGGCAGCACGACGCCGGGCGGATCGAGCTCGCCTTCCAGAGCGCGGACACCGTCCGGGTGCGGGGCGACGGCCTCGGGCTGCGCCTCGCCGTCACCGCCGGCACGCTGACCCCGTTCAGCGGCGGCTACCTCTTCCGCGATCCGGTCTCGGGCGCGCACGTGCTCACCTCGTACGAGACCGGGCGCCGCTACCGGATCACCCAGCTGGCCGGGCCTCCTGTCGAGGCGGCCGGCGTCGAGCTCCTCGGCGCCGGCGACCGCCATCTCACCTTTCCCGGCGACGAGCCCTGGGAGATCGCGATCGAGGAGTTCGCGACCGGGCGGGCGCCGTTGGCCGCTCCCCCGCCGTTCGACGAGACGGCCGATGCGGCGGCTCGTCAGTTCGCTGCCTTCCTCGACGCCGTGGCGCCGTGGCGCAGCGCCGGCACCCCGGCGGCCGAGCCGGCGGCGTACGTGCTCTGGTCGGCCACGGTCGACCCGGCGGGTTTCCTGACCCGCCCGGGTGTGCTGATGTCCAAGCACTGGATGGACAAGATCTGGAGCTGGGATCACTGCTTCAACGCGCTCGCCCTGGCCGACGGTGATCCGGCCCTGGCCTGGCACCAGTACGCACTGCCCTTCGACCATCAGGACGAGGGCGGGGCGCTGCCGGATTCGGTCACCCATTCCGAGGTGCTCTACAACTTCGTCAAACCGCCGATCCACGGCTGGGCTCTCCGCCGGCTGCGCGAACGGCTGCGGCTGGGGCAGGGGCAGCTCGAGGAGGCGTACGGCCGGCTCGTCGCCTGGACCCGGTATTGGCTCGAGCAGCGCCGGGCGCCGGGCCGGGCCCTCCCGCATTATCAGCACGGCAACGACAGTGGCTGGGACAACGCCACCACCTTCGACAGCGACCGCGTCGTCGAGACCGCCGACCTGGCCGCCTTCCTGGTGCTCCAGCTGCGGGAGCTGGCCGTTCTCGCCGATGACCTCGGACGCGCCGACGACGCCCGGCACTGGCGGGAGACCGCCGGTACGCTCCGTGACGCCCTGGTGAGCGAACTGTGGCAGGACTCGCGGTTCGTGGCCCGGGCCGCGATCTCCGGGCGGGTGCACGCGAGCGCCAGCCTGCTCGACCTCATGCCGATCGTCCTCGGTGAGGATCTGCCCGACGAGGTCGCCGCCGCACTGGCCGCCGGCATCGAGCGCCACCTGACCGGGCACGGGCTCGCCACCGAGTCGCCGGACTCACCGCTCTACACCGCCGACGGTTATTGGCGGGGACCGATCTGGGCGCCGTCGACCGTACTCATCGAGGACGGTTTGCGCCGCGCCGGTTTCACCGAGCTCGCCGACACCGTCCGGCGACGTTTCCTGTCCCTCTGCGAGAAGTCGGGTTTCGCGGAGAACTTCGACGCGCAGACCGGGGCGGGGCTGCGCGATCGCGCGTACACCTGGACCGCCGCCGCCTACCTCATGCTGGCCGGCACGTAAGCCCAGGTTGAGCGCTCAGGACCTACCCGACGGCCCCGGCCGCGCAGTCAGGAGACCGTGCAGAGAAGCAGCGAGCGTGTGGGCGTCGACCGGCTTCTGGAGGTAAGGCGCAGCGGGGTCGACCAGGCCGGTGGCCAGCGCGATGTTGCGCGGCACGCCGGTGGCGAAAAGCACCTTGACGTGCGGATAGGCCGCTGTGACCCGGCGAGCCAGGTCGCCGTTGAGGTCACCCGGCAACGACAGATCCGCCACCAGCGCGTCGATCCGGCCGTCGCGTTGCTGACAGATCGTCATCGCTTCGTCCGGGCCCGCGGCGGTCACGACGTCGAAGCCGCGCGACTGCAGCATCAAGGTCATGGTCTCGCGGATGTCCGGCTCATCGTCGACGACCAGCACAACCGGCTTGGACGACCATGGCGGTGTTGACACACGACGCTCCCTTCGCCGCCACTCACGGTAGCGGCACACCCGCACCCGAAGTCCGGTTTCAGCCACTTCGACCGGCCGGCGCGCGTCCGGGTGGGCGCCGCGGGCGTTGTGCAGGGGAAGAGCGGCCGGTCAGCCGACCGGTCCGCGCGAGAACCGGAAGAGGAATTCCCCCCATGAACGAGAGCACAAGCACGCTGGCCAAGCGGGTCAGGACGAGGCGGTTCGCCATCACCGCCACCGTTGTCGCCGTCGTCGCCGGTGGTGGTGTCGCCGCGGTCGGCGTCGCCAACGCGGACACCACGCCGACGCCCTCGAACCCGTACATCGTCGCCCCTCCCGGCAATTGGCTGGGCAGCGGTGAGTCCGCGACGATCCAGGTCGCCGGCCGGAGCTTCTCGGGTACCGCGGTGCCGTCGAACGCCACCGCCGCGGTCGTCAAGATCACCAGCGTCAACCCGTCGTCGTCGGGCAGCCTGACGGTCTCCAGCAGCAACCGGCCGAGCGGGCCCGCCACCGTCAGCTTCCGGCGGGGCCAGAACGCCTCCGGCACCGCCAACGTCGCGCTGGACAGCCGGGGCCGGCTCACCGTCCGCAGCACGGCCCGGACGCGGTTCACCCTGCAGCTGCAGTCGTTCACCACGCCCACGACCACCCCGCCGGCGCCGACGTGCACCGCGACGATCTCGACGATCGAGCCCAGCACCAAGACGCTGACCAACGTCGGCGGCAGCATCCGCGCCGGGGCCACCGACTTCGGCAGCGTGAACCTGCCGGCGGGCACCTACGACGCCCGCGTCATCGGCGGATTCACCGGATTCAACAACAACGACACCTGGCTGCCCTCCGGCGTCTTCCTGACCGGCACGATGACCGTCGTCAAGGGCGCGACGATCAACTCCGACTTCACCAACAACGTCACCGCGGGCGGCGTGATGATCCCGAAGTCGGACAGCAACACCCTGACCCAGGACCCGACGCTGGCGATCTCCACCTTCCTCGTCCTGGACGCGCCCACCGAGGTGCACGTCAAGCTGTTCGCCTACGCGTCCAACAGCGGCACGGCCGGATCGGGCCAGGTCAAGGCGAACGTGCAGAGCGCCCAGTTCCGCAAGGTCTGCTGACCGGACCGTCTGATGTCCCGGCATTCCCGTCGGTCAGCCGACGGGAATGCCGACGCCGTCGCGTTCGAGGTCTTCCCGTAAACGGCCGAGCGTCCGGCCGACCGCCTCCAGCTGCTCCGGATCGATGCTCCGGCCCATGCGCAGGACCAGGTACCGCTGAAACGTGATCTCAGCGGCCTCGGTGAGTTCGGCGCCGGCCGGGGTCAGTTCGAGCAGCAGGGAACGGCCGTCGGCCGGATTCGGTACGCGCCGCACCCATCCCCGGTCCTCGAGCCGGCCCGCGCTCTTACTGGTCGCGCCGATGCCGATCGCGTAAAACTCCGCGAGGTCCGCTACCCGTGACCGAGGATGGTCTCGCAGGTATCTCAGGAACTCGAACTGCGACGCTACGAGGCCGTGCTCCCGGCGCAGCACGTCGTTCAGACCGTTGTAGAGCCGCGTCTCGCTGCGGACGAGGTGGCTGAACACTGCGGCGAGTGTGATCGACTCCGCAGGCAAAGAAGATGCCGCGGCAGGTAAATTGGCTTCCACGGCATGTAATTTACGCTGCGGAAGGGCGTCGACCATGAGTAGGCAACAGCGAGCGGACTTGGACGCGATGCTGCGCAAGGGCCCCAAGGACACCGAACCTCAGCCGGTCGAGAAGATGCGGGAAGACTTCGTCCGGCTCATGGCGATGTTCCCCGTCCCACCGGCGCGTACGTCTGAGCTGACGCTGGCCGGTCGCCGGGCGGTGCTGGTCGAGCCGGAGGACGGCGTGACCCGGCCCGGCACGATCTTGTACTTCCACGGCGGCTCGTTCGCGCTCGGCTCGCCGGAGACCGCGATGGGCCTCACCGCGAGCCTGGTCAACCGCACGGGCATGCGGTCGATCTCCATCGACTACCGCCTCGCCCCCGAGCACCCGTTCCCGGCCGGCATCGAGGACTGCCTCGCCGCTTACCGCGCCCTGCTCGACGACGGCGCCGCCTCCGACTCGATCGCGTTCGCCGGCGACTCGGCCGGCGGCGGCCTCACGATCACCACCACGCTCGCGGCCCGCAACGCCGGCCTGCCGCTGCCGGGAGCGCTTGTCGCGTTCTCCCCCGGCCTCGACCACACCCGGTCCGGCGCGTCGATGGACACCAAGCAGGGCACCGACCCGTACTTCACCAAAGAAGGCATGGCTCACACGGGCGCGATGTATCTCGGCGGGCAGGATCCACATCAGGAGCTGGCGGCGCCCGCGGTGCTCGCCGACCTGACCGGCTTCCCCCCGATTCTGCTCCAGGTCGGCACGAACGAGCTGCTGCTGGACGACTCGGTCCGGCTGGCCGAGCGGGCCCGCGAGGCCGAGGTCGACGTGACCCTCGACGTCACCGCCGGCGTGCCCCACGTCTTCCAGTCCTTCATCGGCCGGCTCGACGAGGCCGACTTCGCCCTGGACCGGGCCGCCCTGTTCATCGCGCAGCATCTGCGGGCCACATAGCGGGACGCCGTCACGAGTGGCAGCGCGAGGAGCCTCAGGCCGGGATCAGCGGCGGGCCAGGTCGTCGAGGATCTCGACGGAGGCGGCCCAGCCGGCCTGGTCGGCGGCGTGGGAGGTGGCGATCGAGCGTACGTCGAACTTGTTGTCGGGTGTCAGACGGTCGGCCTCGGCGATGAAACGATTCTGCAGGGGCAACGGGATCATCCGGTCGCGGGTGTGCCGGATGTACGTACGCGGGATCGTGCCCCACGTGTCCTTGTGGCCGCGGGCGTCGGCGATCGGGATCTGCGCCGACTCGTCGGGGTGGGAGGCGTTGAGGATCGTCATGAACTCGGCGTCGGTGGCGTCGGCGCACAGGGCCCGTTTCATCTTCGCCAGGACGGCCTTGTCGTTGGTGCGGAAGTTGGTGCGGGTCGCGCCGATCACCGCCGGGTCGGCCAGGGAGGCGCCGCCCAGCTCGAGGATCAGGGTGCCGGCGGCCTCGGGGGTCTGCAGGTAATGACCCATGGTCGGCAGGTCGACACAGCAGAAGGCGGAGCTGTAGACCAACCGGCTGATCAGCGTGGGCACCTCGTTGGCGACCCGGCTGACCGTGGCGCCGCCCATGCTGCCGCCCCACAGGATGACCGGGCCGAACCGGGCCGCCCGGCGGACCACCGCCACCGTGGCCGCCACGTAGTCGTCGAGGGTGATGCCGGCCATCGGTGAGGGCTCGGTGGCCAGGGCGGTCAGGTTCTGCGGGGCCTGGTAGGAGCGGCGGAACTGGCCGGCGGCGGCCCCGTGCCCGGGCAGCTCGACACCGACCGTACGGTGGCCGCGCAGGGTGAGCTCGGCGTCGCCGCTGGCCGAGCCGTTGGCCCCGGTCACCATCACGAAAGTGGTGATCCCGCGAGGGGGCGTGCGGCCCGGGCCGGCGGCCGCCGGCGCCGCGGTCAGCGCGGCCGCACCGGCGGCGGCACCCAGGAATCCGCGCCTCGTCACGTTCCTCATGGTCTTCTCCGTTCGTTGTCGTCGGCTCCATTCAGCCCGGGCGCGGGCGGTCGGCGGCAGAGGAGAAGGTAGGGGGCGAACCCCTACTTTGGTAGGGTCCCCCGCCCGGCCGGGCCCGGTAGCGTCGGGCCCATGAAGCGGCGTGACGTGCTGATCGACGGCGTGCTGCTGTCCGCGCTGGTCGCGGCGGCGGCGCTCGGCGGCGTGCTCACCGTGCGGGTCGCCGGGGCGGCTGATTCCCTGGCGTGGGCCTGGGTGGTGACCGCGATCCAGGTGCTCACCTCGGGCGTGGTCCTCCTGCGGCGGCGCCGGCCGACGACGACCGCGGTGGTGATCGTGGGGTCCGCGATCGTGCAGACGTCGGTGGCGCTCGCCGCTCCGACCGCCGTGGCCGAGGCGCTGCTCTCGGTCAGCGCGTGGATTCCGATCGCCCTGTCCGTCGTGGTCGAGAACACGACCGAGCGCAACGTGTCAGCACGGTGGACGGCCGTGATCTGGGGTCTCATCGGGCTGCTGACTCTGCTCAGCGTGCGACCATGGGATCCGACCGTCAGCCTTGTGGTCAACGGCCTGTTGCACAGCGCCGTCGCCCCGTTGGTCGCGCTCTATCTGGCTGCCCGGCGGCGCAAGCTGCAGCTCCTGAACGAACGGGCCGAACGGGCCGAGCGCGAGCAGTGGTGGCGGGCCGAGCAGGCGCGGGCCGGGGAACGCGCCCGCCTGGCCGGCGAGCTGCACGATCTCGTCGCGCATCGGGTCACGCTGATGACCTTGCAGGCGGGCGCGTTGTCGGTGACCGCGGCCGACGACGACATCCGGGTGGCGGCCGAGGAGCTGCGGGCCAACGGCGCGCTGGCGCTCGACGAGCTGCGCGAGTTGGTCGGCGTGCTCCGGCGCGGGGGCCGGTCCGCGGAGACACCGCTCGACGAGACGCCGCTGCCGCCGCTGGCCGAGCTGGTCAACGAGGCCCGGCAGGCCGGCCAGCGGGTGGGGCTGGCCGTGACCGGCGAGCCGGCGGGTTTGTCGCGGGTGACCGGGCGGACCGCCTACCGGGTGGTGCGGGAGGCGCTGACCAATGCCCGCAAGCATGCGGCCGGAGCGCCGGTGCGGGTCGCCGCGGAGTTCGACCCGGAGCGGGTGCGCATAGTCGTCCACAACGGCGCCGGGCGTTCGTCGAACTCCGCCCGTGGCAACGGGGCCGGGCTGGCCGGGCTGAGGGAGCGGGTGGAGTCGATCGGCGGCACGCTCGACGCCGGCCCGGACGGCACCGGCGGCTTCCGCCTCGAGACAGTGCTGCCCGCCTCCGCGGCGGCCGACAGGAAGCAGCCGGCTGAGCGGGGGCCGACGGCTGAGCGGGAGCTGGTGGCTGAGCGAGAGCCGACGGCTGAGCGGGAGCTGCTGTGAAGCCGATCCGGGTCCTGATCGTCGACGACGAGCCGATGGTGTGCCGGCTGCTCACGTCGATTCTCGCCGCCGCGCCCGATGTCGTCGTGGTGGGCACTGCTTCGGACGGGGCCGAGGCGGTTGAGGTCACGGTGCGGGAGCGGCCCGACCTGGTGCTCATGGATCTGCGGATGCCCGGCGTGGACGGGATCGCCGCCACCGAGCGGATCCGGGCGTTGTCGGAGCCGCCCGTCGTGCTGGTGCTGACGACGTTCGACGCCGATGGCTATGTGATCCGTGCGCTCCGGGCCGGCGCGGGTGGCTACCTGGTGAAGTCGACGCCGCCGGCCGAGTTGCTCGATCTGGTCCGGGTGGCGGCCCGGGGCCACACCGTGCTGTCGCCGGTGGCCAAGAGCGGGCTGGTGGCGGCGTCGGTGACGGCCCACGGGGAGCGGGAGGCGGCACTGGCCCGCGTCACCGGGCTGACCGACCGGGAGCGCGACGTCCTGACGGCCATCGGCGATGGCCTGTCCAACGCCGAGATCGCCCGCCGGCTGTTCCTGTCCGAGACGACGGTGAAGGGCTACGTGTCGCACCTGTTCGAGAAGCTCGGCTGTGACAACCGCACCCAGGCGGGCCTGCTGGCCCACGCGGCCGGCTTGACGACGCCCGCCACGGAGCCGGAATGACGTCCGGGGCCGCCAGAAATGCCTGGCGGCCCCGGAAGCGCGACTGCCTACGACTGGATGAACTCCAGGAGGTCAGCGTTGATGGTCGCGGCCTGCGTCGTCGGCATGCCGTGCGGGAAACCGGCATACGTCTTGAGGGTGCCGTTCTGGACCAGCTTGGCCGAAAGGGGGCCCGAGTCGGCGTACGGCACGACCTGGTCGTCGTCGCCGTGCATGACCAGCACCGGGACGGTGATCTTCTTGAGGTCCTCGGTGAAGTCGGTCTGCGAGAACGCGACCACGCCGTCGTAGTGGGCCTTGGCGCCGCCCATCATGCCCTGGCGCCACCAGTTCTGGATGATGGCCTCGATCGGCTCGACGCCGTCGCGGTTGAAGCCGTAGAACGCGGTGGCCGGCAGGTCGCGGTAGAAGACCGAGCGGTTGGTGGCCACCTGCTCCTGGATGCCGTCGAAGACGCTCTTCGGGAGGCCGCCGGGGTTGTTCTCGGTCTGGACCATGATCGGCGGTACGGCGCTGATCAGCACCGCCTTGGCGACGCGGGACTCGCCGTGGCGGCCGATGTAGTGGGCCACCTCGCCGCCGCCGGTGGAGTGGCCCACGTGGATGGCGTCGTGCAGGTCGAGGTGCGCGGTCAGCGCGGCCAGGTCGTCCGCGTAGTGGTCCATGTCGTGGCCGTCGGCGACCTGCGTCGAACGGCCGTGGCCGCGGCGGTCGTGGGCGATGACCCGGTAACCCTTGGCCAGGAAGAACATCAGCTGCGCGTCCCAGTCGTCGGACGACAGCGGCCAGCCGTGGCTGAAGACGATCGGCTGGCCCGTGCCCCAGTCCTTGTAGAAGATCTCCACACCGTCGTTCGTGGTGATGTAAGGCATGTGGCCTCCCGCAGTCGGTTTTTTGCTTGCTCCCCGTGAAGCTATTCCGATCCCGGCCGCCGGGCCACGAAACGCGTGATGAACGGGGCGTGCCGCTCGTCTCATGCCGCCCCGGCACTCCCAGTCGGTGTGCGGTTGACAAAGCGCCTATTCGGTGCTGGCCAGCACCAACTCCAGCAGGGTCCGGGCGCCGAAGCCGGTGGCGCCGTCGATGGAGGCGTCGCCCTTCCAGGCCGGGCCGGTCATGTCGACGTGCACCCAGGGGATCGACGGCGGGACGAATTCGCCGAGGAACAGGGCGGCGGTGATGGCCCGGCCGGAGTCGTGCAGCGGGTGGTTCCGTACGCCGTACGGGGTCCGGACCTGGTCCAGGTAGCGTTCGTCGTAGGGCAGGCGCCACATCGGTTCGCCGGCGCGCCCCGCCGCGGCCAGGAAGCGGTTGACGGCAGCATCGTCGCGGCCGAAGACGGCGGCGATCTCCGGACCGAGGGCGATCTCGGCCTGGTAGGTCAGCGTGGCCAGGTCGATCAGCAGCGACGGGGACAGCGACGACGCGAGGGCCAGGGCGTCGGCCAGGACGACCCGGCCCTCGAAGTCGGTGTCCAAGATCTGGATCTCGGTGCCGTTCCAGGCCGTCACCACGTCACCGGGGCGGGCGGCGCCGGGGCCGGGCAGGTTCTCGGCGAACGGCAGGACCGCGGTGACCGGCACCGGGCAGCCGGCGGCGGGCAGGGCGGCCATGACGGCCAGCACGGTGGCGGCCCCGGCCACGTCCATCCGCATCGACTGCATGGCGGCCGGCGACTTCAGCGAGAGTCCGCCGCTGTCGAAGGTGATGCCCTTGCCGACGAGAGCGATGCCGGGAGAGCCGCCGAGGTAGTCGAGCCGCACCATCTGCGGCGCGTTGACCGAGCCACCGCCGACGGCCGACAGGGCGCCGAATTCCGCGGCGTCGAGGACGGTGACGGTCAGCCCGGGCAGCGACGACGCCCAGGAAGCGGCGGCGGCCGGGGTCAGCACGTTGGCCGGGGCGCTGGTCAGGAGCTGGGCCAGGCGGACCGCGTCGCCGGCGGCGCCCGAGGTGGCCACGGCATTGATGGCCGCGTCGATTTCCGATCGGCGGTCACGCGAAGCGAAGACAGGCATGGCCGCAGTCTGGGGGCCCGCCCGGGACGCGGATCGTGCGCGCCGCACTCAATGACGCGCCGGGGCTAGGCCCCGCGCACACTTCTCCCGCCCCACCCGCCCCTAGCTTGCGAGGACCGATCGAGGGAGAGCAGATGGGGCGGTATCGAGTAGCGATGGACATCGGTGGCACGTTCACCGATGTCGTGACGTACGACCAGGAGAGCGGGACGTTCGCGGCCACCAAGGCGTCGACCACCCCGGGCAATCTCAGCGAGGGCGTGCTGGCCGGCCTGGACGCGGTGGTGGACGAGCCGTCCGGCATCGACTTCCTGGTGCACGGCACGACCCAGGGCCTCAACGCGTTCCTGGAGCGCCGCGGTGTGCCGGTGCTGCTGCTGGGAACCGCGGGTGTCGAGGACAGTTACCACATCGCCCGCGGCCCGCGGACCCGGCTCTACGACCTGCACTACCGCAAACCGGAGCCGCTGGTGCCCCGGCGTGACGTGATCGGCATCGGCGGGCGCATCGCGGCCGACGGCACCGAGCTGACGCCGCTGGACGAGGACGCGGTGCGGGAGGCGGCCAAGCACGTCAAGGGCGCCGTCGCCATCGCGTTCCTGTTCAGCTACAAGAACCCGGCGCACGAGCTGCGGGCCCGGGAGATCCTGCACGAGGAGCTGGGTGACGACGTCACCGTCTCGGTCTCGCACGAGGCCGCGAAGGAGTGGCGGGAGTACGAGCGCACGTCGTCGGCGGTCGTCGAGGCGTACACCGGCCCGATCGTCCGCCGCTATCTGCTCGACCTGGAGGGGCGGCTCGAAACAAAGGGCCTGCGGGTGCCGCTGCACGTCATGCAGTCGTCGGGCGGCATCCTGACCGCCGACTCGGCCCGCCGCCGGCCGCTGCAGACGCTGCTGTCCGGCCCGGTCGGCGGCGCGATCGCGGGGGCCGAGCTGTCCCGGCAGACCGGCCGTCCGCACCTGATCGGCGTGGACATGGGCGGTACGAGCTTCGACGTGTCCCTGATCGTCGACGGCGAGCCCGATGTGTCGGCCGAGGCTCAGCTCGAGGGTCTGCCGATGCTGATGAGCGTGGTCAACATCCACACGGTGGGCGCGGGCGGCGGCTCGGTCGCGTGGGCCGAGGCGGGTGGCCTACGGGTCGGGCCCCGCTCCGCCGGCGCGCGGCCCGGTCCGGCTTGTTACGGCCGCGGCGGTACGGAACCGACGGTGACCGACGCCAACCTGGTGCTGGGCCGCATCGACCCGCAGGGTTTCGCCGGCGGCCAGATGACGCTCGACACGAAGGCGGCCGAGACGGCCGTCGACGGGCTGGCCGAGATCTTCGGGATGACCACCCAGGCCATGGCCGAGGGCATCTGCGATGTCGCCAACTCGAAGATGGCCCAGGCGATCCGGACCATCACGGTCTCCCGGGGCATCGAGCCGCGCGAGTCGGCGCTGGTCGCCTTTGGCGGGGCCGGCCCGATGCACGCCGTCTTCCTGGCCCGCGAGCTGGGCATCGCCGAGACGATCGTGCCGCGTTTCCCGGGCGCCTTCTCGGCTTGGGGCATGCTGCAGACGCGCATCCGGCAGGACTGGACCGAGCCGTACTTCTACCTCGACCAGGATCTAGATAAAACCGATATGTCAGCGCAACTGACCCGGATGGAGAACGACGGCCTCGCCACGCTCGGCAACGAGGGCGTCAACGAGGAGAAGCGCAGCGCAACCCACGCGGTCGACATCCGCTACGCCGCACAGGAATACACCCTCACCGTCCCGCTGGCCGGCGCCGACGAGCCGAACGACGAGGACTTCCTGGCCAACGTCGCGCAGCGCTTCGCCGACCTGCACAAGTCCCGTTACGGGCACGCCAACCTCGGCGCCCCGATCGAGTTCGTCGCGTTGCGTACGGCCGCCTTCGGTGATCTGGGAAGGCCCGAGCCGCAGAAGTGGCCCGCCGCCGACCAGGCGGAGTTCCCGCACGAGATCAAGACGGTCGTCTTCGACGGGGAGCAGAAGGACACCATCGTCGCCCGCCGGGACGACCTGTTCGTGGGCCACACCTTCCAGGGCCCGGCGGTCGTCGTGGAGGACACCGCCACCACCGTCGTCCCGCCCGGCTACGCCGTCAGCGTGGACGACATCGGCTCGCTCGTGATCAAGCAGGAGGCTCGCTCGTGATCAAGCAGGAGAAGCTCGCGATCAGGCAGGAGACAGCGTGACCATCGATCCGGTAACCGTCGAGATCATCCGGAACGCGCTCAACGCGGCCGCCGATGACATGAACGCCACGCTGATCCGCTCGGCGTACACCCCGATCATCTACGAGTGCGGCGACTGCGTGGTCGCCCTGCTCGACGCGAACCACCAGGTGCTGGGCCAGTCGGCCGGCCTGCCGATCTTCCTGGGCAACCTGGAGACGTGCACCCTGGCCACCGAGGAGCGCTTCGGCCGCGAGGTGTGGCAGCCGGGCGACGTGTGGATCCTCAACGACAGCTACCTCGGCGGCACGCACCTCAACGACGTGACCATTTTCGGTCCCGTCTTCGTCGACGAGACCCTCGTCGGCTTCACGGCCAGCCGGGCCCACTGGATCGACGTCGGCTCCAAGGACCCGGGCGGCTCGATGGACTCGATCTCCATCTTCCAGGAGGGGCTACGGCTGGGCCCGCAGAAGCTGGTCTCCGGCGGTACGGAGGAACGCGCGGTCATCGACACGATCGCCACCAACGTGCGCTTCCCGTACCCCACCACGGGTGACATGCACGCGATGATGGCCTGCATCCAGATGGGCGAGCGGCGACTGCAGGAGATCGTACGGCGTTTCGGGCTGACCACGCTCGAGGCCGCCCGCGACGAGATCTTCCACCAGACCGAGCTGCTCGAACGCGCGGTCATCGCCAAGATCCCGGACGGCGTCTACACGGCCGAGGGCGTGCTCGACAACGACGGCGTCGACCTCGACACGCCGATCCCGATCCGGCTGCGCATCACGGTGGCCGGCGAACAGATCGACTTCGACGTGACGGAGTCGGCCGACCAGACCGTGGGCCCGGTCAACTGCGGCGTCTCGCAGGCCGTCTCGGCCCTCCGGGTCGGCTACAAGCTGTTGGTCAGCCCGGATCTGCCGGGCAACGGCGGCTCGTTCCGGTCGATGACCACCCAGGTCCGCGAGGGGTCCGTCCTCGGCGCCCGCTCCCCCGCCGCCTGCCAGTGGTACTTCTCCCACCTCGGCCTGCTGATCGACATGGTGGCCCGGGCCCTGGCGCCCGCGCTGCCCGACCAGGTGGCCGGGGCCAGCCACGGCGACTCGATGATCATCCTGAGCTCGGGCACCGACCCGCGGGTGAGCCGCGACTTCGTCAGCCTGGAGGCCACGGTCGGCGGCTGGGGCGCGTGGAACGGCTCCGACGGCGAGAGCGCGCTGATCAACAACGTGAACGGCTCGCTCAAGGACATCCCGATCGAGGTGCACGAGACCCGCTACCCGTGGCGGATCACCGAGTACCGCATCCGTCCCGACTCGGGCGGCTCGGGCAAGTGGCGCGGCGGCAACGGCGTCGTCCGCGAGTACGAGGCGCAGACCGACATGTCGGTGTCGCTGTGGTTCGAGCGCTCCCGGCAGCCCGCCTGGGGCCTGTTCGGCGGCGAGGACGCGGTCGGCCCCGAGGTCATCGTCAACCCGGGCCGCGAGGACGAGCAGCGCATCCTGAAGATCAACGGCATGAAGATCAAGAAGGGCGACGTCGTACGCTGCGCCACCGGCGGCGGTGGTGGCTACGGCGACCCGGTCGAGCGGTCGGCCGACGACGTCCGCGCCGACGTGCTCGACCGCAACATCACGGCGGAGACGGCTCGCTCCCGCTACGGGATTCGCTCCACAGATTCGTGAGCGAGTAACAGAGCACGTGCAGGGCCAGGCGCTGGCCCGGCTCGTCGTAGGTCAGGCCGAGTTGCCGGGCCCGCGCGAGCCGGGCCAGCACCGTGTTGCGGTGCACGCCCAGCTGCTTCGAGGCCTGGCTCAGCGACCCGCCGGCGTCGAGCACGGCCAGCACGGTCTGCACCAGCGGGGCCCGGTCCTTGGCCGCCATCAGCTCGGCCAGGGTCAGGTCGGCCACCTGGGCGATCTCGGTGGTGGGCAGCCAGGCCAGCGCGGCCGCCGCGCCGACCTGGTCGAACCACTGCACCGAGCCGGTCCCGGCCTCGCGGGCCACGTGCGCGGCCAGCCGGGCCTCGGCCACCGAGCGCATCAGCCCGTCCACGCCCTCGTGGGCCCGCCCGACCCCGAGCACGAGCCGGTGGGCCACGGCGGAGTCGCGGAAGCCGGTCAGCGCCCGGCGCAACGCGGTCAGGTCGTCCGGGTCGCCCGCGCTGTGCCAGGAGATCCAGCCGTCGCCCTCGGCGATCAGCGGCCAGGTGCTGTGCCCGCGCTGCCAGGACGCCCGGATCAGATAGGTGACCTCGTCCGACGGCTCCCCCTCGGGATGTACGGGCGCGAGCCAGACCGCCCGGTTGTGCAGCCCGACCTGCCAGCCCAGCTCGGCCGTCCAGCTGGGCGCCTCGCCACTGCCGAGCCGGCGCAGCAGCTCGAACGCCGCCTGCTCGTGGGAGGCCCGAGCGGCCGCGTCGAGCCGGCTCCGGGCCCAAGCGGCCTGCAGCGACGGCCGGGCCAGCCGCAACAGCGACGCGACCTGGTCGACCGCCGCCGGCCCCGGCACGGGCACCGCCGCGACCATCTTGGCCGCCGACCCGTGCACCTCGACCTCGATCGGACGGACCTGACCCTTTTCGGTCAGCGCCGCCGCCTGCCCGGCCACCACGACGTCACCCACGACCAGGGCCACCGGCACGCCCTGCAGCTCCCGGTTGAGCACGCCCACCACCCCGCGGATGCCGGTCTGCTCGGCCAGCTGCTCGGCCACCCGCGCCTGCCGCTGGGCCCGCGCCGCGGCGGGCGCGCTGACCTGCCCGGCCAGCTGCAGCGCCACCTCGACCGGATCCTCGTCGATGACGACCAGCGACATGGCCAGCCGCTCGGCCAGCGCTGCGCTGGAGGCCCCGGCCACCGCCCGCGAGACGACAACCGCCGACAGGTTGCGCTCCCACGCCAGGTGCAGCGCCGCGGCGAGCGACCACCCACCGGTCGCCGCCTCGTCATGCAACACGACCAGCTCGTGCGGCAGGCAGTGCCGCAGCCGCTCGAACGTCTCGGCCAGCACAACTTGCTCAACCGCCCGAGCCGGATCGGCCAGATGCAGCTCGGCCCCCGCCAACGGTCGCACCCGAGCCAGCTCGCCGAGGGTGATCGGCAGGGTCGACGGCCGCGCCCTCATCGGCGCCTCGGGTGTTCGAGCGGGATTCCGTGTGAGGCCAGGCCGACCATCTCCATTCCCTCCGGTGAGTACCAGACCGCGTCGGCCGGGGTGACCAGCACGTCGATCAGGTCGCCCGGCTCCAGGCTGTCCAGCGTGGCCAGCGCCCCCCGGGTGACGTCGAGCAGGCACATCAGATCGGGCGCACCCGCGATCAGCGCCCCGTCGGCGAAGACAGCGACGATCTCGCTGCGCAGCTCGATGCGCAGCTGCCGGCCGAGCCCGCCGGTCTCCTCGACGACCAGGCTGGAAGGGTGGGCCGGGATGGTCACGTCGTTCTGCCGGCTCAGATGCTCGAGCTCGGCGATCCGCCCCCGCGCGATCCGCTTGCAGCCGGTGATCGCGCCGAGCCGGGTGACCAGCTCTTCCGGGTCGGTCGTCCCCAGCAGCACCCGCCCCACGTTGGTGATCCGCGACATCGTCCCGGGCAGGGCGGCTCGGCGCAGGGTGCCGGCATCGACCGGGTACGCGGCCAGCGCCGCCCACCCACCGACCGTGTCGACGTTGGCCCGCAGCATCCGGTCGGCCCGCGGCCCGGACAGCACCTCGACGAGCACGCTCTCCCCCGTCGGCCCGACCGCGACCAGCGGCGTCGGCGACACCCCGGCCAGATGCATGGCAGTGTGGTGGATCAGCGCGAACGTCCGCCCCATCCCGTCCGCGTCCAGCAGCGGCACCCCGAGCTGAGCCGCCGTCACCACCGGGACGAGCGCAGAGATGGTGGCCGCAGCCAGCGGATAGACCGCACCGAACCGCACGTTCTGCAGCCGCTCGATCTGCCGCACAGCCAGCACGAACTCATCCCCCGCGGGCGGCAGGTCAGCCATCGCCGACCCCGACCCGAGCACGCACACCGACACACAAGGCGTATCCGGCGCCACCGACTCGACCCGCATCAGCGGCACCGGCCCGTTCCGCTCCAACAACCCCGCCAGCCAAGACGTGACCGAAGACCGCCCCGCGTCCCCCACTGCCGGCGAGTAGAACTTGGCCCCCTCGTAGAGCGCGGGCACGTCCTCGGCCCCGATCGACGCCATCGCACCGAGGTAGCCGGCACCCCCGCTCATGCCGCGCCGCCCCCTGAGCCACCCCGCACAGAGCCACCCCACACAGAGCAGCCACCAGCATGACCGCCGCCCGCCGAGCCAGCCCGCGCAAAGCCAACGTTAGTCCCACTAACGTTTACGAGCCCAACCATCACGGAACAACCGCTCGCGCGTCTTCCGTTCGCGAGGCTCGCACCGGCGAATTCCCCGCCCACACGTCCGCCGTTAGGGTCACTAACGTTCGTGGGCCTGCCGATGGCGCTGGCGAGGCCGGCACTGGCGAAGCCGGCGCTGGCGAGACCGGCATTGGCGCTGGCGCTGGCGAGACCGGCATTGGCGCTGGCGCTGGCAGAGCCCGCACTGGCGCTGGCAGAGCCCGCACTGGCGCTGGCAGAGCCCGCACTGGCGCTGGCAGGGCCGGCACTGGCCGGGCTGGCGCTGGCCGGGCTGGCGCTGGCGCTGGCGCTGGCGCTGGCGCTGGCGCTGGCGGAGCAGACGTTAGTGGCACCAACGGTTTCTGCGGCGGCATGGGCGGCCGTGGGGGTCTGCTCGGTGGGGGCGATCATCCGGCGGCCAACGCGTCGTCGGGGGCGCCGGCCACGCGGACGCGGATGCGGACGGTGCCGGAAGGGCTGTAGGGGACAGCCACGGTGGAGATCTCGGCGATGTGGGTGGTGCCGGGGGCGGCGCCGTTGGCCATGACCATGGCGGTGGCGCGCTCCTCGACGTCGCGGCGGACGCTTTCGAGCTCGTCCGCCGATTCGATGAAGGCGACCTCGTCCAGCCACGACGCGGGGCGGGCGATGGCCGCGCCGACGCAGGCCAGCAGTTCCGGGTCCTGGGCGATGACCAGCGGCACGTCGGCGCCGCGGGAGCTCTCGCGGGGCTGCGGGGTGAGCGCGGCCGTCGGGACCACCAGCTCGGTGCCGAGCAGGGGCTGTTCGGCCAGGCGGACCACGGCCAGCCGGTGCCGGACCTCGCCGGCCACGTCCCGGTCGTCGCGGCGCAGCAGCACCCGGCAGTCGTCCAGGCCGGCGCGGTGGGCGGCGCCGCACAGCTCGAGGGCGTCGGTGGCGCCGAAGGCCATGACGGGGGTGACCCGGATGCGGGAGGGGGTGCTGTAGCCGCCGTCGCCGCGGGCGACGCGCAGGCGTACGTCTCCGGGCAGCCGGGCCAGGGTGCGCTCGCAGCGGTCGAGCAGCCGCTCGGTGAGCGCGGTCAGCGCGCAGTCGAGGATCACCGTGGCCTCCCGCGCGGTCAGGCCCTGGCCGCCGTAGTCGCTGGCCACGGAGATGCGAGCGCCGGGCACCGCGGCTTGGACGGCATCCGCCACCTCACGCTCGTGCGCGGGCTTGGCCTGGGAGCCGGCCGCGACCACGGCCACGTGCCGGATGCCGGTCTCGGCCAGGGACGCGGTGAAGGTGGCCAGCGCGGCCCGGTCGAGCGGGAGCAGCTCGTTGCCGAGCAGGTCGTGGCCGCCGCCGACGGTCCAGCGGGCGGCCACCCGGCGCTCCACCGCCTCGGCGGGTGAGCGGGCCAGGACCGGGTCGGTGGCGGCGCGCGGCACGACCCGCACCACCGCCACCGGCGGGATCTCGCTGTCCGGGCGCAGCAGCGCGTCGAGCAGCACCGGCGCGATGTCCACGGTCACGGCGTCGGCCCCGCCCGGCTCGGCCCGGCGGGCCGCCGCCACCGCGGCCGCGATGACCCCGTCGGCGTCGGTGCGGGCCGGCGCGACCGGCTCGACTCCGACGACCGTGGCGCCGTGCACCACCGCCGCGTACGCCCGTTCGGGCCGCAGGCTGACCCCGATGGTTGGTGCCGACATTGCGACAGCCTAGTCCGCTATCTTGTGCGTTTCCGCAGCCAGCGGTCCATGGTCACGGCGAACAGGATCAGCAGTCCCTGCAGCACCTGCTGGTAGATCGTGTCCCAGCCGAGCAGGTTGAAGCCGTTGCCGATCAGGGTCAGCAGCAGGGCGCCGACGATGCCGCGCCAGACCGCGCCCTCGCCGCCGAGGATGCTGGTGCCGCCCACGACGGCGGCCGCGATGGCGGTCAGTTCCATGCCGGTGGCCATGGTCGACTGGGCCGAGCCGGCCCGGGAGGCCAGGATCAGCCCGGCCAGGGCCGAGCAGATGCCGCTGATCACGAACGCGGAGACGTGGATCGAGCCGACCCGGATGCCGGAGAGCCTGGCCGCCTCGGCGTTGCCGCCCACCGCGTACAGCCGGCGGCCGAAGGTCGTGCGGGCCACGATCAGGCCGATGACCACGACCACCACCACGAAGACGATAGTCGCCGAGGTCAGGCTGAACAGCGACGGCCAGGTCAGCATGCCGAAGTCCTCGGCCTGGGTGGCGAGGGGGTAGACGATGGCCCCGCCGGTGACCATCACGGCCAGGCCGCGGTAGACGAGGCTGGTGGCCAGCGTGCCGACGAACGAGTTGACGCCGCTGCGGGTGACCACCATGCCGGTGATGAAACCGAGCAGGGCGCCGGCCGCGACCGCGCCCGCGAACCCGACGTACACGTTGGTGACCTTGACGATCTGCACGCCGATGATGGCCGACAGGGCCAGCGTGGCGCTGGCCGTCAGGTCGAAGACGCCGCTGATGATGCAGACCGTGGCGCCGACCGCGAGCAGGCCCAGCACGGCCGTCTGATCCAGCAGGTTGACAAGATTGGCGCTGGTCAGGAACGTGTCGGTGCTGAGTGACAGCGCGATGACGATGACCACGAACGCGGCCACGATGCCGTAGTCGCGCAGCCGGAAGGCCAGCGACGACGCGTTCGCCGCGGCCGGCGGCGCGGTGGCCGCCTGGGGGGACAAGTCGACGCTCACGCGGATACCTCCTGATCGCCGAACGCGGCTGAGATGACTGTCTCGGGGGTGGTGCCGCGCGGGAACTCCCCCACCGGCCGGCCGTGCCGCAGCACGAGGACCCGGTGCGAGAGCGCGAGCAGCTCCTCGATCTCCGACGAGACGCAGACGACGGCCATGCCGTCACGGGCCAGGTCGGTGATGAGGTGGTGGATCTGGGTCTTGGCGGCGACGTCCACGCCGCGGGTGGGCTCGTCGATGAGCAGCACTTTGGGCCCGCGCAGCAGCCACTTGGCGAACAGCGCCTTCTGCTGGTTGCCGCCGGAGAGCGTCTCGATGGGAGCCCCCGGGTTCGCGGCCCGGATGTCCACCGTCTTGGAGATCTCGCCGACCGCCGCGCTCTCGCTCTTCCTCTGGACGAACGGGCCGACGCGGCGGCCCGGCAGCGAGGACAGGGCCACGTTCTCGGCCACCGAGCGGACCATGACCAGGCCCTGCTCCTTGCGCGACTCGGGCACCATCGCCACCCCGGCCGCCATCGCGTGCCTCGGGGTGCCCTTCTTCAAAGCCGCGCCGTCGACCTCCACGACGCCCGAGAGAGCCTTGTCGGCCCCGAAGAGCAACCGCAAGGTCTCGGTACGCCCGCTGCCGACCAGCCCGGCGATGCCGAGGATCTCCCCCGCCCGCACCTCCAGGTCGACCCCCTGGACCAGGCCGCGGCGCAGGCCGCGGGCGCTGAGCACGACGGGCGCGCCGTCCGGGACCGGGTCGGGGTCGGGGTAGAGGACATCGATCTCGCGGCCCACCATCTGGGCGACGAGGTCACGCGGCGATGTTTCCGAGGCCGCGCCGGTACGCACGAGATTGCCGTCCCGGAGCACGGTGATCCGGTCCGCCACGGACAGCACCTCGTCCAGGAAGTGCGAGATGAGGATGACCGTGGTGCCGCCCGCCGCGAGTCGCCGGATGAGCCCGAGCAGGTTCTGTTTCTCATGCTCGCTGAGCACCGCGGTCGGCTCGTCCAGGGCGAGCACCCGGGCCCCGCGGGCCAGCGAGCGCAGGATCTCCACCTGCTGCTGGACGCCGATCGGGAGCCGGTCGACCCGCGCGTCCGGGTCGACCGTGAAACCGGTCAGCTCGATCAGCTCGGCCAGCCGCTTCTTGTCCCGACGGGCCTGGATCCAGCTGCCGCGCTGCGACCACTGGGCCAGGAACACGTTGTCGAGCACGGACAGCGCCGGCACGAGCGCGCCCTCCTGCGAGATGAGGCTGACGCCGTGGGCGATCGAGTCGCGTGGGCTGGCGATGCTGACCTGCTCGCCGTCGAAGCTGATGGTGCCCTCGTCGGCCCGGATCGCCCCGCCCAGGATCTTGAGCAGGGTGCTCTTGCCGGCGCCGTTCTCCCCGACCAGGCCGTGCACCTCGCCCGGGGCGATGTGCAGGTCGATGCCGCGCAGCACGGACACGCCGCTGTAGCTCTTGCCGATGCCCCGCACGTCGATGGCGGGGGCCCGGCTGATGTTCGTGCTCATTGGCTTGGCTCCTCACAGGCGGCCCCGGTCGCCCGGGGCCGCCGACGCCGGTCAGTCGGAGTAGTCCGCCTTCTGGCCCTCGAGGGTGGTCTTGGTGCCGAGGCAGTTGAACGTGGTCAGGGTCGTGCAGACCACGGTCGACTCGGGCGCGCTCTGCCCGCGGGCCTTGGCCAGGCCGAGCTCGGCCGCCTTGGCCCCCGACTTCTTCTCCGGCACGGAGTAGACGCCGTACCAGGTGCCCTTGTTGACGTAGTCGTAGGCCTGCGTCGAGCCGCCGTTGCCGACGAAGGTGATCTTCTTGCCGGCCGCGAGCGGGGTCGCGCCCTCGAGCGCCTGCGAGGAGCCGATCACCACGTTGACGTCCGGGTGGGCCTGCAGCAGGTTCTGCATCGCCGTGCGGCCGCTGTCGGGCGTGTAGCCGCCGACGAAGTTGGAGATGACCTCCGACGCGCCGCCGGCCTTGAGGGCCTTCACGGCGGCGTCCGTACGGGCCGTGTCCAGCGGGTAGTTCGCGAAGCCCTGGAAGTACGCGACCTTGCAGGCGCCCGCGGCGACCGTCTTGCACGCCTCGTTGCCGAGCTTGGCCAGGCCGTCGCCGTTGACCGTGGGCGGGTCGATGATGTTGATCGTGCCCGGGATCTGCGGGTCGGCCGTGTCGTACTTGCCGCCGACCGGGGTGAACTCGACGACCGTGGGGATGCCGGCCGCGACCGCCTGCTTGACCGGGTTGACCATCGCGGTGCCGTCGTTGGCCTGGACGATGATGACGTCGTAGCGCTTGGAGGTGACGGCGTCCTGCAGCTGGTTCACCTGCGTCGGGCCGTCGAAGTTCGAGTCGAGGAAGGTCGCCTCGGCGTTGTTGGCCGCGGCGTACTCCTGGATGCCGGCCCAGGTGGCCTGCGCGAAGGAGTTCGCCTTGGCGAAACCGAAGAAGCCGATGCTGAGCTTCTTGTCGGCCGGCGCGGCCGTGGCGGCGCTGCCGGCGGTCGACGTGTCCGGCTTGCTGCAGCCGGCGAGCAGGACCGCGGCGGCGAGACCGGCGGCTCCGACGAAACGGGCGGCTTTTATCACTGGTGCTCCTCTGTTTGCGAAGAGGGCTCGACGAGCTCGAAAACTCCGCCAACGAGCGGCTCGTCTTCCCGGATGTCCAGAAGTGCGGTGAGCCCCTCGGACAAAGAGGCCCGCCACGGGTCGACGACCCAGTTGCCGTAGTCGGCGGCGGTGTCCCAATCGGCGGTGACGATGTGGGTCGCGGCGCCGGGGTCGACGGATCGCAACAATTCGGCGGCTCGGCACCCGGGGAACGTCCGGGCCCTCTCCAGGACCCGGTGGTCCGCGTAGAAGGTTTCGAGGTCGGCGGCCTTGCCGGCTGCCGCCCTGAGAGTGAGAACGCTGCGGAACACGGGGCCTCCCGGTGCTCATGGGTTCAGGAGTTGGCAAATGCTGACGGTGGCCGTTCCGCCACGGATGTGCGCCGAGCACACCGGCGCGGCCGTGCGCTGTGCAGGCACCCGTTCCTGTGCTTTTCCGGGAACCGGCGGCCCCGTCGTTCACGATTGACACGGCAAATAAGCCCGTGAAACGTTCGGTTCCTCGCCGCGCCAACCGGCGACGTCCTCCGGCTTTCCACACAGCCGTCTCCTGTCCGCATGCCTTCTTCCCGGCCCTCCTGGCCGCCGCATGCGCTTTGGCGAAAGGCGAACACCATGACCAGCACCAGCCGCGTGGCCATCGACGTCGGGGGCACGTTCACCGACGTCGTGGAGCTGACGCCGGCCACCGGGGAGATCCGGTTCGGCAAGGTGCCCACGACCCCGTCCCAGCCGACCGCCGGCGTGCTCGACGCGTTCGGCACGACGCGGGCGCCGATGGGCGAGGTCGCCATGTTCACCCACGGGACCACGCTCGGGCTCAACGCGCTGCTGACCCGCACCGGCGCCCGCACCGCGGTGATCGGCACGGCCGGGTTCCGCGACGTCTACCTGCTCGGGCGGACCGACCGGCGCACCAACTACGACATCACCTACCGGCCGCCGCCGGCCCTGCTCGAGCGGTACGACACGTTCGAGGTGCCCGAGCGCAGCCTGTTCGACGGCTCGGTGCACCAGCCGCTCGACGAAGAGGCGGCTCGTTCCGTCGCAGCCGAGATCGCCTCGCGGGGGTACGACTCGGTGGCGGTGGCCTTCCTGCACTCGTACGCCAACCCGGCCCACGAAGCGCGGATGCGCGAGATCCTGGCCGAGGTCGCGCCGGACGTGGTCGTGACTCTGTCGCACGAGCTCTCGCGGGAATACCGGGAGTACGAGCGGACGAGCACGGCGGTCCTCGACGCGTACGTCAAGCCGATCGTCCGCCGCTATCTCACCCGCCTGGAGGGCGAGCTCGCGGCCGGCGGCTTCGAGGGGCGCTTCCTGATGACCCGCTCGGGCGGCGGCGCGATGACCGCCAGCGCGGCCCGCGAGCAACCCGTCAGCCTGATCCTTTCCGGTCCGGCCGGCGGCGTCATCGGCGCCACCGAGTTCGGCCGGCTGATCGGCGAGCCCAACCTGATCACGATCGACATGGGCGGCACCAGCCTGGACGCGTCGCTGGTGGTCGACGGGGCGCCGGTGCTGCACCAGGGCGCCGAGTTCGAGAACCTGCCGATCAACACGCCGTCGCTCTACATCCACACCATCGGCGCCGGCGGCGGGTCCATCGCCTGGCTCGACGGCGCCGGGGCGCTGCAGGTCGGGCCGCAGAGCGCGGGGGCGGATCCGGGCCCGGCCTCGTACGGCAAGGGCGGCACCCAGCCCACCTTCACCGACGCGGCCCTGGCCGTGGGTTACATGGGCACCACGGCGGCGCTCGGCGGCCGGCTGACGCTGGATCTTCCGGCCGCGCTCGGGGCGCTCACTCCCCTGGCCGACAAGCTGGACATGACGCCGCTGGGCCTGGCGCGGGGCATCATCCGGATCTCGACCACGAAGATCATGGGCGCCGTCCGGGCCATCACGGTGGAGGTCGGGCAGAACCCGAAGGACTTCGCGCTGTTGTCGTTCGGCGGGGGCGGCGGGCTGGTGGCGATCGACGTCGCGCACGAGCTCGGCATCCCGACCGTGATCGTGCCGCCCGGGCAGGGTGCGTTCTCGGCCTTCGGCATGCTGTTCGCCGACGTCCAGCACGACTTCTCCCGGACGGCCATCACGCCGCTGGCCGGGCTCGACTCGCCCGACGTCGAGGGCTCGTACGCCGAGATGGGCGTGGAAGCCGCGGCCGCCCTGGCCGCCGACGGTTTCGCCCCGGAGGCCCAGGTGCTGACCCGCAGCGTGGACGTGCGCTACGCCGGCCAGGAGCACACGGTCACCGTGCCCGTCCCGGTGGACGGCGAGGGCATCGCGGCCGTCGTCGAGCGGGAGTTCACCGAGCTCCACGAGCGGCAGTACGGGCACGTCATGGACGACCCGATCGAGGTCACCACGCTCCGGCTGCGGGCCACCGGGCAGGTCGACAAGCCGGTCCTCTCTCAGCTCGGCTCGCGCGCGTCCGGGTCGCTGGAGGCGGAGGGCACGCGCGACGTGTACGTCTCCGAGTCGCAGCCCGCCGTGCCGTACGCGCTCTACACCCGCGAGGCGCTGCTGGCCGGTGACGAGATCGCCGGGCCGGCGGTCATCCACGAGCACACCGCAACGACCGTGATCCACAGCGGCGACCACCTGCGCGTCGGAACCCACGGGGAACTGGTCATCACTGTTTCGAAGGCGGACTCATGATCGACTCGATCACCATCGAGGTCATCCGGCACGGCCTGCTGGCCGCGGCCGAGGAGATGGCCCGCAACCTGTGCCGGACGGCCTACAACACGGTCGTCTACGAGATCCACGACTACGGCATCGGGATCCACGACGCGAACGGCGACGTGGTGGCCGACGCGCCCGGCATCGCCGTGTTCACCCGCGGCAACGACCACGGCATCAAGCGGGCGGTCGAGTTCCTCGGCGCCGACAAGATGCTGCCCGGCGACGTCTTCCTGCTCAACTATCCGTACTGGTCCTCCGCGCACACCCTGGACCCGCTGGTCTTCGCCCCGGTCCACAGCGACGGCGAGCTCATCGGCTACACCTCCTGCCGCATCCACGTGCTGGACCTCAAGCAGAAGGACGCCGGGTACGTCCTCGACTCGACCGACATGTACCAGGAGGGCATCTTCTTCGCGGCGGCCAAGCTCTACCGCGAAGGCGTGGCCAACGAGGACGTCTTCAATGTGGTCCGGTTCAACAGCCGCATGCCCGAGCGCACCATCGGCGACCTGCAGGCCCAGGTGTCGGCCTGCGTCAGCGGTGTCCGCCGCACGCAGGAGATCGCCGCCAAGTACGGCGCGGACGTCCTGACCGAGGCGATGGAGGCGATCAACGACCACGGCGAGAAGCTGGCCCGGCTGGCCCTGGCCAAGCTGCCCAAGGGCACCTGGACGGCGTACGACTTCGTCGACCAGGACGGCGTCGACCTGGACCGCCTGATCAAGATGAACGTGACGGTGACCGTCACCGACGACGAGATGATCGTCGACTGGACCGGCAGCGAGAAGGACGTCCGCGGCCCGATCAACCTGCCGGTCGGGCAGACCGAGGCGTTCTGCTCGCTCATCTTCAAATCGCTGACCACCCCCGACACCCCGGTCGTGGCCGGCAACTTCCGGCCGCTGCGGGTCGTCACGGAACCCGGGTCGGTGATGCACGCCGTACCGCCCATGCCGACCTTCACCCTGTGGACCGGCCTGCTCGGCGGCGAAGTGGTGCTCAAGGCGCTCGCCCAGGGCATGCCCGACCTCGTGCCGGCCTGCTCGGGCGGCGACGTCTGCTCGATGATGGGGCTGGGCGTGAACCCGCGCAACGGCGAGGCCTGGCTCGAGGCGACCAACGAGGCCGTCGGCTTCGGCGGCCACGCGGGCGGCGACGGCGCGGACGGCATCATGCACCTGTCCGAGCCCGGCTGCCGCAACAACCCGGTCGAGGTGCTCGAGACCAAATCGCCGATGTTCATCGAGTCGTACGGCTACCGCCCCGACACCGGCGGCGCGGGCAAGCACCGCGGCGGCGTCGGGGTGGGGCGGTCCTACCGCTTCACGGCGCCGTCCACCGGCATCTGCATCGTCTACAAGACGAAGACCAAGCCGTGGCCCATCGAGGGCGGGCGCGAGGGCGACAACAACCACATCGTGCTCAACCCCGGAACGGACCGCGAGACGGTGACCGGGGGCAGCTACAACCAGCTCGACACCGGCGACGTGCTGGTCAACAACACTGGCGGCGGGGGCGGTTACGGCAACCCGTTCGACCGCGACCCTGCGCGAGTGGCCGCCGACGTCCGCAACGGCTTCGTCTCGGCTTCCGCCGCCCGCGACTCGTACGGCGTCGTGGTCGACCCGGTGACGTTCGAGGTCGATCAGGACGCCACCGCCCGGCTCCGGGTGCCGGCGTGAGCCTGTCCATCATCAACGCGACCATCTTCGACGGGGTCAGCGGCGACCTCGTCGAGGGTGCGGTGCACGTCGCCGACGGCCGGATCACGGCTGTCGGCGACGGGGCGCCGCGCGGGGCCGACCGGGTGCTCGACGCGCGCGGGAGGACCGTGCTGCCCGGGCTCATCGATGCGCACTGCCATGCGTACGGCATCGACCTCAATATGCTGCAGCTGGAGTCGCGGCCGCTGAGTTACATCGCGCTGGCCGCCGCGAAGCGGCTGGCCGGGGCCCTCGCGCGCGGCTTCACCACCGTGCGCGACCCGTCGGGCGGCGACGCGGGGCTGGACCGGGCCATCAAGGAGGGGCTGATCCCGTCGCCGCGCTACCTGTGGACCGGGGCCGCGCTGAGTCAGACCGGCGGCCACGGCGACGTACGGGCGGCCGACTCGGACGTCTGCGGCTGCGGCGCCCACACGGTCGAGGTGGTCGACGGCGTGGACCCGTTGCGCGTGGCGGTCCGCGACCGGCTGCGCCGCGGCGCGCACGCCATCAAGATCATGGCGTCGGGTGGGGTGGTGTCGCTGACCGACCCGATCCGCATCCCGCAGTATTCCCCCGAGGAGATCCAGGCGGTGACGTCGGAGGCCGCCCGGCGGGGCAGCTATGTGGCCGCCCACGCCTACTCCCCCGAGGCCATCCGCCACGCGGTGGAGAACGGTGTCCGCACCATCGAACACGGCAACCTGCTCGACGCCGACACGGCCACGCTGATGGCGGCCAAGGGCGCTTTCCTGGTGCCCACCCTGGCCGCTTACGACGCCATGGACCGCCGTGGCGACGCTCTCGGCATGGCTCCGATCTCCCAGCAGAAGAACCGCGAAGTCCTGGAGGCCGGCCGTAAAGCCGTCGAGCTGGCCCGCGCGGCCGGCGTCCAGGTGGGTTTCGGCACCGACCTGATGGGCGTTCTGGAGGAGGAGCAGCTCCAGGGCCTGCGCCTCCAGGTCGAGGTGGACGGCCCGTTGCTGGCGCTGAGGTCGGCCACCTCGGTCAACGCGGAGCTGATCGGCCGCGACGACCTGGGCCGGGTCGCTCCCGGAGCGGTGGCCGACCTCCTGGTCATCGACGGCAACCCGTTCGACGACTCGTCGGTCCTCTGGGCCGGCCCCGCCAACCGCACGGTCATCCAGGCCGGCGCGATCGTCTCCTGAGCACGCGGGCGCCGGCTTCTCAAGTCCGGCGCCCGCCGGCCTTCACCAGCTCCCGACTGGCTGGTCGCTCGGCGCGCCGTCTCTCCGCTCGTTTCCTGCCCACCAGCGCGGTCACCCCGCCCACGCTCAGGCCCAGCACGCAGCCGAGCACCGCGCCCAGCAGTGGCGAATCGGCGAAGGCAGCGCCGCCCAGGCGGCCCAGACCGATGACGTACGCCGCCCAGGCCGCGCTCGCCACCGCGGAGAAGAACCGGAACCGCGCCGCCGGCATCGATATCGAACCGGACGTCAGGGCGCTGGCCGTCCGCCCGTACGGCAGGAACCGGGCGATCAGGACGGCCGCCCCGCCGTAACGCTCGAGCGTCCGCTCAGCCTTGTCCTTGGCCTTGACCAATTTGCGGCCCCGAACCCAGCGCCCAGCCCGGCGGCCCAGCCCATAGGCGATCCGGTCCCCGGCCATCCCGCCGGCCACCGCCGCGACGGCGAGCGCGACAAGGTTCGGCTCACCGGTCGCCGAGAGCGCCCCCAAACTGATCACGACGGCCTCGGACGGTGTCGCCGGGAAGAACCCGTCGATCGCCACCAGCGCGAAGACGACCAGGTAGAGCCACGGCGAGGAGACCAGCGGCATCAGATGATCCAGCAACGACGTCCCTCCCTCGATCACTGACATCGACCGTACGGATTCCGGGAACGCCTCTCGATGGTGCAAGACCGCCGATCAGAGGTAGAGCCACCACCACCTGCACTCGTAGACTCGCAGCCCGTCCGGACCGCCCGCTGGTGTCGCTGAGGCCGCCGAGGCCCGAACCCCCACGCCCGACGGCAAGCTGATCCACGCTCAGCTTCGTCTCGGCACGGTCGACCTGATGGTCGCCGACCGCCTGGACGGCTGGCCCGCCCGTCCCGGCCAGCCCGACCCCGTCCCCGCCTGGGAGGGCGGCTCGGACACCGTCTTCAGCACGCTCGACCGGGCGTTGAGGTCCCTTACAAGCCGTGAGCCTCGGCGATGAAGTCCAGGGCCGCGCGAGGCACGCCCAGGCCGTCGGGGCGGGGCCAGTGGATGCTGATCTCGTCGAAGCCCAGGGCGCGGAGCCGGCCGGCGGTGTCCTGGTAGCGGTCCTTGCTCTCGAAGGGCCACGTCACCGTGACGGCGAACTGAGCGATGCGGGTCATCGACTGGCCTTCGGCCAGGGCGGCGTCCAGCTGCCGTGTCTGCTTCTCCAGGGCGGCGAACCATTCGCCGGGTTCGACGGCCGGGCCGTACGGGCCGTAGGTGATCCAGGACCGGCCGTGGCGGGCGGCCAGCTTGAGCGAGCGCGGGCCGGTGCCGGCCACGGTGAAGGGCATGCGCGGGGTCTGCACGCAGCCGGGCAGCTGGTGGGCGTCGACGGCCGAGTAGCGCTCGCCGTGGACCGTGGTGACCGGCTCGCGCAGCAGCGTGTCGAGCAGGCCGATCCATTCGGCGAAGCGGTCCATGCGCTCGCGCGGGGTGCGGGGCGGGTCGCCGAGGACCTGCGCGTCGGGGCCCTCGGCGCCGGCGCCCAGGCCGACGTCGATGCGGCCGCCGCTGAGCTGGTCGAGGGTCATGAGCTCCTTGGCGAACGGCACCGGGTGGCGGTAGTTGGGCGTGGCGACCTGGCAGCCGAGACGTACGCGATCGGTCGTCACGGCCGCGGCGGCGAGCAGCGGAACGCAGCCGTACCAGGGGTTGCCGGCCAGCAGGGGCCAGGTCAGATGGTCGTACGTCCAGACGGTGTGCACGCCGAACTGCTCGGCCTCGCTCACTTCGGCCAGGAAGGTGCTGGTGGGGTGCCGGTCCGGCAGCACGAGAGCGGACAGTCTCATGCGGCGGCCTCCACGACAGCGGTGGCGATCACTAGGTCCTCCCAGCCCATCCCCACAGTTTTGATCAGCCTGGGCCGGGCGGGGGACGAACCCCGGATCAGGTCGGCCAAGGTGACCAGCGCGTCGGCCGTGATCGCGCCGGCGTCGAGGGCCTGGATGACGTCGCCGGCCTCGCGCAGGGCGCTGGCGCGCGACTCCACCAGCACGCCGCACCGCTTCACAGTCTCGGCGTCGACCTCGCGGGCGCCGGGTTCGTGTGAGCCGACCGCGACCACGACCGCCTCCGGGCCGAGCAACGTGCCGGGGAAGAGCGGCTCACGGGCCGTGGTGCAGCAGACGACCAGGTCGGCGCCGTCGACCGCGGAGACATCAGCGACCTCCGCGCCGAGGCTGTCGGCGAACGCGGCCGTGCGGGCCGGGTCGCGGCCGACGACCCGTACCGCCTCGATGGGTCGGATTGCCCGCAGCGCCTCGACGTGACCGCGGGCCTGCGGGCCCGTGCCGAAGACGACCAAGTGGCGGGCGGTCGGCGGAGCGACCAGGCCGACGCCCAGGGCCGAGACCGCGGGGGTACGCAGAGCGGTGAGCGCAGCGCCGTCGAGGACCGCGCGCGGCACGAGCGTCTCGGCGTCGAAAAGCACGTAGACACCGTGGATGCGGGGCAGGCCGCGTGCGGGGTTGCCGGGGGCGATGGAGACGAGCTTGACGCCGGCGGTCTTGCCGTCGGCGGACGGCATCACGAGGATCTCGCCGTTGCCGGTGTCAAAAGGCATGCGCGGCGGCTCGTGCTCGGGGTCGAGGCCGGCGGCGAGAGCGGCTCGCAGGGCCTTGACGGCCTCGGGAAATCCGAGCGAGTGCACCTGGTCCGCGCTGAACATGGCCTGTACTATGTCACACACCACTGAGGGAGGGCAACGGCATGACGATCGGACCGCTGCGCACAGCCGGCAGCTACCGCCAGTCCGTGGAGGAGGCGGTGTCGGCCGCCATCGTCTCCGGCGAGTTCCCACCGGGCACCATGCTGACCGCGCCCACGCTGGCCGCGCGCTTCGACGTCTCCGCCACCCCCGTGCGGGAGGCGCTGCTCAACCTGGAGAAACGCGGCTTCGTGGAGATCGCCCGCAACAAGGGCTTCCGGGTCACCGAGGTCAGCGAGCAGGAGCTCGAGCAGATCGTGCAGATCCGCCAGTGGCTCGAGGCGCCACCCATGCGGCTGCTCGCGGGCAAGCTCGACGGCGACGCGCTGGTCCAGCTCCGGGCCGAGGCCGAGGACATCGTGACCAGCGCGGCCGCCTCCGACCTGCAGACCTACCTGATCGCCGACACCGCCTTCCACCTGCGCCTGCTCGGCCTGACCGGCAACGACCGGCTGGTCACCCTGGTCGGCGACCTGCGGCAGCAGACCCGGCTGGTCGGCTTGACCACCATGCTCGGCACCTCCGAGCTGGCCCGATCCTCGGCCGAGCACCACACGCTGCTCGACCTGCTGGTGGCCGGCGAGGGGGCCGCCGCCGAGGGCCTGATGCGGGTGCACATCGGCCACGTCACCGGCTGGTGGAGCGGGCGTCCCGAGGGCTCGCGATGAGGGTGGTCGTCGTCGGCGCGGGCATCGTCGGCGCCGCGGTGGCCCGCGAGCTGGCCGGCGCGGGCGTCGCGGTGACCGTGCTCGACCGGGCCGCGTCGGCGGGCGGCACGTCGGCCGCGGGCGAGGGCAACCTGCTGGTCTCCGACAAGGGCCCGGGCGACGAGCTGGTGCTGGCCCAGCGCTCGCTGACCCTGTGGGAGTCGATGAAGGACGAGGTGCCGGGCTTCCCCAGCATCGAGTACGAGGCCAAGGGCGGCCTGGTCGTCGCCACCACCGCTGCGGGGGCCGAGCGGCTGCGCGCCTTCGCGGCCGGTCAGCGCGGCGCGGGGGTGATCGCCGACGAGGTCGACCCGCACGAGCTGGAGCCCGATCTGACCCGCGACTACACGGCCGCCGTCCACTACCCGCAGGACGCGCAGGTGCAGCCCGCGATCGCCACCGAGGCCCTGCTCGCCGCCGCTCGCCGGCGAGGTGCGGTCGTACGGCAGGGCGTGGAGGTGCTTTCCGCCCTGCGTGCGGGTGACCGGCTCACCGGGGTTCGCACGACTGCCGGCGACCTGCACGCAGACCATGTCGTGGTCGCCGCCGGGCCGTGGTCCGGCGAGGTGGCGTCCCGCCTGGGGGTGGCCCTGCCGGTGCGGCCGCGGCGCGGCACGATCCTGGTCACCACCCGCATGCCGCAGCGCATCCGCCATAAGGTGTACGACGCCGATTATGTGGGCGCGGTCGGGTCGAGCGACGCCGCCCTGCAGACGTCAAGCGTGGTCGAGTCGACGGCCTCGGGCACCGTGCTGATCGGCTCCTCGCGGGAGCGGCGCGGGTTCGACGGGCGGATCGAGGCCCGGGTGCTGTCCGCGCTGGCCGCGAAGGCGATGGTGCTCTTTCCGTTCCTGGCCGACGTGGCGGTCATGCGGGCCTATGGGGGCTTCCGGCCGTACGTTCCGGACCACCTGCCGGTGATCGGGGCGGACCCGCGCCTTTCCGGGCTGTGGCACGCGACCGGTCACGAGGGCGCGGGCATCGTGCTGTCGGCCGCGACCGCCGAGCTGCTCGCCGACCTGTTGCTGGGGCGCCCGACGCGGGTGCCGGCCTCGCCGTTCGCCGTGGAACGGCCCACTCTGGCCTCGCATCTGCTCAGTAGTGTGTGACATACTACTGGCATGACGGCGACCGGACCCTCCCGCATCAGCCCCGCCGACGACCCCGTCGAGCCGGGTGCCGCGGCCGAGGTCGCGATCGTGGTCGACGGCGTTCCCCTGACGGGGGTGGCCGGGCAGACCATTGCCGGCGTGCTGATGGCCGCGGGCCGTTCGAGCTGGCGCACCACCGCCCGGCAGGGCCGCCCCCGGGGCGTCTTCTGCGGCATCGGCGTCTGCTTCGACTGCCTGGTCACGGTCAACGGCCTGCGGGACGTACGGGCGTGCCAGCGCCGCGCCGCCGACGGAGACGAGGTGACCACCCATGACTGAGGTCCTGATCATCGGGGCCGGGCCGGCCGGTCTGGCCGCCGCCGTGGCCGCCCGCCGCGCCGGCGCCCGGGTCGTCGTGCTCGACGCGGCCGAGCAGACCGGCGGGCAGTACTGGCGTCATCTCCCCGACCGGCAGCCGGCCGCCCGCGAGCAGGTGCTGCACCACGGCTGGGAGCGGTTCACCGCCCTGCGCCGGGAGCTGACCGGCGTCGAGATCGTGACCGGGGCCCAGGTCTGGCTGGCCGAGCGCCACGACGACCGGCCGCCCACCGTCCACGTTCTCATCGGCCCGGCCGACGGCGCCGGCCGCGTCCGCCGCACCTTCGATCCCGGCGCGCTGATCCTGGCCACCGGGGCGTACGAGCGGACCCTGCCCTTCCCCGGCTGGGACCTGCCCGGGGTCTTCACCGCGGGCGCCGCCCAGGCCCTGGCCAAGGCCGAGCGGGTGGCGGTCGGCCGGCGCGTGCTGGTGGCCGGCGCGGGGCCGTTCCTGCTGCCGGTCGCGTCCAGCCTGGTCCGCACGGGCGCCCGGGTGGCCGGGGTGCTGGAGGCCGGCGGCTGGGGCCGGCTCGGCCGCGCCTGGACGGCCCACCCTCTCCAGCTCCTCGGGGCCACGCACAAAGCCGGCGAGCTCGCCGGTTACGTCCGGGACCTCGCCCGGCACCGCATCCCGTACCGCGTGGCGACCGGCGTGATCGCCGCCCACGGCGACGACCGGGTCGATGCGGTGACCGTCGCCCGCCTCGATGCGCAGTGGGCCCCCGTCCCCGGAACCGAAGAAAAGGTCGCCGTGGACGCCGTCTGCGTCAGCCACGGCTTCGTTCCCCGCGCCGAGCTGGCCGTGGCCGCCGGCTGTCAGACCGGGCCGGACGGTGCCGTCGTCGTCGACAGCAACTGCCGCACGAGCATCCCCGGCGTCCTCGCGGCCGGCGAGATCACCGGCATCGGCGGCGCCGACCTCGCGCTGGCCGAGGGCGCGCTCGCGGGCACGGTGGCCGCCGGGGGCACCCCGACCGCCGCCCAGCGCCGTGAAGTCCTGACGTACCAGCGCTTCGCCGCCCGCCTGAGCGCCGGGCACGGCATCCGCCCGGGCTGGACGACCTGGCCGGCCGACGACACCCTGATCTGCCGCTGCGAAGAGGTGACCGCCGGCGAGCTGCGGGACGTCGCCACGGCCACCGGCTCGCGCGGGCTGCGCTCGCTGAAACTGAGCACCCGGGCCGGGCTCGGCATCTGCCAGGGCCGGGTCTGCGGGCGCAGCGTCGAAGACCTTCTCGACCGTACGACCGGCGGCCTGCTCGACCCGGGCCGCACCGCCACCCGCCCCCTCGCCGGGCTGGTTCGCCTCGGTGAACTGGCCCGCCCGGAAGGAGACACCCCATGACCGAGACCCTGCGCGGCGTCATCGTCGCCACCGCCCTCCCCTACCGCGAGGACCCCTCGGCCCCGGCCGGGCTCGCGGTCGACTACGACAAGTTCGCCGAGCACTGCGACTGGCTGATCAGCAACGGCTGCCACGGAGTCGGGCCCAACGGCTCGCTCGGCGAGTACTCGTCGCTGACCGACGCCGAGCGCCGCCAGGTGGTCCAGGTCGCGGTCGAGGCCGTCGGCGGGCGCGGCGTGGTCGTGGCCGGCGTGCACGGGCCGGGCTGGCACCAGGCCAAGCACTGGGCCGAGCTGGCGGCCGAGGACGGCGCCGACGGCGTGCTGGCGCTGCCCCCGACCATGTACCGCGCGAGCCAGACCCAGGTGGTCGAGCACTACACGCACATCGCCGAGGCCGGCCTGCCGATGATGATCTACAACAACCCGTACGACACCAAGGTCGACCTGGTCCCCTCGCTGGTCGCCGAGATCGCGCAGATCCCGCAGGTCAAGGCGGTCAAGGAGTTCAGCGGCGACGTGCGGCGGCTCTTCGAGATCCGCGAGAAGTGCGACATCGACGTGGTCGCCGGGGCCGACGACGTGCTCTTCGAGCTCATGGTCGACGGCGCGGTGGGCTGGTTCGCCGGCTTCCCCAACGTCTTCCCGGCCGAGTCGGTGCGCATCTACGACCTGATGCTCGACGGCCAGGTGGCCGAGGCCCGCGCGCTCTACGAGAAGCTCGTCGCGCTGTTCCGCTGGGACTCGCGCACCGAGTTCGTCCAGGCCATCAAGCTGAGCATGGACATCGTCGGCCGGTACGGCGGCCCGTGCCGCCCGCCGCGCGGCGCGCTCACCCCGGAGCACCGCGCCCAGATCGAGGCCGAGACCAAGCGGGCGGTCGAGGCCGTCGCGGGCCTGGCGGTCTGACATGCGGTCGTCCAGGCTGTTCACCGCGGTCGACTCGCACACCGAGGGCATGCCGACGCGGGTCGTCACCGGCGGCGTCGGCACCATCCCGGGCGCCACCATGAACGAGCGCCGGCTGCACTTCATCGAGCACATGGACGGCCTCCGGCAGCTGCTGATGAACGAGCCGCGCGGGCACGCGGCCATGAGCGGCGCGATCCTGCAGCCACCGACCCGGCCCGACGCCGACTTCGGCGTCGTCTACATCGAGGTGTCCGGCTGCCTGCCGATGTGCGGGCACGGCACCATCGGCGTGGCCACGGTGCTGGTCGAGACGGGCATGGTGCCGGTCACCGAGCCGGTCACCACGATCCGGCTCGACACCCCGGCCGGGCTGGTCGTGGCCAACGTCCAGGTGAGCGACGGGCACGCGGACGCGGTGACGCTGGAGAACGTGCCGGCCTACTGCGACCGGCTCGACGTGAGCATCGACGTGCCCGGGCTCGGCACCGTGCCGTACAGCCTGGCCTTCGGCGGCAACTTCTACGCGATGGTCGACCTGACGGCGGTCGGGCTGCCGTTCGACCGGGCCCGTCAGCGCGACATCCTCGACGCCGGGCTGGCCATCATGAGCGCCATCAACGAACAGGACCCGCCCCGGCACCCGTCGATCGCCGGGGTCGACCACTGCCACCACGTAGAGTTCATCGCGCCCGGTTCCACCGCCCAGCACTCCCGGCACGCCATGGCCATCTACCCCGGCTGGTTCGACCGCTCCCCCTGCGGCACGGGCACGTCGGCCCGGATGGCCGAGCTGTGGGCGCGCGGCGAGCTGGCGCTCGGGCAGGATTTCGTCAACGAGTCGTTCATCGGCAGCCGCTTCACCGGCCGCCTGATCGGCGAGACCACCGTCGACGGCCGCCCCGCGGTCATCCCGGCCATCACCGGGCGGGCCTGGGTCACCGGCATCGGCCAGTACATGCTCGACCCGTCCGACCCCTATCCCACCGGCTTCGCGTTCTGAGGTTCCCATGACTGACGCAATCGGCGCCGCCGCCTCGTCCGGCTTCGACGCCTTCTCCCCGCGCGACCGGGCCCGGGCCCTGGTCGCCGTCGCGGACGCGCTCGACGCCGCGGCCGACGAGCTCGTCCCCGTCGCGCAGGCCGAGACGGGCCTGGCCGAGGGCCGGCTGCGCGGCGAGCTCAAACGGACCACCGTGCAACTCCGGCTCTTCGCCTCGGTCGCGGCGGCGGGTGAGTTCCTGGATGTACGCATCGACGACGCCGACCCTGATTTCGTCCTGGGGCCGCGCCCGGACCTGCGCCGCTACCGGGTGCCGCTCGGTCCCGTGCTCAACTTCGCGGCCAGCAACTTCCCGTTCGCCTTCTCGGTGCTCGGCGGGGACACGGCATCGGCCCTGGCCGCGGGCTGCCCGGTCGTGGTCAAGGCGCACCCCGGTCACCCGAAGCTCTCCGACCGTACGGCCGAGATCGCCCGGGCCGCCCTCGCGTCGGCCGGGCTGCCGGCCGACGCCCTGACCGTGATCCACGGGCAGGAGGAGGGGGTGGCCGCGCTGCGCGACCCGCGCATCACCGCGGCGTCGTTCACCGGGTCGGTGGCCGGGGGCCGCGCGCTGGCCCGCATCGCGGCCGAGCGGGAGCATCCGATCCCGTTCTACGGCGAGCTGGGCAGCATCAACCCGGTCGTGGTGACCCCGGCCGCTCTCGCCGAGCGGGCCGGGCAGATCGCCGCCGGCTTCGCCACCAGCGTCACCGCCTCCGCCGGGCAGCTCTGCACCAAGCCCGGCCTGCTCTTCGTCCCGGCCCCCGTCCCGCCCCCCGCCTCACCCACCGCCTCGGCGCCCGCCTCACCCACCGCCTCGGATCCCACCTCCCCCTCGGCCTCGCTCTCCAGCGACTTCGCCGGTCTGGCGGCCGGGGCGTTCGAGGCTGCTGGGCCGCACCGGCTGCTGCACGCGGGAATCGCCGACGGCTACGGCCGGCGGCGGGACGAGGTGCTCGGGACGCCCGGTGTCACCGTCGTCGTGGCCGGTGACGTGGACGGGCTGGACGCCTCGCCGACGCTGGTCGAAACGGACCTGGAGACGCTGCTTGCGCATCGGGACACCTTGCTGGACGAGGCTTTCGGGCCGCTGTCGCTGGTCGTGCGCTACGACCCGGACAGCGCGCTCGCCGCCCGGCTGGCCGACCTGGTCGAGGGCTCCCTCGCGGCCGGTGTCCACATCGGCGCCGGTGAAGCGTCGCCCTGGCTGCGCGACCTGGTCGCCGTGCTGAGCGACCGGTCGGGCCGGCTGCTGTTCAACGGCTGGCCCACCGGTGTCGCGGTGACCCCCGCCCAGCAGCACGGCGGCCCCTGGCCGGCCACCACCAACCCCACCACCACCTCGGTCGGCACCGCGGCGATCGACCGCTTCCTGCGACCGGTCACCTACCAGGACTGCCCACCGGAGCTGCTTCCCGAGCCGCTGCGCGACGACAACCCGTGGAACGTCCCGCAGCACCGCTCCCCGGCCGGCGAGTCGGCCCGCTGGGGCGAGATCTGAGCGATTCCCGGCCCGATCGCCCGCCGCGATCGGGCCGGAAGGCTCCGGCTCAGCCGGTAGGCTCATTCACGGCCATGGATGGCGTGGAGGGGATCTCATGACGCAGGATGCTCAGCTCGATCTCGGCGACCCGGCGTTCCACGCCGATCCGCATCCGTTCTACGCGGCGCTGCGGCGGACCGATCCGGTGCACCTGGTGACGCTTCCGAACGGGAGCCGGGCCTGGCTGGTGACCCGCTACGAGGACGCCAAGCGGGCGCTCAGCGATCCCCGGCTCTCCAAGCAGTACCCGGTGGTCGGGCTGCCCGCGGTCAGCCGGCACATGCTGTCGGCCGATCCGCCCGACCACACGCGGCTGCGCCGGCTCGTGTCGGCCGCCTTCACCGCGCGGCGGGTGGAGGCGCTGCGGCCCCGGATCGAGGAGATCACCGCGGGGCTGCTGGACGACGTGGCCCGTTCCGGCCGGGACGAGATCGATCTGATCGACGCGTTCGCGTTCCCGCTGCCGATCCAGGTCATCTGCGAGCTGCTCGGCGTCCCCGGCGAGGACCGGGACGACTTCCGGACCTGGACCAACATCATCGTCGCCGGGCCCCAGCCGGGGGTCGACCATCGCGGTGCCGTGATGGCGCTGATCGCGTACATCCGGGAATTGCTCGTCAAGCGGCGCCGGCAGAGTGGCGACGATCTGCTGGCGGCGCTGCTCGAGGTCCGCGACGATCAGGACCGGCTCACCGAGGACGAGCTGACCTCCATGGTCTTCCTGCTCCTCATCGCCGGCCACGAGACGACGGTCAACCTGATCGGGAACGGGGCCTGGCTGCTGCTCAGCCGGCCGGAACGGTGGGAGCGGCTGGTCGCCGGCCCGTCGCTGCTGCCCGCGGCGATCGAGGAGATGCTCCGGTTCGAGGCGCCGGTGGAGACGGCCACCTTCCGGATCGCGGTCACCGACCTGACGATCGGCGGCCGGCCGGTGGCGGCCGGGGACCAGGTGGTGGTCGGGCTGCTGGCGGCCAACCGGGACGACCGCTTCGACGCCCCCGACGAGATGCGGCTCGACCGGGAGAACAACCCGCATCTCGCGTTCGGGCACGGCATCCACTACTGCCTCGGCGCGCCGCTGGCCCGGCTGGAGGGCATGGTCGCCTTCACCCGCTTGGCCGAACGCTTCCCCGGCCTGCGGCTGGCGCCGGACGTCCAGCCCGAGTGGCGACCGGGCCTCCTGCTCCGCGGCCTGCAGCGCCTGCCCGTCCGGCCCGCGGGGTGACTTGAGCGGCCGCCGCACAATCGGGGGATGCGGTGGTGGGGGCGGGTGGAGAGCCCGGTACGGGCGGTGGAGCGGGAGTGGATCGAGACGTCGCTCGACTGGATGGTGGGCGAGTTCGGGCGGGCCCGGCTGCTCGGGGCGGTGGTGCTGCCGACGGATGAGTTCTTCCCGGGGGTCTACCGAGGTAGCCGGGACGACATCCGCGCGGTGTTCCGGCGGTTGTGTGCGCACATGGGGGTGGATCCCGGACGGATCGACCTCGAGCATGATGCCGATGACGAGGACGACGGCCTGGCCGCGTACGTGCCGTTGAATCGGCAGTGGCAGGTGGCGGCGGGACACCACCGGATCCGCGGCGGGCGCTCGGTCATCGGGATCCGCGACGACAAGGCGGCCGAGCCGATGGCCCTGGTGGCCACGATCGCGCATGAGCTCGGTCATGCGATCCTGCTCAACGACGGGCTGCGGATCGATCCGGAGCGCGAGGACCACGAACCGCTGACCGACCTGCTGACCGTGTTCTACGGGCTCGGGATCTTCGCGGCCAACGCGGCGTTCGAGTTCAACCGGCACGAGACGGGCTACCGCACCTCCCGGCTGGGCTATCTGACCGAGCCGATGTTCGGGTACGCGCTGGCCCGCTACGCCTGGCTGCGGGGCGAACCGGCGCCGACGTGGGCGAGCTACCTGGACACCAACCCGCGGGCTTATCTCAAGCGCGGTCTTCGCTATCTGGCCCAGAACCCGGCTTGAGGTCGCCCCGGGCCAGCCGGGCCAGCGTGTCATGGTCGATGCGGTGGGTCAGGGCGTCGGCGTGCCGGTGCAGCAGAAGCCACCGATCGCCGGAGCGGCGGAAGACCAGCGTCACCCGCAGCGACCACTCCTGTCAGGGCAGCCCGCCGACGATGCCGTGCTGCCGCTCGACCACGACCAGCACAGCCAGGCCGTCCGACTGGTGGGCGGCCACGACCTCGGTCTCCACCTCGCCGCCGCGGAACCAGTCGGCGATGCTCGCCACCACCTCGTCGGTCAGGACGGAATCGTGGTCGACCTCCCCTCCGTACGGCGACATCAGGGTGTAATCCTCGGCGTGCGGAAGCAGATCCATGTAGCCGCGCGCGTCCCCGCGGATCAGGCAGCGGGCCGCCTCGGAGACGCGGTCGATGAGAGGGGCCAGGTCAGTCATCCGCCCATGGTGACGGCGCCGGCCGAGCGCCGCCGCCACCTGGCCGACAGAGTCAGCCTGGGAAGCGGTACTCGATCCGGTCACGGTCGCTGGAGAGCCGAGAAGCGGCGGCGAGAGGGCGCCCCCTCGCCGCCGCGGTGGCTCAGCGGGAAGCGTACGCCCGCATGATGGTTTGATCGATCGAGCTGCCACCGTCGCCGGTGGCCGTGACCCGCAGGGAGAGGAAGCCGCCGGCGGGCGGGGGCGGCAGGGTGGCCTGGAAGCCGCGGACCGGCACCGGCCGCCAGGTGACACCGTCGTCAACCGAGGTGCGAACGGTGAACGACGTGATGCGCTGCGGCTTCAGCGTGCGCGACTGTCGCACGGTGAAGGTCGCCGGCCGGCCCGTCGCGTGGTTGAAATGGTCGAGGGCCAGGTCGTAGTCGACAGCCAGCAACGGCAGCGCCACGGTGTTCAGGCCCGTCGGCCCGGTCGACCGGAAACCCCACGTCGTGCTGGTTTTCGTCGAGACGGACTGGATGCGGCTCATGTCCACATCGAACTTCAGCCGGTAGCCGGCCCGCTCCCGCGGCACGTCGAAGTCGGCGCGCGACTCGGCCGTCGTGCCGACCAGCTCGCCGTTGCGGTACAACGACATCGAGCGGGTGAACAGGATCGACCCGGCAGCCAGGCAGTCCGCGCGATCGTGCCGCTCGGTCTGGGTGGTCATGTCCAGGTGCAGGGTCCCGGAGGTACGCGCCGGCGCCGTCGCGCAGCCCCATTCGCCCACGGCCGGGTCGTCGAACCAGTCCGCGTGCACCGGCTGGCGGCCCCAGTGCTTCTCGGTTCGGCTTCCCGCGGCGTACGACACCAGCCTTTCCTGGCCGAGCTGGCTGAACCGTCCCTCGTCCTGCCACAGATAGCCCGGCGTGACGTAGTCGGTGCGCCCCTCCGGCCGCAGCTCGCCGAAGCTGTGCGACAGGTATTCGCCGTCCGGCGTGTAGCCGTAGCGGCGCATGGTCGGCACCACCTCGTACGGGAACGTCATCACGTCGGCCCGCTGGTCGATGCGGGCCAGGCCCGCCCGGGACACCCGCAGGCTCTCGCCGGCCGGCATGCCCTTCGGGTGCGCGCTGATCAGGTCGAAGTGCGACCTCCGGTCGGGATCAACCAGGCTGTACGAGGTGTAGAGGCGCTGGCTGCCCGTCGCGGGCCGGCCGATCGTGCCGATCGACAGGCGCACCGGGTCGGGGCCGTACACCGAGAGCTGGCTGCCCCAGGCGATGCCGTTGGCCGACGTCCGGAAGACCGAGACGGCGGCCTCGTCGGTCCGGGTCCGCACACCGTCCACTGCGGCGTCGGCGAGCTTGGCCGTGGCCGGGTCGACGGTCCGGCTGAGATCGCCGGTCACGCTGACTTCCTCCGAGAGGTACGCGACGCGCTGGTTGTCGTACGTGGCATCGTTGCTGAAGTACATCGTCTCCATCGCGTACCGCCCGGCCGGAACGTCACCGAACGTCACCGTGCCACCGGGCTCACCGGACGCGCCGACCGCCTTGACCGCCGGGTCGTCCTCGTTGACGAGGTTGACCACGACGACGGTGGTGCCGCCCGGGTAGGCGTCCGGCATCGGCCTGGTCCGCACGGTCAGCGTGTGACGCGGCGCCGGGATCTCGAAGGTCACGACCGTCCGGGCCGCCCCGCCGTTCACCGTGACGACCGCCGAGTAGAAGCCGGTCCTCTTGAGCGCCGCCCGGTCGAGCCGAAGTCTCGTTCCGGACAGGGTCACCGGACGACCGGCCACCGCCCGACCGGACCGGTCGTACGTGGTCACGTCCCACCGCTTCACCGGTCCGGACCACGAAAGCTTGGCCTCGATGCCGTCGGCGCCGAGCGCGATGACCGGCTGCTCGCTGACGACCGGTCCGAGCGCCCGCGCGGCGTTGACCCGCCCCGCGCCACCGGTGTAGGTGTCGACGCCCGGCAACGGGTCGGCCGAGCCGATGACGGCGGCCTTGAGCCGGTCGGCGGACCAGTCCGGATGGCGCTGCTTGACCAGAGCGACCTCACCCGCCACGTGCGGAGTGGCCATCGAAGTCCCCGACAGCGACACGTAGTCGGCGTCGATCGGCGCGCCCAGCGTCGTGCCCTCGGCCCGGCCGGCCACGATGTCCACGCCCGGCGCGGTCACCTCCGGCTTGGCCGTGTGCGCCTCGGCGAGCGGACCCCGGCTGGAGAAGCCGGCGATCCGGTCCCGGCTGTCGACCGCGCCCACGGTCAGCGCCGCCGCCGCGGTGCCCGGCGAGGCCACCGTGCCCGGACCCGGCCCGGCGTTGCCGGCCGCGACGACGAACAGCGCCCCGGTCGCCGCGGTGAGCTCGTCGACCGCCTGGGTCAGCGGGCCGTCCTCCCCCGCGCTGGAGTCACCGAGACTCATGCTGACCACGTCGGCCCGGGCCGCGGCCCACTCCATACCCGCGATGACCTGCGAGTCGGAGCCGTAGCCACCGTCGTCGAGCACCTTGCCGATCAGCAGCTGCGCGTCCGGGGCGACACCACGCCGGGCCCCGCCGGACGCTTTCCCGCTACCCGCCGCGGTGGTCGCCACATGCGTGCCATGACCGTTGCCGTCAACCGCGTCCCCGCCCTCGGTGACGAAGTCGGCCTTCTCGGCCACCCGCCCCACCAGATCGGGATGGGTGAAGTCAGCCCCGGTGTCGAGCACGGCCAGCTTCACCCCGCGCCCGGTGTAACCCGCCCGCCAGGCTTGGTCGGCCGCAATCTGGGTGAGGTTGGTGTCCAGCCGGCCCGATCCGGCAATCGGCGTGGCCCGCACCCGATGATCCAGCCAGATCTTCGCGGCCCCACCCACCGCCGCGAGGCCCGGCTGAGAGGCGTTGCCGTGCCCGACGACACCCGACGGGGAAGCGACACCTTGCTGAGATGCGCCCGGCTTCGACGCGGCGTCTTGCCCGGAAGCGCCCGGCTGCGGGGTGGCGGAGTCGGACGGGACCGCGGCCCCGCTTCGCCGGGAGGAAGGACCCGGGCCGGAGGCGTTGCTCGGCTGCGATGCGGAGCTTTGCCCGGCGAGGCTTTGCTTGGGGAGGCGGGTGGCGACCGCGCCGATGCTGGGCAGGGGCCGGCCGGTGAGTTTGGCGTTGCCCGCGGGCTTGATGATGACCGGGAGGTCGGGCGAGCGGGCGTCGTCGTAGCCGTTCGCGATCAGTGTGGTGACGTCGAACAGGTCCTCGTCGTAGAGCGTGCCGATCTGCCCGGCCACGCTCGACGGGACGATGTGGACGTGGCCGTCCGGGTCGCAGCGGCGCAGGATCGCGCCGTGCCGGCCGGCCGGCCGGACCCGGACGCCGCCGCAGCCCGGGATGGCCGGGTTCACGGTGACGACGTCCCCGGTGAGCAGGGTGACGGTGAGAGCGCCGGCGGCGGAGTCGGTGGTGGGAGCAGCCAGCCCCGGGGTGGCCGGGACAGCGCCCAGGCCGGCGGCGATCAGCGCGGCGGCCAGGGTGCGGCGGGTCCTTCTGAGCATGAGGCTCCTCGATGAAAGACGATCGATGTGGCGGTGATCGTGCACCCACCGATCTCGATCTTTTCCATCGACAGCCACCAAAGTGACGAAACTGTAATCCAGTTTAACAATCCCGCAATCTCGCCCCTGCCCGCAGCGTCGGCCAGCCAGCGGACCGCCGCGCACAAGGGAGCAGCCCACGATGGGCGACGCGCGCAACGGGACCGACCTGGCAAGCGAGGCGGACTCAATGAGCGACGCCCGCAATGACCAGATCCGGGGGTAAGCGACGCGCGCAATGGAGCGGGCGCGGGTAAGCGGGCACGCGCAATGGAGCGGGCGCGGGTGAGCGGGCGCGCGCAACGGAGTGGGCCCGGGTGAGCGGGGCTAGCCCAAGCCGTGTTCCAGCAGGGTGAAGGCCTGCTCGGCGCGGGCGGCCAGGTCGTCCGGGATCTCGCCGGCCAGGATGGCGGTGCGGACGTGCTGGACCAGGGAGCGTTGCACGCCCACCAGCGAGTAGGCGACGACGTGGGCGGTCACCGGGTCGCCCGGGAGACTCGCGGCCAGGGTCTCGGCGATTCGGGCGAAGGAGAGCTGCTCCCGGGCGCGCAGGGACGGGCTGCCGGCGATGACGCGGTTGATCGTGCGCAGCCGGTCCAGGGCGCGTGGGTCCTCGTCGAGGCGGGCGAGCAGGCCGCCGGAGGTCAGCAGCAGGCGGCGGAAGGCGGCCAGGGGGCTCTCGGCGGCCGGCCGGGAGGCCACGCCGTCGACCAGCGAGAGGCCGTAGCGATCGAGGCGCTCGAAGAACAAGTCCTCCTTGGACGCGAAGTAGTTGAACACCGTCGCCTCGGAAACGCCGGCCTCGGCCGCGACCTCGGCCACCGTCACCTGCTCGAAGCCGCGGTCGGCGAAGAGCACCCACGCCGTGTCGGCGATCTGGCGCCGGGTGCGCTCCTTCTTCTCCTCGCGCAGACCCATCCGGCCCCTTTTCTTCAAGTCGCTCTAAGTTTAGAGTCACTCTAACAAACGGGGAGGGCGACATGGACGTCAGCGTCAGCATCACGAACTATCCGGTCGACCTGAAGGGGCTCGGCCACGCCGCCGACGACTGCGGCCTGCACACGCTCTGGGTCGCCGACCACCTCATCCAGGCCGACCCGGCCGCGAAGCCCACCGATCCGATGCTCGAGGCCTATTCGGTGCTCAACCATCTGGCCGCGGTGACCAGCCGGATCCGGCTCGGGGCCATGGTCAGCCCGGTCACCTTCCGCGCCCCGTCCGTGCTGATCAAGACCGTGACCACGCTCGACGTCCTCTCCGGGGGCCGGGCGTGGCTGGGCCTGGGCGCCGGTTACGAAGCCGGCGAGGCCGAGGCGGCCGGGCTGCCGCTGCCGCCGATGGGCGAGCGCTTCGACCTGCTCGAGCAGACGCTGCGCGAGGCGATCAGCACGTGGGCCGGCGACGGCCCGCTGTCCCACCCGGCACCGATCAAGCGGCCGCCCATCCTGATCGGCGGCGCCGGGGAGAAGCGGACGCTGCGGCTGGTGGCCGAGTACGCCGACGCCTGCAACGTCTTCGACATCCCGGACGGCGGGGTCACGATCCGGCGCAAGCTCGACGTGCTGCGCGGCCACTGCGAGGCGGCCGGCCGCGACTTCGCCGGCATCACCAAGACCGTGGCGACCGCGCTGCGGGACGGCGAGCCGGCGGAAGCCTTCGCCGCCCGCTGCGCCGACTTACGGTCGTACGGCCTGGAGCATGTCGTTGTCATCACCCGCGGCCGCCCGCTGACGCCCCGTGATGTCGAGCTCGTGGGTCAGGCGCCGGGCCTGATCTCGTAGACGGTGGCCGACCCGTCGCGGTAACGGACGTCGGCCGCCTGGGCCAGCGCCGGCGCGACCGGGGCGGCCCGGGTGTCGGCGAACAGCCACTTCACCCCGTACGTGTCCCGCAGCTTTTGCACGTCAGCCGCGGCGCCCTGGGCGAACACGCGCTCGTTGAGGTCGAAGGCCGCGAGGTCCGGCGCGGGCTGGAAGGAGTACGGCAGGCCGTTCACGCCGTGCGCGGCCACCGCGCTGTCCGAGTATCCCCAGCTCTCGATGAGCGTACGGCGGCCGCCGAGGCCGGCGATCCAGAACGCGCGGGAGTTGCACGCGTTCTTCGACTTGATCGGGAAGCAGTGCACGTTGGTGGCGACCAGGTCGTCCTGGCCGGCGTTGTCGTTGAGCCACAGCGCGGCGCGCATCTCGGCGTCGGTGATGGCGTTGGCTTCCTTCACCGGCGGGATCGGGTTGTCCAGGGCGGTGACCAGGTTGTCGCCGCCGGTGGCGAGGCTGGCTCCGAGGACCGCGGCGATCAGCGCGGCCGGCAGGGCCAGCAGCGCGCGTTTGCGCCACACGGCCAGCGCGATCGCGCTCAGCAGCACGACGGCGCCGGCGGCGATCAGGAACGGCGCGCCCAGCGCCTGACCCCAGTCGACGAACGTGTTCTTGGCCGGCCAGGGCGTCTTGGGCAGAAGCAGCACCCCGACCGCGGCGGCCGCGGCGGCGCCGGCCGCGGCGAGCCGGAAACGCTCGGCGTGGTCGGCCAGCGCGCAGACGGTGAGCACCGCGGCGAACGGCAGGATGCCGTTGAAGAAGTAGCCCTGGCTGGCCGACGGGTGCCAGAACAGCCACAACGCGGCCGTGCCGGCCACCACGACGCCGCCGATCATCCAGTACGCGACGTCCTGCCCGCGCTCGCCCTCGGCGCGGTTGCGCAGCGGCACGAACAGGCCGAGCAGCCGGGGCAGTTGCGCCAGCACCCACCACACGAGCAGGAAGACGATGAACAGCACACCCTTGCCGTCGGCGTTGGCCACGCCCGGCGGCAGGAACCCGCCGAGCAGGATGCCGTCGTGGGTGCCGAGCGTGCGCTCGTACGGGTCCATGAAGCGCAGTGTCGCCAGCGGCTGCAGGGCCAGCGTGCCGGCGCCGCCACCGGCGAACAGCTTGAGACCGACGACCACGCCGAACAGGATCGAGCCGAGCAGGCCGGCCGCGATCCACGGCATCGCCCGCCGCCGCACGAGCAGGACCAGCGCGGCCAGGCCGACACCGGCGAACAGCGGCGGCAGGGCGCTGGACTTGGAGCCGGCCACGGCCACGGCGAGCACCGGGAGCGCGGCCCACATCCAGCGCAGCTGCTTGCCCCGCAACGCCTCGACGCAGATCAGACCGAAAAGGCCGAAGAGCGGGATGACGTACGTCTGTGAGGGGCTCAGGATGGAGAACGGGTTGCCGCCGCCGAACGGGGCGATCGGGCCGTTCAGCGTCAGGGCCCGCCCGCCGAAACCTACCGCGGCCGCCACCGGGCCGGTCCACCACTTGCCACTGACCGAGCGGGCCATCACGGCGAAGACCATGGCCCCGACGGCGATGATCGGGATGATCCAGAGCCGCAGGTAAACCATGACCGGGTCGATGCCGGTGAGCATGCTGGCCGACGCGATGTCGGAGTCGGACAGGTAGTGGTAGCGCAGGATCTCGCCGTCCACCTGGGGCACGTGGAACGGCATCGTCCGCATCATCTCGTGGACCAGGGCGAGATGGTAGTAGATGTCCTGATAGATCTGGAACGTCGCGGGCGGCAGGGGCGTACCGCGGAGGTTGCTCGCCCCGTAGAGAACGACGATCAGCAGCACCGCCGCCATGCCCCACGACCAGGCCAGCGGCAGCGGGTCGGGATTGCTGACGCGCCAGTGCCGCCACAACTTGGGCACGGCCAGGAAGGCGAGCACGACCAGGCCGATCCAGATCGGCAGCAGCAGCTCGACCCCGGTCGCGGCGGCCAGCGCCCACCCGATCAACTGCACGACCAGGCCCGCCGCGGCGCCCACACCGAGGTCCTCGGGCCAGTTGCCCCGGCTGCCGTACAGCGCCCGCATCACCAGGGTGCCCGGCAGCACGACGGCCAGGGCGAAGTACAGCCCGTAGATCGCGATCTGGCCGGCCGGGGTGTCGTACTTGAGCAGCACGATCACCGCCGCGACGAACGGGACGGCCCAGGGCACCACCCGCCACAGCACGTTGCCGTGCGGCTTGCCCGCCGTCTGCGGAGTCGCGACCGGCGGCTCCTGGAGCAACGCCGTCATACCGCTGCTCCGGGAACGAAGCGGGCAAATTGCGAGGGGTTCACGGTTACACCTGGGGGGTCTCGTACTGTGCGCCGACGGCGAATCCTAACCGCAGAGCACCACACCCTGTGAAGGGCCTAGTTGTCGGTTATGGACAGGCTTCGGGTCAGAGGGCGGGGATCTTCGGGTCGAGCAGCGGCACCAGGGTCCGGGCGTAATAGGTGGAAATGTGGCTGAAGTCCTTGTAGACCAGCACATTGCCCACCACGACCGGGCAGAAGCCCTTCACGCAGAACCAGGGCGCCGGGTCGACCACGGTGGCGCCGGCCTTCTTGGCCGCGGCCGCCACCGCCGCCCGGCGGGCCGGCTCGTAGAACGCCTTGTTCGACGGACGGCCGCACTTGACCAGGTCACGTGGGTTCTCGGCGGCGCAGTCGGGCGCGCTGCGCCACGGCCACGGGGTGTCCAGGAAGACGACCAGCTTGCGGCCGGGCGCCGCCAGCTGCTTCCACGTGGACTGCCAGCCGGCCACCCACAGCGCGTCGTCGGCAGGCCCGGCGGCGGGCACCTTCTTGCCGGCCGCGTCGACCAAACCACCCTCGTCGCTGCCGTTGGAGGCCATGATCACCATGTCCGGCTTGTCCCGCTGGATCTTGGCGATGACCCAGGAACGCCACGTCGAGCACTCGGTGTACGTGCGCTTGAGGACCTTGTTGGCGATGGTCACCGACGGGGCCAGGCAGCCGCTCTTGGTGAGCGAGACGAACCGCACGCCCCGCTTCTTGGCAATGGCGTCGACGGCCGGGAACCACTGCGCGCCGTGGGAGTCGCCGATCAGGTAGATCGATTTGGCGCCGTTCGGATCGCCGTAGACGCAGGCGCTCTTCTGCTCGACCTCGAAGTAGCCGACGCTGCAGCCGTCCGGGTAGACCCGCGGCACGTCCGGCAGGGCCTTCTCCACGGTCGGCGTCATGTTCGACGGGACGCGCTTCTCGGCCACGCCCTTGGTGATCAGGTCGGTCAGGGTCTTCTGCGGGTCGGCCGACGAGGCCACCACGCCGATCGTGTCGACCGCGGCCGGGCCGGTCGGCAGCGGCGGCGTCAGGTTCGAGGCGATCAGGGCCAGCGCGGCCGCCGAACCGGAAAGGACCAGCCCCAGACCCACACCGCGCCACGCCTTGAGCTTGATCCAGGCGCGGTTGCGCACGGGGTTCTCGACCAGGATGAACGAGAGGTACGCGAGCACGAGCGACCCGGCCGCGAGGGCCAGCTTGACCTTCGTCGAGGCGTTCAGGCCGAGCGCCGACGGGCCGATCATCAGAACCGGCCAGTGCCACAGGTACCACGCGTACGACAGCTTGCCGACCTGCTGGAACGGCCAGCTGCGCAGGACCGGGATCGACGCCGTGGTGCCACCGGCGATCACCGCGGCGGTGCCCAGGACCGGCAGCAGGGCGGCGTAGCCGGGGAAGGTCGTGTCGTCGTTGTACAGCAGCGCGGCGGCCACGATGGCGGCCAGACCCAGCCCGGCCAGCACTCCCCCGGCCACCTTCGGCAGCCGGGCCGAGTACCGGGCGGCCAGCGCGATCAGGGCGCCGATGCCAAGCTCGTACGCCCGGGTGTGGGCCCCGAAGTAGGCCCAAGGGGCCGCACTGGAGCTCTGGTAGACGCTGACCGCCAGCGAGACCACGATGACCAGGCCGAGCGCGATGGCGATGGGCCGGCGGCGCTTGCGCCAGGCCCAGACCCCGCCCAGCAGCAGCGGCCAGACCAGGTAGAACTGCTCCTCCACGGCGAGCGACCAGAGGTGCTGCAGCGGCGAGGGCGGCGCCGAGGCGTTCAGATAGTCGGTGCCGATCGCGGCCAGCCGGTAGTTGATGCCGTAGAACGTGCTGAACAACGCGTCCAGCGTGATGCCCTTGAACCGGTTCGGGGGCAGCCACAGCCAGCTGGCCACCAGCGTGGCCACCACCACGAGGGTGGAGGCGGGCAGCAGCCGGGCCGCGCGCCGGGCGTAGAAGCGGGCGAGCGAGATCCGCCCGCTGCGGGTCAGTTCCTTGAGCAGCAGGGTCGTGATCAGGAAGCCCGAGATGACGAAGAACACGTCGACGCCGACATAGCCACCGGCCAGGAACGGCAACCCGGCGTGGCCCAGCACGACGAGGGTGACCGCGATGGCCCGCAGCCCCTCGATGTCCGGCCGGAACCCGGGGTGCGCGGACGGCTTACCGGCGCTCGGGCCCGCGACGTCCCCGTCGAGGGGCTCGCGCTGACCGGGGATCGACTGCCGGGTCCGGGTGTCGGACGTCGTCATGTGGTGCCCTTACCGCTCTCCTGTAAAAGATCTGGCGAGGCACCATACATAGCGGACGCACAGTTTCGTCGCCCCGGGCCGGGAGATCACCACCACACCAGGGCTCCAAACGGTCCAATTCGGACCTATCTCCGATCGGCCGAACGTTCAGATGATCGCGCCGAACGGGTGATCCCGAAACCGGCCAGGCTCACCATCACCAGCGCCACGATCGGCCCCGGCCCCAGCCGCTGACCCAGGATGAGCAGCCCGGCGACCGCCGCCCCGGCCGGCTGCAGGCTCATCAGCACCCCGAAGACCCGGGTCGGCAGCGACCGCAGGGCCATCAGTTCCAGGCCGTACGGAACGACGCCGGCCAGCACCGCAACGGTGATCCCGCCGGCCAGCAACCCCGGTTCGCCGAATGCGTGCACGGCCCCGCGCGCGCCAAAGGGCAGCACGAGCAGCGCGGCCACCGCGAACGACACCGCCAGCCCGTCCAGCCCCGGCAGCGCGTCGCCGAGCCGGGCGCTGAAGACGATGTACCCCGCGCCGCAGACTCCGGCCGCGAGCGCGAGCAGAAGCCCGGCGAGCGGCACGTCAGTCCCCGTACGCAACCCCAGCAGCACCACCCCGCCGCCGGCCAGCCCCGCCCACAGCAGATCAACCGCCCGCCGCGTCTGAGCCACGACGAGCACGAGCGGCCCGGCGAACGACGCCGTCACCACCACACCCTGCGGGGCAACCTCAAGGGCGAGGTACGACAAGGTCGTCAACCCGGCCGCGAAGACCCCCAACAGCACCGCCGCCCGCCAGGCCGCCCCGGCCCAGCGCCGAACGCCGGGCCGGACGAGAACCGCGAGAATCAGCGCGGCGAGACCCATGCGCCACACCAGCACCCCGGCCGGCCCGAGCTCCCCGAAGAGCCCGCGCGCAACCGCGGACCCCGACTGCGCCGACGCCACCGACATCACCACCAGCATCGGCGCCGACTTCATGGCGCGACGCTAAGCCCGCCCAGCTCCGAGGTGGCACAGACCCGCACCACCCCGGTTCCCGGAGATCAGGCGACGACGGCGAACCCGGTCCAGGAGACCTTCTCGGTGGCGGCCAGGCCGATCTGCAGGAAGCCGAGCGACTCGAGCTCGCGGGCCCGCTTGAGGGCCCCGGCGTCGACGGCGCGCAGACCGGCGGCGGTCACGATGCCGGCCAGCCGCTGTTCGGCGTCGGCGTCGTCCCCGGCGATCAGGACCGTCGTGGGCTCGCCGCCGTTTGATTGGTTGTTGCTACAACTGTCGCAGAAGGCCAAAGTTGTAGCAACAACCAATTTGGTGCGAGGATGTGGGCATGGACACGCGATGGCTGAGCTCGGACGAGCTGACCGCCTGGGTGCGCCTGGCCGCCGTGCTGGAGCTGCTGCCCGGGGTGCTGGAGAGTCAGCTGCGCCGCGACGCCGACCTCGGCCACTTCGAGTACTACGTGCTCGCGATGCTCTCCGAGGCCGACAAGAAGACGCTGCGGATGACGGCGCTGGCCCAGATGACCAACGCCACCCTCCCCCGCCTCTCACACGTCGTGCAGCGCCTCGAGGGGCGCGGCTTCGTCGAGCGTTTCCCCTGCCCCGAGGACCGGCGGGCCACCAACGCCCGGCTCACCGACGCCGGCTCGGCCAAGGTCCTGGACAGCGCCCCGGGCCATGTCGCCACGGCCCGGGAGTACGTGATCGACGCCCTCACCCCCGAGCAGATCACCCAGCTCAGCGAGATCGCCGGCGCCATCCTGACCCGCCTCGACCCGGACGGGAAGTTCGCCGCCCGGCGCGCCTAGGTCAGGGCGTCGTACTCGTCGTCGGTGAGCTCGATCGCGGCCGCCGCCATGTTCTCCTCGAGGTGGGCGACCGAGGAGGTGCCGGGGATCGGGACCATGACCGGGGAGCGGCGCAGCAGCCAGGCCAGGGCCAGCTGGCCGGTGGTCGTGCCGGGGTGGGCGGCCGCGACCTTGTCCAGCGGGCCGCCGGGGCGGGCCAGGGCGCCGGCGTCGACCGGGGCCCACGGGATGAAGGCGATGCCCTGGCCGGCGCAGTAGTCGAGCAGCTCCTCGGCCCGGCGGTCGCCCAGGTTGTAGCGGTTCTGCACCGAGGCGACCGGCACACCGGACGCCTGCGCCTCTTTGACGTCCTCGACGCTCACCTCGGAGAGGCCGACCTGCTTGGCCAGGCCCTCGTCGAGGAACCAGCGCAGCACGCCGAACTGCTCCTCGCGCGGGGTGCGCGGGTCGATGCGGTGCAGCTGCCACAGGTCGATCTGTTCGACGCCGAGGCGGCGCAGCGACAGCTGCATGCACTGCCGCAGGTACTCGGCCCGGCCCAGGGCGACCCACGCGTCGGGCCCGGTGCGGGTGAAGCCACCCTTGGTCGCGATGACCACGTCGCCGTAGCCCGTCCCGTCGTGCAGGGCCTCCCGGATCAGGTTCTCCGAGACCTCGGGCCCGTACGAGTCGGCGGTGTCGATGAACGTCACGCCGAGTTCGACCGAGCGGCGCAGCACCCGGATCGCCTCGTCGTGGTCGGCCGGTGGTCCCCAGATGCCGGGGCCGGTGATCCGCATCGCCCCGTAGCCGAGCCGGTTCACGGTCTTGCCGCCCAGCTCGATGGTGCCGCTCATTCGCGCTCCTCAACGTCAGTCGACGGCCCCCACCCTATGCCGGTGGGGACGGCAAAATGACCGCCGACTTCCCGCGTGGTGGCGGTCGAAACACTTTGCCCGGTTTTGGGGACATGAGCCGGATTCCCGTCCTACGGTGAGCCCGCGTTCATCGCTCATCTGGAGGACCGAACAATGTCCCAGTCTGTCTATCGCAAGCGGGTGATGGGCGGTCTGCTGGCTGCCGCCGCGTCCCTCGCCACCGCGGTCACCGCCGCCTCGCCCGCCCAGGCCGCGGCCGGCGGGTTCCCGTTCAGCGACTTCAGCCTCAACGGCTCGGCGAGCTTCGTGTCCGCCGCCGACTCGCCCAGCTCCGTCCTGCGCCTGACCGGTGGCGGCTACCGGCAGGCCGGCTCGGCCTGGGGCGGCGAGCAGATCGACCTGACCCGCTCCTTCGAGACCTCGTTCCGCGTCCACCTGCGCGGCAACTCCCCCGGCGCCGACGGCGTGGCCTTCCTGGTCCAGGGTGTGGGCCCGCGCGCGCTGGGCGGCTGGGGCGGCGGCCTCGGCTACCGCGGCATCCGGCAGAGCGTCGCCGTCGAGCTGGACGACTTCCGCAACGCCGGCGACGCCGACGCCAACCACGCCGCCGTGGTGCTGCGCGGCAACCCGGACTACCACCTGGCCGCGGCCCCGCTGAGCACCCGGCTGTTCGGCTCGCCGGTCGAGGTCCGGGTGGCCTACGACGCCGGCGCCCACCGCCTGACCGTCGACGTCGACAGTGAGCAGGTCGTCGACACGACCGTCGACCTGGCCGCCGAGGTCGGCGCCGACCGGGCCTGGGCCGGTTTCACCGGCTCGACCGGCAGCACGTCCTCGACCCAGGAGATCCTCGACTGGAGTCTGTCAGTCGCGTGACTCATGCCGGTCCCGCGCCCGGCTCCTAGCGTCGGAGCCCGGCGTGGGGGCCCGGGAGCGGGCGCTGTTCAGCGCGGTTCTAGCTCGCTGAGCAGCAGGGCGAGGGCGTCGGCGGCCGGGCTGCCCGGTTCGGCGTGGTACATCACCAGCTGCAGGCCGTCGCTGCCGATGACGGCCAGCTTCTCGCGGCGCAGCCGCATCTCGCCGACCCGCGGGTGGTGGATGACGCCGGTGTCGCTGCCGCCGCGGTGGATGTCGTGCCGGGCCCACAGCTTGCGGAACTGCTCGCTCTTGAGCGACAGCTCACCGATGAGCGACTGCAGGCGCGGGTCGTCGGTGTCGGCGCCCATCTCGGCCCGCAGCTGGGCGACCACGTTGCCCACGTTCTCGTCCAGGTCGGGGTGGTAGGCCCGGGCTGCCGGGTCGGTGAAGAGCACGACCAGCCGGTTGACGCCGGGCCGCATCAGCGGCGACAGCTCGGCCGCCAGCGGGTTGGCGGCCAGCACGTCGCGGTAGCGGTTGACCACGAAGGCCGGCACGTTCAGCGTGCCCAGCAGCATCTCCAGCCCGGCGGGGACGCTTTCGGCCGGGCGCTTGGCCGGGCGGCGGCCTTTCGGCCGGGCCAGTTCCGAGAGGTACGAGGTGCCTTCCGCGTCGAGCCGGAGCACACGGGCCAGCGCCTCCACGACCTGGCGGGACGGCGTCCGGTCACGGCCCTGCTCGAGCCGCAGGTAGTACTCGGCGCTGATGCCGGCCAGCATCGCGACCTCCTCGCGGCGCAGCCCCGGCACCCGGCGCAGCCCACCGCCCGGCAGGCCCACCTCGGCCGGGGTGACCAGCTCCCGGCGGGCCCGCAGGAAATCACCCAGCGCGTTGCTCATGATCCCACCGTAGGCGGCCCGCCCCGGCCGTGCCTGTCCCCGCTGCTACCAGGAACAACTCTGTCTGCCAGGCCGGCCGCGGATGCCGCACAGTCGAGGCATGACAACGAAAACGTGGTTCATCACCGGGGTCAACAGCGGTTTCGGCCGGCGGATGACCGAGCAGCTGCTCTCCCGCGGCGACCGGGTCGCCGGCACGGTCCGCCGGGACGGCTCGGTCGACGACCTCAAGGACAAGTACGGCGAGCAGTTCTGGGTGGCCAACCTGGATGTGACCGACCTGCCGAACGTACGGGCCGTCGTCGACCGCGCGTTCGCCGAGCTGGGCCGGATCGACGTGGTGGTCAACAACGCCGGGTACGGGCTGTTCGGCGCGGCCGAGGAACTGACCGACGAGCAGGTCGTCGCCCAGCTCAACACCAACCTGCTGGGCTCGATCGCCGTGGTCCGGGCGGCCCTGCCGCACCTGCGGGCCCAGGGCGGCGGCCGGGTCGTCCAGATCTCGACGTACGGCGGGCAGGCGACCAACCCGGGGGCGTCGCTCTACCACGCCGGCAAGTGGGGCATCGAAGGCTTCATCGAGGGCACGGCCAAGGACGTGGCCCCGTTCGGCATCGAGATGACGATCGTCGAGCCCGGCGGCGCGCGCACCGAGTTCCGCTTCGACAGTCTGCAGCTGGCCACCCCGCTGGCCGCCTACGACGACACCCCGGCCGCCATGGTCCGCGGCGCCAAGGACCGCAGCCGGCCCCCGCTGGGCGACCCGGCCAAGATGGCGGCCCGCATCATCGACAGCGCCGACCAGAGCCCGGCCCCGCTGCGCCTGGTGCTCGGCTCCGACGCGTACCGCTTCGTGACAACCGCCCTGCGCGAGCGGCTCGCCCAGATCGAGCCGCAGGAGGCCCTGGCCGCCTCCACCGACGCGGAGTGAGGCCCAGCCTCCACCGATCGGCGGAGGTGAGCATCAACCGATCGATCATCGAGCGGTTGATCCGCGCCCGTCGATCGGTGACGAGGCTGGCGGTATGACTTTCACTGCCGTGCTCATGGCGGCGGCCCTGGCGATCGGCGGCGCGCCCGGCCCCGCCGGCACCGGGAGCGCCCTGACCGTCCGGACCGACGCCGGCCTGGTCCGGGGCGTCGCCCACGAGGGCTACCGCACCTTCCAGGGCGTACCGTACGCGGCCCCGCCGACCGGGGATCGGCGATGGCGGGCGCCGCAGCCGGTCACAGCCTGGGCGGGTGTACGGGCGGCCGACGCACCGGGTCCCGACTGCGCGCAGAACGGCGCGTCGTCCGGCGCCTCACCCAGCGACGAGGACTGCCTCTACGTCAACGTGACCACGCCCCGCGACGGCCGCGGACGCCACCCGGTCCTGCTGTGGCTGCACGGCGGCGGCTTCCAGACCGGATCCGGCAGCATGTACGACGCGCACCGGCTCGCCCGGCGGGGCGTCGTCGTGGTGACCGTCAACTACCGGCTCGGCGTCTTCGGCTACCTCGGGCTGCCCGGGCTGGCCGGCTCGGGCACCTTCGGGCTGCAGGACCAGCAGGCCGCGCTGCGCTGGGCCCACCGCAACGCCGCGGCTTTCGGCGGCGACCCCACCAACATCACCCTGGCCGGGCAGTCGGCCGGCGGCATGAGCGTCTGCGCGCAGCTCACCTCGCCGGCCGCGGCCGGGTTGTTCCAGCGGGCGGTCATCCAGTCCGGGTCGTGTCTCACCGACTGGCCGGACGAGCTGTTCCTGCCCGGCGTCGGGGCCGGCTCCCAGTGGTCGCCGCTCGACGCCGTACAGAGGCAGGGCACCGAGCTCGCGGCGACGCTCGGCTGCCGGGGTGACAGGCTGGCGTGCCTGCGGGCGCAGCCGCCGGAGACCTTGCTCAGCCACACCCAGGGCATCGGGGTGCAGGCGTTCGTCACGCCGGCCTACGGGACGCCGCTGCTGCCTTGGGCGCCGGCCGACGCCCTGCGCGCCGGGGCTTTCCACCACATGCCGGTGCTGTCCGGTCACACCCGCGACGAGCACCGCGGCTTCGTCGCCTCGGTCGACCTGGTCACCCCGGTCACGGCCGAGCGGTACGCCGCGATCCTGCACGCGGCCTTCGGCGAGCAAGCGGCTCGGGTGCGGGCCGCCTACCCCGTGGATGCGTACCCCTCACCCGGTCTGGCCTGGGCCGCCGTGGCCACCGACCGGATCTGGGCCTGCCCCACGCTGGCCGGCGACCGGCTCCTGGCCCGGCGGAACCCCACCTACGCGTACGAGTTCGCCGAGCGCGACGGCCCGGCGCCGGCCGTGCCGTACGCGTGGGGCGCCTTCCACGGCTCCGAGCTGCCGTACCTGTTCGACGTCGGCTATCTGGCCGGCAAGCCGCAGACGGCGCTGGCCGACCGAATGGTCGACGCCTGGGCCCGCTTCGCCGCCACCGGCCGGGCCGGCTGGCCCGGCGCGCCCTACGTCCAGGCCTTCGCCGCCGGAGCGGTCGGCCCGGTCGACGCGGCGGCCGAGCACCATTGCGGGCTCTGGTCCCGCATCGGATGAGCCGCGGAAGGGTTGTTCCTGGCCGGCGCGGGCACACGCACGGCATGGAGATCTTGCTGACCGGGGCGTCCGGGGCCATCGGCACGATGCTGCGGGCGCGCCTGAGTGGGTTGCGGGCCACGGACGTACAGCCGGGCGAAGGCATCGCCGAGCTGGACGTGACCGACCTGGACGCGGTGCGGGAGGCGTGCCGTGGGGTGGACGCGGTGGTGCATCTCGGTGGCATCGCGAGCGAGGGGCCGTTCGAGGACGTGCTGGCGGTGAACGTGCGCGGCACCGAGCGGGTGCTGCAGGCGGCCCACGAGACGGGCGTGGGGCGGGTGATCCTGGCGTCGAGCAATCACGCGGTGGGGCTTCAGCCGTACACCGAGGACCTGCCGGACGACGTGGCGCCGCGGCCCGACTCCTACTACGGCTGGAGCAAGGCGGCGATGGAGTCGCTCGGGCGGCTCTACCACGACCGGTACGGGATGGACGTGATCTGCCTGCGCATCGGCTCCTGCAAGGAGAAACCGGAACACCACCGCGACCTGTCGTCGTGGCTGTCCCCCGACGACGTCGCCCGGCTGGTCGAGGCCGCGCTGACCGCCACCGGCTTCCACGTCGTCTGGGGCGTCTCGGCCAACACCCGCCGCTGGTGGTCGGCGGCGGGCGGCCGCGCCATCGGCTACACGCCGGTCGACGACGCCGAGGCCTGGGCCGGCACGGTCGGCGACCCGGCCCCGGAGGACGATCTCGTCGGCGGGCCCATGGCCACCGGGCCGCTCGGCGCGCCGGGGCACAGCTCGGCCCAGCCCAGCGCGTCCGACCAGCCGTCGTGACCCGCGTCGCCCCGCTCCAGGGCTCAGCGTCGACCGCTCACCGTTGGTAGCGCTCGGCGAGAACCGCTTCGAGCTCGTGAACGTCCTTCTTGTGCCCGCCGCAACCGGCCATCGTCAGAACGGCCAGCGTGGCCACTCCCCACCGTGCCCGCACCACAGCTCCCCCGCCGCCGATTGAGCAGCAGATGTCAGCCGCCGTCAGTGAGGGCTTGCTGCCGGGCGGCGCGGACCTGCGCTCGGCGGTGCATGGCGTCGGCTTCGGCGGCGTGGGCGCGGTTCCGCCGGGCGGCAGCGCCGGCTTCGGCCGCGACCCGGCGGGCCTCGGCCCGGCCGGCCCCGGTGGCGGCGCGGGCCCCGGCGATCTGCTCGTGCCAGCTTTCGTCGCGCTCGCGCTGCCGGTCGGCTTGGAGCCGGTGGGCAGTCGCCATCGCGGCCCGCCGGGCGGTCCAGGGACCGGCCATGATCTCGCCTCCGTCGGTCCACCGCCACGTCCGCAGCCGCTCATGGACGTGCCACAGAAGACGCTCGGGCGGCTCCTTCGCGGACCAGATCTCGTGCCCCTCGTTGTCCGGCCGCTGGTCGAGCGCGTGCACGACGTCACGCACACACCAGCCCGCCCGGAAGTGGTCATCGACGATCGCCCCGAGCACACCGCGATCGAGCGGGCGCAGCACGGGAACGTGCTGCAGCAGACATTCCACCGCGGCCTCGGTCTCCTCCGACCCCTGCGGCGCCCGGCCCGGGTCGAACGCGTAGCCCGGGCCGCCGCAACGCCCGCAGGCCAGGACCGAGCTCCGGTCGGTCACACCCTGGCACTGCCCGCACGGCCGCCTTGCGACGAGCTCCGGCCGGCTCGCCCCTTCCGAACCCCGCCGATGCGTCTCACCCATCGACCACTCCCGCATCCAGACCTTCGTCAGGCGCCACCCACCGATCGGACACTCCGGGCTCCGCCGTCACCACCCACTGGCGGGCCTCCCTCATTCGGACACCCCGAGCGCAAGCGCCGCCGGCACGATCGGGTCGGCGCCTGCTTTCTCGATCACGCACCCGATCGCCACCGCCCCACCCCCGGCGGAGCAAGCCATAGATGATCTTGGAGGAGGGAGGCCGGAAAGGTGAAAGGACCGCTCGGCACTCCCCCGAACGGGTGATCAACACCGGCGGGGCGGGAGGTGAGCCGGGCCGCCAGCGGCGGGGCTCGTCGGCCCATCCTCATGGAGATCCGCGCTGGGGCGTCCGAAGGCGTTGTGCGTGGCGTCCTTGACCGCCGCGCAGTCGGTCTCTCGGGCTGGGGTTTGACCGGTTGCGGGGGTGTGCTCGACAGTGAGGTCGTGAGACGGGCCATGGCGGCGTTGACGGTCGCTGCCTTCGTGACGCTGCTCGTCGATGTGCTGGGTGGGCATCGGGCGGGGTTCGCGCTCGTGCCGGGGGCGGTTTTCGTGCTGGTGGCGACGATCGGTGCCGGGTGGGTGGCGGGGCGGGGGCGCCTCGCGTATGCGTACGTCACGCTGCTTTTGATCTGTGGTTTTGTGGTTTTTGTGGCCTCGGCGGCGTCGGTGGGGGCGACGCTCATGCTCGTCGTGCTGGTCATTCAGGCGACGCTGCTGCTGCCGGTGGCGGCGGTTGTGGTGGTGGTCGCGTTGCTGCCGTTGTTCCACGTGGGCATGGAGCTGGCGGCCGGGGTGCGGGAAGGGCTCGGGCTGTTCGCGGTCGGCGCGTTCGCGGCGGTGGTCACCCGACTGCTGATGCGTGAGCAGGAGGCTCGGCGGGCGGCGGCGCGGCTGGCCACTCTGGAGGAGCGGAACCGGGTCGCGCGGGACATCCACGACGGGCTCGGGCACGGGCTGACCGTCGTTCAGATACAGATCAAGGCGGCCCGCGCGGTGCTCGGGAAGCAGCCCGAAAAGGCCGACGAGCTGCTCGGCAAGGCGCAGGAGCAGGCCGAGGAGGCGTTGCGGGAGGTCCGCCGGTCGGTGGGTGCGCTGCGGGAGGAGCGGGACGCGCTGGGCGGAAAGCTGACGGAGGCCCTGCGGCGGCTGACGAGCGACGTGGACATCGTCGGCGAGGCCCGGCCCCTGTCTCCGGAGGCCGAGGAGTCGCTGTTCCGTACGGCGCAGGAGGGCCTCACCAACGTGCGCAAGCACGCCCACGCGACGAAAGCCGCCCTGGTTCTCGATTTTTCCCGGCCGGCGGCCGTACGCCTGGAGGTGCGCGACAACGGCAAGGGCGTCGCCGGCGGCGCGACGGGCGGGTTCGGGCTGGTCGGCCTGCGGGAACGGGCGGCCCGGCTCGGTGGCGACCTCACCCTGGAGTCCACGCCCGGGGCCGGCTCGACGCTGCGGATGGAGGTGCCGGGGTGACCCGTGTGCTCATTGTGGACGATCAGGCGCTGTTCCGGGAGGCGCTGGCCGTGCTGCTCGGCGTGGTCGAGGATCTCGAGGTGGTGGGCGAGGCCGGCAACGGCGACGAGGCGCTGGCCCGGGCCGGTGAGGTGCGGCCGGACGTCGTGCTGATGGATCTGCGGATGCCGGTGCTGGACGGCGTCGAGGCGACCCGCCGGATCCGGGCCCGGCATCAGGAGACGCAGGTCATCGCCCTGACCACGTTCGACGACGACGCCGACGTGTTCGCGGCGCTGCGTGCGGGGGCGATCGGCTACCTGCTCAAGGACGTGTCGTCGGAGCGGCTGGTCGAGGCGGTGCGGGCCGCCCACCGGGGCGAGTCGGTGCTGCAGCCGTCGGTCGCGGCCAAGGTCGTGGCCCGGGTCGCGCGGCTGCCCGAGACGTCGCCGCCGGTCGATCCGCTCTCGGAACGGGAGAGGGACGTGCTGCGCCTGCTCGCGCGGGGCCGCAGCAACCGGGAGATCGCGGCCGCCCTCTTCCTGGCCGAGGGCACCGTCAAGAACCACGTCACCAATGTGCTCGGCAAGCTCGGCGTCCGCGACCGCACCCAGGCCGCCTTGCGGGGCCGGGAGCTGGGTCTGCTGAACGAGTGACCCCGGCCATGACCTTCGGCACCTGAGAACATGACCCGCCGGGCGCGAGCATCATCGGCATGACTTCGACGAAAGCCCGTTTCGCTCTTCACTACTTCGAGATGGTCGTCGCGATGGTCGCCGGCATGATCGCCCTCGGTCCGGCCTGGGCGGCGGCCGTACCCTCGCTGGAGGACCACCCGGCCGCCGCGGCGATGGTGATGGCCACGAACATGTCGATCGGCATGGCCGCCTGGATGCTGGTGCGCAAGCACTCGTGGGGGCACATCGCCGGGATGTGCGCCGCGATGTTCGTGCCGTTCGTGGCGCTGCTGATTCCGTACGGCCTGGGTCTGATCAGTGGTGGCACCTTGATGATGGCCGGGCACATCCTCATGTTCCCGGCCATGCTCATCGCGATGCTCAGGCGACAGGGCGCCCGGCCAGCTCCACGCCCTCGAGCTCGGCCTCGGTGATCGGGCCGCCGGGGACCGGGGTGGCCGCCACGTCGGCCACGTCGAGCGCGGCGGTGTCGAAGGCGACCAGGAACGGCGGCCGGCCCTGGCCGGCCGCGTAGATGCGGCCGATGTACTCGCCGAGCAGGCCCACGCAGACCAGCTGGACGCCGCCGAGCAGCAGCACCGCGATGTAGAGCGACGTCCAGCCCGGGACCACGGAGCCCGCGATCCAGGCGACCAGCGCGATCACCATCAGCAGCACGCAGATGAGGAAGCTGAGCATGCCGAGCCAGGTCGCGATCTTCAGCGGGGCCGCCGAGAAGCTGGTGATGCTGTCCAGCGTCAGCTTGATCATCTTCGACAGCGGGTACTTGGTCTCGCCGGCGACGCGCTCGGCCCGCACGTACGGGACCTCGGCGCTGCTGAAGCCCAGCGACGGCACGATCAGCCGGTAGACCGGGCGCGGCTCCGGCAGCGCGTTCAGCACCTCGACCACGGCCCGGCTGATCAGGCGGAAGTCGCCGGCCTGGTCGGAGATCCACGGCCCGACCAGCTTGCGCATCATCCGGTAGTAGAGGCCGGCGGTCTGCCGCTTGAAGGCGGTGTCCGTGCTGCGGTCGCTGCGCACGCCGTACACGACGTCGACCTTCTCGCGGCGGGCCGCGGCCAGCATCTCGCCGATCACCTCGGGCGGGTCCTGCAGGTCGGCGTCGATGCTCACCACGTAGTCGCCGCGCGAGGCCCGCAGGCCGGCGCGCAGGGCGGTCTGGTGGCCGACGTTGCGGCGCAGGGCGACCACGCGCAGTTGCGGCCAGTCGGCCCGTAGCTGCATCAGGCGCGAGACCGTCGCGTCGCTGCTGCCGTCGTCCACGGCCACGACCTCGTACGAGTCTCCCAGGCCGTCGAGAACAGGGCGCAGCCGAGCCACGAAGTGGTCGACCGCCTCGCGCTCGTTGAACATCGGCGTGACCACCGAGAGGGTCACCGAGGGCTGGCGCATGGGCGAATTCTTCCTGTGGGATGGCGCATCGATGGCGAGCGTCTTTCGCCTTGTCGGGCGGAAGAGTAGCCGGTCAGGTCATCCCTTCGTGTCCCGGGGACGCCTCACGCGGCGTATGCCCGATTGGAGACGACGCGGTCCCAGCCCTTCGTGGCCACCGCGCCGAGATCAAGATGGTTGCTGTACGGGTCGGGAGCGAACCCGATCGCCACGCCCCCCAGCAGGTCGGAGACCGCGTTGTGGCCCGCGCATTGCCCATCGGCTGCGCGTGCTGGCAGCTCTGCATCGTCATCCGCCCGGCCTCGACCACGGCGGCCGCCGTGTCGCCGGCCGCGTAGACGCCGGGCACGCCCGGCACCCGCATGTGCTCGTCGACGAGGAGCCGGCCGGATCGGCGCGCTGACCCCGCGCCCCACCGATCCGTGCGCGGTGAAGGTCGCCATGCAGCGGGCCGAGGCCGCCTACCGCGACGCCCTCGCCGCCGAGAGCCTCGCGGCGATCAGGGCCGAGCTGTACGGCAAGCCGAGCCTCGCCGAAGCGATCCGGGCCGCCTTTTAAGGCCCCCTTATGAAAACTCCGTCTACGGTCCTGCTCGTCGAGATTCCACGAGCTGATCGAGGTACGTCATGTCGCCGCTCACCCCCCTGGTCGGCCAGCATCTGGAGTACGTGCGCCTGGGCGACGCCCTCGTCCTCAGCTTCTCGCGCGGCAGCCAGATCCTGATCGAGACGGCCGCCCTGCTCACCGCGGCCGGGAGCCGGGCCACAGTGGTGCCCGGCGAGGACGATGCGGACGTGCTGGCGCCGCTGCTCGGCGACGTGGTCAGCACCGCCCAGGCCAGCGACGGCGAGCTCAGCCTGACCTTCGGGACGGGCGCGGAGCTGCGCGTCGGCCCCGATCCGGAGGTCGAGTCGTGGGCGTTCACCAACCCGGACGGCCCGCTGATCGTCTGCCTGCCCGGCGGCGAGCTGGCCGTCTGGGCCAACGCGGGCGCCTCAGCGACGCTTATTTGAGAGCACGTGCACGACCAGGAGCAGGATCGCCAGGGACACCCCGATAAGGCCAGGCCCGCGGTACGCCTCCACGGCGGCGGCCAGCACCTCGGGCGCCGGCCGGGCGCCGGCCGAGACGACCATGGCGCCTCCGCCCCCTCCGGTCCGGGCGAACGTCTGCCACCAGCCGTAGACGGTCCAGGCCACGAAGGCGCCGGCCACCACCAGCCACAGTCCCCACGGCCGGCGCCCCAGCCGCAGTGCCGCCCCGGCCACCAGCAGCGAGACGAGCGACAGCACGAGCAGAACGCGGCTGGTCTGCTGATATTCGGCCTGCACGGCGAAAAGCTCGCGGTACGTGGCGGCCCCGGTCATCCGCTCCACCGCCCGCCCATGCGCCACCGCCCGGGTCACGACCGTGACCACGAACGCCGCCGTCGCCGCGAGCCCACCGATGGCCAGCCGACGGTCCATCGCCCGATCCTACGAGCCGGATCGCGACGGATGACCGATCGGCGTCACGTCAATGAGAGCGTGCCCGGATACAGCGCGTCGACGACCCTCAAAGGAAGCACCGACGAGGTGTCCCCGCAGCAGGCGTCGACGGCGACGACGACGATCGCCCCCGAGGTGGTGTTCCGCAGGGCCACGGTGGACCAGCCGGGAACACCGCCCATGTGCCCGCTCCAGGCGCCGAGTTTCTGCAGGCCCAGCCCGTACTCGCCGAGATGCTCCAGCCGGACGGACTTGGCCCGGGCCGTCCGGAGCGACTCCGGCAGGGTGGCCGAACCGAAGCCCGTCGCCGCCCAGCGGGCCAGGTCCCCGACGGTCGAGCTCATGATCCCGGCGGCGCCGCCCCAGGATGCGGTCCAGTCCGACACGTCGGTGCCCGCCCGGAAGGTCCCGCCCGCCACCGTCAGCTCGCCGACGCCGCCGGCCATCACGTAGCCGTGGGAAGCGGGCGCCGCCAGCCTCGTGTCGCCGGCCGGCGGGTACGCCGTGCGGTTGAGCGCCAACGGCTTGAGCAGGCGGGCCGAGACGAGGTCGGGCAGGGACATGCCGGTGACCTTCTCCAGGATCTCGCCGAGCACGATGTAGTTGGTGTTGCTGTAGGACGCCGGCGTCGCCCCGGCCGGGCCGACCGGCCCGTCCGCCAGGGCGTCCTTGATCAGCTCGTCCGCGGTCCACGCCTTCGACGTCAGAGCCGGCTCGGAGGCGATGCGCCCCGTGACGGCGGCCGCGTAGTCGGGCAGCCCGCTGCGCATCGACAGCAGCTGCTCGACGGTCCGCGAGCCGACCTCCGGGTACCGGGTGGCCAGCTCGGGAACGTACTGCCCCACCGTCCCGTCGAGGGTGAGCCTGCCCTCCGCGACCAGCTGGAGCACCAGGGTGGCGACGAAGGTCTTGGTGATGCTGCCGATCCGTACGGTGTCGGCCGCCGAAGCCGCCTCCGACTTGCCGAAAACGCCGGTGTAGAAGCCCTTCGCCGGATCCCACACGCCGACCAGGACCGCCGGCGCCTCGGTGGCGTTCGCCGCCTGGAGCGCCGACACCGTCTTCTCGACGGCGGCGGCCGCCTCGGCGCTCATGGGCTTGTCCGGCAGGCTCACCGTGACGGGCGGGGAGGCGTTGTGGGCCGGGGCGTCGGACTTGTCGCAGGCCGACACCACCGGGATCGCCAGGACGATCGCCGCCGTGCCCGCCAGCCATCGGCTGCGCATGTAGGTTGCCCTCCCCGCTCCGGCTCCCCGGGAGTGAGGCCCATTCAGGCACCACATCGGATCGGAGCCAGATCACCAACCTAGAAGATGCCCAGCCCTCGCGACAGTGGCGCCGAGATCTGCCGGCGTGATCGGGCTCATCGCGGTGGAGCCGGGACTCGCCGATGATGAGCCGGCGAGCGCGACGAGGCGTACGGGCAGGGGGTTTGAAGGTGGACGAGCAGGCCGAGCTGACTGAGGCCGCGTTCATGCACGATTACGAGACGCGCATGCCGGAAGCGGCGCGGGCGAGGCTGGGCGTGGCCGCCGCACGGATCGGGGGTGGGGTGGCGCTGGCCATGCCGAACGATCCGACGTCGTACTGGAGCAAGGCGCTCGGGTTCGGGGTGACCGAGCCGTTCACCCTGGCCGTCCTGGACGAGGTGCTCGACTTCTACCGCGGCCACGGGGTGCGGCAGGCGACGCTCCAGCTGGTGCCCTCGGTGCTGCCGGACGGCTTCGCGGGGCGCGGGCTGGAGAAGGGCAGCACCTGGATCAAACTGGGCGGCGACCCGGCCGCGGTCGTCGCCGGGCCGACTGATCTGCGTGTCGCGCCCGTCGAGGAGAAGCACGCCGAGGCGTGGGCCGACGTCGTGCTGGAGACGTTCGGCATGCCGAGCGGCGATCTGACGGCGATGCTGGCCTCGACCGCCGGGCGGCCGGAGTGGCGGCCCTTCGCGGCCTGGGCGGGTGACGAGATCGTCGCCGGGGCCAATCTCTACCTGTACGGCGACGGGGCCGGCCTGAACGCCGCGGGCACCCGGCCGAGTCACCGGGGCCGGGGCGCCCAGTCGGCGCTCATCGGCGCCCGGGCCCGGGCGGCGGCCGAGGCCGGCTGCCGGCGCCTGTTCGCCGAGACGTGGCAGGGCGAGGGCAACCAGTCGCTGTCCAACATGCTCAGGTCCGGTTTGGCGCCTCTGTACGAGCGGGAGAACTGGACAGCGCGTTTCTGAGCTGGTTGCGGTTGCTGATGCCCAGCTTCGGGAAGACCTTGTACAGGTGGGTCGCGATCGTGCGGTGCGACAGGTAGAGCTGGTCGGCGATCTCCTTGTTGGTCAGCCCGTCCGCGGCCAGCTCGATGATGCGCATCTCCTGCGCGGTCAGCTGGGCGTAGGACGGACCGGCCGGGCGGGGTGCGGCCGGGGCGACGCCGGCCGCGCGCAGCTCGGCCGAGGCCCGTTCGGCCCACGGCATCGCCCCGGCGCCCTCGAAGACCCGCAGGGCCGCGCCGAGCTGCTCGCGGGCGTCCACGATGCGCCGGCGGCGGCGCAGCCACTCGCCGTAGGCCAGGCGGGTCCGGGCCGACTCCAGCGCGCCCGCGGCCGGGGCCGGGAGGGCCAGCGCGGCCTCGTAGTGCGCCTCGGCCTCCGGCCCGGGCGCGATCTGGGCCCGGGCGCGCAGGAGCAGGTTGTCGAGGTACGGGCTGGCGAACGCGGCCGCCTGCTCGGCGGCCCGGGTCAGCAGCGGCTCGACCGCGGACTCGTGCCCGAGGTGGACCGCGGCCTCGGTCAGGTCGCCGAGCGACCACAGGCCGGTGGTGGCGATGGCCTGGGTGCCCGACAGCAGGTCCCACGCGTCGGAGTACCGGTGCTCGTTGAGCGCGATCAGGCCGGCCGACCAACTCGCCCGGGCCCGCAGGAAGGTGGCGTCGGGCAGGACCTGTTCACCCTGGCGCAGCGCGTCGCGGGCGCGGGCGTTGTCACCACGCCACGCGTACGCCCGGGCCGCCGCGAAGGCCGAGTCGGCCGTGGTGACCCGCAGCCCGAGGTCCTGGCTGAGCCGCAGCGCCATCTCGGCGTCGGCCAGGCCCTCCGTCAGCCGGCCGAGGCCGACTCGGATGACCGCCCGCTCCCGCAGCATCCAGGCCTCGTCGCCGATGGCCCCGGCCCGGTGGAAGTGGTCGACGCCGAGGTCCCACCACCGCAGGGCGGCCGGCAGGTCGTGCACGGCCTGGGCCATCAGCCCGACCCCGATGATGAGCTGGGAACGGCTGGGTGGCCCGGCCGCCATGTAGTCGCGGACGCTGCGGTGCAGGCCCGGCAGCGCGGACCGGGCCTGCGCGGCGTGCTCGGCCGGCTGGAGCAGGACCCGGCCGACCAGGGCGTGCGGCCCGTCCTGACCGGTGGCGGCGTCGTCGATGGCCTGCCGGAGCCGGTCGCGCAGCTCGGCCGGCAACCCCTGGATGGCCTGGGCGGTGGCCGCCGTGGCCAGCACGCGCAGCCGCTGCATCTGGTTGTCCCGGCCGCTCGGGCCGGCCAGCCGGGCCACCAGGTCGAGCAGCTCGCCGGTGCTGTGCCCGGGCACGGCCGCGCTCGCGCCCAGCGCGGCCTCGGTCAAGGCCAGGTGGGCCAGCACGTCGGGGTCGGTGGCCAGCGGCCAGGCCTCGTGCACGAGCAGCGCGCTGTCGGTGACCTCGCCCGCCTGCCGGGCGATCTCGGCGGCGGCCGCGAGCCGGCGGGCCCGGTCGGTCACCGCGGAGGAGAGGGCGGCGGCCCGGCGCAGCGCCGCCACCGCCTCGTTCTGGGCGCTGCGGTCACGGGCCCGGTTCGCGGTCTCCTCGAGCGCGGCGGCGACCTCGTCGTCGTAGTCCGGGGTGGCCGCGGCGGCGTGCCAGGCGGCCCGGTCGGGGTCGGTGGCGGCGGCGGCCAGCAGCCGGTGGGCGGCGGTCCGCTCGGCGAACGACGCCGCGCCGTAGACGGCCGAGCGCACCAGCGGATGGCGCAGCACCACCCGGTCGCCGGGCACGGTGGCCAGCCCGGCCCGCTCGATCGGGGCGAAGTCGTCGAGGGTCAGCCCGGCGCCGGCCGCGGCCGCCATGAGCTGCCGCAGCGACGACTCGGGGGCGGCGGCGATCAGCAGGAGCATCCGCCGGCTGCGCTCGGGCAGCCCGGCCGCCCCGTCCAGGAAGGCCTGCTCCAGCCGCCGGGTCATCGGCAGCCACTGGTCGCCGGTGCGCGCCGCCGAGCTCAGGGCCCGGGGCAGCTCGGTCAGGGCCAGCGGGTTGCCGACGGCCGCGGCCAGGACGCGCTTGCGGGCCGGCCCGTCGAGCTCCGGCAGCAGCCGCTCGGCCTCCTCCTCGGAGAGCGGGCCGAGCGGCAGCTCGGGCAACGAGCCGAACAGCTCCGAGGCGGCCCGCATGGTGACGATCAGCAGCACCCGGGCCTGCGACAGCCGCCGGGCGACGAAGGCGACCGTCTGGGCGCTGGACGCGTCGAGCCACTGCGCGTCCTCGACCACCACGACCGTGGGCTGCTCGGCCGCGTACTCCTCGAGCAGGCCGAGCGCGGCCAGGCCGGTCATCAGCCGGCTCGGGGCCGGACCGTCGTCCTGCCCGAGGGCCACCTCCAGGGCCTGCCGCTGCCGGGGCGGAAGGGCGGCCAGGCGGTCGAGCACGGGGTGGAACAGCTCGTGCAGGCCGGCGAAGCCTGAGGTGGTCTCGCTGGCCACGCCGGTGCAGCGCAGCTCACGGAAGCCCTGCTCGGCGGCGAGCGCCACCACCACGTCGACCAGGGTGCTCTTGCCGATGCCGGCCTCGCCCTCGACCACGACGGCCTGACCGGCCGGGCCGACGGCGGCGAGCAGCTCCCGGAAGTGGGCCAGCTCCCGCTCGCGCCCGATCAGGGAGGGGGTTCGAGCCGGCACGGAACCGAGCTTAGCGGCGGCGGGGGCAACCGCCCTTGCCCCTGTGACCCTGGAAACGCCCATCCCGTGACGCAAGCCACCGCGCCCTGTCACCGTTGCCCGAATGAACAGGACGTCCTTCCCGGAAATCGAGGATCTGCCCGCCGCCGCGACCGCCCGCCTCGACACCGAGCAGCTCGCCCGGGCCGCGACGTACGGGACGGAGCAGACGGTGACCGCCGGGACCCGGCTGGCCGAGGTGGGCGAGGCGAACTGCGATCTCGTCTTGTGCGGGACCGCCACCCTCTCCGACGGCTCGTTCACGTACGGCCCGGGTGGTTTCGCCGGTGAGCTCAGCCTGCTCACCGGGCAGATCCGCAACCAGTCGGTCACCGTGGTCGAGCCGGGCACGGTCCGGGTCATCGACCAGGGGTCGTTCCGGCGCCTGATGGCCCAGCAGACCGATCTGGGCGACCTGTTTCTGCGGGCCTTCCTGGCCCGCCGCCGGCTGCTGCGGCTCGGGGCCGAGCAGAACACCCGGATCATCGGCGATCCGCGCTCGGGCGACAGCCTGGCCCTGCGCGTGTTCCTCGACCGCCAGGGGCTGCCGCACCTGTGGCTCGACGAAGCGTCCGGCGAGGCTGGATCCGTACTGCAGGAAGCCGGACTCACGCACGCCGACCTGCCGGTGGCCTTGACGCCGCAAGGCGTCCTGCGGCGGGTGACGCCCGGCGACCTCAGCGAGCACCTCGGGCTGACCTATCGCAGCATCGGCCGCGGAACCGTCGACCTGGCCATCGTCGGCGCCGGACCGGCCGGACTGGCCGCGGCCGTCTACGGCGCCTCCGAGGGGCTCAGCACGCTGCTGCTGGACGGGGTGGCGACCGGCGGGCAGGCCGCGACCAGCGCCCGCATCGAGAACTACCTGGGCTTCCCGTTCGGGCTCAGCGGCCTCGACCTGACCACCCGGGCCGCCGTGCAGGCGCTGAAGTTCGGGGCCGAGATCGCCACGCCGTGCGGGGTGAAGGCGCTGCGGCCGGGCTCGGACAGCCACACGCTGGTGCTCAACGACGGCGCCGAGGTTCGCGCGCGGGCGGTCATCGTGGCCACCGGGGCGGCCTACCGGTCGTTGCCGATCGAGGAGTGGGACGACTTCGTGGGCAACGGGATCTACCACGCCGCGACCGATCTGGAGGCGCAGGGCGTGGCCGGGGAGCCGGTCGCGGTGGTCGGCGGGGCCAACTCGGCCGGGCAGGCGTCGCTGCATCTAGCTCGCTACGCATCGCATGTGACGCTGATCGTGCGGGGCCCGGACCTGTCCGCCAAGATGTCGTCGTACCTGGTCGAGCGGATCCTGGCCGACCCTCGCATCACGGTCCTGGCCAACACCGAGATCCTGGCCGTACGCGGTGACGAGCACCTGGATGCTCTGACGCTCACCGGCCGCGACGAGCCGCTGGAGTGCCGCGGCCTGTTCAGCTTCATCGGCGCCACGGCGGCGACGGAGTGGCTCGAGGGTGTCGAAACCGACAAGTCCGGGTTCATCGTGACCGATGCCCTGTTCGCCACCTCGATCCCTCGAGTGTTCGCGGTGGGCGACGTGCGGCAGGGCTCGCTCAAGCGGGTCGCGGCGGCGGTCGGTGAAGGATCGGCGGCCGTACGGTCGGTGCACGCAAGCCGTCAGTGATTCGACTTATGCCTCCACCCGGCGAGCGCGGCACTGTTGCCTCAGCAAGCCGCGAAGGAGGCCCCCATGACCGAGGCAGTGGTCCAGACGATCGACGTGTCGGTGCAGGCCACCGACTCGCTCACGCTCACGGGGCTCACCGTGCTGCTGGCCGGCCGGCCGGAGCTGCGGATCCTCGACGAGGGCGAGGCCGGCGGCGACGTCCTGGTCTTCGCCGCCGCCCGCCTGGACTCCCGGGTGGCGCCCGCCCTGCGCCGCTCGGCCGCGGCCACCCGCCGGCCGGTCGTGCTGGTGCTCGACGACCTCGACGACTCCGAGCTGCTGCTGGCCGTCGAGTGCCGGGTCCAGGCGGTGCTGCCCCGGGCGGCCGTCACGGCCGAGCGGCTCACCCGGACCGTCGTCGCGGTCGCGGCCGGTGACGGGGTGATGCCGCCGCCGCTGGTCGGCGACCTGCTGGAGCACCTGCGGCAGCTGCAGCGGCAGGTGCTCGACGAGGCCGGGCTGAACGCGTCCGGGCTGACCCCGCGCGAGATCGACGTGATCCGGCTGATGGCCGAGGGTTTGGAGACGACCGAGATCGCGGCCAAGCTGAGCTACTCCGAGCGGACGGTCAAGGGCGTCATCCACGCCATCACCCGGCGTCTGGGGCTGCGCAACCGATCGCACATCATCGCCCACGCCATGCGCTACGGGGTGGTCTGAGAGGGGCCCGGCCGGGCCGGGCCCCGTACCTCCTCAGTTGACCTCGACGTCCTTGAGGTCGATCGAGACGATCAGCGGGTCCGGCACCTTGTGGTTGTTCCCGTCCGTGCTGTAAATCTTCCGGCTGGTCGCGACGACCAGGCCGCCGACCGTGGCGAAGTCCAGGGCGTACTGCGCGCTCGGCGCCCTCCCGGCGATGTCGACGGTGTAGTCGCGGCGCCGGATCAGTCCGTCGCCGTCGACGTAGAGGACCTGGCGCGGCGTGTGGGTGGCGATCGTGTCCGGGTAGGTGACCGCGAGCCGCCGGAACTTCTTGCCGTCCTCGGTCCAGCCGTCGATCTCCTCGGTTCGCACGCCCGGCAGCAGCAGCGAGGCCGGCTCGGTGGTGTACGTCCACATGGCGTACCCGGAGAAGTAGGCGAGCTGCAGCCGCGTCCACGGCGTGGTCAGCTCGTGCCCGGTGAACGAGGCCCGCGGGTCGAGCAGCTCCTCGACCACCTCGCCGTCGGCGGTCTCCACGGCCACCCGCTGCGGGGTGAAGTTCGTGTGGTGCCCGTCGGCGAAGAACGGCTCCTGCCGGGTGTGCTCGCGGTGCAGGTCCACAGTGACCTGGACGTCGTCGAGGGCGCCGGGCCAGCCCTTCAGCGCCCACAGCGCGCCGCCGAAGAACTGGCGGGCGCTGATCTGCTGGGCCTCGGCCCACGCTTGGCGGCCGCCGTACGACTCCAGGATCACTTCAAGCAGGTCGGTCATGGTGGCTCCTTCAGCCGAGGAATTCGTTGACGTCCTTGGCCGCGTCGGCCGGGTACTGGAACAGCGACGCGTGCGCCGCGTCGGGGTAGATGCGCAGCCGCGCGTCCGGGATCAGCCCGGCCATCGTGTGGCTGCCCTTGGTCGGGATCATCAGGTCGTCGTCGCCCTGCAGGATCAGCGTGGGCGCGGCGATGCCGGTCAGCCGTTGCAGCGCCGAGTGGTCCGGGATGCCCCACTCGATGATGGCGTCGTACTGGGCGTCGCGGACGGCGACCGTGGTCGGCTCGTCCCGGTCCTCGGTGCGGGTGAAGATGCGGCCGAGGAACTGCTTACCCAGCGCCTGGCTGGTCTCGGTGTGCGCGAAGAAGATGTAGAGCAGGTCGGCGGCGTCGTTGACCTGCGCTCGCGCATGCTCGGCGATGTCGGCCCGCCAGGCGTGCATGCCGGGCGCGCCCTTGGGCCCGGTGCCGGCCAGCACCAGCTTGCGCACGGCCAGCGGCCGGATCAGCGCGATCTCCTGCGCGACGAACCCGCCGAGCGAGAAGCCGAGCAGGTCGAACCGCTCGAGCCCGAGCGCCTCGGTGAAGGCGATGATGTGCCGGGCGCTCTCGTTGACCGAGTGCGCGGGCGCGCCGGTGGAGGACCCCACCCCGGCGTAGTCGACGAGGATCACCTCGCGCCCGGCGGCCAGCCCGTCGGTCAGCGCCGGATCCCAGTTGTCGAGGTTCCCGCGAAAGTGCTGAAGCAGCACGAGCGGCACCTCACCCCCGTGCCCGAACCGCCGGTAGGCGAACGAGATGCCGCCGGCCTCGGCGAACTGCGTGGGCGCGGTCTGATGCGTGATGTCAGGCATGCCTCCAGTTCAGCCACGCCGGCCCCGCTCCGCCGAGCACCACCGCCAACCCATGCGCGAAAGGGCCACGCCGGTCGCCCCCGAGCACGCCCGACACCGTGCGGGTTCGCCGCCGAGGGCGGGCGCGCGTGCCGCTTCTTACGCCTCCGTGGATTGGCGGTGTGAACTACGAGGAAGCCCTTGCCCACTATCCGGCGGTCGTGGCGGCGGGGGATGTCGCGGCGTTCGTCGCGCCGATCGAGCGGGCCTGCCGGAAGGAGCCGGACGAGGTCGAAGGGCTGCTCTGGGCGGCCTGGGGCGTTGTCGTGAAGCGGGCCGGGGAGGGCGACCGCCCCGGCCGCGAGGGCCTCGAGCTGATGAAACGCTACGACCGCGACATCGCGGCCGCCTCCTAGTCGGCGGCCGGCTCGCGCTGGTCGGTGGCCGGCTGGCGGACCAGGATGTCGCCCAGGTTGGCGATGTCGAGGACCATGCGAACCATGGCGGTGGGCTCGCGCAGCATCAGGGTGACGCCGCGGGCGGCGGCCATGCGCTGGGCGGCGACCAGGACGCCGATGCCGCTGGAGTCGAGGAAGGCGACACCGCTCATGTCGACGTCGACGCGGTCGGTGTTCGGGGTCTCGACCGTGCTGCGCAGCACCTGGCGCAGCACGTCGACGGTCTCGAGGCTGATGTCACCCTCGGGCACGACGGTGATGGTGCTCGCGTCGCGTTCGATCCGGTAATCCAATGACATGTCGACCTCGGTTGATCTCGTCCAGCATGATCGGTGCCCGTTACCCGCGGTACGGGCGGCCAAACTTACCTCTACTCGCCCGGTTTCTTGAACTCGACGCTCTCTTGACCCTCCATGTAATCGGCGAGCGTGTTGTAGACGACCGGGTTGACGATGTTGTGCGGCATCCGGTCGGTGTGGTTGGCCCAGTCCGGGTTGACCATGTAGCCGGCCACGACCAGGTTGCGCGAGCCGACGACCAGCGATGCCGTCTTGTCACTGTCGGTGGTGCCGGTCTTGCCGAAGATCGGGTGCTTGATCGTGCGGTACGCGTTCATCTCCGTACCGCCGGCGCAGCTGCCCAGCTGGGCGTGGTCGCCGACCGGGCACCGGGCCGCGTCCAGGGCCTTACGGGCCACGTCGGGCGTGGTGGCCCGCTTGCAGGACGGCTGGCCGGTCTTCAGCTTCTTGCCGCTCGCCGTGGTGATCTGCTTGATCGGCGTCGGTGTGCAGTACATGCCGTCGCCGGCCAGCGTGGCGTACGCGTTCGCGATGTCCAGCGGCGTCGACGAGGTCACACCGAGGGTGAACGCGCCGAACTGGTGCGCCGCCTCATTGGTGGCGATCAGGTCGCGGTCGCCCTTGGCGCGGTACTGCATGCCGAACCGCTTCGAGACGTCGACCACCTTCTCCGCGCCGACCTGCTCCTGCAGCGGCACGAAGTACGTGTTGACCGACTTGCCGAAGCCGGTCCACATGTTGAACGTGCCCTTCTCGTTCTTGGACGCGTTCTGCGGGCAGTAGATGCTCGTGTTCGGGCAGGCCGCCGGCGAGTTGAACGCGACCGGGTAGCCCGACTTGTAGAAGTAGTCCGAGGTGATCGAGTGGCTGAGCTCGAGACCGTTCTCCAGGGCGGCCACCATGGTGAACATCTTGAACACCGAGCCGGCCTGGTAGCCGTTGATGTCCCCGCCACCGGTGATGATCGGGTTCGTCGTGTTCGGGTACGTCGCCTTCACCCCGGCCTTGCGGGCCTGCGGGTTCGAGCTCAGCGGGTTGGAGCCGTTGTCCAGCTTGAACGTGCGGTTGGCGGCCAGCGCCTTGACCTCGCCCGTGCCCGGCTCGACCCCGGCGATCAGGACGGCGTTCTTGTTCTTGTCCTTGATCTTCTTGCTGATCTCGGCCCGGGCCGCGGTCTGCGCCTTCACGTCGAGGGACGTGACGATCCGGTACCCGCCGGTCTTGAGCTGGCGCTCACGCTCGTACGTGTTGGCCCCGAAGTCCTTCTGGTCCAGCCACCAGCGGTAGAAGTAGTCGCAGAAGAAGCCCCAGTTGTTCTTGGCGACGTTGGTGCAGCCGTTGCCGGGGCGGTTGGTCGTGCGGCCGAGCTTGGTCTTCTTGGCCGCGTCGCCCTCGGCCTTGGTGATCTGCCCGAGCGAGACCATGTTGTCGATGATGTAGTTGCGCCGGTCCAGGGCCTGCGGGTAACCGGTCGTGGTGGTCGGGTCGAACGAGGTCGGCGCCTTGACCATGCCGGCCAGCAGCGCGGCCTCGGCGATGGTCAGGTTCTTGGGGGTCTTCTTGAAGTAGACCTGGCTGCCGGCATAGATGCCGTACGCCCCGTTGCCGTACGGCGCGAGGTTGAGGTACCGCTCGAGGATCTGCTTCTTGGTCAGATCCTTCTCGACCTGCAGCGCGTACTTGATCTCGGTGACCTTGCGCTCCGGGCTGTCCTTGGTCGCGTCGATCGCCTCCTGCGGCGTCTTCGCGCCGTAGGCCTGGGCCATCCGCACGTACTGCATGGTCAGCGTCGAGGCGCCCTGCTTGGACCCGCCGTTGTTGTTGTTGACCGCGGCCCGGGCGATGCCCTTGAGGTCGACGCCGTTGTGCTCGTAGAACTTGTGGTCCTCGGCGGCCACGATGGCGTCCTGCATGTGCTGGGAGATCTGGCTGATCGGCACATCGCTGCGGAACTCGTCGTAGAGCACGGCGATCTGCGTCTTGCCGTCGTTGGCGAAGACCCGGGTCACCTGCGGCGCCGACTGCTCCTTGAGCGTGCTCGGCAGCGCGGCGAACTCCTGCGCCCCGGCCTTGGCGACCAGCCCGCCCAGCGCGAAGGCCGGGAACGAGGCGGCCGAAACCACCACCCCGGTCAGAAGCCCGCACAGGAGCAGCAACACGGCCTTGGTGGGCCACTTACGGTCTTTCGTCCGGTTACCGACAGACACGGAGCTCCAGACCACCTTCCTCGACGGGGACCGCGCGAACACGCCGGCACAGGGAACCACCCCCGCGCAACACGGCCGGACCAGCCTACGTGATCTTGTTGAACGCCACCCGGGAGCGGTGACCGCCCTTGGACGCCCCACCCCACGACAAGCTCACGACCGCCCGAACCCAGCACCAACGCGCCACGGCCGCCCCGAGAGTAGCCGCCCCACCGCCCGATTCGCGAACCTCGGTCCCCCGCTCACTCTCCGGCAGCAGGCCCTCACACCTCAGGCCCTTCCCGACCCCGGCCAGCCGGGCCGGCGACCCGGCGAGGGCAGTCAGGGGCGCGGAAGCAGGTGGCCGCGTCACGGGGCGGGTGGTTGGATGGAGCGGTGCCATCGGGTCTCACGTGGTTTGCCGATCAGGCGGCGGACGGCGTCGTCGAAGGGTCGTTTCGTGCCGTTTGTTCCGGGCGTCGTGTGCCTGGTGCGATGTGGCTGCCGCCGGAGGCGTCCGCCGCGGTGCCGCTCGTGCTGATCGGTCACGGCGGGAGCGGCCACAAGCGCAGCGCCCGGGTTGTCGAGCACGCCCGCTGGTTCGCCGGTCAAGGCGGATGCGCCGTGGTCGCGATCGACGGTCCCTACCACGGCGAGCGGGTGCCGGCCCCCGTGCCGGCCGAGCGATATCAGGCCCGGATCGCCGAGCTCGGGGTCGAGGTGGCCCTCGACCGCATGACCGACGACTGGAAGGCCGCCCTTGATGCGGTCGCCACCTGCGGCCGGGTCGACGTCGGCCGGCTCGGCTATCTCGGGATGTCGATGGGAGCGCGTTTCGGTCTCGCCCTGGCGGCCCAGCTGAACGATCAGTTTCGCGCGGTGGTTCTGGGAAAGTTCGGCCTGCAGCAGTGCGCTGCCATGCCGGCCGGCATGGCAGCGCCCGCCCCCGGGGCCCCGGCGGCGGGGCACAAACCCCAACCGAAGGTCCGGATGAAA
>NZ_JBFAOX010000018.1:0-202803 GCF_040675435.1 Actinoplanes sp. NPDC049598 | reverse complement strand
GGTGGGGTGGGGTTCCCCACTCTCGCCACCACCCGCCCCCCCCCCCCCCCGAGTGGTCACCCCATCCCCACAACCGTCCCCCAGTAAGAAACCGACGGCCTACAACGGACGCACCCCCACAGGCAACTGCTGAGTAGCAACATGCTCAAGCAACGTCCCCCGAAGAGCCTCAGCCGCATGCGGCAGGACCGACCTCTTCCGATGGGCAAGCGCGATGGTCCGCCGCATCCCGGGAGGCGCCAGCGGTGTAGCGCGAAGCAGCGGCCGATTGGCCAGCACCATGCTCGGCACCAGCGCCACTCCCAGCCCCGCCTCCACGAAGGCCAGCACAGCGTCCATCTCACCCCCTTCGACGGCGAACTTCGGCGTGAACCCCGCTTTGCGGCAAGCGTCCAACGTCACCCCGCGAATGTCGTACCCGGCCCGGAACATCACCAGCGGCGTGTGTTCGAGCTCGGACAACCCGATCTGCGCGTGGACGGTCGGCGCCGGCCCGTCCGCCACCGACGCCACCACCAGGCTTTCCCTCAGCACCGGGGTCGCCGTCAGCGCCTCGTCCACTCCCTCTTCGGGTTGCACGATGAGGGCCAGGTCGAGCGTGTGCGCGTGCAGGTTTTCGATCAGGTCCTGGGAGCCGCCCTCGTTGACGTACAGCTGGATGTCGGGGTGGGCCGTTCGGAAGGTGCGCAGCACCTCCGGGACCAGGGACGAGCAGAGGCTGGGGGTCGCGCCGAGCCGGACTTCGCCGCGGCGGAGGCCGACGATGTCGGCGACCGCTTCCTGGGCGGCGTCGGCGTCCGCCACCATCCTCTGGGCCATCGGCAGAAGCGTGTGCCCGGCCGCGGTCAGGGTCACCGCTCCGCGGATGCGTTCGAAGAGGGGCGCTCCGAGGGTCTGTTCGAGCGTGTGAATTTGCTTACTGAGAGTCGGCTGGGAGACGCCCAGATTGTCCGCCGCTTGGGTGAAATGCCGGGTTTGTTCGACTGCGAGAAAGTAGCGAAGCTGCTGCAGCTGCACCTCGATAGCTTATCTCTATGATGACTGCGTGGATCATGCATTAGACGAATCGCGCCGAGGTTCCTACCTTCTGAGAGTGTGGCGGTAGATACGACGACGACCCGGAAGGCGGCGGCCGCGAAGGCCCCGGCTCCGGCTGACAAGGCGCGGCGACGCTCCTCGGTCGCCCTCAAATTCATCATGGCGGGCACCGGCATCCTGTTGGTGCTGTTCCTGTTCGTGCACATGATCGGCAACCTGAAGATCTTCTTCGGTGCGGAGACCTTCGACCACTACGCGCACTGGCTGCGGACCATCGGCACGCCGCTGCTGCCGGAGGCGTGGTACCTCTACATCCAGCGGGGTGTGCTCACCCTCGCGGTCGTCGGGCACATCGTGGCGGCCACCATCCTGGCCAAGCGGGCCCGGCAGGCCCGCCCGGTCAAGTACGCGCACCGGCCGAAGGTGCAGGGCAGTTACGCGGCCCGCACGATGCGCTGGGGTGGTGTGATCATCCTGCTCTTCGTGATCTACCACATCCTGGACCTGACCACGCTGAACCTGAACCCGCACGGCGTGCACGGTGAGGTCTACCGCAACGTCGCCGAGGACTTCGCGCCGTCGCGCTGGTACGTGACCTTGTTCTACACGCTGTCCATCGTGGCCGTCGGCTTCCACCTGCGGCACGGGCTGTGGAGCGCCGTACGGACGCTGGGCCAGCAGACCGCCAAGGGTGAGCGGATCGCCCGGGCGACCGCCCTGGTCATCTCCGTGGTGCTGGTCGTCGGCTACCTGTCGGTGCCGTTCGCCGTGTTGGTCGGATTGGTGGATTGATCATGAGTGACTTCTGGAACGACGGCGACCCGATCGCCGACACCGCCGCGCCGGACGGGCCGATCGAGACCCGCTGGGAGCGCCGGCAGTTCTCCGCCAAGCTGGTCAACCCGGCCAACCGCCGCAAGCTGACCGTCATCGTGGTCGGCACCGGCCTGGCCGGCGGCTCGGCGGCGGCGACCCTGGCCGAGGCCGGTTACCACGTCAAGTCGTACTGCTACCAGGACAGCCCGCGCCGGGCGCACTCGATCGCCGCGCAGGGTGGCATCAACGCCGCCAAGAACTACCGCAACGACGGCGACTCGATCTACCGGCTGTTCTACGACACGGTCAAGGGCGGCGACTTCCGCGCCCGCGAGTCGAACGTGTACCGCCTGGCCACGGTGTCGGTGAACATCATCGACCAGTGTGTGGCCCAGGGCGTCCCGTTCGCCCGCGAGTACGGCGGCCTGCTCGACAACCGCTCGTTCGGCGGCACCCAGGTGTCCCGCACGTTCTACGCCCGGGGCCAAACCGGTCAGCAGCTGCTGCTCGGCGCCTACCAGGCGATGGAGCGGCAGATCGGCCTGGGCAACATCGAGATGAACGCCCGGCACGAGATGCTCGAGCTGATCATCGTCGAGGGCAAGGCGCGGGGCATCGTGGTCCGCGACATGGTCACCGGCGAGATCACCACCGAGATGGCGGACGCCGTCGTGCTCGCCTCGGGCGGTTACGGCAACGTCTTCTTCCTCTCGACCAACGCCAAGGGCTGCAACGTCACGGCGTCGTGGCGGGCGCACCGTAAGGGCGCGCTGTTCGCGAACCCCTGCTACACGCAGATCCACCCGACCTGCATCCCCGAGTCCGGCACGCACCAGAGCAAGCTCACGCTGATGAGCGAGTCGCTGCGCAACGACGGCCGGGTGTGGGTGCCCAAGCGGGCCGAGGACTGCCAGAAGCCGGCCGGCCAGATCGCCGAGGAGGACCGCGACTACTACCTGGAGCGGATCTACCCCTCGTTCGGCAACCTGGTCCCGCGTGACATCGCGTCCCGCGCGGCCAAGAACGTGTGCGACGAGGGCCGCGGCGTCGGCCCCGGCGGGCTCGGTGTCTACCTGGACTTCGCCGACGCGATCAAGCGGCTCGGCAAGAAGGCCGTCGAGGCCAAGTACGGCAACCTCTTCGAGATGTACGCCCGGATCACCGGCGAGGACCCGTACGAGACCCCGATGCGCATCTACCCCGCCGTGCACTACACGATGGGCGGTCTGTGGGTCGACTACGACCTGCAGTCGACGATCCCCGGTCTGTTCGTGGTCGGCGAGGCCAACTTCTCCGACCACGGCGCCAACCGTCTCGGCGCGTCCGCGCTGATGCAGGGCCTGGGTGACGGCTACTTCGTGCTGCCGACGACCCTGGGCAACTACCTGGCGGCCGGCCCGTTCGAGAAGGTCTCCCAGGATCACGAAGAAGTTAAAAAAGCCCGGAAGGCCGTCGAGGACCGGATCGCCAAGTTCCTGTCGATCAACGGCGACCGCACCGTGGACTCGTTCCACCGCGAGCTCGGCCACATCATGTGGGAGTACTGCGGCATGGAGCGCACGGAGGAGGGCCTGACCAAGGCCATCGGCCTCATCCGCAGCCTGCGCGAGGAGTTCTGGACCCGGGTGAAGGTGCCCGGCACCGGCGAGCAGCTCAACCAGAACCTGGAGAAGGCCGGCCGGGTGGCCGACTTCTTCGAGCTGGCCGAGCTGATGTGCATCGACGCACTGCACCGCCGCGAGTCCTGCGGCGGCCACTTCCGGGCCGAGAGCCAGACCCCGGACGGCGAGGCGTTGCGCCACGACGACCAGTTCAGCTACGTCGCGGCCTGGGAGTACGCCGCCGGTGACGCCGGCAAGCCGACCCTGCACAAGGAACAGCTCGAATTCGAGTACGTCCACCCGAGCACGCGGAGCTACAAGTAATGGACATCAAGGTAAGGGTCTGGCGTCAGCCCGACGCCGGCGCCGACGGCCGGATGGTCACGTACGACGTGAAGGGCATCTCGGCCGACGCCAGCTTCCTGGAGATGCTGGACGTCCTCAACGAGACGCTGATCCTTGAAGGCGACGACCCGATCGCGTTCGACCACGACTGCCGCGAGGGCATCTGCGGCATGTGCAGCATGGTGATCGACGGCGTGGCCCACGGCCCCGAGAAGGCGACGACCACCTGCCAGCTGCACATGCGGCACTTCAAGGACGGCGACGTGATCGACGTGGAGCCGTGGCGGGCCGCCGCGTTCCCGGTGATCAAGGACCTGGTCGTCGACCGCAGCGCCTTCGACAAGATCATCCAGGCCGGCGGCTACATCACGGCGCCGACCGGCACGGCCCCCGACGCGCACGCCACGCCGGTGCCCAAGAAGGACGCCGACCTGGCGTTCGAGGCGGCCACCTGCATCGCCTGCGGCGCCTGCGTCGCGGCCTGCCCGAACGGCTCGTCGATGCTGTTCACCGCGGCCAAGGTCGCCCACCTGGGTCTGCTGCCGCAGGGCCAGCCCGAGCGTGACACCCGCGTCGTCGACATGCTGCAGGCGCAGGACGACGCCGGTTTCGGCGGCTGCACCAACATGGGCGAGTGCGCCGAGGTCTGCCCCAAGGGCATCCCGCTGCACCTGATCGGCCGCCTGAACAGCGACTACCGCAAGGCCCTGCGCAACAGCAACTAACGGGCTGATCGCGAAGGCCGGGCACAACGACGTGCCCGGCCTTCGGCATTTTCTCAGCCTGGGCCCGATCGGCGACCGGCGAGCGAGGTTGCTAGGCCCCGCCTACTCCGCGATGAACGAACGTGGTCAGCGTGTCGATGGCGTCCTCGTCCGGAATCTTGCCGAACCAGGCGGCGGCGAAGCCCTGGAGCAGCGGTGCGAGCATCGAGGCGACCACCAGCGGGGGGCCCGGCAGGTCGAGGCCGGACAGGTGTTCGGCCAGGTGGTGCTGGTCGGGCTCCATCATCTCGTCGACGATGCGGGCGAACGACGCGTCGACGATGGCCGCCTGCTGAAGCGCGTTCAGGACCGTTCGGTGCCGCCGGTAGAACTCCCAGTAGGCCACGACGTGGTAGCGGACCGCTTCCCGGTCGGCGAAGTCGCTCTTGTGCTCGGGCATCGAGGCGCTGACGTCGCTCTCGGCCAGCAGGTCGGTCAGCAGCGCCTGGAGCAGCTGCTCCTTGCTCGCGAAGTGCTTGTAGAACGACCCGGTGGCCCGCCCGGCCTCGGCCGTGATGTCAGTGATCTTGGCGTTCAGGTAGCCCACGCGCTCGAAGACGCGGACGGCCGCCGCCTTGAGCTCGGCCTCGGTCTGCGCCGCCATCTGCTGTCGAACACCTGTCACTTGACGGAGGCTATCAGCGGCCCTACGGTGAATTCATGTTCACTGAATCTAAATTCACTGTAATCGTCGGCGCCGGGCCGACCGGCCTCACCCTCGCCCGCGTCCTGCAGCGCCACGGCGTCCCGTTCCGCATCCTCGACAAGTCGCCCAAGCTCTTCGACGGCTCACGGGGCAAGGGCCTGCAGCCGCGCACGCTCGAGGTCCTCGACGACCTCGGGCTCGCCGACCGCTTCCTGGCCACCGGCGGCGCGTACCCGCCGCTGCTGATCCATCTGCCCGGCGGCGACACGATGACCCGCCACATGGACGAGCCGCGCGACCCGACCCCGGCCGTCCCGTGGCCGAACGGGCTCATGCAGCCGCAATGGCGTACCTCCGAATTGCTGGCCGAGGGCGTCCCGGTCGAGCTGGGCGCCGGCGTCACCGCCCTCACGCAGGACGAGGACGGCGTACGCGTCACCCTGGACACCGGCGAGACGATCGCCGCCCGCTACGTCGTGGGAGCGGACGGCGGCCGCAGCACCGTCCGCAAGGCCCTGGGTGTGCCTTTCGAGGGTGACACGTTCGAGACCGAGCAACTTGTCGTGGCCGACGTGCGCGTCCGCGGCCTCGACCGCGACAACTGGCACATCTGGCCCGGCGAGGGCCGGACGGTTCGGCTCGGCCTGTGCCCGCTGCCCGGCACCGACGACTACCAGCTGACCACCTCGATGGTCGGCGAATCGCTCGAGGATCTGGTCGCCTCGGCCGGCCTCGAGCTCGTCCACGTGGGCTGGCGGTCGCTCTACCGGCCCAACATCCGCATGGTCTCCCGCTACCGCGCCGGCGACGTCTTCCTGGCCGGCGACGCCGCGCACGTGCACCCGCCGACCGGTGGCCAGGGCCTCAACACCGGCATTCAGGACGCGTACAACCTGGGCTGGAAGATCGCCGTGGGCTCGGACAAGCTTCTCGACACGTACGAGGAGGAGCGCCTCCCGGTCGCGGCCGGCGTGCTGGGCATCTCCACGCGCCTGCACCGCACCGCCTCGATGCGCCGCGACGACCCGGAGCTGCGCCAGCTCTCGCTCAACTACCGCGACAGCTCCCTGTCGCAGGACCACCGGGCCACCCCGGGCCTGGTCCAGGCCGGCGACCGCGCCCCCGGCCCGATCTTCGACCTGCTGCGCGGCCCGCGGTTCACCCTGCTGGCCTTCGCCTGGACCGGTGACCTGCCGGCCGGCGCCCACCGCATCGACGACCCCGCGATCCTGGACATCTACGACGTCCACGAGCCCACCCTGTTCCTGGTTCGGCCCGACAACTACATCGGCTGCGTCTCTTCCTCGCCGGACGACATCGAGCGCTATCGGTCGCTGCTCGGCGTCTGACCAGCGTCGCCCGCGGCCGGTCTAGCGACGATCCCCGGTCGCCGGGCCGATCTCGTCGGCCACCATCTGGGCCGAGAGGGTGACCATCGGCAGGCCGCCGCCCGGGTGGACGGAGCCGCCGACCAGGTAGAGGCCGTCGACCGGGCCGTGGTTGACCGGGCGCATCAGGCTGCCCGCGGTGCCGTAGATGGCGCCGCCGGGGGCGGCGGTCGCGGTGGCCAGGTCGGCCGGGGTGCGGGTCTCGGTGAACAACAGCCGGTCGCGCACGTCCAGGCCGCGGCGGGCCAGCAGGTCGAGGACGTGCGTGCCGTACGCCTCGGCGAGCCCCGGCTGTCGCCAGTCGACCGCCGCCCATCCGGTGCCGTGCGCGGGCGCGTTGATCAGCACGAACCAGGCTTCGGCGCCGTCCGGGTGCACCGAGGGGTCGGCGGCCCGGGTCACGAAGATCGTGGGGTCGGAGGCGGGCCGGGCCCGGCGGGAGGCCGAGCCGAAGATGGCGTCGAACTCGGCGTCGTAGTGGCTCGGGAAGAACACGTTGTGATGAGCCAGCGACGGCGTCTCACCCCGCACCCCGAGCAGCATCACGAAGCCGGCCAGGCTCCGGTCGGTGAGCCCGGCCAGCCGCCCCGGCGTGGGCAGCAGGTCCCGGTAGACGGTGAGCGCGTCCACGTTGGACACGACGACGTCGGCCGGCAGACGGTCGTCGCTCAGGCGGACGCCGCTGACCCGTCCGTCCGTGGTCTCGATGCTCGTGACCGGGGCGTTGCGGACGATCCGTACGCCCAGGGCGGCGCAGCGGCCGGCCAGGGCGGTGGCGATCGTGCCGAGGCCGCCCGGGAGATACCAGCCGCCGAAGGCCAGCTCCGCGTAGGGGACCGCGGCGTGGGCGGCCGGGGCCCGGCGCGGGTCGGCGCCGGTGTAGGTCGCGTAGCGGTCGAGCATCATGCGCAGCCGCGGGTCGCGCAGGTAGCGGTGGCCCAGGCCGCGCAGGGTGACCCCCGGCGCGATGGCCGCCAGGTCGCGGACCCGCCACGTCAGGCCCAGCAGCGACGCCGGGGTGACCGGCCGGCGCAGCACCGAGCGCCAGGACGCGTTCCAGATCCGGGCCGCGCGCTGCCAGAAGCGGTCCCAGTCGGCGGCCGCCCCGGGGCCGAGCGTCTCCGCGATGCGCGACAGGAAGACCTCGTGGTCGGACGACGAGTCGAGCACCGTGCCGTCGGCGAACACGTGGCGGACCACCGGGTCGAGCTTCACCGGCTCGAGCTCCAGCTCGGTGAACACCTGCGGCAGGGTCAGCAGGCTCGGCCCGGTGTCGAAGCGGAAGCCGTCGCGCTCGTACACGCCGAGCTTGCCGCCGAGCGAGCCCGACCGCTCCAGAACGGTGACGTCGTGACCGGCCGAGGCCAGCCGGACGGCCGCGGTCAGGCCGCCGACACCGGCCCCGATGACGACGATGGTGCTCATATCGATCGGCCTCGCCAGGTCAGGACGCCTCGTCGGCGGCGGTGGAACGAGAGGGCGATCAGCCACCCGAAGACGGCGATCGAGGCGGGCTGGGCCAGGGCGTCGGGCCAGCTGCGGCCGCCGGTCGCGGCGGCCGCGACCACTCTTCCGAGCACACCCAGGACGTACGCGGTGAGGGCGACCACCGCGGCGCGCCAGGAGCCGGCCAGCGCCAGGACTGCGGTGGTGAGCGGCGGGGCCGCGTACAGCAAGAGCAGCAGGACCACGACGGCGCCGGCGGCGAAAGGCGAACCGAAGGATCTCCAGAGTGACTTGGCGTAGCCGTCGACGAGCTCACGCCACGTGTCGTACATGCGGCAGGTGGCGTGTTTCGAGCCGTCGGCCAGGGCGATGCGGCCGCCGGCGCGTTTGATCGACCGGGCCAGTTCGATGTCCTCGAGGATCTCGGCGCCGACCGCGGCATGACCGCCGGCCTTCTGGTAAGCCGCGTTGTCGATCACCAGCCACTGGCCGCCGGCCGCGGCGAGCGAGGTCCGGCGGGAGCGTTCCATGGCCCGCAGCGGCAGGAACGTCAGCCACGACCACTGCAGCAGCGGCTGGACCAGCCGCCCGGCCCCGGTGATCTTCGGGTACGGGGAGAGGAGGTCGATGCGGACATTTCGGAGGAGTGACACCGCCCCGGCCACGGCGTCGGGGGCGAGGACGACGTCGGCGTCCACAAACGACAGGACGTCGGCCCCGGCCGCGGCGTCGGCCAGCTGCTGGCAGGCGTGCGGCTTGCCGAGCCGGCCCGGCGGCGGGGGAGCGCCGGTGAGCAGCACGACCTTGTCGCCGGCGATCGAGCGGACGAGCTCGGCCGTGCCATCGGTCGAGCCGTCGTCCAGCACGTAGATCGTCAGGTCGGCCACGCCACGCTGCGCGATCAGCGACTCGAGACAGGCGGTGACCCGGGCCGCCTCGTTGCGCACGGGCAGTAACAGGGCGACCCGCTCGCCGGTGACGGCGTCGCGTGGCAGGCGGCGCAGGAGGGCGGCGTTCACCGCCGTGTGCGCGGTCAGCGCGGCCCAGGGCAGCAGCGCGAGCCAGATCATCATGAGCGGGGCCGCAGCGGCAGCCGATGCGCAGGTCGCAGCAGCCACGCCACCGGCAGGACGGCGGCGCCCATCACCACGCCGCCCCAGACGGCGGAGCCGGGCAGGGCCAGAAAGACCGCGTGGGCGAGCACGGAGGAAGCGTACGTCCAGAACCAGAGAGCCAGGATCGGCGCGTCCTCGCGGCGGGGCTCGACGTCGCCGGCGGTCTTCCACAGCACCGTCATCAGCACGAACGCGAAGCCCAGCCAGCCGAGATAGTTGCTGATCGGGATGCCGGCCAAACCGGGCAGGGCGGGGGTCGGCGACTGCCAGCGCCAATAGCCCTCGGCCACCATCTGCGGGTCGAGGAAGAGATCCCAGGCGGCCAGCCCGACCGCCGCCGCGGCCACCCGGAAACGGGGCAGGCGCTGCGCGGCCAGCCAGGCCGGCCAGGCCATCCAGGTCCAGGCGAGCGGGATGATCAGGGGGACGCCCAGCAGCTTCGGGCCGAGCTGGCCCGAGTAGTCGTACGTCCCGAAGGGGAAGCTGGTGGCCACGCCGAGCGCCTCGACCGCGAAGCCGCCCAGCGTGGCCGTCCCGACCAGGGCGAGCGCGGCCCGCCGGCCGCGGGTGAGGTACGCGTGCGAGACCGACAGCACGTAACCGATGAGCACGGTGGCCACGGTGAACCCGGCCCGCGTGTCGCCGCTGGTGAGCGGGTAGCAGATCTGGACCAGGACGATCGTGCCGAACAGAAGCCAGGAGAGTCGCATTCAGATGCCGACGATGCCCGGTGCTTCCTCGGCCGGGCGCTCGACCAGCGGCAGCCCACGGCCGAGGATCGCGAACTTGCGCTCGTCACCCGGGAACAGGAAGTCGCGCAGCACGTCGGAGAAACCGAACCGGCGGTAGAGCCGCCAGGCCCGCGACTTGAGCTCGTCCGCCTCGGGGGTGGAGAGCAGCACGGTCTCGCCCTCGGCCATCGCGAGCAGCGCGCGCAGCTGCCGGGCGCCGACGCCGTGGCCCTGCGCGACCGGCCGTACGTGCAGCTCGACCACCTCGAAGCAGTCGGCCAGCCAGCGCCGCCGCTCCCCGTCGTCCAGCCCTGAGCGGACCTGATCGTGCCACCACTGGCCGGGGCCCGAGGTGTAGCCGTAGCCGAAGCCGGCCAGCCGGCCGTCGGTGGTCAAGGTGGCCACGGCCCGGAAGCCGGCCCGGCGCACGTGCGCGCCGATGTAACCGCGGCGGGTCTGCAGCAGCTCCTGGCGGTAGCCCATCGCCTCGCCGTAGACGCTGACCACGTCGTCGAGCCGACGCAGCAGGTCGTCCGGCTGCCACGCAACGAGCCTCATCGTCCGGTCCCGTCCTCTGCTCCGACATCCTCCGGCAGCCAGCCCAGCACCGACCGGTCGCCGCTGATCTCCCGCACGGCGAACCGGGCGAACAGCTCCTCGGCGTACCACCGGGCGGCCGGCGTCCGCGCGATCACCGCGCGATGTTCCGGCTGACGGTACGCGAACCGGGCCAGGTCCGCCGCATCGCTCCACACGCTGACGGTGCCCTGCCAGCCGATCGGGGCCTCGCCCATGCCGAAGTAGGCGAGCAGGCCGGGGGCCGCATCGAGCTCCCGGACGACCGGGGGGATCGCCCGCCAGAACGTCAGCGCCCGCGACGGGCGGAGCCGGGCGCGGGTCAGGGCCAGGATCATGCCGCGGGATTCCTCGCGATCGCCGGTCTTAAACGGTTCGAGCCCCGACCAGGTGCCCCGGCTGTGCAACGGATTCAGCTCGACCCGGGCCCGCTCCTCGGCCAGGCGATCCCACTCGCTGAACGTCACCGGTTCGGCGCTCACGGTCACCGCGGCGTATCGGGTCAAATCGGCCTCGGTGGGGCGGAAGCCCCTGGAGGTGCCGAGGAACTTGGCGAAAGTGACACCGGGCGGGACGCGGCGACGGGCCATGTGGAGAAAGGCGGAACCCACCCGCCGGGCCGGGACCCGCCAGACGTGCAGCGTGACCGGCATCAGGCGGCGGTGAGGTTCGGGTGTGCCTGCATCCCACCATTCTCACCACCCGAACCGCTCCCGGTGCAGGCGGGCCGGGGGAACCCCCACGGCGCGGGCCGCCCGGAAGACGGCCTCGGCCCACGGGTCGGGCCCGCAGACATAGACGTCATGGCCCGCGATGTCCGGCGCCAGCGCCCGCAGCGCCTGCGCGTCGTCGTACTCCGCGTAGCCGGCCGGCAGCCAGCTCGTGGCCGAGGCGCGCGGCCCGACGAGCGGCACCAGCCGCACCCCGCGCTCGGCGGCCAGCCACTCCAGCTCCTCCAGGAACGCCACCTCGTGCGGGTGCCGGGTGCGGTAGACGAGCGTGGCCTTGTCCCGTCCGTACGGCAGGTCCCACAGCAGCGCGAGCAGCGGGGTCACCCCGACCCCGCAGGCCAGCATGGTCACCGGCCCGCCCGCGTAGGTGGCCGCGGTCATCCGCCCGAACGGCCCCTCGATCAGGACCCGCGTGCCCGGCCGCAGGGTGGCGACGCGGGCGCTGCCGTCACCGACCGCCTTCACCGTGATCCGCAGGAAGTCACGGCGCGGCGGCCCGGACAGCGAGAACGGGTTGCCGCGCAGCCCGGCCCGGCCGTCGAGGAAACGCCACACGAAGTACTGCCCGGCCCGCGCCGGCAGCCGCTCCAGCCGCCGCCCGCGCAGATGGACCGAGACCAGGCCCGGCGCCTCGGTCTTGATCCCCTCGACGACAAGCCGGTGCCGCAGCGTCCGCCAGATCGGCAGGCCGACGCGGAACACCACCACCGCCGCAGCCGTGATCAGGTAGAGGCTCCAGAAGTAGGCCTTGGCCGCCGGAGTCCGGAAGTCGCTGCCGAGCAGCAGCACATGCGGCAGGGCCAGGGCCACGCCCGCGTAGGCGTACAGGTGCAGCAGATGCCACGACTCGTAGCGCAGCCGGCGCCGCCGGTACCGCGTCGAGGTGATCACCACCAGCGTCAGGGCGGCCAGGGCCGCCACGGCCAGGACCATGCTTTCCAGGGCCAGGGTGGCCAGCAGGCGGCCTCGTTGGGCGTACGCGGTGACGGCGAGAACCACATGCGCGAGGAGCAGGACGAACGAGCCGAAACCGGCCCACCGGTGCCACCGGGAGAGCGCGTCCTGCCCGTACGCCCGCTCGACCCACGGGATGCGCGCCATGAGCAGCACCTGAAGGAGTAACAGGTCGGCCGACCAGAGCGCCGCGAGCCGGCCCGCCGCCGCGATCCCGCCCGGCGCGGTGTCGAGGTTGGACGTCCACAGTGCCGTCACGACGATCAGGCTGAACGCGGCGAGAAGCTTCGGCACCAGCACTTTCTACGGCCCGCGCCGCCCGCGCGGGAGGGGCTCGTGAAGAAGCTATCGGTTTCCTGCTTTTCGGTTATCCGCCCAGGTCGACGGCCTCCGCGCTGGCCTGCCAGAGCTCGCGGGCCCGGACCGGGTCGGCGGCGTGCCGCGACGGCTGCCGGGGCTGGTGACCCACGTAGTAGGCCCCGTTGACGACCGGGTTGTCGGCCAGCCAGACGAGCTGCTCACCGGCCTTCTCCGGGGACACCAGCAACGGCCCGGCGACCCGGTAGAAGAAGCGGGTCGCCCGGCCCGCCCCGAAGTCGCTGCGCACCACGCCCGGATGGAACGAGACGCTGGTGATGCCCGGCCAGCGCCGTGCGGCCTCGGCGGCGAAGAGGATGTTCGCGGCCTTCGCCTTGCTGTAGGCCTGCCAGGAGCTGTTCCTCCCGGTGAGGTCGGCCGGGCCGGGTTTCCCGCGCATGTGGGCCCGCGACGCGGTGACCACCAGTCGCCCGATCCGCTCGTGCAGCAGGCCGGCCAGCAGGAACGGGGCCAGATGGTTGCTCTGCATCGTGGCCTCGTAGCCGTCCCGGGTGAGCCGGTGCTCGGCCACCATGCCACCGGCGTTGCTGGCCAGGACGTCGATCCGGGGGTACGCCTCCGCCAGTTCGGCGGCCAGGTCGCGTACCTGGTCCAGGTCCTCGAAGTCGGCCCGTCGCACGTCCGGCTCCTTGTACGGATCGGGCGCGTAGATCCGGCCCGCGGCGTGCACCCGCTTGCGGGCCGCGGCCAGCTTGCTCTCGGTGCGCCCGACGAGCACGACCTGATCGCCCTGCCGGGCGAACTGCTCGGCCGCGGCCAGCCCGATGCCGGAGCTCGCTCCGGTGATCACGACGATCCGGTCCATGCTCGGATCCTCCCTGGCGAATCTTCGTCCCGCAATCTCTGACCTGAGTCAGAGGTTTTCGGTACGCTCGGCCGGTGGACGAGATCGAGCGCGTGCGCGACTTCAACCGCTACTACACGCGGCGCATCGGCGTCCTCCACCTCGGCGGGGACCGTCCGTTCGGCGAGGCCCGCCTCCTGTTCGAGATCGGCGCCGGGGCCGACCTGCGCGACCTGCGGGCCCGGCTCGGCCTCGACTCGGGCTACCTGAGCCGCCTGCTGCGCTCGCTGAGCACCCAGGGCCTGGTCACCGTCACCCCGCGCCCCGGCGACGCCCGCGTCCGTACCGCCGCCCTGACCGAGGCCGGCCGCACCGCGCTCGCCGACCTGGAGGAACGCTCCCGCGCCAGCGTCGCCGGCCTGCTCGCGCCACTGACACCGCCCGAACGCGACCGCCTCCTGCGCGCCCAGGCCGAGATCCACCGCCTGTTGCGGCTCGCCGCGATCACCCTCACGCCGGTCGCCGACTCCTCGCCGGCGGCGAGAGCCTGCCTGCGGGCGTACGCGTCGGAGCTGGTCACCCGCTTCCCCGAGGGCTACGACGCGGACGGCGCCCTGCTGCCACCCGGAACCCTGCACGACGGCACGTTCCTGCTGGCCACCGAGGAGGAAACCCCCGTCGGCTGCGGCCTGTGGCAGCGGTTTTCAGACGGTGCGGCCGAGATCCGCCACCTGTGGGTGAGCCCCGCCGCCCGCGGTCTGGGCCTGGCTCGCCGCCTGCTGACCGCCCTGGAGACCGACGCGGCCGGCCACGGCGTCACCACGCTGCGGTTGGGCACGCACTCCAGCCTGGTGGAGGCCATCGCGTTGTATCGGAGCGCGGGCTACCAGGAGATCCCGCCGTACGACGACTCCCCGTACAACCAGCTGGCCTTTCAGAAGCTCCTCTGACCCACCTGCCGGGTTCTTCCCGTGTGACGGATGCCGCAACACATGAGTGCTGCCCGCGCTCGGAGTTGCTTTTTTGTCGTACACGAGTGCTAGTCTTTCCCTAGTTAGAACGGATGTTCGAACGGGTATCCGGGCTAACACCGGGAGCAGAGTTTCGCGGCTCGGCCCCCGGTGCGCGGCACCCGCGAAGTGTCGCGCGCGAGGCACCGGGCATTCGCGGGTCCGGCGCCTTCAGACAGGCAGGGCCGTCGTCCGCTTCCCCCGACCCCCGGGCGGCGGGCGACGGACCCGCCGGTTAAGTCCGGCCGGGTGTGGTGTGGGGAAGCTTCACACCCGGCCGGCTATACAGGCTGCTGCGTCTTCCTCCGCAGCGGATCGGTTCGACCAGCACGTCGGATGCGAAGACGCGAGGAGAAACACATGGCGAGCAACACGGTGCCGGCCCTCACCCAGGTGCCCGGTCTGGCGCACGCGCCCACCGCGGCCGCCCGGTCCGAGGCGCCCACGGTTCCGGCGCACATGCTGCCGCAGCGCACCCCTGCCCAACTGGTGACCATCGCCCGGCAGGGCCTCGACGAGGCGGCACGCACCAGCCCCGACGGCCTGCGCTACGCGGCGGCCCACCTGGCCGCCCTGCGCGCCGCGGCCGCGGTCCTCGCCGCCCGGGCCCGGCCGGCCACCTCGACCCGGCGCAGCCGCGTGACGAGCGTGTGGTCCCTGCTGGTCCTGGTCGCCCCCGAGTTCGGCGAGTGGGCCAACTACTTCGCCCTGGGCGCCGGCAAGCGGGCCGCCGCCGAGGCCGGCATCCCCCGCGTGGTCAGCCCCCGCGAGGCCGACGATCTCCTCCGAGCCGCCGAGCAGTTCGTGGCCGTCGTCGAGTCCGCCCTGGGTCTCACCTACCAGCCACCCCTGGCCGCCTGACCTTCAGCCCCACAGTGATCCGAAGAGCCCGGCCTCCGGCCCGGCTCAGATCCGCATGCCCGCCGCCGGCGGGCAAACGGGGCCCACCGGAGTGATCGGGCTGGTTCGGCCGGGACGTGCGCAACAGAGTGAGGCAACACATGGCGGGACGCATGATCAGCGGTGCGGCCGCCCTTGCCGAGCTGGTTCGGGCCGCCGAGGAGATTGATGCGAGCGGCGCCCACCGGATGCTGCCGGTGGTGCCCGAGCTGAGCACCCTGCTGCCGGGGCGCGGGCTACGGCGCGGGAGCACCGTCGCGGTCTCGGTCGGGCCTCCCGGGCGCTCCGGGCTTTACGAGCGTTCCGGGTCTTCCGGGCGCTCCGGGCTTTACGAGCGTTCCGGTTCGTCCGAGCGTTCCGGTTCGTCCGAGCGCTCCGGTTCGTCCGAGCGGGAGGCGACCGCCGGGGGCGGGACGTCGCTGCTGCTGGCGCTGCTGGCCGAGGCCTCGCGGGCCGGGTCGTGGTGTGCGGTGGTCGGCGTGCCCTCGCTGGGCGCGATCGCCGCCGCCGAAAGCGGCGTGGCCCTGGACCGGCTCGCCCTGGTCCCCGACCCCGGCCCGGAGTGGCCCACCGTCGTGGCCGCCCTGATCGACGGCGTCGATGTGGTCGTCACCGCGGTCCCCGGCGGCGTCTCCGGCTCGATCGCCTCCCGGCTGGTCGCCCGGGCCCGGCAGCGGGGCAGCGTCCTCGTCCCGTTCGGCGACTGGTCCGGCGCCGACGTCACCCTGCGCGTCGTCGCCGCCCGCTGGGAGGGCCTGGGCGCCGGCCACGGCCGCCTCCGCCGCCGCGAAGTAACAGTCCTGGCCCGCGGCCGCGGCGCCGCCGCCCGCCCCAAGGAAGCCACCATGTGGATGCCCGGCGTCACCATCCGCCCGATCACCCTGCCCCCGGCCCCCTCCGCCACCGACCCCACCCGCGCCCCCCACCGGCCCGGCGCAGCAGCCCCCTCCGCCCCAGCTCCTTCCCCCGCGCCCCCACCCGCCTCAGCACGCCACCTGTCCAGCGTCGACCCGCCCGCCTCGGCCCCCACGGGGGGAGCTGACGGTGGGCCGGTCCTGACCGCGGAAGCCGCCGTCGCGGTCCCGAAATCCTCGCGCCGAACCGGCCCTTCCTCCCCTTTCGCTGAGGTCGACCCCTGTGTGGCCGTGGCCGAGCGGGGGACCGTCGAACAGCAATCCTTTGGCGGGTCTTCCGCCGGGGGCAGCCCAAAAGGCGAAGTACCGGCCGCGGACGACGTGGACCTAACCGTCGCACAGCTTGAGGGCGCCCGGGAGCGACTTGTTGCGGGCGACGCGGAGTGGCCTGGCGTGGGCGACAGGAAGCGTTCGGTGGGGGACGAGGCCGGGGCGCGAGGGGCGCGGCTTCGGGCGGCGGTGGTCTGACGTGGCGGTGGCGGGAGTTACCGGGGCGGCGGGGGCCCGGACGATGCTGCTCTGGTGTCCGGATTGGGCGGTGGTCGCGGCCGAGATCGTGGAGGGGGTTCCGGCCTCGGAGGCGGTGGTGGTGCTGCGGGGGAACAGGGTGATCGCCTGTTCCGAAGGGGCACGGCGGGAAGGCGTACGGAAAGGTCTGCGCCGGAGGGAGGCGCAGAGCCGATGCCCGCAGCTGGTTGTCGTCGAAGACGATCCTGGGCGGGACGCCCGGGCTTTCGAGCCCGTGGTGGCGGCGGTCGAGGAAGCCGCGGTCGGGGTGGAGGTGATCCGGCCCGGGGCGCTGGCGTTCGCGGCGCGGGGCCCGTCGCGGTACTTCGGCGGGGAGGAGGCGGCGGCCGAGCGGATCGTCGAGCAGGTCGCGCAGCAGTGTGAGGTGGAGAGCCAGATCGGGGTGGCCGAAGGGGTCTTCGCGGCGGGGCTGGCGGCGCGGCGGGGGCTGCTGATCCCGGCCGGGCGGACGGCGGCGTTCCTGGCCGGGGAGCCGGTGGAGGCGCTGGAACGGCCCGAGCTGGTCGACCTGCTGAAGCGGCTCGGGATCAAGACGCTGGGTGACTTCGCCAGGCTGCCGGCTGGGGACGTGCTGAGCCGGTTCGGGTTCGACGGGGCGCTGGCGCACCGGCTGGCCGGCGGGTTCGACCATCGGCCGCTCGCGGTGCGTAAACCGCCGCCGGACCTGGAGGTCGAGGAGACGTACGACGAGCCGCTCGAACGGGTCGACGTGGCGGCCTTCGCGGGGCGGGCGCTGGCCGAGCGGTTGCACGACAACCTCGCCGCGTACGGCCTGGCCTGCACCCGCCTCGGCATCGAGGCGGTCACCGCGAACGGCCAGGAGCTGCACCGCGTCTGGCGGCACGACGGCACCCTGACCGCGGCCGCCATCGCCGAACGGGTCCGCTGGCAGCTCGACGGCTGGCTGACCGGCGCCCGCCGCGGCGCACCGGCCCGCCCCACCGCGGGTCTCGTACGCCTGCGGTTGATCCCCGACGGCGTCCTCGTCCACTTGGGACTGCAGCCCGGCCTGTGGGGCGACGCCGGCGCCGAGCGGGAACGCGCCCACCGCGCCTTCAGCCGGGTCCAGGGCCTGCTGGGCCCGCACGCCGTGGTCACGCCCGTCCTGGGCGGCGGCCGCTCCACCGACGACCAGATCCGCCTGGTCCCGTGGGGCGACGAACGCGACCCGGCCCGCCCTTCCGCGCCGCACAGCGACCCGGTTCCCGGCGTGACCACGGCCCCGCTCCGCCCGCTTTCCGACACCCCGTCCCTGACCCCCGACCTGCCTGATTATCACCCTCCAACCCCGGCGGTACGCCCGGAGCAGCACCCGGACGGCGCGGTGATCCCGATGTCGTCGCGCCGCCCCAAAAACACCGAACCCATCCCGTCGTGGGAGGACCTGCAGGGGATGGGCCAGGCGCTGGCGTCGGTGTCGAGGCTCTCCGACCACCGGCCCACGTCCGGCCGCGAGCCTGCGCTTGGCGGGGAGTCTGCGCTTGGCTGGGGGTCTGCGCTTGGCTGGGAGTCTGCTCTTGGCTGGGGGTCTGCGCTTGGCGGGGAGTCTGCGAGTAACCCGGAGACCGCGAGCGGCCGGGAGGCCGTGCTCGACCGGGAGCCCGCGAGCGGCCCGGAGTCCATGGGCGGCCTGAAGTCCGTGCCCGGTCTGGAGCCTGTGGCTGGCCCGGAGCTTGCACTCGGCCCCAAGTCCGCAGGCGGCTCGGAGCCGTCCGATGAGATCACCGTGCTCGGATTGCGGCCCTGGGCGAAGCGCGTAGGGCGCAAACCTCCCAAACCACCCGCGCTGCCGCCCTGGCCGGGCCGCCTGCCCAAGCCGGCGCCGGCCATGGTGCTGCCGCAGCCGGTGGGGGCCGTGGTGCTCGACGCCGCCGGGACGCCGGTCGGGGTGAGCGCCCGGCTCGAGCTCACCGGGGAGCCGGCCGCCCTCGTGATCGAGCGGGGCCGCCCCGTGGGGATCACCGGATGGGCCGGGCCGTGGCCGATCGACGAACGGTGGTGGGCGGCCGGGGAGGGCCGGCGGCGGGCCCGCTTCCAGGTCGTTCTCGCCGACGAACGGGCGTTCCTGCTGATCCTCGCCACCGGGCACTGGGCCGTGGAGGCGATCTATGACTGAAGCACATTTCGCCGTCCGGCGGAGCTTTTCCACAGGCCGCCCGTTGTCCACAGGCGACCGACGTGATCTTGCGATTCTGCGGCAGACTGGTGCTGGCGGGGGCCCCCTAGGGAGGGCGGGCTCCGCGGGTTGGCGCGCGGCCGCGATCGGCGAAGCGGGGACCCGCGCGACCGCGATCGGCGGGGCGGGACCGCGGGTGGCCGCGATCGGCGGGGCGGGGGCGCGCGAAGCTGGCGCGGGCGGAGGCCCCGATGGGCTTCAATAACCCGCGCATCTCGTGGTCAGAGCTGGAGGGAACGCTCTCCGGCAAGAAAAGCAGCGACCACGTCGTCGACCCGCTCGCTGTGGATGCGGACGGTGGGGATTCGCCGGCTTGGTCGCGCAAGCGGCAGCCGTACGAAGCGCCCGCGTTCATCAAGTCGGAGAGCCGCACCCCGTATGCGGAGCTTCACTGCCACACCAACTTCAGTTTTCTCGACGGGGCCAGCCACCCGGAGGAGCTGGCCGAGGAGGCGGCGCGGCTCGGGTTGCAGGGGCTGGCCGTCACCGACCACGACGGTTTCTACGGTGTGGTCCGCTTCTCGCAGGCCGCGCGGGAGCTGGGCCTGCCCACGATTTTCGGTGCGGAGCTGTCGCTCGATCTGTCGCAGCCGCAGAACGGCGAGCCCGATCCGGAGGGCCGTCACCTGCTGGCGCTCGCGCACGGCCATGAGGGGTACGCCCGGCTGGCCCGGGTGATCTCGCGCGGGCAGCTGGCGGGCGGTGAAAAGGGCAAACCGGCGTACGGGGAGCTCGAGGACGTGGCGGCCGAGCTGCGTGACCACGTACTGGTCCTGACGGGGTGCCGCAAGGGGAGCGTGCCCCTGGCCCTGGCCACCGAGGGGGTGGAGGCCGCCGCGTACGAGCTGGACCGGCTCGTCGCGCTCTTCGGCGCGCCGAATGTCGCGGTGGAGCTGACCGCGCACGGCGACCCCTACGACGACGACCGCAACGACATCCTGTTCGCGCTGGCCGAGAGCCGCCGCCTGGAGGTCGTCGCGACCAACAACGTCCACTACGCGATCCCGGCCCGGCGGCGGCTCGCCACCGCGCTGGCGGCGGTGCGGGCGCGGCGCAGCCTGGACGAGATGGACGGCTGGCTGCCGGCGGCCGGCACCGCGCATCTGCGCAGTGGGGACGAGATGGCGCGGCGGTTCGCGGCCTATCCGGGCGCGGTGGCGAACGCGGCCATGTTCGGTGAGGATCTCGCCTTCGATCTCAACCTGGTCGCGCCGAAGCTGCCCGACTTCCCGATCCCCGAGCCGGGGCACACGGAGATGAGTTGGCTGCGTGAGCTGACCATGCGGGGCGCCCGGGACCGTTACGGGCCGCCGGAGGCCCACCCCCGGGCGTACGAGCAGATCGAGTACGAGCTCCGCATGATCGAGGAGCTCGGCTTCCCCGGGTACTTCCTGGTCGTCTACGACATCGTCGAGTTCTGCCGGAACAATCGCATCTACGCGCAGGGTCGCGGCTCGGCCGCCAACTCCGCCGTCTGTTACGCGCTGCGCATCACCAATGTGGACGCGGTAGCGCACAACCTGCTCTTCGAGCGTTTCCTCGCCCCGGAGCGGGACGGGCCGCCCGACATCGACGTGGACATCGAGTCGGACCGGCGCGAGGAGGTCATTCAGCACGTGTACGCCAAGCACGGCCGTGAGCACACCGCCCAGGTCGCCAACGTCATCTCGTACCGGCCGCGTTCGGCGGTGCGCGACATGGCCAAGGCGTTCGGCTTCTCACCCGGGCAGCAGGACGCGTGGAGCAAGCAGATCGACCGCTGGGGCAGCGTGGCCACGGTCGACGTGGAGGACATTCCCGAGCAGGTGGTCGCGTACGCCAACCAGGTGCAGAACTTCCCCCGGCACCTGGGCATCCACTCGGGCGGCATGGTGATCTGCGACCGGCCGATCATCGAGGTGTGCCCGGTGGAGTGGGGCCGGATGGCGGGCCGCACGGTGCTGCAGTGGGACAAGGACGACTGCGCGGCGATCGAGCTGGTCAAGTTCGACCTGCTCGGCCTGGGCATGCTGTCGGCCCTGCGCTACGCCCACGAGATGATCGAGTCCGAGTTGGACATCGGCTCGATGGGCCTGACCGACCCCGAGGTGTACGAGATGTTGTGCCGGGCCGATTCGGTCGGTGTCTTCCAGGTGGAGAGCCGGGCCCAGATGGCGACGCTGCCCCGGCTCAAGCCGCGCGAGTTCTACGACCTGGTGGTGGAGGTCGCGCTGATCCGGCCGGGCCCCATCCAGGGTGGCTCCGTGCATCCGTACATCCGCCGGAAGAACGGCCTGGAGGAGATCACCTACCCGCACCCGCTGATGCGCAACGCGCTGGAGAAAACGCTGGGCGTGCCGCTCTTCCAGGAGCAGCTCATGCAGCTGGCGATCGACGTGGCCGGCTTCGACCCGGCCGAGGCCGATCAGTTGCGCCGGGCGATGGGCTCGAAGCGCTCGGTGGAGAAGATGGAGCGGATCAAGGATCGCCTCTATCAGGGCATGGCCGAGCGGGGCATCACCGGTGAGCTCGCCGACGACCTGTTCGTGAAGCTGTCCGCGTTCGCCAGCTACGGCTTCCCGGAGAGCCACGCGATGAGCTTCGCCTATCTCGTGTACGCGAGCGCCTGGCTCAAGCGCTACCACCCGGCGGCCTTCTGCGCGGCGCTGCTCAACGCGCAGCCGATGGGCTTCTACTCGCCGCAGTCGCTGGTCGACGACGCCCGCCGGCACGGGGTCGAGGTCCGCCGCCCCGACATCAACCTCAGCGACGCCGCCGCCACGCTCGAGTCGACCTCGCAGACCCGGTGGGGGTCGCTGCCCGGCGAGCCGCCGCACGCTTGGGGGCTGGGTGGTCCGGCTGTGCGTCAGGGTCTTTCCTCCGTCCGTACGCTCGGCGAGGAGCTGGCCGAACGTATCGAGGCGGAGCGCCGTGAACACGGTCCTTTCGCGAGCATGACGGATCTGTCCCGCCGGACCGGCTGCACCACCGCCCACCTGGAGGCCCTGGCCACGGCGGACGCGTTCGCCGGTTTCGGCCTGACCCGCCGCGAGGCCCTGTGGGCGGCCGGCGCCGCCGCCCAGGACCGCCCCGACCGCCTGCCCGGCACGGTGACCGGCACCGACGCCCCGATGCTGCCCGGCATGAGCGAGGTCGACCAGCTGGTCGCGGACGTCTGGGCCACCGGCCTGTCCCCCGACTCGCACCCGGCCCAGTTCATCCGCGCCGACCTGGACCGGGCCGGCGCGCTGGCCATCGCCCGCCTGACCAGCGTCGAAGCCGGCACCCGAATCCGCGTCGGCGGCATCGTCACCCACCGCCAGCGCCCCGCCACCGCCGGCGGCGTCACCTTCATCAACCTCGAAGACGAGACCGGCATGCTCAACGTCACCTGCTCCCCAGGCCTGTGGCAGCGCTACCGCCGCGTCGCCCGCACCAGCTCAGCCCTGATCGTCCGAGGCCGCCTGGAAAAATCCGAAGGCGTCCTCAACCTGGTCGCCGACCGCCTGGAGTCCATAACCCCACCGGTAACCCCCGCCTCCCGCGACTTCAGATAGCCCAGCGGTCGCCCCACCCCCAAGATCAGCCCGCCCCGCCCATCCCCGGCCTGTCGGCCCGTCCCCACCTGCCCCGCTGGCTCGTGCCGGATTTGATCCGCTGACTCGACATCGCGGCCCGTCCGACCTACATCGGTCCCGCCACGCCCCACCCCGGCCTTCTCACCCGAGTTGGTCCTGTCCTAGTCGGCAGCCCCGCCCCGCATCGCGCTCGGGGATGGCCCGCCCCGCGGCTCTCGGCACCGGTCCGCCCCAGCTCGCCCCCGGCCCTCTTCGCCTTGCCCGCCCCTTCGCCCTGCCCCGCCCCCTTCGCCCTGCCGCGGCCCTCTTCGCCCTGCCCCCGGCCCTCTTCGCCCTGCCCCCGGCCCTCTTCGCCCTGCCCCCGGCCGTCTTCGCCCTGCCGCGGTCCTCCAGTTCGCCCCGGTGCGGCTCGCTTCGCCCGACGCCGCTCCCAGGGCGTCTCGGCCCGCCTCGCCCGGCCCTGCCCGCCCTGCCGCGGCCGACCGGCCTCGTCCGACATCGCGTCGGCCCGTGCGTCGCTGTTCGTCTGGGGGTTGGTGGGTGCGTCTCCTGGGCCGCGTGGTCGTTGGTCCAAGGGCATGAGAGGGTAATCTCCGTATTTGTCCGTTTGGGGGGCTTCTGTGGTTAAGACTCTGCTTACTTCTGTAATTGCTCTGACAGCGCTTGCTGTCACCGCTGGGCCGGCGGCGGCCGTTCTGCCCGGGCCTGCGCGTCTTCCCGGGCCTGCGCGTCTTCCCGGGCCCGCGGTACTGCCGGGGCCGGTGACCGATCGGCCGCCCTACGGGTCGGCGCCGCGGCCAGGGGAGCCCAAGGTGGCGCTCAAGCTGCAGTACACGGCGGAGTCCGGCGCCGCCATGGCCGTCACTCTGGCCTGCGAGCCCTCCGGCGGCGGCCACCCTAAGCCCGAGGCGGCGTGCGAGACCCTCAGCGCGGTCGGCGCCGACCCCAGCAAGATCGAACCCAAGCCGACCGCCTGCGTGATGATCTACGCCCCGGTCACGGCCGAGGTCAGCGGCGTCTGGCGGCGCATGCCGGTGAAGTGGACCCACAAGTTCGGCAACATGTGCGAGCTGCGCCGTGCCACCGGAGTCCTATTCGAGTTCTGACGGCCCGCGGGTCACCCCGCGCCGTCTGGCCACACTCAGCTCTTCAATCGAGGCTGGGCCGCGCCGACCGCTTTCGTTGTTGGCACGGTCGGGGACGGTTGGCTGGATGGGATCGCACATCTGCGTCTTGCGACGCGTGGGCCGGGCTTAGCCGTCCACCCGAGCGCCGGTCTGCGCCGACCCGTTGCGACGGCTGGTCTGCGTCGGCTCGTTGCGACGGCTGGTCTGCGACGGCTGGTCTGCGCCTGCCCGTTACGACGGCTGGCCAGCGCGCTACTCGGGGCGGGGCTACGCCCACCCCGTTGTGACGTCTGGCCGGGCTCGGTGGGCTGAGCCAGCCCTCCTGCGGTGTCCCGCCTTCGCCGCGCCACCCGCGCGCTGTCCGAGTGCGACGGCGGCAGCGAGGAGGTGGCCGATCGGGGTCCTGGGCTTGGTCGTCGGCTGAGGCTTGCCAGCCGCCCTGCGACGTCCGACGCGGGCCGGCCAGTTGGCGGGGTCGGGGCTGGTCGGCCTCCCGGAGGTGGGTGACCCGGCCAGGTGGCTGAGACGGGGTCGCGCTGCTAGCCCTGCGCGGTGGCCCGGCTCCAGGTGGTCGGCTGGGGTGGGCTGCGCCGGTGGGTCTGCGGTGGGTGGCCGAGGTGGGGTTGTCGGCGGGGGTGGCGCCGCGCGCGTTGCCCCGTGAGCTGCTGGGGGCTGGGTGGGCCGTTACGCTGCGCGTGTGGAAATCGCATCGACGCGTACCGCCCGACCGCTTGTGACTGCCCGGACTGCCGCTGTCTGGGCGGTGCTGCGACGGGAGTTGGAGCGGAACGCCGGCCGCGAGCTGACCGTGATCGACGTCGGCGGCGGGACTGGTGGGTTCGCCGTGCCGCTGGCCGAGGCGGGCCACACCGTGACCGTGGTCGACGCCAGCCCGGACGCGCTGGCCGCGCTGACCCGCCGCGCGGCCGACGCCGGTGTGGCCGGGCGGGTGCGGGCCGTCCAGGGTGACGGCGACGCGCTGGCCGGCCTGGTCGAGGCGGGCAGCGCCGACCTCATCCTCTGCCACGCCGTCCTCGAGGTCGTGGACGACCCGGCCACCGTGGTCAGCGCCATCGCCGCCGCGCTGCGCCCGGGCGGAGCGGTGAGCCTGCTGGTCGCGAGCAAGGCCGCGGCCATCCTGGGCCGGGCGATCAACGGCCACCTGAGCTCGGCCGCGGCGGTCGCGGCCGACCCCGACGGCCGGGCCGGCACCCGCGATACTCTGCGCCGCCGCTTCGACGCCGAGGGCGCCGAGTCCCTGCTGCGCTCGGCGGGCCTCGAGCCGGAGCTCACCCATGGCGTCCGGGTCCTGGCCGACCTGCTGCCGGCCGCCGTCGTCGAGGAGGACCCGCAGGGCCTGCTCGCGCTCGAGCTGGAGCTCTCCGCCCAGCCGCCGTTCCGCGACATCGCCTCCCAACTGCACGTCTTCGCCCGCCGCCCGTAGCGCACCCACCGCGCATCGCCCATAGCTTGGAACCGTCGCCCGTCGCTGCGCATCACCGGTAACTCGAAGCCAGTCACCCGTCGCCCGTAGCGGATTTCCATCCGCCGCCGGCAGCCAGCCTCTTCATCCGTCGCCCGCAGCCGTAAACCCCTCCGCCTTCGTAGCTGTAACTCCCCATCCGCCGCCCGTAGCTGGGAAACCCTTCATTTGCCGTCTGAAGTTCCGGCCCCTTCATCCGCCGCCCGGAGCTTCGACCACTCATCCGCCGCGTGTAGCTCGAACCCTTGATCCGCCGCTCGTGGCGCTCAACTCTTCGGGAGTCGTCTGTGGCCTCGCCGTCGTCAGATTCGCTGCCTTCGCGTCAGGTGCTCACCGGGCAGATCCCGCCGGACACTCAGCCCGCCATGACCGGGCCGCTCGTCGTGCCCGACGACGGCCTCCTGGCGCCGGCGTTCGCGGCGGTTCGGCCGGCGTACGGGAGCGGGAGCCTGGCCGACGTGCTGCCCAGCGCCTGCGCGGTTCTCGGGGTGCCGGGCGCGTCGGACTCGCTTGGGCTGCGCCGGCACCTGGACGGCGTCGAGCGGATCGCCGTGCTGCTCGTCGACGGTCTCGGGGCGTACCAGCTGCCGACCGCGGCCGCGTACGCCCCGGTGTTGACTGATCTGGCCGCCGGGGCCGGCGGTCATGCGGGGACCTTGATCACCGGCTTCCCCTCCACGACACCGGTCAGCCTGGTCACCGTGGGCACGGGGGTGCCGCCGGGGGCGCACGGGGTGCTCGGCTTCACCACCCGGCAGCCCGACGGGCGGGTGCTCAACCATGTCCACTGGACCGATGACCCGGACCCCGGGAGCTGGCAGCCGGTGCCGACCGGCTTCGAGACGGCGGCCGCGGCCGGGGTGGCGGTCACCCAGGTCGTCCGGCCCGAGTTCGAGGGCAGCGGCCTGACCGTCGCGGCCTACCGGGGTGCGGCCTTCCGCAGCGCCTCGACGGGCGCCGAGCTGGCTGCCGGGATGCTGGCGGCGCTTTCGGCGGGGGACGGCCCGGCCCTGGTCTACGGGTATCACCCCGATCTCGACAAAACGGGCCATCTTTACGGGGTGGACTCCCATTACTGGCGACTGGCCGCCCACGGGGTCGATGACCTTCTTGATCGCCTGGTCCACGACCTGCCGCCACGGTCCGCTCTGCTGGTCATCGCCGACCACGGTCAGCTGAACGTGCCGGCGGTGGCTCGCCACGACATGGCGGACCAGCCGGAACTGGCCGAGGGAGTGGTGGCAGTGGCGGGTGAGCCGCGCGTTCGGTACCTCCACACGGCCCCCGGCGCCGTCTCCGACGTGATCGCCGCCTGGAAGTCGGTCATGGGCGACAGTGCCTGGGTCATGACCCGTGACGAGATCATCGACGATGGGTGGTTCGGCCCCGTGCCGGCCGGGCACCGCTCCCGCATCGGGGACGTGGTCGTCGTCTGCCTGGACCGGGTCGTGGCGCTGGCCGGCGGCTGGGAGCCGCCGCCGGTCGGGCGGCTGATCGCTTACCACGGGTCGGTCACGGCCACCGAGATGACCGTCCCGCTGCTGATCGCCCGCGCCGGCGCTTGACGACTGGGGGCGGCGGTCGCTCCACGCCTGTCGGAGCCAGCGCCACGCCCTGCGTACCAACATGATCACGATCGATCCTTCCCTCGGCTTTCGGTGTGGCCTCTCTTCTACTCGGCCCCTCCGACACTTTTCGGCCGCGTGATCCACTCGCCGATTTTTGTCAGGGGGTGGGGCTAGCCTCGCGGCGTGGGACGTAGCCAGGCGGTGCCGAGGGGGCGTGACCCGCGCTTCGGGCCCGACGCCGACGACGCGGGGTGCACGATTCTGCACGTCGACATGGACGCCTTCTTCGCCTCCGTCGCCGTGCGGGCCGACCCCTCTTTGCGGGGCAAGCCGGTGGTCGTCGGCGGCGTCGGCCCGCGCGGCGTCGTGAGCTCGGCCAGCTATGAGGCGCGGCGGTTCGGCGTCCGCAGCGCCATGCCCACCGCTCGGGCCCGTGCGCTCTGCCCTCGCGCCATCTACCTGCCGGTCGACGGCCCGGCGATCGCCGAGGCGTCACGCGCCGTGATGGCGATCTTCCGGGACGTGACGCCCCTGGTCGAGCCGCTCTCGTCCGACGAGGCCTTCCTCGACGTGGCCGGAGCTCAGCGACTGCTCGGCCGGCCGGCCGAGATCGCCCGGCTGATCCGCCGGCGGATGCTCGAGGAGCAGCAGCTCACCTGCTCGGTCGGGGTGGCCTCGACGAAATTCGTGGCCAAGCTCGGCTCCACCCGGGCCAAGCCCGACGGCATGCTCGTCGTCCCGAGTGATCTCGTCCTCGACTTCCTGCACCCGTTGCCGGTCGACGCCCTGTGGGGCGTGGGGGAGCGGGCGGCCGAGACGCTGCGCCGGCTCGGACTTTCCACGGTCGGCGAGATCGCCCACGCGCCGATCGGCATGCTCCGCGGCGCGCTCGGCGACGCCTCCGCCACCCACCTGCACGAGCTCTCCTGGGGGCGTGACCCGCGCGGCGTGACCCCGGAGCGCGAGGAGAAGTCGATCGGCGCCGAGATGACGTTCGACACCGACATCGCCGACCCGCTCCTGATCCGGAGCAGCCTGCTCGCCCTCTCCGAGAAGGTCGGCGCCCGCCTGCGGGCGAGCGGCCACGTCGGCCGGACGATCGCGATCAAGGTGCGGCTGGCTGACTTCCGTACGGTCAACCGATCTCGGACGGTGCACACGAGCACCGATGTGGCACGTGAGATTTTCGAGACGGTTTGGAATTTGTTCACGGCCCTCGGTGCACGTGACCACATTCGTCTGGTCGGCGTCAGGGTCGAGGGGCTGACCGCCGCCGCGACCACATCACGGCAGCTCAGCCTGGGGGAACCGGAGCGCGGCTGGCGCGAGGCGGAGGCCGCGACCGACGCGGTGATCGCCCGGTTCGGCCGGGCCAGCGTCGGTCCGGCCAGTCTTTTGGGACAAAGCGATCTTCGCCGAACCGAAAATCACCCGCACTCGACGGTCGTCCCGCTTTCCGACCCGCCAACCCCCTCGTAGACTCGCTAGGTAAGGCAGCCGACGGCTGTCCCGTGCCACTTACCTTTGTGTGATCCGACTTCACCCGAGAAGTCGGCTGAGCAGTCTTCAAACCACTGCGCCCGGGGAGGAATGCCGTGCCGCTCTCGGAGCACGAGCAGCGGCTGTTCGATCAGATCGAGCGGTCGCTTGCCGAGGACCCCAAATTCGCCTCGGCTGTGCGGGCCAGCGACCCGCGTTTCCACGCACGGCGCCGGCTGCTCATCGCCGCGTTCGTGATCATTCTGGGCCTTGCCCTGGTCGTCTACGGGACGGTCAGCAGCAACACGCCGCTCGGCGTGGCCGGCTTCGTCGTCATGCTCAGCTCGGCGGCCTTCGCGATGCAGTCCCGTCGCAAGGGCGCGGCCCCTGACCTTCATGCCGTGGGCGGCACAGCCACCCGCCGTACCCGGCAGACCCGCAAGTCGGGCTTCCTGGACCGGCTGGAGGACCGCTGGCGCCAGCGGCCCGAAGGCCACCGCTGACGACCACAACCGCATAGTGTGCCGACCGGCTCCGCCGGCCGGCATCCAGACCAAGCCGCGCGCCTGGCGCGACGGCGAGGTTCCGAGCCGGTGCCCGCAGCACCGGCCGGCGCGAGATGGCGGCCTAAGGCCGCCATTTGCCGTTTCCCGCGTACGCCCGCGGGCATGCGAAGATTCGGTGTGCTTGAGGCTGTGATTTTCGATCTCGACGACACGCTCGTCGACCAGGAGACGGCCTCCCGGGCCGCGGTGATCAGCTGGGCCGCCGAACTCGGTCTCGGCGAGGCGATGATTCCCGGGCCGCGTGGCGGCGCGACGGCGGTTCCCGGTCGGACCGCGCGTCCGGGCGCCGGTGGTGCGCCGATTTCCGGGTGGGACGCGGGTCCAGGTGCTGATGGGGCGGCAGTTTCCGTACGGGTCGAGGGTCTGGGCGCGAGTGGGGCGGAGGTTCCCGGATCGGACACGGAGCTGGGTGATGGTCGCGAGGTGCGGCTCCCAGCGCTGCGTGGGGCGGAGGTCGCTGAGACGGACGCCGAGCCAGGCCGGGACGGGGCGGTCAACCTGGGGCACGGTGGCGGTGCGGCGGACGCCGAGCCGGGCCGGGACGGGGCGGTCGTCCTGGGGCGGGGTGGCGGCGCGGCGGAGATTGCCGAGCGGTGGGCTCGGGTGTCGGAGCGGCACTACGCGCGGTATCAGCGGCGGGAGATCAGCTTTGCCGAGCAGCGGCGGGAGCGGGTGCGGGAGTTCCTCGGCCGTGCGCTGAGCGAGCGGGAGGCGGACGATCTTTTCGCGGGTTATCTGGAGCAGTACGAGGCCGGGTGGGTCGTGTTCGACGATGCCGTTCCCGCGCTGCGGCGGGCGAGGGCGGCGGGGTTGACGGTCGCCGTGCTGACCAACGGTGAGGAGAGCCAGCAAGTGCGCAAGGTCGATCGGGTCGGCCTGGCCGAGGAGATCGACATGCTGGTCGCCTCGTCGACGCTGCCGGCGGGCAAGCCCGACCCGCGCGCCTTCCGGCACACCGTCGAGCGTCTCAAGGTCGACGTCGGGCGCGCCCTGATGATCGGTGACTCTTTCGAGAAGGATGTGGCCGGTGCTCAGGCCGCCGGTCTGCCGGCCATCCTGCTCGACCGGGAGGACGCCCATGTCGGCATCGAGGTGCCGCGGATCCGCTCGCTGCACGAACTGACCTTCGCCAGCTGAGACCGACCGTGCCGGTGGCGATGCCCAGGCCGGCTCAAAGGGGGTTGGCTCGGGAGGTCGCGGTCGCGGGTCGCGGGCGTCAGGGTGGAGGCGGTTCGTAAGGACCGTGCCGTGCAAGTGGCGGCGGCGAGGGCAGGCGAGAGGCCGGTGCGCGGCCATGACGGCTTAGGGGCCACAAGGGGTTAAAGGCAACGGGGACTGAGGGACCGCGGGGGCTGAGCGGCCGCGAGGGCTGGGTGGCCATGGTGGCTGGGTGGCTACGGGGGCTGGGCGGCCACGGGGGCTGGGCGGCTGCGGGGGCTGGGCGGCTGCGGAGGGCAGAGCGGCCACGGGGGCTGAGGACCGCGGGGGCTGAGGACCACAGAGGGCTGAGGGACCACGGTTCAGGGGTCAAGACTCGGCTCAGAGGCCACGGGCGGCTTTGCGGCCGCAGGGGCTTAGAGGGTCGTGACGGCTGAGCGGCTACGAGGGCTTAGCGGCCGCGGGGGCTTGGAGGTCGTGATGGCTGAGCGGCCATGAGGGCTGAGCAGCCACGGGGCTTAGGGGCTCAGGGGCTCAGGGGTCACGAGCTTGAGGGTCATGACGGCTCGGGCGTTTGGTGGCCGGGGGAGGTGGGGTGGGCGTGGGTGCATCTGGCGTGGCGGTGGGGTGCCACAAAGGACAAAAAGAAGCCGCCGTCCTGGGAGGGGCGGCGGCTTCTCTTTTGTGGACCTGAGGTCAGCGGCTCCGGTGGCTCAGGAGCCGGCGGGGGCTGAAGCGGGACAGGACGTCGCGGGAGCGGCTGCCGGCGCCGACCAGTTTGGCTGAGGACTCGGCGAGGCCGAGGCGCCAGCGCATCAGGACCGACGGGGGGAGGACGGCCGCGGTGAAGCGGGTGCGGCGTGTGGCGGAGCGGGCCAGGCCCTTGCGGACCTGGGTCAGGGCCGTGGTCAGCTCGGCGCCCTGCATGGGCTTACGGGCGTACCGGGCCTTCTCCTCGGCCGTGCCCAGCAGGGTGGCGCCGGACGCCGACTCGTCGATGAGGACGGCGTCGTTGATGAGGCGCTGGGCGGTGACGCGGGGGGTCTCCGTGGGGTCCAAGGGCACCCGGTAGTCGACCATCGTGTCGAGCAGTTCGTCCCACGCGGCGTGGGCGTCCTCTCTGGCCTTGGCGTTTTCCGCCGTGACGACCACGTCGGGGCGGCCCGCCTGGGCCTCCGTCAGGGCTGTCACCCGGGGCACGGTCGCCGCGTAGCGGTGGCGGCGGACCAGGACCCGGCGCAGGGCGGGAACCAGGAGCAGGGCCAGAACCAGGGCGATCAGGCCGGCGATGAGCAGCGACGGGCCCAGGTTGCTGGTCTCGCCGGTGTCGGTTGAGCTGCTGAGGCCGGGCTCGTTCAGGTCGGGGCGGTCGGGGCGGTCGATGCCGCCGGCCGGGCCGGACGCCTCGGCGCCCGGGGCCGCCGCGGTCGCCGAGGACGACGCCGCCGGGGCCGGGAGCTCCGTGTCGGGGGCCCAGTCGGAGCGGGCGGCGCCGCGGACGCCGGCCGACGGGGTCGCGTCGAACGGGATCCAGCCGAAGCCCTGCAGGTAGACCTCGGTCCAGGCGTGCGCGTTCTTGTTCGTGATGACGTACGTGTTGCCCTCGCGGCTGTCACCGCGGGTGAACCCGAACGCCACCCGGGCCGGGATGCCGGCCTCGCGGGCCATCCAGGCCAGCGCGGCCGCGTACTGCTGGCAGTAGCCGACCTTGTTCTGCAGGAACGCCGCGATCTCCGTGCTGTTGTTCGCCGTCTGCGTCGACAGGCTGTAGGTGAAGCCGTTCTTCGACGAGAAGTAGTCGTACAGCGCGCGGATCTTGTCGTACTCGGTGGTCTTGCCGGCGGTGAGCCGGTTGACCAGCCCGGCCACCGTCGCGTCCTCGGGGTGGGCCGTGTTGAGCCGGACGATCGGGTCGTCCGGGGCGAGCGGCTCGGCCTGGCGCAGCTCGGCCGGCGTGTACCGGGCCCGCACGTAGTTGAATTTGTACTCCAGCTTCTTGGTGGAGTTGCGGTTGGAGTACACGACCTGCTGGTTGTTGTCGTAGAACCAGCCGCGCTCGAGGCCGTCGACCGAGGTCGTGTTCTGGTAGACCGGCAGCATGCCCTGGTTGAGCTTGTCGCTGACCTTCACGTCGGCCGTGAACTGCTGGTAGCTGCCGCCCGCGTTGCCGGTGCGGGGGTCGGGCAGGCCGGCCGCCACGGCCGAGCCGCTGGGCGAGCGGCTGCCGAAGCCCAGGTTGGTCAGCTGGTCGGCCACGCCGAAGCGCAGGTAGAACGGGGTGGTCTCGTTGGTCGTGAGCTCGACCAGGTCGACCGTCTCGCTCTGGGTCAGGTTGCCGCTGAGCGAGGCGAACAGGTTGATCCGCCCGCCTCCGCCGCCGGTGCCCGTGCCGTTGCCGGCCCCGCTGCCGTTCTGGGTGAGCTGGGAGAGCAGGCCGCCGGTGATCGTCGGGACGACCAGCGGCAGCAGCACCGCGGCGGCCACGCCGACCGCGCCCAGGCGGCGCCCGGCGGCGGCGAGCGGGGACGGCTCCCACACGTCGACGTCGCGGCCGTCACCGGTGAAGCGGCGGCCGAACCGGCGTACCCGGTCGATGTTGTCGGAGACCAGCAGCCACAGGAAGCCGATGGCGCCGATGATGAACGGCAGCACCGGCACGCTGTCGATGTAGACCGCGACCGGCACCGAGTAGATGGCCAGCATCGGCAGGCCGGCCAGGGCCGGCCGGCGCACCACGACGGTCAGCAGGTCGACCGCGATCGCCACCGACCCGATGCCGAGCACCGTGACGAAGAGCAGGCCGTCGCGGTCGGGCACCGGCACCGCGTACGAGCGGGTGTCCTGGCCGGCCTGGGTGAACAGGTCGGCGAAGTGGCCGAAGGTGGACGGCGTGGGGACCAGGAACTCGTGGCCGCTGGGGAACATCCAGGTGAGCATCAGCAGCAGCACCACGATCATGCTGAGCGTCTGGGCCCACGTGGGGAACCGCAGCGACCGCGCGGCGAACGCCGCGCCGGCGATGAAGCCCACCACGAGCAGGCACATCATCAGCCATTTCCACGTGTCGAAGATCGACGAGATCGGCGCGGCGGCGAGCAGCGTCGCCCCGGCCGCGACGAGCCCCAGTCGGCGGGGGCCGGTCATCGGATGATTCCTCCTACTGTCTCGGCCATCGCGGCCCGCCAGGCGAAGCCGCTGGACCCACGGGCCGCGGCCGGCCACAGCTGCGGCAGCGTCGAGCCGTGCACGACCGGCACGGAGCGCCAGCCGCTCTGCACGAGGGCCAGCGCCGCGGCGGCGTGCTCGCTGTCGGCCTCCTGGCGCTCGCCCGGGCTCAGGTTGACCCAGGTCGAGCTGTCGATGGCGAAGCCGATGCAGGTGGCGCCGTTGCCGCGCAGCCCGGCCAGCAATTCGGCCTCGGGCACGGTGAGCGAGCCGAAGATGCCGATCACCAGCCCGCCGTCGGAGCGGCGGCGGACCTGCTCGACCAGGATCGAGATGTCGCCGTTCTGCGCGGTCTTGACGTCGGCCAGGGTGTCCAGGATCACGCCCTCGCCGGCCACCTCGGCCGCGTCGATGTCGATGCCGGAGCCGGTCACGAGCCGCAGCTTGTAGCCGGCCTGGCGCAGGTGCATGCAGATGCTGGCGGCGGCCGAGACGGCCCACTCGAAGCTCGCCGTCGGGCCCTCGCCGCGGTGGGCGAAGACCCGGGTGTCGAGCACGACCGTGGCCCGGCTCTCCCAGGGCTGCTCCTCGCGGCGCACCATGAGCTCGCCCGTGCGGGCCGTGGAGCGCCAGTGCACCCGGCGCAGGTCGTCGCCGCGCCTGTACTCCCGGGTGGCCGCGTCGTCCTCGCCGTGCACCGCCACCGACCGCGCGCGACTGTCACCCGTGCCCGCGTACTCCCCGGCCAGGCGGACCGTCGGAAGAGTGACCACCTGGGGGATCACGATGAGCTTGTCGATGCTCGGGAACGAGCGGGTCAGCTCGCACAGGCCGAACGGGTCGGTGAGCCGGATGACCAGCGGGCCGATGGGGTATCGGCCGCGCACGTCGGCCCGGACCGTGTACGCCACCGAGCTGGCCTGGTGGGCGCCGAGGCGTTCCAGCACCACCCGCGGCCGGCTGCCCAGCGCGTACGGCAGCCTGTCCTCCAGCAGCAGGGTGCCGGTGGGCAGGCGGGACATGTTCTGCAGGCGCAGGATCACCCGGGCGCTGGAGCCGACCGGGGTGCGGCCGGGGTCCAGCGACCGGGTGCAGGCCAGTTTGTAGCGGCTGCGGCCCACGTACGCGGCGGCGAGCAGCGGCAGCGCCGCGAGCAGCACGGCCACCCGCAGCAGGTCACGCTCGCCGAGGATGATCGCGGAGATGCCCGCCGCGGCGGCCGCCGCCAGGAACGAGCGTCCGCGGGTGGTGAGCCCGCGCAGGGCCTCCCGCATGATCAGCGCCCCCGCGGCTCGTACTGAGCGCCGGTGCCGCCGGTGTTGCGGGTGTCGTACGGCGAGCGGTTGCGGTCGTGCGGCAACGGCAGCCGGTGCACGATCTCGGCCACGATGGCGTCGGTGGTGCGCCGGTTGAGCTGCGCGTCCGCGGTCGGGATGAGCCGGTGCGCGATGACCGGCACGGCCAGCGCCTGCAGGTCGTCGGGGAGCACGTAGTCACGGCCCTCGAGCGCGGCGAACGCCTTGGCCGTGCGCAGCAGCTGCAGCGTCGACCGGGGGGAGGCGCCGAGGCGGATCTCCGGGGCCTCCCGGGTCGCGGTGACCAGGGCGATCGCGTACTGCTGGACGGCGTCGGCCGCGTGCACGTCGCGCACGGTGGCGATCAGCCGGCGGACCAGCGCGGCGTCGGCCACCGCGCGCAGGTCGCTGAGCGGGTCGTGCGCGCCGTGGCCGCCGAGCATGGCCAGCTCGGCCCGCGGGTCGGGGTAGCCCATCGCGATGCGGGCGGTGAACCGGTCGCGCTGCGCCTCGGGGAGGGGGTAGGTGCCCTCCATCTCGATCGGGTTCTGGGTGGCGATCACCATGAACGGCGACTGCAGCTCGTACGTCGTGCCGTCGACCGTGACCTGGCGCTCCTCCATGCACTCGAGGAGGGCCGACTGGGTCTTGGGCGACGCCCGGTTGATCTCGTCGCCGACCACCAGGTTGGCGAAGACGGCGCCCGGCTTGAACTCGAAGTCGCGCGTCTCCTGGTTGTAGACGCTGACCCCGGTCACGTCGCTGGGCAGCAGGTCGGGGGTGAACTGGATGCGGCGTACCGAACAGTCGATGGAGCGGGCCAGGGCCTTGGCGAGCTTGGTCTTGCCCACCCCCGGCACGTCCTCGATCAACAGGTGGCCCTCGGCCAGCAGAACCGCCAGTGCCAGCCGCACCGTCGCGCTCTTGCCCTCGATGACCTGCTCGATGTTGGCCATGATGGCTGTCGTCGCGGCGCGGAAGTCATCGCTGGACAGCGGTCCTCCGGGCTCGTCCCAGGTCGGGGTTGTCACGGGCCTCCTCCATGGTCATATGCGCGCCCCATCGTTCGTCGCCGGGGCGAAAGTGCAGCGAAAGCTGAAGCGATGCAGCCCGCCCACACAGGTTAGCCCGATCACAGCAACTCGCCGAGGACGGTCACTTGATCAATTCGACAACCGTCAACCGGACATGCATATCGGATAGGTAAAGAATCAGACATCGCTCTAGTTATATTTGCCGATCGGCAAGAGCATCAGCCATCGATGGGCCAGTCTCTGGCCCGGTCGAGAGGGGCTGAATTGAGAGCGTTATCCGTGCCATCCGCAACCAAGCGGGTGGGAGCGGCCGCCGCCGGAGTCGCCCTGCTGGCAGCACTGCTGCCGGCACAGGCACAAGCAGCGCCGCTACCCGGCGCCGTCTCCGGGGCTACCGACAGCAAGCAGCAGCGGCGAGCCGATTACGACAGCCGCGACAATCTGGTCGCCGCGGCCGAGGCCGCCAAGACCCCGGCGCTGAGCCGCGCGCTCGTCGCGACGCCGCCCGCTGCCGCGGTGAACACCCTGCGCAACTCCCTGGGTGTCCAGGGCATCGTCGACATCGACCGCGCGACCGGCACCCCGCGCCGGGTCGCCAAGCTCGACGGCTTCCTGACCGGCCCGAGCAAGAAGAAGCCGGCCAAGATCGCCTTCGACTACATCGCCGCCCACCCCGACGTCTTCGGCCTCACCGCGGCCGACCTGGCCACGCTCGTGTTGCGCCAGGACTACGTCGACGTCGAGGGCACCCACCACCTCAGCTGGGTCCAGGTGGCCGACGGCGTGCCGGTCTTCGGCAACGGCCTCAAGGCCCACGTGACCAAGGACGGCCGCCTCGTGCAGGTCGACGGCTCGCCGCTCAAGGCGCTGCCGCCGTCCGCCGGCGCCGCCAAGCTGTCCGCGGCCGGCGCCCGCGCCGCGGCCGTCAAGGACGTCTTCGGCACCTCCACCGCCAAGGCCACCAAGACCGCCTCCGGCGTCACCACGTTCAGCGACAACGGCAACGCCAAGCTGGTCTGGTTCCAGACCGCCAGCGGCGTACGCCTCGCGTGGCAGACGATCGTCGTCGACGAGGGCTACGTGCACGTCGTCGACGCGGCCAGCGGCGAGGTCCTCTACCGCCACAGCACCATCGCCAACGACACCGCCTCGGCGTGGACCAACTACCCGGGCGCGCCCAAGGGCGGCACCCAGCAGAAGGTCGACCTGACGGCCAAGGGCTGGCTGCCGAACAACGCGCGGCAGCTGTCCGGCAACGTCGCCCACGTCTACAGCGACGTCAACGACAACGACCTGCCCGACGCCAGCGAGGAGGTCGGCCCGTCCGGCATCCGGAGCTGGAACTACCCGTTCGTCGACTTCAACGACGAGGTGGGCGGGCTCTGCTCCGACGCGTACCCCTGCTCCTGGGACCCCGAGACGCCGAACTCGTGGCAGGTCAACCGCAAGCAGAACGCGGTGCAGCTGTTCACGTTCCTCGGCACCTTCCACGACCACCTCAAGTCGTCGCCGATCGGCTTCACCCGGGCGGCCGGCAACTTCGAGGCCCAGGACGGCGACGCCGTGCAGGGCCAGGCCATGGACGGCGCGAACACCGCCGACGGCCTGCCCGACGGCGCGCACACCGACAACGCCAACATGAACACCCCGCCCGACGGCATCCCGCCGGTCATGCAGATGTACCTGCTGACCCCGGGCCCGGGATCGGTCGCCGCCAACACCGGCGACGAGGCCGACGTGGTGTTCCACGAGTACACCCACGGCCTGTCGAACCGCCTCGTGGTCGATGCGGCCGGCAACTCGACGCTGAGCCAGGTCCAGGGCGGCTCCATGGGTGAGGCCTGGAGCGACTGGTACGCCTCGGACTACATCTTCAGCAAGGGCCTCGAGAAGGACGTCCCCAACAAGCCGGGCGACGTGCTGATCGGCAAGTACTGGACGGCCGGCAGCACCATCCGCACCGAGGCGCTGGACTGCACCGTCGGCGCCTCCGCCACCGTCTGCCCGGGCACGCCCGGCGCCGGCCCCGGCGGCTACACCTACGGCGACTTCGGCAAGATCTACGCCGGTGGCCCCGAGGTGCACGCGGACGGCGAGATCTGGGCGCAGACCCTGTGGGACCTGCGCACCGCGATCGGCAGCAAGGCCTCGCAGTCGATCGTGACGCGGGCCATGGAGCTCAGCCCGTCCAACCCGTCCTTCCTGGACATGCGCAACTCGATCCTCGCCGCCGACCTGGTCGTCAACAAGGGCAAGAACGCCAAGACGATCTGGAAGGTCTTCGCCAAGCGGGGCATGGGCTACTTCGCCGCCGCCGTCGACGGCGACGACGCGCAGCCGGTCGAGGACTTCTCGACGCCGCCGTCGGCCAGCACCCCGCGGGGCACGCTGACCGGCAAGGTGACCGACTCGGACACCAAGGCCGCGGTCGGCGGACTGACCGTCGCCTTCGGCGGTCACGCCTCCGGCTTCGCCGGTGACTACCGGGCCACCACGGCCGCGGACGGCACCTACAAGATCTCCGGCATCATCCCGGGCACGTACGCCAAGGTGTACGCGCGCGGCGCCGGTTACGACATCGTCGTCAAGACGCTGTCGATCAACTCGGGCACCAAGACCGAGAACTGGTCGGTCCGCAAGGACTGGGCGGCCTCCTCGGGCGGCGCCTCGATCGTCAGCGCGACCGGGCCGGACTACACCCCGTACGGCTGTGGCCCGGCGCAGTTGATCGACCAGTCGCAGATCTCCGGCTGGGGCTCGGACGTCGCGGCCGGCGGCCAGAACGCCGTGATCCGCCTCTCCGGCGCCGTGAACGTCTCCGAGCTGGTCATCAACCCGTCGGCCACCTGTGGCGACGACGTCACGGCCTCGACCGGTGGCTACCGCGTCGAGACCTCGAAGGACGGCACGACCTGGGCGGTCGCCGCGAGCGGCACCTTCCCGGCCGGCACCGTCACGCCCACCACGGTCGCGCTGGCCGCGGGCACCGGCACGGGCATCTCCTTCGTCCGGTACACGATGCTGACCACGCAGGGCCAGGACGCCGGGCTCTGCCCCGCCGGCCAGCCCCCGGCGTACAGCGGCTGTGTGTTCCAGGACTCCACCGAGCTGGCGGTCTACGGACCGGCTGCTTAAGGCATGAGTAATACCGGTCGCCGTCGCGAGACGGCGACCGGTATTATGCAAGGCATGGCTCGGCGTTTCCTGCTTCTTAGCCAGCCGTGCTGCCGCCGCTAGACCCGGCCAGCACGGCGACCCCTCCTGCGTGAGGGGTTTTTTTGTGCCCTTGACAAAGTGCAGACCCGCCGACGACGACGAGAAGACGGATGCCGAGATGAGCGAGTCAGAGACCCCGCGGTTCCGCTACACGGCCGCGATGGCCAACGAGATCGAACCGCGCTGGCAGGCCTACTGGGCCGAGCACGGGACCTTCCACGCGCCCAACCCCACCGGTGACCTGGCCGACCCCGGCCACCCCCGGCACGGCGCGCCCAAGCTGCACGTCCAGGACATGTTCCCGTACCCGTCCGGGTCGGGCCTGCACGTCGGTCACCCGCTCGGCTACATCGGCACCGACAGCTACACCCGGTACAAGCGGCAGGCCGGCTTCAACGTGCTGCACCCGATGGGCTTCGACGCGTTCGGCCTGCCCGCCGAGCAGTACGCGGTGCAGACCGGCACCCACCCGGCGACCACGACCGCGGCCAACATCGAGCGGTACCGCGGGCAGCTGCGCCGGCTGGGCCTGGCCTACGACGAGCGGCGCACGTTCGCCACCACCGACCCGGACTACTACCGCTGGACGCAGTGGATCTTCCTGCAGGTCTTCAACTCGTGGTTCGACCCTGAGCTGCGCAAGGCTCGCCCGATCGAGACCCTGGTCGCCGCGTTCGAGTCGGGCGAGAAGCAGACGCCCGGCACGCCGTGGGCCGAGCTGTCCCCGGTCGAGCGGCGCAAGCTGATCGACGACCACCGCCTGGCCTATGTCAGCGAGGCCCCGGTCAACTGGTGCCCGGGCCTGGGCACGGTGCTGGCCAACGAGGAGGTCACGCCGGAGGGGCGCAGCGAGCGCGGCAACTTCCCGGTCTTCCAGCGCAACCTGAAGCAGTGGATGATGCGGATCACCGCCTACGGTGACCGGCTGGTCGAGGACCTGGACACGCTGGACTGGCCCGAGCCGGTCAAGCTGATGCAGCGCAACTGGATCGGCCGCTCGAACGGCGCGCACGTCGACTTCCCGGTCGGTGACGACATCATCACCGTCTTCACCACGCGCCCCGACACCCTGTTCGGCGCCACCTACATGGTCCTGGCGCCGGAGCACGAGCTGGTCGATCGCATCACGCCGACCGCCTGGCCAAATCCGACAAATCCGAAATGGACGGCCGGCAGCGCGACGCCGGCCGAAGCAGTCGCGGCCTATCGGGCACAAGCGGCCGCCAAAACCGACGAAGAGCGCACCGAGTCCAAGGACAAGACGGGCGTCTTCACGGGCGCGTTCGCGACCAACCCGGTCAACGGCGCCAAGATCCCGGTCTTCATCGCCGACTACGTCCTGGCCGGCTACGGCACCGGCGCGATCATGGCGGTCCCGGGCCAGGACGAGCGCGACTGGCAGTTCGCCGAGGTCTTCGAGCTGCCGATCATCCGTACCGTCGCCGCTCCGGACGGTTTCGAAGGCGCCTTCACCGGCGACGGGCCGGCCGTCAACAGCGACTGGCTGGACGGCAAGGGCGTCACCGAGGCCAAGGCCGCGATGATCGCCTGGCTGGAGCAGCACGGTCACGGCCGTGGGGCCACCACCTACCGCCTGCGCGACTGGCTGTTCAGCCGGCAGCGCTACTGGGGCGAGCCGTTCCCGATCGTCTACGACGAGACCGGCCTGCCGGTCGCGCTGCCCGAGTCGATGCTGCCGGTCGTGCTGCCCGACGTCGACGACTTCTCGCCGCGCACCTTCGACCCGGAGGACGCCGACAGCGAGCCCGAGACCCCGCTGTCCCGCAAGAAGGACTGGGTCAACGTCGAGCTGGACCTGGGCGACGGCCTGAAGACGTACACCCGCGAGACCAACACCATGCCGCAGTGGGCCGGCTCCTGCTGGTACGAGCTGCGCTACCTGGACCCGCGCAACGACAAGGCGCTGGCCGATCCGGACAACGAGGCGTACTGGATGGGCCCGCGCAAGGACGGCGACTGCGGCGGCGTCGACCTGTACGTCGGCGGCGTCGAGCACGCGGTGCTGCACCTGCTGTACGCCCGCTTCTGGCACAAGGTGCTGTACGACCTGGGCCACGTGTCCTCGTTCGAGCCGTTCCGCCGGCTGTTCAACCAGGGCTACATCCAGGCCTACGCCTACCAGGACGAGCGCGGCTTCTACGTGCCGGCCGAGGAGGTCGTCGAGCGCGACGGCAAGTACTACTACGACGACAAGGAAGTCACCCGCAGCTACGGCAAGATGGGCAAGTCGCTGAAGAACGTCGTCACCCCCGACGAGATGTGCGACCAGTACGGCGCCGACACGTTCCGGGTGTACGAGATGGCGATGGGCCCGCTGGATGTCTCCCGCCCGTGGGAGACGAGGGCGGTGGTCGGTTCCCAGCGCTTCCTGCAGCGAGTGTGGCGCCTGGTCGTCGACGAGGAGACCGGCGCCGTCCGCACCACCGACAACCCGCTGGACCCGAAGACCCGCAAGCATCTGCACCGCACCATCGCCGGCGTCCGCGAGGACCTGGACGAGCTGCGCTTCAACACGGCGATCGCCAAGCTGATCGAGCTGACGAACACGCTGACCCCGCTGCCCGAGGCCTCCCGCGAGGCCGTCGAGCCGCTGGTGCTGATGCTGTCCCCGTTCGCGCCGCACCTGGCCGAGGAGCTGTGGGGCAAGCTGGGCCACGAGGGCACGCTGGCCTACGCCGACTTCCCGGTGGCCGACCCGGCCCAACTGAAAGCCGAGTCGATCACCTACCCGGTCCAGGTCAACGGCAAGGTCAAGGCCCGCGTGTCGGTCACCCCGGAAACGCCCGAGGCCGAGATCCGGGCCGAGGCCCTGGCCGCGGTCGCCGACGCCCTGTCCGGCCGCGACCCGAAGAAGGTCATCGTCGTCCCCGGCCGCCTGGTCAGCGTCGTCGTCTGATCAAGGACCAACCGCGGAGGTACGCCTCCACGGACTCACAACAGCACTGAGGCCGCACCCGCTCGTCGGGCGCGGCCTTCGTGCTTCCCGGGGCCGCAGCGCGCCTTTCGCGTGTAGTCGTGGTCACCGCGCGGCCCGCGCGGTGGAGGCGGGGGGTTGGGCCGGGCGCGCGGGGTGAGGGCTGCGATGGGCGGCGGTTGGGCCGGGCGCGCGGGGTGAGGCTGCGCTGGGCGGGGTTGGGCCGGGCGCGCGGGGTGAGGGCTGCGCTGGGCGGGGTTCGGCCGGGTGCGCGGGTGGGTGCTGCGCTGGGCGGGGTTCGGCCGGGCGCGCGGGTGAGGCCTGCGCGGGGTGAGGGCTGCGCTGGGCGGGGTTCGGCCGGGCGCGCGGGTGCGGGCTGCCTGGGTGAGCGCTGCGCTGGGCGGGGGCTGCGCTGGGTGGGGATCGGGCTGGAAGGCCCGGGATGGGCCATGCAATCGCGCGGAAGGCGCGCTGCGGCCCGGGGAAAGCAGAAAGGCCGCGCCCGGCGGAGCGGGAGCGGCCTTAGTGCGGTTGTGAGGGTGCCGAAGCGTACCTCCGGCGGGGTTGACTCTCAGGCGGTGGCCACGGCGGCGGCGGACTTCTTCGCGGAGCGCTTCCACCAGACGACGATGCCGGTGGTGAGCAGGAAGCCGATGGCGGCGGGGGCGAAGGAGAGCACGCTCATCTCGCCCGGCTGGGTGACGGCGGCGCCGATCGTCGCGTAGGAGATGGCGGACGGGATGGCGGCCAGGGTGGTGCCGAGCAGGTAGCGCTTGCGACAGACGCTGGTGGTGCCGTAGGCGTAGCCGACCAGGCCGAACGGGGCCAGCGGGAGGAAGCGGACCAGCAGCACGGCGGAGAGGCCGCGCTTGTTGAGCCAGCCGTCGAGCTTGTGGAGCTTGCTGCCCAGCTTGCCGCCGGCGCGGGCCTCGAGGGCGCCGCGGCCGACCCAGCGGCCCGCGTAGTAGGTGACGGCGGCGGCGATGACCGCGGCGGCCAGGGCGGTCGCCGCGCCCGTGGTGGCACCCAGGAGGGCGCCACAGGCCACGGTGATCGCGGTGCGGGGGACGAGGACCGAGAGGAGCAGGCCGCCGACCACCGCGATGATGGCGGCGGCGATCGGGCCGAGCTTGGCGATGCCGTCGGCGATGTCCTGGATCGGCAGCACGGCCGCGGCGACCGCGATGGCGGCGATGACCAGGCCGAGGATGCCGAACCGGACGAGCCGGCGGCGCCAGCCCAGGGACTGAGGGGCCTGAGGGTCCGCGGAGGCGATGGCGCCCGGCGGGGCGATCAGGATGTCAGTCATGCAGTCGTCCGTCCCAGTGTCTCGTCGGTCAAAACGTGTCGTCAGGCTCCGGCTGCCGCCAGTCGTTCGCCCCGGAGCCGCTCGGCCCAGGTGTCGTCGACCGGGGCAAGACTATCCGCGCCGATGGCCCAGCGCAGTAGCAGATCGGCTATAGCTGGGTTGCGGGCCAGCGCCGGGCCGTGCGAGTAGGTGCCCAGAATCTTCCCTGCCCAGGCTCCCTCGGTTTGGCCGTCATTGCCAATGCCGGCCGTCACCCGGGCCAGCGGGGCGGCGCCCGGCCCCAGGTGGGTACGGCCGCCGTGATTTTCGAAACCACTCAGCGGAGGCAGCCCCAGCCGCGGGTCGATGTCGCCGCGGATCTCGCCCACGGCGCGCGTCTCACCCCGGTCGGAGTGCAGGTCGAGAAGCCCGAGACCCGGGCATTTCGCTCCCTTGGCAAAGAACGAGTGACCGAAGAGCTGGTAACCGGCGCAGATGGCCAGCACCGCCGCGCCCTGGTTGACGGCCCGGTGCACGCCGCCGTCGTTGATCAGCCGCTGGGCCGCCAGGGCCTGCGGGCCGTCCTCGCCGCCGCCGATCAGGTAGATGTCGGCGGTGGTGGGCATCGGCTGGTCGGAGCGGACCGAGTACGTCTCGACCGGGATGCCGCGCATCGCGGCCCGGCGGGCCAGGATCAGCAGATTGCCGCGGTCGCCGTAGGTGGAGAGCAGGTCCGGATAGATCCAGACGATGCGCAAAGCCTCAGTTGACACGGTCCAACTCCGCTCGGATGTCCTGGAACGCCGTGTAGTTGGCGATCACCTCGAGGCGGCCGGGGGGCACGATCCGGACCGCCTCCTCGAAACTCAACACGTGCTGGAAGGGCACACCGTTCACTTCCAGCCGAACTGCCAGGTCGTAGGCCCGCTCACCGGTGATCAGGACCGGCCGGCCGTACAGCGGCGCGAAGTCGACGTCGTACAGCCAGGAGGTGTCGAAGCCGTCGGGGTCACGCGCGTTGATGGAGAGCAGGGTCGGCGCCTGATCGGCCATGTCGAACGCCTCGAGCCAGCTGGCCGGGTTCTTGGCCAGCAGCAGCCGGATGTTGCGGCCGTCCCGCTCGACCTGCGCGTACCGCCCGGCGATGGAGGTGACGGTGGAGAGCCGGGGGAGCGCCTCGATCGGGCGCACGCCGAACTCGGCCGCCACGGCCAGCGCGGTGGCCGCGTTGCCGAGGTTGACCGTGCCCGGCAGCTGCAGCTTGACCAGGTGCCAGTCGCCGCGCGGGTCGACCACGCCCTCGTCCTCGACGCGCCACTGCGGTATCGGCCGGCGCAGCGGGCAGCCGGTGCACCACCAGTCGCCGTTCTCCCGCTCGATCGGGTCGCCGCTCTCCGGGCAGACCCACGAGTCGTCCTGCCAGCGCTGGCCGGCGCTGAACCAGGTCACCTTCTGCGAGCCGTAGGCGGCCCAGACCACCATCGGGTCGTCGGCGTTGGCGACCACGTTCACATCCGGGTGGCCGGCCAGGGTGGTGCGCCACAGCTGCGCCATCATCGCCACCTCCTTGGCCCGGTCGAGCTGGTCGCGGGAGAGGTTGAGCAGGGCCACCACCCGCGGCTTGGTCTCGTCGATGACCCGGGGCAGGTAGTGCTCGTCCACCTCCAGCACCGCGAACGGGGTCTGACCGGCCTTGGCCAGGGCCGACGTGTGCCCGGTGGGCATGTTGGCCCCGAAGGAGTTGGTCGCGACCGGGCCGAGCACGCCGAGCGCGGCCGCCGCCAGCCGCGTCGTGGTGGTCTTGCCGTTGGTTCCCGAGACGAGCGCGATCGCGCGTCCGGTGGCCAAGTGGCTCAGCAGCTCAGGGTCGATCTTGAGGCCGATCCAGCCTCCGATGACCGAGCCGTCGCCGCGTCCCGCGGCCCTGGAGAGCGCCGCCGCCGTCTTCGACACGGAGGTCGCGACCTTGGCCCGCAGGGGCATCTTCCCGTCCGTCACGGCGACGAGGGTACCGGAACCGCCTGTTACGTCGAGTTGTCGCCGGTCCCCCTCCGTCCGGCATCCGACTCGGCCGTTCGGGGGAGCGGGTTTTGCCCGGTGAGGAAGGTTTGAACCGCGGAAGAGTGAATACGGAAAGGCCGTCACCCGGCCGGTGACGAGGAATTATGTGTTCTGTTTCACCCGTAACCTTCAACAAAATGTATTTGCCCCAGCACGATCCGTGCTGGCAAAAGTTACGCGGCGGTCACAAATCGGACAGGGGTCCGTGTGCCAACTACTCTCGGTCACTGAGCCGCTTCCGCCGCCCGGGACGGATCTCGGGTACCAAGGATCAGCCGACAGCAACCCGCTGGAAGCTTGCGCCGCCCGGTTCACGCCGAGCCCTGCCCCGGGCCAGGCAGCGCGACCACGAGCAGTTGTACGACCACAAAGGCATACGGGGGCAGGGACGGGGGACCCAAATAGCGGTCTCCTCCGCGTCACCCGCTCCGGTGGCGATCAACGGAGAGACCTTGGGGTGAAGTCGCCTCCCAGCGACCGGGCAAGCCTTCCCGCCCGAACCCGACAGCTAACCTCGCAGGCGTGCCGGAGGGAATTCTCTACCGTGCACGAACACAGTTCGAGCCGGGGCCGACGCATGTCCGTCGGAGCCGGCAAACTCGCACTGTCTCTCGGTCTCTGCCTCTGCGCCGGCCAGCTGGTCTCCACGCCGGCCGCGCACGCCGCCACCCCCGTGGTGACGCAGGCCGCCGTGACTGCCAAGGCCGCGGCGAAGGTGAAGCCGACCGTCCGCACCAGCGTCAGCACCCGCACGCTGGCCTGGGGCGCCAAGGTCAAGGTGACCGCCCGCTACATCAACCCGACCAACGGCAAGGCGGTCACGTCCGGCACGGTGCGCCTGCAGGCGCTCCGCAACGGCAAGTGGCAGAACTGGGCGTCCGGCAAGGTCAACAAGAACGGCGCCATCGCCCTGTACGCCGCCCCGAAGACCAGCGGCTCGCTCCGCATGGTCTACGCCGGCACCTCGACGTTCGCCCCGCAGGTGGGCGGCCGCCTCGCGGTGAAGGTCGTCGCCAGCGGCGCCAAGGTCCTGGCCGAGGCCTCGGCCCACACCGGCGCGCTGTACAAGTTCGGCGCCTCGGGTCCGAGCCGCTTCGACTGCTCGGGCTTCACCAAGTACGTGTACAAGAAGGCCGCGGGCAAGAACCTGGCCCACAAGGCCAACTCGCAGCAGTCCGCCGGCAAGTCGGTGGCCAAGGGCGCCAAGAAGGCCGGAGACCTGATCATCTTCCGGAACGGCTCCTACGGCTACCACGCGGCCATCTACGCGGGCAACGGCTACATGTACGACTCGCCGCACACCGGCGCGCGCGTCTCCAAGCGCAAGATGATCAGCACCAACTACGTGGTCCGCCGCCTCGTCTGAGGTTCCTCAGACACGCGGTAAGTACGACAGTTGCTCAGCGGGGCGCGACCGGTTCGGTCGCGCCCCTCTGTCGGTCCGGTGACTCCAGGTGACTTGCTCGCGCTTTCCGGAGATACGGAGTTGGCCACAGGCACCCGCCGTAGGGACGGCCTCGGTCTGTCCTCACTCCCTCTGCCCCACTTTCGGCCGGTGCGTACCGTCACGCCAAGGCCCGCTCCGCGGGCCTGAAGGCGCTTTCTCCGTCCCGCCTGTAAATAACAGCCCGCACACCTGAGCCCTCGGCGTGCGGAATCTGCGCCCTGGCGATGAGGTGTCCGCCGGGTCACGTCGCCCGCGCCCGCGCCGCCGGCCGCCCACCGCGTCCGCGCCGCCGTGTTTGTCCGCGCCACCCGCGCGCCTGGGCCGCCCACCCCGCCCGGGCCGCCACCCGCGCGCCTGGGCCGCCCACCCCGCCCGGGCCGCCACCCGCGCGCCTGGGCCGCCCACCCCGCCCGGGCCGCCACCCGCGCGCCTGCGCCACCTACCCCGCCGGGGCCACCCGCGTGCCTGCGCCATCCATCCGGCGGGGGCCACCGCGCCCGCGTCCGCCCTGGCCCGCCCGGCCTGATCCCGCGCCCGCGCCCGCGCAGGCTCGGGCGACCTCGCGGGGATCGCGTCGGCGGGCGCGCGGTGAATGACGATGCGGGGGCGTGAATGAACTGGAGTCGGGGTTGACAGCGGGTTATCTCGACGGTCCTCCACTTTCCTCCCCGGCGGGGGTTGACATTTGTTTTGACTGGGAGGTTTGGGCGTGTTTGTCGTGTTTCTTGACGGGGGTGCGGTGAGGATGTCGGAAACCGGACGGGGTTGATCATGCGGTGGCCCTCCACTCTGCGTGCACGCCTTTGAGCTGGGGTTTCGTGTGCGAACAAGCTTCGTGAGGGCGCTCATTCGGCTTGCGGGTGGAGGGAAGTGGAGTAGAGTGGAGCGCAGTGGCAGGGCCAAAAGGGACCTGAATTCCAAACGGGATTTGGCTCTGGAAGACCTGCCGGCCCGAGTTGACCGGCGGACCGCGAACCGCCAGGGGCAGGGGGTTGGAGCCGATGTTTCTCGGCACTCATACCCCACGCCTCGACGACAAGGGGCGGCTGATCCTTCCAGCGAAGTTCCGCGACGAGCTGGCGGGAGGTGTCGTGATCACCAAGGGGCAGGAGCGCTGTCTTTACGTGTTCCCGATGCCGGAGTTCCAGCGCATCGCGGGTCAGCTTCGCGAGGCCCCGGTCACGAACAAGGCCGCCCGGGCGTACAGCCGGGTGTTCTTCGCCAGCGCGCACGACGAGATTCCCGACAAGCAGGGGCGGGTCACGATCCCGGCTCACTTGCGGGCGTACGCGGCACTCGACCGCGAACTCGTGGTGATCGGGGCGAGCACCCGGGTGGAGATCTGGGACAAGCAGTCGTGGGACGACTACCTCGCCGCGAGCGAAGACGAGTTCGCGGACATCGAGGAGGGGGTGCTGCCCGTCGGACTGTGAGGCGTGGCATTCGGCCGGCCCTGTGGTGGGGCCCGGACGTCGCTGCTGCCGTACTGCGAGATCTCCAGCCGCTCCCGCACCTGGCGCCTCTTCCCCGGCGCCAGGCGCGTGTCCGGGCTTGGGCGCGCCCGATGGCAACGGGCACGAGCGGATGGGGATCTGGCGGTACGGAAAGACGTTCGGGCGGCTGCCACGGCGTGGGCACATCGCTACGGCGTCGTCGATGGGTGGGCACTGGGCCGGAAAAGGGCCTGGTGAGGCGTGAGCCGGGGACAGTCGGGGATGCGATGGGGGTCGACATGGGGGAGCTTCGCGGCACGCACGTGCCGGTGCTGCTCGAGCGATGCCTCGAGCTGCTCGCCCCGGCCCTGCAGCTGCCCGGCGCGGTGCACGTCGACTTCACGCTCGGCCTGGGCGGTCACGCCGAGGCGGTGCTCGAGCGCTATCCGGAGGTCGTCCTCATCGGACTCGACCGGGACACCGAGGCGCTGGCCCACTCGCGGCAGCGGCTCGCCCGGTTCGGCGAGGAGCGGGTCCACCTGGTCCACGCCGTCTACGACGAGCTGCCCCGCGTGCTCGAGAAGCTCGGTATCCGGCTGATCCACAGCGGACTGTTCGACCTGGGCGTCTCCTCGCTGCAGCTCGACGAGGCCGACCGTGGCTTCGCCTACGCACAGGACGCGCCGCTCGACATGCGCATGGACCAGACCACGGGCATCACGGCCGAGCAGGTCGTGAACGAGTACGAGCCCGGCGAGCTGGTCCGGATCCTGCGGACGTACGGCGAGGAGAAGTTCGCCACACGTGTCGTCTCGTCGATCGTGCGGGAGCGGCAGAAGGGCCGGATCACCTCGACGGCGAAGCTGTCCGAGCTGGTCAAAGAGGCCATCCCCGCCGCAGCCCGGCGAACCGGTGGAAATCCTTCGAAAAGAACGTTTCAAGCGTTACGCATCGAGGTAAATGGCGAACTCGCCACGCTCGAGTCCGCGGTCCCGGCCGCTTTGGACGCGTTGGCCCCGAAAGGGCGCCTTGTGGTGATGAGCTACCAATCTTTGGAGGACCGGATCGTCAAGCGTGCCCTCACCGCGAGGACGCGCTCGACGGGGCCGATCGACCTGCCGGTCGAACTGCCCGGCACCGGTCCGACACTGCGGCTGCTGACAAAGGGGTCAGAGCCGCCCAGTGACGACGAGGTCGCGGCGAACCCGCGGGCAGCTTCGGTGAAGCTGCGCGCCGTGGAACGCCTCGACCAGCACGACCAGGCTCCCGGGGCCGCCCGCGAACGGCCCCGACTGTCTACAACGCACGGGGGACGAGGGCGGTTACGCCCGGGGGAACGCGAAGAGGGGGAGGGGAAAGCATGAGCGAGCGCAACCACGCGCCGCGGTCGGGGGGCCGGGCCGCGGATCAGCAGCGCCAGGCGTACGGCCGGCGCGAGCAGGGCACGGGCCGCGATGCGGACGCCACGAGCCGGGCCGGCGACGGCCGGGGCAGTGCCGGCCGGGGGGCCCGGCACTTCACGGACGACATCCGCGGTGGTGCGGACGAGGCCGGCCCGCGCCGGTCCGGGATCGGCCGCGACGCCCGGGGCGCGAGCCCCCGGCGACGGGAGAACGAGGACGTCCGCGGCGGGGCCCGCGACGCCGCTCCCCGCAGCCGCGCCCGCGACACCGAGGGCGTCCGCGCCGGCCGCGACACCGAAGGTGTCCGCGCTCGCCGCGACATCAGCGAGGACGCCCGCGCTCGCCGCGATAGCGGGGAGGTTCGCGCTCGCCGCGACATCAGCGAGGACGCCCGCGCTCGCCGCGACACCGGGGAGCTTCGCGCTCGCCGGGACACGGAAGGCGTGCGCAAGCGCCGCGACACCGAGGGCGTGCGGGCGGACCTCGACCCTGATGGCCCGCGGAAGCGCCGGGACACGGAAGGCGTGCGGCTGGGCCGGGACGCTGAGGGTTCGCGCAAGCGCCGGGACACGGAAGGCGTGCGGCTGGGCCGCGACGCTGACGGGACGCGGAAGCGCCGGGACACCGAGGGCGTGCGGCTGAGCCGGGACGGCGAAGGTGTGCGGGCGGGCCGTGAGGTCGAAGGTGGCCGGCGGGACGCCGAGAGCGAGCGGGTTCGGCGGATCACCGAGGATGTGCGGGCTCGGCGGGACAGCGACCAGGACAAGGTGCGGCCGATCGCGGCCAAGCTGGAGAAGGGGCGTTCCGCTTCCGCTCGCGGGGGCCAGGGGCGGCCGGACGGGGTCGAGGCGCCCGTCGCGGGCACCGCGGCTCTGCAGCTCGAGGTGGAGCCCGACGGCAACGGCCGGGCCGAGGCCGGGGCGGGGCCGCGGCTCTCCGTGGCGCCGCTGCCGATCCGGCGGGGGCCGCGGGCGCCGTTCACGGCCGGGGTGGTCGGGCTGGTGATCGTCGGGGTGCTCGGCATTCTGCTGATCAACACCAAGACGAACGAGAACTCGTTCAAGATCGCTGACCTGGAGAAGCAGAACACGGCGCTCGACAACCAGCGGCAGGACCTGGACAACCAGCTCATCGAGGTGTCGAGCATCGGCAACCTGGACGCCGCGGCCCGGCGGCTCGGCCTGGTCAAGGCGGAGAACCTGGCCGTGCTCCGGCTGCCGGACGGCAAGGTCATCAAGGTGCCGATGCCGGCCGAGGGCAAGCTGTCGATCACGGCCCAGGACCCGAAGTCCGACAAGGGCCCGGCCAACGTCACGCCGATCGACGGCGCCGCCACCGGCCAGCCCGGCAACGGCCAGGGTGCCACCAGCCAGGGCGGCAACGGCCAGGGTGCCACCGGCCAGGGAGGCAACGGTCAGAGTTCGGTCAGCCAGACCGGCAACGGGCAGGCCGCGACGGGTGATGGGCAGGCCGCGACCGGGTCGACCGGTGGCGGGCAGGCGCAGACCGGCGCCGGGCAGTAGGCCGGATGGCGCCGCGGGCTGACGACACTCCACCGCGCCGGGGCGCTCAGCCCCGGCGCGGTACGTCTCGTGACCTCCCCGAGGAGGGCGACGAGCAGGCCGGCCAGGGCCGGGGCTTCGGCGGCATCGGTGACGCGCGGGCCTACACCCCGCGCGGGCGCACGATGGCCGAGCGGGATCAGCGCACGCGGTCGCCGCGCGCCGGGCGCACGTCGGATCCGTTCCGGCCCGCGCTTCAGGTGCTCGACGGCGGCCGCCCGCGGCGTGGCGGCCGCGGCGAGCCGGAGGAGGAGGCGCCGGAGATCCCCGAGCAGCCCGCCGAGCCGGCCGGCCGGGGACGCAAGGGCACCGGGAAGACCCGGGAGGCGCGCGGTGGCAAGCCCACGCCCCGCAGCCGCACCCCGCAGTTCGACGAGGACGACTTCGCCGACGACGAGCTGGACAACCGCCGCACGCGGGCCGGCGTCAAACCTCGCCGCACAGTGGCCAGCCCGGACCGCCGCGCCGGAGCCGGCACGGATCGCCGTAGCGGGGCGGGCACGGACCGCCGTACTGCCGCGGGTGGGGCGAGTGACGACCGCGGTGGGCGGGCCACGCGCGGGGCCCGGCCGGCGGCTTCCCCGCGTACCGGCAAATCAGAGGGACCACGACGGATCGTGAGTGGACCGCGGGTCAACCGCGCTGTCCGCGCGGTCGCGCCCGAGCCGCCCAAGCTGGCCAACAGCACCCGGCGGCTGCGGATCGGCGCCGTGGTCGCGCTCTCGCTGTTCGTGATGATCGGGGTGCGGCTGGTCGTGCTGCAGGTGGCCTCGTCGCCGTCGGACGCCAAGCGGCTGATCGAGCTGCGGGAGGACCGGCTGGCCAAGGTGCGCCTGCCGGCGCCGCGGGGCAGCATCGTGGACCGGGACGGCACGGTCCTCGCGCACAGCGTGGAGGCCCGCTACGTCGCCGCCGACCCGGCCCTGGTCAAGGACCCGGCGAAGACGGCCGCGATCCTCTCCCCGCTGATCACCGTGCAGCCGTCCAAGCTGATCAACCTGATGAAGCCGCACAAGCAGCCCGGTGGCGGGCAGTCGCGCTTCGAATATCTGGCCCAGGGTGTCGACATCTCGGTCGGCGACAAGATCGCCGCCATGGACCTGCCCGGCATCATCGTCAAGGAGGACGAGCGGCGCGACGTGCCGAACGCCGACCTGGCGGCGAACCTGATCGGCTTCACCGGCGACGACAACTCGGGCCTGGAGGGCATGGAGGCGCGCTACGACTCGCTGCTGCGCGGCACCGACGGCGAGCGCGAGTTCGAGATCGGCAAGGGCGACCTGAACAAGCCGATCCCGGGCGGGTACGAGAAGTACACCGAGCCCCAGCCGGGCACCTCGCTGCAGCTGACCATCGACGGCGACCTGCAGTACGAGGTGCAGCGCATCCTGTGCGAGCAGGCCACCAAGTCGAAGGCGAGCATGGCCGGCGCCGTGGTGATGGACGTGAAGACCGGTGAGGTGCTGGCCCAGGCGAGCTGCCCCACCTACAACGCCGCCAAGCCGGGCGCCTACACCCCGACCGAGCGTGAGGACACGCCGAGCAGCATCGTGGCCGACCCGGGCTCGGTGCACAAGGCGTTCATCTTCGGCGCGGCGCTGCAGGAGGGGCTGATCACGCCGGACTCCGTCCTGGCGATCGGCCCCGCCCTCGAGCGTGGCGGTTACCGCTTCCAGGACACCCACGAGCAGAAGAAGGGCACCAAGATGACGATGGCGGGCCTGCTCGCCTACTCGTCCAATGTGGGCACGATCCTGATCGCCGACAAGCTCGGCAAGCAGAAGGTCTACGAGTACCAGCAGAAGTTCGGGCTGGGGAAGTCGACCGAGGAGGGCACGCTCGGCGAGGCGGACGGCCGGCTGCTGACCCCGGACGAGTGGAGCGGCTCGGCGTCGGGGTCGGTGCCGATCGGCATGAGTGTGGACGCCACGCTGGTGCAGATGGCGGCGGGCTACAACGCGATCGCCAACGACGGCGTCTACATCCAGCCGCACCTGATCAAGTCGATGACCTCGGGTAAGGACGGCAAGGTGACGCAGGCGGCCGAGCCGGAGAGTCACAAGGTGCTGGACCCGCAGGTCGCCTCCCAGCTGCGCACCATGATGGAGGCCGTGGTCGACAACGACGGCGCGACCGGCAAGAAGGCGGCCGTCGCGGCGTACCGGGTGTCGGGCAAGACCGGCACCGGCAAGCGGCTGGTCGACGGCAAGTACACCAGCGCCAACTACGGCTCGTTCATCGGCATGGCGCCGGCCGAGAACCCGCGCTTCGTCATCGCCGTCTCGGCCGACGTGCCGGTCGGCACCGGTGGCGACGTGGCGGCCCCGGCGTTCTCCAAGATGATGTCGTTCGCCCTGCTCCACTACAAGGTGCCGCCGTCGACCACGCCGGCGCCGAAACTGAAGATCAAGCCGTGACCGCAATGCCGTTTTCCGCCGAGCGGTGGGGACGGGGTAGGGTCTGACGCCGTGCCCGGCATTCCCCGTCCCGTCTCCGTGGCCCCGTACCGGTTGTCGAGTCTGGTCCCGCTGGTCGCGGCCACGCTGACCGGTGACGACGCCGAGGTCACGGGCATCACCCACGACAGCCGCGAGGTCCGCCCCGGCGATCTCTACGCGGCCCTTCCCGGCGCCAACCGGCACGGCGCGGAGTTCTCCGCCGCCGTCGCCGGGGCCGGCGCGGCGGCGATCCTGACCGATCCCGCCGGCCGCGAGCCGGCGACCGCCACCGGCCTGCCCGTCCTGGTCGTGGACGACCCGCGGGCCGTGCTCGGCGCGGCCGCCTCGGCCATCTACGGCGACCCCTCGGCCCGCCTCACCGTGATCGGGATCACCGGCACCGCCGGCAAGACCTCGACGGCCTACCTGGTCGAGTCCGGTCTGCGGGCCGCCGGCCTGGTCACCGGCATGATCGGCACGGTCGAGACGCGGCTGGGGGACCTGGTTGTGCAAAGCGTGCGCACCACCCCCGAGGCGACCGACGTGCACGCGATCCTCGCCGCCGGCCTGGAGCGCGACGTGTCGGCCGTGGTGATGGAGGTGTCCAGCCACGCCCTGGCCGTCGGCCGGGTCAACGGCGTGCGCTACACCGTCGGCGGCTACACCAACTTCGGCCTGGACCACCTCGACTTCCACCGCGACGCCGACGACTACTTCGCGGCCAAGGCCAAGCTGTTCGACGGCCGCTGCCGCTTCGAGGTCCTCAACTTCGACGACGCGGCCCTGAGGCCGTTGTTCAAGCCGGTCACGATCAGCTACTCGGCCGACGGCCACACCGAGGCGTCGTGGTGGGCCAGCGACATCCGGCCGTCGGCGTTCGGTCAGCGCTTCGTCGCGCACGGGCCGGACGGCGTACGGGTCGAGGCCGGCGTGGCCCTGCCCGGCCGGCACAACGTGGCCAACGCGCTGCTGGCCCTGGCCGCCCTCGTGGCGGCCGGAGTGGACCCGGCCGTGGCCGCGCGCGGCATCGCGGCCTGCCCGGGTGTGCCGGGCAGGCTGGAGCAGGTGGCCGCGCCGGGCGAGATCCTGGGCGTGGTCGACTACGCGCACAAGCCGGACGCGATCGTGGCCGCCCTGGCCGCCCTGCGCGAGCTCGCGACCGGGCGCGGCGGCCGGGTGATCTGCCTGATCGGCGCCGGCGGCGACCGCGACCGGGGCAAGCGCCCGCTGATGGGCGCGGCGGCGGCCCGCGGCAGCGATCTGGTGATCGTCACTGACGACAACCCCAGGACCGAGGACCCGGCAGCCGTACGCGCTGCCGTGCGGGCCGGCGCCGAAGCAGCCGGCGCTCCTGCGAAGATCATCGAAGTGGCCGGGCGGCGGGATGCGATCGACGAGGCGGTGCGGCTGGCCGCGCCGGGCGACGTGATCGCGCTGCTGGGCAAGGGACACGAGCGGGGCCAGGAGGTGAACGGCGAGATGTTGCCGTTCGACGACCGGATCGAGTTGGCCGCGGCACTGACCGCGGCCGCGGGGAGCGGCTCGTGATCCGGATGACGTTGGCGGAGATCGCCGAGGTCACCGGGGGTCGCGTGGTCAACGCGGCGCCGGGCCTCGAGGTCACCGGTCCGGTGGAGTACGACTCTCGCAAGGTCGGCCCGGGCGGGCTGTTCGTGGCCTTCGAGGGCGAGAAGGTCGACGGGCACAAGTTCGCCGCGGCCACGATCGAGGCCGGGGCGGCCGCCGTGCTCAGCACGCGCGACACCGGCCAGCCGGGCGTGGTCGTGACCGAGCCCCTGGCCGCGCTGGCGGCGCTGGCCAAGGCCGTCGTCAGCCGGCTCGGCAAGCTGACCGTGGTCGGCCTCACCGGCTCCTCGGGCAAGACCACGACCAAGGACTACATCGGGCAGCTGCTGTCGCGGCTCGGGCCGACGGTCGCGCCGGCCGGATCGCTCAACAACGAGCTCGGTTTTCCGTACACGGTGTTGCAGGCGACCACCGAGACGCGCTTCCTCGTGCTCGAGATGGGCGCCCGGGGGATCGGGCACATCCGGTACCTGACCGAGATCGCCCGGCCGCAGATCGGCGTGGTGCTCAACATCGGGGCGGCCCACCTGGGCGAGTTCGGCTCGGTCGAGGGCACCGCCCAGGCCAAGGGCGAGCTGGTCGAGGCTCTGCCGGCCGACGGGGTGGCGATCCTGAACGCCGACGATGCGCTGGTGGCCGGGATGGCGCCGCGTACCGCTGCCCCTGTGTGGCTGGTCGGTGAGGCCTCGGGCGCGCGGGTGCGTGCGACGGAGGTCGTGGTCGACGGGGCCGGACGCGCTTCGTACACTCTCGGTTTTGACGGTCATTTCGGAAATGTCCAATTAGCTGTGGCGGGCCGCCATCAGGTGGCGAACACCCTCGCCGCAGCGGCGGTCGCGCTCTCGCTGGGGATGCCGGTCCCGGAGGTGGCGGAGGCGCTCGGTGAGGTCGGGATCGTCTCCGGTCGCCGGATGGACGTCTTCACCCGGCCCGACGGTGTCGTGGTGATCGACGACTCGTACAACGCCAATCCGTCCTCCACCACGGCCGCGCTGCAGGCGCTGGCCGCGATGGGCGAGGGGAAGCGCACCATCGCCGTGCTCGGCTACATGGCCGAGCTCGGCCCGCACGAGCGATCCGGCCACGAGGAGGTCGGCCGGGTCGCGGCCGGGCTCGGCGTGGACCGGCTCATCGCGGTGGCCCCTGAGGCCGGGCCGATCGTGGACGGCGCGCACGCGGTCGAGGGCTGGACCGGCGCCGCCACGCTCGCCGCCGACCAGGCCGCGGCCATCGAGATCCTGCGGGCAGACCTGCGCGAGGGCGACGTCGTCCTCGTCAAGGGCTCCCGGTACCGCACATGGGACGTGGTGGACTCGCTGCGCCCCGAGGAGGAGTCCCGGTGAGGGCAGTCATCGTCGCGGCCGCGGTCGCCTTCATCATCTCGCTGTTCGGCACGCCGATCGCGATCCGCGTCTTCACCGCGCTCAAGGCCGGCCAGCCGATCCGCGGCGGCCTCGGGCTGGCCAGCAACGCGGGCAAGAAGGGCACGCCCACGATGGGCGGCGTGGCCTTCATCATCGCCACGGTCATCGCCTACGCGGCCGGGCACGTCGCCCTGACCACCCTCCCGGAGCGGCAGATCGCCCAGGAGAGCCCGACCATGACCGCGCTGGTCCTGCTCGGCCTGTTCGTCTTCTGCGGCGTGGTCGGCTTCCTGGACGACTTCCTGAAGGTGCGCCGGCGCAACTCCGACGGCCTGAGCGCCAAGGGCAAGCTGCTCGGCCAGCTGATCGTCGGCACCGCGTTCGCGGTCGTGGCGCTCTACGTGCCCAGCACCAACGGCGAGACCGTGGCCAGCGAGCACATCTCCTTCATCCGCGACATCAGCTGGCTCGACGTCGGCAAGGTCGGCTCGGTGCTGGTCTTCGTCTTCGTGATCATGGCGATGTCCAACGGCGTGAACCTGACCGACGGCCTCGACGGCCTGGCCACCGGCGCCTCGATCCTGGTGCTGGGGGCGTACGCCCTGATCGGCTTCTGGCAGTACCGGCACTGGTGCGGCGACTCGGACTACGCTCGCGTCAACGACTACTGCTACCAGGTGCGCGACCCGCTGGAGGTCGCGATGATCGCGGCCGCGGCGGCCGCCGCCTGCGTGGGCTTCCTGTGGTGGAACACGTCCCCGGCCCGGATCTTCATGGGTGACGCCGGCGCGCTCGGTCTGGGCGGCCTGATCGGCGGCCTGGCCGTGGCGACCCGGACGACGCTGCTGTCGGTCATCATCGGCGGCCTGTTCGTGATCATCACGATGTCGCTGATCATCCAGATCGTCTCGTTCAAGACCACCGGAAAACGAGTGTTCCGGATGTCCCCGCTGCACCACCACTTCGAGCTGGCGGGCTGGAGCGAGGTCAACATCGTGGTGCGGTTCTGGATCATCTCCGGCATCTGCGTCGCGATCGGCCTGGGGCTGTTCTACTCGGACTTCCTGGCGGTCATGGGATAGATCTCTCGCGCGACACGCCAGGCACGTGACACAGCCTCGCGTGTCGCCGCGACGATGATGAGGCAATGGCGGACGACCGTACTTCCCAGGCGCCTCGCCCGTCCTTGAGCCGGCAGCTGCTGCCCGCCGTGCACGGGTTGCTGGCGCGTCCCCTCTCCTCGTACTACCTGCTGCTGGCCAGCTCCGGTCTGCTGCTGCTGATCGGCCTGACCATGGTCTTCTCGGCCACCAGCGTCAAGGCGTACGCCGAGAACGGCAACGCGTTCAGCGCCATCAGCAGCCAGGCCGTCTTCGCGCTGCTCGGCCTGGTCGCGTTCTGGGTGTGCCAGCGGCTGCCCGCCGGCACCCTGCGCGACCTCGGCAAGTACATCCTGGCCGCCGCGATCGCGCTGCTCGCCCTCCTCGACCTGCTGATGGCCCTGGAGTCGGTGCACCTGCTGAGCGCGCCCAGGATCGGCCCGATCCACGCCGACCTGCTCTGGCTCTACATCGGCCCGATCGGATTGCAGCCGGCCGAGTTCGCCAAGCTGGGCATGGTGCTCTGGGGCGCCGACGTGATCGCCCGCAAGGGCCCGGCGCTGGGTCACTGGCGTGAGCTGTCGCGCCCGCTGTTCCCGGTCGTCGGCCTGCTGTTCGTGCTGGTCGGCTACAACGACCTGGGCACCATGCTGGTGCTGCTGGCGCTGATCGTCGGCCTGCTCTGGGCGGCCGGCGTCCGGCTGCGGATCTTCGGCGCGCTCGGCGTGCTCGGCCTGGCCGGCATCAGCCTGCTGATCGCGGCCGCCTCCGGCGGCGCCGGCTCCGGTGAGAAGGGTGCCGAGAACTACCGGCTGGCCCGGCTCACCAACTTCCTCCAGCCGCTCGACCAGTGCGACCTCGACGGCCCCTGCTACCAGCTCATCCAGGCCCGCTCGGCGATCTTCGAGGGCGGCTGGTTCGGCGTCGGGCTGGGCAAGGGCGCGCTGAAGTGGAACTGGCTGCCCGAGGCCGACAACGACTTCATCTTCGCCGTGGTCGCCGAGGAGCTCGGCGTGGTCGGCTGCGCGATCATCCTGGCCCTGTTCTCCGTGCTGGCCTACACCGGCTTCCGGATCGCCCGGCGCTCGGCCGACCCGTTCCGCCGCCTCGCCGCCACCGCCATCACCACCTGGCTGGTGGCCCAGGCCGTGATCAACATCGGCGGCGTGACCGGCATGCTGCCCATCACCGGCCTCCCGCTGCCGTTCATCTCCGCAGGTGGCAGCGCCCTCGTGGTGACCATGGCGGCGGTCGGCATGCTGGCCTCGTTCGCCCGGGCCGAGCCCGACGCGTCACGTGCGCTGAACGCCCGTCCGCCCGCGCGATGGGTACGGCTACTCTGGGCCCCGCTGCCGCCGGTCCCCCCGCAACGGCGGCCGGCGGCCAAGGCCCCGAACAAGGCCACTGAAGGCGCGGGTGCGGGAAGGAGAAGGTAATGGCTTCGCTGCGGTCGGTCGTGCTCGCCGGGGGAGGCACCGGTGGTCACATCTACCCGCTGCTCGCCTTCGCCGACGCCCTCAGACGGCACTTCCCGGACGTCCGGATCACGACGCTGGGCAGTCCCAAGGGCATGGAGAACGACCTCATCCCACCGGCCGGCTACGACCTGCGGGTCATCCCGGCGTTCCAGCTGCCGCGGTCGATCAACATGAACCTGCTGCGCACCCCGGACCGGATGTACAAGTCCTCGCACGCGGCCGCCAAGATCCTCGAAGAGGTGCAGGCCGAGGTCGTGGTGGGCTTCGGCGGCTACGTGTCGGTGCCGGCCTACCTGGCCGCCTGGCGCAAGGACATCCCGATCGTGATCCACGAGGTCAACGTGCCGCCGGGCGTGGCCAACCGGATGGGCATGAAGTTCACCAAGAACGTCGCGGTCGGCTTCCCGCAGCAGCCGCAGCAGGCCGAGTCGCTGCGCGACGCGCGGGTGGTCGGCGTCCCGCTGCGGACCGCGCTGACCCACCTGGACCGGGCCGCCCTGCGCCCCCAAGCCCTCTATCAGTTCGGTCTCCGGCCCGACCTGCCGGTGCTGTTCGTCTCGGGCGGCTCGTCCGGCGCCCGCACGATCAACCTGGCCGTGGCCGCGGCGGCCAAGCGGCTGGCCCACGCCGGCGTCCAGGTGCTGCACGTGCAGGGCGGCCGCAACGACCCGTTCGACGTGCCGACCGACCTGCCGGTGCCGTACCGGGTGCTGCCCTACCTGTCGGACATGCAGCTCGGCTACGCGGCGGCCGACCTCATGCTCTGCCGCGGTGGCGCGATCACGGTGGCCGAGACCACCGCGCTCGGCGTGCCCGCGGTGTACGTGCCGTACCCGCACAGCAACCAGGAACAGAAGCGCAACGCGCTGCCCGTGGTCGAGGCCGGTGGCGGCGTGCTGGTCGACAACTCGGAGCTCACTCCCGAGTGGATCGAGCAGAACATCATCCCGCTGGCGCGGGACAGGCAGCGCCTCGGCGCGATGAGCACGGCCGCTTCCCGGTACGGTCGCCGCGACGGCGACGAAGCGCTGCTCGAATTCGTTCTCGAAGCGGTGCAGAAGACCCGATGACCACCCCGAGGAAAGGGAACACGACTGTGAACACGGCGGAGCTGAGGCCGGCCGGCGAGGTGACCGCCGAGGACCTCGGCAGCGTGCACCTCATCGGGATCGGCGGCGTCGGCATGGCGGGCCTGGCCCGGTTGCTGCTCACCCGGGGCGTGCCCGTCTCGGGCAGCGAGCTGCGCGAGTGGCCGGCGCTGGCCGGCCTGCGCGCGCTGGGCGGCACGGTGCACATGTCCCACGTCGAGTCGAACCTCGACGGCGTGGACACGGTCGTCTACTCCACCGCCATCCCGGCCGACCACCTGGAGCTGGCCGAGGCGCGCCGCCGCGGGCTGCGCGTGCTGCACCGCTCCGAGGCGCTGGCGGCCGCGATGACCAACCGGCAGACCATCGCCGTGGCCGGCACGCACGGCAAGACCACGACCACCTCGATCATGACCGTGATCCTGCAGCACGCCGGGCAGGACCCGTCGTTCGTGATCGGCGGCGAGATCTCCGAGGCCGGTTCGAACGGCCACCACGGGACCGGGCCGCACTTCGTGGCCGAGGCCGACGAGAGCGACAAGTCGTTCCTCATCTACCGCCCGCACGTCGCGATCATCACCAACATCGAGGGCGACCACCTCAACAACTGGGGCGACCTCGACGGGCTCAAGGCCGGCTTCCTGCAGTTCGCCGAGCTCGCCGCGCCCGACGGCTTCGTCGTGACCTGCGCCGACGACGAGGGCACGCAGGAGCTCATCGCGGCCCTGCGGGCCAAGGGCAAGACCGTCTACACGTACGGCGAGTCGGAGTCGGCCGATCTACGGATCAGCGACGTCGTCTCCACCGTCAGCGGCGTGCGCTACCAGGCCGAGCTGGACGGCAAGCCGCTGGGCGAGATCCGGCTGGCCCTGCCCGGCAAGCACATGGGCCTCAACAGCGCGGCCGCCGTGCTGACGGCGCTGCGCCTGGGTCTGCCGCTCGACAAGACCGTCGAGGCGCTGGCCTCCTTCCCGGGCGTGCGCCGGCGCTTCGAGCGCAAGGGCATCGCGGCCGGCGTCCGGGTCTACGACGAGTACGCGTACCACCCGACCTCGGTCAAGGCCGCGCTGCGGACCCTGCGTGAGGTGGCCGGCGACGGCCGCCTGCTGGTGGTCTTCCAGCCGTACCGGGTCTACCGCACCCGCGACCTCGAGGCCGAGCTGGCCGAGGGGCTCAGCCTGGCCGACCAGGCGATCGTCATGGAGGTCTTCGGCCCGGGCGAGGTGCGCGGGCCCGGCGAGGGCGGCGTGTCGCTGACCGCGGCCGTCGACCTGCCGGCCGAGGCCAAGGTCTTCGTCCCGGACTGGGAGGACGTGCCGGCCGAGGTGGTCCGGCGCAGCCGCCCGGGTGACGTGGTGGTGACCATGGGCGCGCCGCCGATCTCGCTGATGGGCGACGAGCTGCTGGCCGCGCTGGCCGAGGCCGACCTGCAGCCGGCCCCGGCCCAGCCCCACGGCAACGCGCTGGAAGAGCGGTAGACCGCCGGTGAGCGGGGGCGGGCGTAACTGGCGGCTCGTGCGGGCGGACACCGACGCGGTGCCCGCCTCGGCGCGCCGTTTCATGGCCCGCGCCCGCAAGCGCAAGCTGCGCGCCGTCCTGCCGTGGGCGATCGCGGCCGGGGTGCTCGCCCTGGCCGGCATCGTCTCGTGGGTCGTCTACGGCACCTCCGTGCTCGGCGTCCGTGACGTGAAGGTGGTCGGCGCCGAGTTCCTGACCCCGCTGCAGATCGAGCAGGCGGCCGACGTGCCGCAGAGCGAGCCGTTGGCCCGGGTCGACCTCGACACGGTCCGGGCCAAGGTCCGTACCCTGGCCGCGGTCGACCGGGTCGTGGTCCGGCGCAGCTGGCCCTCCACCCTGGTCGTGGAGGTCGTCGAGCGCACGCCGCTGGCCGCCGTGCCCGCCTCCGGCCAGTTCTCGCTGATCGACCGGGCCGGCGTGCCCTACCGCACCGTGCAGGAGCCGCCGGCCGGGCTGCCGCTGGTCCGCACGACCTCGCCCGGCCCGAACGACGTGAACACGCAGTCGGCCCTGACCGTGCTCTCCGCGCTGAGCGAGGAGCTGCGCGAGCAGCTGGTCGCCGTGTCGGTGGCGGCCCCGGCCCAGATCAAGCTGGAGCTGAAGAAGAGCCGCACGGTGGTCTGGGGCGACGACACCCAGAGCGACACCAAGAGCCAGGTGGCCACGGCCCTGCTCAAGCGGGCGGGCAAGGAGATCGACGTCAGCGCGCCATCAGTCGTGACGATCCGCTAATATTAGCGGTAAGCGGACAAACGACACATTCCGGTCGAGGTTACGGGTCAGTCGGATGTTCGCCACGTAAGCGGACGCCGACACGCCGCGCCGGGTCTTTGGTTGACATCGGAAAGCCGCATACGTTGCCACCAGAGGCTCAGTGGTTGACATAACCCTAAGCCTCTAGTAGAGGGTGAGGGTTTCCTCGCCCTCCCTTGTACGGCAGCGGATGTCTTCGCGCGGTCTGGCCGGACCGCGCAGGGGCCCACGGCATCCACTAACCCTGGAAGGGAAGGCTGAGCCCATGACACCTCCCCACAACTACCTGGCGGTCATCAAGGTCGTCGGGATCGGTGGCGGCGGCGTGAACGCCGTGAACCGCATGATCGAGGTCGGGCTCAAGGGCGTCGAGTTCATCGCGATCAACACCGATGCGCAGGCGCTGCTGATGAGCGACGCCGACGTCAAGCTCGACGTCGGCCGCGAGCTCACGCGCGGCCTCGGCGCCGGCGCGCAGCCCGAGGTCGGCAAGAACGCCGCCGAGGACCACCGCGACGAGATCGAAGAGGTGCTCAAGGGCGCCGACATGGTCTTCGTCACCTGCGGCGAGGGCGGCGGCACCGGCACCGGTGGCGCGCCCGTGGTGGCCAACATCGCCCGCAAGCTCGGCGCGCTCACCATCGGCGTGGTCACCCGGCCGTTCTCGTTCGAGGGCAAGCGCCGTCAGGTGCAGGCCGAGGCCGGCATCGACGAGCTGCGCAACCAGTGCGACACGCTCATCGTGATCCCGAACGACCGGCTGCTCGCCCTCGGCGACCGCGGCATCAGCATGATGGACGCGTTCCGCCAGGCCGACCAGGTGCTGCTCTCCGGCGTGCAGGGCATCACCGACCTGATCACCACGCCCGGTCTGATCAACCTGGACTTCGCCGACGTCAAGAGCGTCATGAGCAACGCCGGCAGCGCCCTCATGGGCATCGGCAGCGCCCGCGGCGACAACCGCGCGGTCGAGGCGGCCGAGCGGGCGATCTCCAGCCCGCTGCTGGAGCAGAGCATGGACGGCGCCCGCGGCGTGCTGCTCTCCATCGCCGGCGGTTCCGACCTGGGCCTGTTCGAGATCAACGACGCCGCCCAGCTGGTCACCGACGCGGCCCACCCGGACGCGAACATCATCTTCGGCGCGGTCATCGACGACGCGCTCGGCGACGAGGTCCGGGTCACGGTCATCGCGGCCGGTTTCGACGGGGGCACGCCCTCGTACAAGCCGTCCGAGCCGGCCCGCAAGGTGATCCAGCAGCCGGCCGCCCCGGCGGTCACCAACCCGCCGCCCGCGCCCGCGGTCACCACACCGCCGCCGGCCACCACGACGCCGACGCCGCGCCGGGTGCTGTTCGACGACGTCGACGTGCCGGACTTCCTGAAGAACGGCTCCTGACGGCGGTGACCGACCGAAGGGCCGAGCTCTCCGCGGCCCTCACCGAGGTGCGCGGGCGGATCGCCCGGGCCTGCACGGCCGCCGGGCGACCGGTGGACGACGTGCATCTGGTCGCGGTGACCAAGACGTACCCGGCGAGCGACGTCGTGTTGCTCGCCGGGCTCGGCGTCACCGACGTCGGGGAGAACCGCGACCAGGAGGCGGCTCCGAAGGCTGCTTCCGTTCTCGAGGCCGGTGCCGTGCTCCGCTGGCACTTCATCGGGCAGCTGCAGCGCAACAAGGCGCGGTCGGTGGCGTCCTACGCGGACGTGGTGGAGTCGGTCGACTCCGTACGGCTGGCTTCCTCGCTGGCCAAGGCGGCTTCCGCTCTCCGTGATGATCCACTTGAGGCGCTGGTCCAGGTGAGCATCGACGGTGACCCGGCGCGTGGGGGCGCGGCGGGCGACGACATCTGGCGGGTTTCCGACTCCATCGCGGCGTCGCCGTCGTTGCGGCTCGGTGGGGTGATGGCCGTGGCGCCCGTGGGCTGGGATCCCGATCGCGCGTTCGAGCAGCTCAAGTCGATCTCGGACCGTCTGATCGCGTCACACCCGGATTCAAAGATGATCTCCGCGGGTATGAGCGGCGATCTTGAGGCGGCCGTCCGGCACGGTGCGACACACGTCCGGATCGGCAGTTCTTTGCTCGGAATGCGAAACCCGCTGCGGTAGCCTTGCGGCGGGCAGCAAACTACATAGGTGTTGTTTAACGCGGCGCCACTCGCGAAGGTGGCCGGCGCGTCCGACGACGCAGCGTCGCCGCAGCGTGCGGTCCCCTTCGGACCAGAGGCTGGGGTGCGAGGGGGGACAGCGGTTCGCAGGGGGTGCGATCCGCGCAGCGGACGAAGGTGGGGGCACATGGCTGGTCGGGTCGGCGCCGAGCGAGCTCACGCTCGGATGCGGGATGGGGTGAGGGCATGAGCGCCATTCGTAAGGCGGGCGTCTGGCTGGGCCTCGTCGAGGAGGACGAAGACCGCGACTACGGGTACCGCGAGGACTCCTACCACCAGCGGGACCGCCGCTACTCCGGCAGCCGGTACGAGAACGACATCGACGAGGACGACGAGGAGTTCGAGGAGGAGCGCGCGGTGCCCCGGGCCCGGACCGAGCGCGCCGGCCGGCTGTCGTCGAGCCGCCTCTCCCACACCGACGTCGACGACGAGCCGGTCGAGCGCTCCGAGCGCGCCAGCGTCCGCTCCATCACCCGATCGGGTGCGAGTGACGGCAATTCCGCGCTGAGCTACTCCACTCGGGAGAACCTCGCCCTCGCGCCGCAGACGGTGCACCCGCCGCAGCCGGCGCCGCGCCCGGCCGAGGAGGAGCAGCGCTACCAGATCACGACGCTGCACCCGACTACGTACCGTGAGGCCCGCACCATCGGAGAGCACTTCCGGGACGGTGTCCCGGTGATTATCAATCTCACCGAGATGGATGAGGGTGACGCCCGCCGACTGGTCGACTTCGCGGCCGGTCTGGCCTTCGGTCTTCGCGGTACGATCGAGCGCGTGACCAACCGGGTGTTCCTGCTTTCGCCGGCGAACGTCCAGGTCACCGCGGAGGACAAGGCCAAGATCGCTGAAGGCGGCTTCTTCAGCCAGGGCTAATCAGCCTCGGCGCCCGGCTTAACCCGAATGGGGGAGGACTCGAGCACCGTGCTCTCGGTCGTGTTCCAAATATTGTATTTGCTGGTATATATCTTCTTTCTCGTCCTGCTTGCCAGGTTCGTGCTGGGTGCGGTACTTCAGTACGGGCGCCGGTGGCAACCCAGTCGGGGTGCGTCGGCGGCACTGGAAACGGTGTGGAGCGTCACTGATCCGCCCCTCAAGGCGTTGAGGCGTGTGATCCCACCGCTGCGCATTGGTAACGTGAGCTTGGACCTGGCTTCCATCGTGCTGCTGGTTATCCTGTTCGTGCTCATGAGGTTCGTGTTGCAGAGACTGATACTGAACTTCAGCTAGACAGCAGCCCCACCGCGGCCGCAACTGACCCGAGGAGTTTCGATGCCGCTGACCCCGGCCGACGTGCACAACGTCGCCTTCAAGAAGCCCCCGATCGGCAAGCGGGGGTACGACGAGGAGGAGGTCGACGCCTTCCTGGACGAGGTCGAGCGCGAGCTCGCCCGTCTGATCGAGGAGAACAACGAGCTGCGCGCCCAGGTGGAGCGCGGCGGTCGGGGTGGCGCGCCAGCCGGTCCGAGCGCCGACCCGCGCCTCGCCGCGGAGCTCAACGACGTCAAGGCCCAGCTCGACCGGGTGCAGCGTGACAAGGCCCAGGCCGAGCAGGCCGCCCGGCAGATGCAGGCCGAGCTCGAGCAGGTCCGCGCCGCGGGCCCGGTCGGCGGTGGCGCCCCCAGCGGCGGCGCCGACGGCGAGCAGCAGGCCCTGCGGGTGCTCATGATGGCCCAGCGCACCGCCGACGACCACGTCGCCGACGCCCGCCGCGAGGCCGACAAGCTTCTCTCCGACGCCCGTTCCAAGGCGGAAGAGGTCACCCGTGAGGCCCGCGCCAAGGCCGACGCCCTCGAGCGCGACGCTCGCCAGCGTCACCAGGAGGCCATGGGCGGTCTCGACGCGAAGCGCACGGCGCTGCAGAAGCACATCGAGGAGCTGAAGCAGTTCGAGCGCGAGTACCGCACGCGCCTGAAGGCCTACCTCGAGAGCCAGCTGCGCGACCTCGACGGCCGGGGCCAGGGCCTCGAGGCCGAGATGTCGCGGGCCGACTCCGGTCGCGCCGTCGGTGGCAGCGGCGGCCTGGCCGCGGCCGGCCTCGCCGGGTCCTACGGCGGCAGCCGGGCCAACTCCATCGAGTCCGGGCGCTGAGGCACCCGCTCTCCGATTCCCGCCGGTTCGCTACGACGAGGATGAGCCATGATCGTTGCTAGTCTTCTGCTCATCCTCGTCGCGGTGGCGCTGCTCGTCCTGGGCCTCACCGGCGGGTCGAGCAGCCTGCTCATCAGCTCCATCGTGGCCAGCCTGCTGGCCGCGGTCTTCCTCGTGGTCGGCGCCCGCCAGGCGGCCTCCGCCCGGCGCGCGGCCGCGCGTTCCACCCCGGCCTCTCCGGACGACGACTACCGCGCCGCCGATTACCCCTCCGGTGACTATCCCGACGAGGCCTTCGTGGCGGAACCCGAGTTCGCCGCGGCGGCCGCCGAGAGCCCGGCCCGGCGCCGTCGCGCCTCCGACGATCTTCCTCCGCCCGGCGCCGCTTTCGCAGGCGAATCGGCCTCCCGGGACACAGTCCAGTTCGACGCGGTCGACGACCGGGCCGCAGCCCCGGCGGGCGATTTGTCCGCCGATGAGGCTCATGCGGCGGGTTACCGAGACGCCGAGGCCGCGATGGCGGCCGACTTGTCCCGCGACGCCGACCTCGCCCGCGACAACCTCGCCCGCGACAACCTCGCCCGCGACAACCTCGCCCGCGACAACCTCGCCCGCGACGCCGAGCCGGCGCCCGATGTTGACCCCGCCCGCGACGACCCTGCCTACGACGACCTGGCCCGCGACGCCTACGACGCCTCGCGTGACGACCTGGCCCGCGACGCCTCGCGCGGCGGCCCGGCTCGCGACGCCTCGCGTGACGATCTCGGCCGCGACGGGGACCCCGACTACGACCGGGCTTCCACGGCGATCAACGGGGCCCGCAGCGAGAACCCCGGCCAGGACGCCTGGCGGCGCGAGTCGGCCGCCGCCCCGGCCGCCGAGGACGAGTTCGCCGAGCCGGACGTCGACGACCCGGACGACGAGCCGCTACCCCAGTCGGTGCGCCCCGCCGACGCCGTCCGGGTGGCCCGCCTCGACGCCGAGGTGCTGGTCGTGGACGGGCGCCCCCGCTACCACCTGCCCGACTGCCCGCACCTGGTCGGCCGCCTGACCGAGCCGATCCCGGTCGCCGAGGCGGTCGAACTGGGCTTCAGCCCGTGCGGCCTGTGCCGCCCGGTCGACCGCCTGGTGGCCAGCGCCACCCGCCGCTGACGCTCGCCGGCTCGCGCGCCGCGCCCGCCGCCCCGCGCGCCGCTCGCGCTTTCCGTGCCCGCCCCTCGCGCTTCCCGCGTCCGCTTACCCGCGCCGCCGATCGCGCCCCGCCACCCGCGGCCCGCCGCTGTGCCGCGCCGACACGCGCCGCCATCCGCGGCCTCGCCATGCGTGGCTCGCCATGCGCGGCCCGCCGACCGTGCCGCGCCGGGCCGCGCCGCCATCCGCGGCCCCGCCCACCCGCGGCCCGCCGGCCGTGCCCCGCCACCCCTGCCCCGCCAGCCCAGGCCCCGCCAGCCTGCGCCGTCGACCGCCTCCCGCTACCCGTGTCTCGCTGGTCCGCGCCGCCGACCGCGCCCCCGCCACCCGCGCCCGTCGACCTGCGCCTCTGGACGCGCTGACCCTTGCTCTCGAACGCGCCGATCGGCGCTTCTCTGGAGCCGTGCTCGGCGCTTGCGGGGTGTGGTTCGGGTGGGCGGGGGCGCGTGGTGGGCGGGCTCGTGCTGGGGGTGGGCGATCGGGACAATGGGGCATGGTCAAGGGTGGCGTGCCTGCGGAAGAGTCGAGTGCGGTTTCGGTGGCGGTGCGCGTCAAGCCGGGGGCGGGGCGGACCAAGGTCGGTGGGTGTTATGACGGGCCGCACGGGGCGGCTCTGGTGGTTGCCGTGGGGGCGGCGGCTGTCGATGGGAAGGCGACTGAGGCGGCGCGGCGGGCGCTGGCGGGGGCGCTGGGGGTGCGGGCGGCGGCGGTTGCGCTGAAAGTGGGGGCTACCAGCCGGGACAAGGTCTTCACGGTTGCGGTGGGCGGGGTTGAGGTTGCCGCGCGGGTGGCTGCCCTGCGCGACGGTCCGCCGGCATGAGCGGGAATCTTGATACTTCGCTGCTCATCGGGGCTGCTGTGTTGCTTGTGGCGGTGGGCGCGGTTCGGCTGTCGACGCGCCTTGGGCTGCCGAGTCTGCTGGTCTATCTCGCTCTGGGGATGGTGATCGGGGAGGCCGGGTTCGGGATCCGGTTCGACGATGCCGAGCTGACGCGGACGCTCGGGTTCTGTGCGCTCATCGTGATCATTGCCGAGGGTGGGCTCACGGCGCGGTGGAGCACGTTGCGGCCGGTGCTGGGGCTGAGCGCGTCGCTGGCCACGGTCGGGGTGGCCGTGAGCATCGCGGTGGTCGGGCTGGCCGTCCACGTGATTTTGGATCTGCCCTGGCAGTTGGCGCTGCTCTACGGGGCGGTGCTGTCGTCGACGGACGCGGCGGCGGTGTTCGCGACGCTGCGGCGGCTGCGGTTGCCGCCGCGGCTGGTGGCGACGCTCGAGGCCGAGTCGGGGATGAACGACGCGCCCGTCGTGCTGCTGGTCGTGCTGCTCAGCGCGACCGAGGTGGGGGCGCACCCGTGGTGGTACGAGCTGATGATCGTGACCTACGAGCTGGCGGCCGGAGCGGCGATCGGGTTCGCGGTCGGTGCCGGTGGGCGCTGGCTGCTGCGGCACGCGGCGTTGCCGTCGGCCGGGCTCTACCCGATCGCGGCGGTCGGGCTGACGGTCCTGGCGTACGCGGCGGGGGCGGTGGCGCATTCGTCGGGGTTCCTCGCCGTGTACGTGGCCGGGGTCGTGCTCGGGAACGGGCGGATCCCGCACCGGCGGGCGATCCTCGGGTTCGCCGACGGGCTGGCCTGGGTGGCCCAGATCGGGCTGTTCGTGCTGCTCGGCCTGCTGTCCTCGCCGTCGCATCTGGGCAGTGCGCTGGTGCCGGCGCTGGTGGTCGGGGTGGCGCTGGTGCTGTTGGCGCGGCCGCTGTCGGTGGTGGTGTCGGCGGTGCTGGCCCGGCCGGTGCGGGGGCCGCGGCGGCCGGGGAACCGGGTGGGCTGGCGGGGGACGGCCTTCCTGTCCTGGGCGGGGCTGCGCGGGGCGGTGCCGATCGTGCTGGCCACCATTCCGCTGTCGGCCGGGACGCCGGGGGCCGAGCGGCTGTTCGACGCGGTCTTCGTGCTGGTGATCATCTTTACGCTGCTGCAGGCGACGACCCTGGGACCGGCGGCCCGGCTGCTGAAGGTGACGGCGCCGGCGGAAGCGGCGGAGGTGCATGTGGAGGCCGCGCCGCTGGAGCGGTTGAACGCTGATCTGCTGCACATGGACGTGCATCCGGGGTCGCGGCTGGCCGGGGTGCACATCGACGAGCTGCGGCTGCCCAAGGGGGCGTCGGTGAGCCTGGTGGTCCGGGAGGGCGACGGCTTCGTGCCCGGGCCGGACACGCGGTTGCGGACGGGGGACGCGCTGCTGATCGTGGCCACCGCGGCCGCCCGGGACGTCGCCGAGCGCCGCCTGCGGGCGGTAAGCCGCCGGGGACGGCTGGCCCGCTGGTTCGGGGAAGACGGGCACGAGGAAGGCGCTGAGAAGGGAGGGTAGGCGCGGGGAAAGGCACTGACACGGGGAGGGCGAGCGTGGGGGAGGCGCTGACGGGGAGGGCGAGCGCGGCGAGGCCCTGGCCGGGGAGGGGCAGGCGCTAGGGATGGCCTTGAGGTCGAGTGGCAGGACAGCCCGGCGGCGGGCCGGGGAGGGTGACCACCGACTGGCCGGCCCGGGAGGCCGGGTGCGGCGATCTTGCGGTTGTGCGCGCCGCGACGCGTACTGCCGCGGTTTTCAAGGTTTTTGGCATGGTTGCAAGCGCAAGATCCGATGCGTGCTGTTGTCGGGCACGGATACGTTCCGTATCCTTGCGGTCCTCCGAGAGTGCGCGGCTGGGAGGTTCGGGGCGCGCCGTCGGGGCCGGTGGGGGAAGATCGACCCGGGCTTCAGGGTGAAAGCGGCCCTGGCCGACAAAAGGGACAAGAGGACGCCGATCCTCAGGGACGCTGATCGCCGCGCGGGGCGCGGCCGAGGGAGCGACGATGGCCAAGGCAACCGAGACCAAGGCAGCCGCTGCCAAGCGGACGCGGAGCGCCGCCGAGACCGAGAAGATCCGGGTCGCGCTGGTCGAGCGGCGCGACGAGCTGCAGGCCGAATATCAGCAGTCGATCAGCGAGATCACCGAGCTGGCCCGCGACCGCATGGAGGACTCGGCCGGCGACGACCAGGCCGACGCCGGCACCAAGACCTTCGAGCGTGAGCAGGAGATCACTCTGGCCAACAATCTGCTGGAGCGGATCAATCAGGTGGAACGCGCCATCGACCGGCTCGGCGAGGGGAACTACGGTTGGTGCGAGCGGTGCGGCAACCCGATCCCGGTCGAGCGACTGGCGGCGTTCCCCTCCGCGACTCTCTGTGTGTCCTGCAAGCAGCTGGAGGAAAGACGCTGAACGCCGACGAGGCGACGGGCGCGACCACGGTGGACGAGCCGGAGCCGGGGCCTCAACCCGGGTTCAGCCGTACGGCCGTGCTGGTGCTCGCCGCCACCGCCGTGGTGGCCGTGGCCCTGGACCAGTGGGTCAAGTGGCTCTCCACCGAAAACCTGACCGAGGGCGAGCCCGTCCGCATCCTCGGCGGCCTGATCTACCTGTCGCTGCTGCGCAACAGCGGCGCCGCGTTCAGCTTCGGCGAGGGCTACACGTGGGTCTTCCCGGTGATCACCATCGTGGTGATCGGCTGGATCGGCTGGATGGCGACGAAGCTGCGCTCGGTGCCGTGGGCGATCGCGCTCGGGCTCGTGCTCGGCGGCGCCCTGGGCAACCTCGGTGACCGGCTGTTCCGCGCGCCGGGGCCGTTCCACGGTCACGTGGTCGACATGCTGAGCCCCTTCGGGCCGTACGCGGAGTACTTCGCCGTGTTCAACATCGCCGACGCGTGCCTGAGCGTCGGTGTCGTGCTGGCCGTGCTCCTCGAGCTCACCGGCCGTCAGCGGGACGGGCGACGGCTCGTACGGAAGAAGGCCGAGAACAAGTGAGCTCGCAACGATCCCTGCCCGTCCCCGACGGGCTCGACGGGATGCGTCTCGACCAGGCCGTCTCCCGCCTGTTCGGGCTGTCCCGCACGGCCGCGGCGACCCTCGTCGAGGCCGGCGACGCGCTGGTCGACGGCTACCCGCGGCCGAAATCGGACAAGGTCAGCGCCGGCGCCTGGCTCGAGGTGACCCTGCCGTCGCCGGTGGCCGAGCAGGCGCCGGTGGCGGCCCAGCCGGTGCACGGGCTGAAGGTCATCTACAGCGACGACGACATCGTGGTCGTGGACAAGCCGGTCGGCGTGGCCGCCCACCCCAGCCCGGGCTGGACCGGCCCGACCGTGGTCAGCGGCCTGGCCGCGATGGGGCAGAACGTGGCCACCAGCGGGGCCGCCGAGCGCCAGGGCATCGTCCACCGGCTCGACGTCGGCACGACCGGGCTGATGGTGGTGGCCAAGAGCGAGATGGCGTACAGCGTCCTCAAGCGCGCCTTCAAGGAGCGCGAGGTGGAGAAGCGCTACCACGCGGTCGTGCAGGGCCACCTGGACCCGCTGCGGGGCACCATCGACGCGCCGATCGACCGGCACCCGACGGCCGACTACAAGTTCGCCGTCATGTCCGGCGGCAAGCCCAGCGTGACCCACTACGACACGCTTGAGGCGTTCCGCTCGGCCAGCCTGGTCGACGTGCGGCTGGAGACGGGGCGCACCCATCAGATCCGGGTGCACTTCTCGGCGCTGCGGCACCCGTGCGTCGGCGACACGCAGTACGGCGCCGACCCGACCCTGGCCGCCCGGCTCAAGCTCAACCGGCAGTGGCTGCACGCCCGTGAGCTGGCCTTCCTGCACCCGCGCACCCAGGACGAGGTGCGTTTCGTCAGCGACTATCCCGACGACCTGAAGTACGCCCTCGACGTCCTTCAGGACGCGGTCTGAGCTCATGGGGCCCGCCCAGCGGGTGCGCTTGTTCGGGGCGTCCGAGATCCGGTTCGCGGTGGCCTGTGCGGCCGTGACGGCCGCGGGGGTGCTGCTGGGGGCGCTCTGGGTGAGCCGGCGCGAGGCCGCGCCGGCTCAGGACCCCCACGACGTCGTACGGGTCGGGGTCGTGCAGGGGCAGACGGTGCCGGGCTACCTCGACTCGTCCCGTACGGAGCTGGGCGCGCTGGCCGAGCCGTCCGCGCCGGCCGTCGGCGACGTGTGGGCGCTGGTGAGCCTGGCCGAGTACGTCACGCCGGGGCGTCTGCCCGATCTGCTCCAAGGGGCGGCGGTGGCCCAGGTGTACGCCCGGGTGCCGACACCCGGTCAGCACACGCAGGTCGTCCGGATCCCGGTCTACCGGCTGCCGGCCGACGTGCTCACCGGCATGCTCGACGCGGCCATCGTCCGGGACAACGAGAAGGCGGCGTACGACCAGCTGGCCTCGAAGCTGCCGGCTGCCGAGGGCCGGGCCCGGGAGGCGTACGCGGCGGCGGCGCGGACCGCGGCGCTGGAAGCGGCCGCCTACCGGTCCGGATGCGCGTGTGTCTTCGCGGCCGTGGTCCGCGGCGCCCCGGCCGCGTTGCAGGGGGTGGCGGCCCGGGCCGGCGTCCGGGCGGTCGACCCGGCGCCCGAGGTCCGCAGCCTCGACCGCACCGAGTTCCGGCCGCCGCTGCCCGAATCGCCCGCTGTGCCCGGTGTGCCAACAGAGACAGCGGGCATTGCCTCGCAGCCGCCCGCGCCGATAGTGTCGTCGCCCGGGGTCGATGTGACATCTGCCTCATCGCAAGTCTCCGGGCACCTGAACGACCCTTCCGTCTCGGCATCGGAGGATCTTCCTGCCGTACCCTCTGCGTCAGACGCGACAGCTGCTCACGATGCGACCAGCGCCTCGGTGGCAGCACCCTGAGCCCCGCCCGGCCGTTAGGTCTCTAGTCGGTGGCACGGGCAGTGGCCCTATCGCGTTCGGCTCCGTAGCCTGTCAAAGGCGAACGGCCCGGGCGTGGGCATCACCGAGATTGGGCAGGGAGGACTGAGCCGTGGAGGGGACCGAGACCGGCTGGGGCCGGCCTGCGGAACCAGCCCCGCGATGGCGGGCGCTGCTCGACCGCGCCCGGCACGGGTCCCGCGGCGCCGACGAGCAGGCCGAGACCGATCGTGAGGATCAACCGCAGCAACCCCAGCAGTACGGATCCCCGCTGCCGACCCGGCGCCCGACCAATCCGCTCGACTCCCGTGGCTCGTCGTACGGGTCGCGTTACGACCAGCATCCGGCCGAGCCGCAGCCGCCCGGCCCGGCGTCAGGCTCGGCCGAGCAACAGCGGCCGATGCCGCAGCGGCCGATCAATCCGCTTGATCCGCGGTGGCAGGCCCGGTCGCAGCCGGCGCCCTCGCCTTCGCATGCTTCGCCGACGCCGCTCTTGCCTTCGTCCCCGCAGCCGCCCTCGCAGGCGCAGCCGCCCTTGCAGGCGCAGCCGCCCCCGCAGTCGCCGGAGCCCACCAGCTTCTTCGGGCCGTCGTCTCGATCGGCGCCGCCGCCGCAGGCCGTGCCGCGTGACTACCCGCAGGTGCGGGCTTCGGCGGCGGCCCCGGTCATGCCGCCACCGGTCCAGCCGGCGTCTTTTCAGCCTCCTGTCCAGCCGGCTTCTTTCGCGCCGCCGGCCCCGGCTCCGGCCCAGCCGGCGTCTTTTCAGCCGCCCGCGCCCGCCCCGGCCCAGCCGGCGTCTTTCCAGCCGCCCGCGCCCGCCCCGGCCCAGCCGGCGTCTTTCCAGCCGCCCGCGCCCGCCCCGGCACCGCGGGTGGCGCCGTCGCCGACCTCACCGGCCGCCGCGCGCATCGAGTGGCGGCAGACCCGGGCCGACGACGAGATGGCCCGCGCCGTGTCGGTCATGCGGCGCAAGCTCGGCAAGCCGCGCGTGCTCGCCTTCGCCAACCCCAAGGGCGGCGTCCACAAGACCACCGCGACCGTGCTCGCGGCCGCGACCATCGGCAGCGTCCGCGGCCGCGGCGTGCTCGCCTGGGACGACAACGAGCTGCGGGGCACGCTCGGGCTGCGGGCCGGCAGCGCCCGGCACGCCCGGACGATCAAACACCTGCTGGCCGACCTGCTGCAGATCGAGAACCTGCACGGCGACGCCCTGCTGCAGGAGCTCGACGGCTACCTGCGGCACGCCTCCGACGGGTCGTACGACGTGCTGGCCGGCGAGGAGAACCCGCGCTTCGCGGCCCGCCTCGACCAGGGCACCGTGCGCCGGGTGATGGATCTGCTGCGCCGCACCCACGACGTGATCTGCGTGGACACCGGCAACAACGTGGAAAGCGTCAACTGGCAGACCGTGATGCGCCAGGCCGACCAGCTCGTGATCACCACCGTGCCCCGGGAGGACGCGGCCTTCACCGCGGACTGGATGCTCGACGTGCTCGACGAGAGCGGCATGGGCGACCTGGTCTCCAACGCGGTGACGTTGATCTCCTGCCCGTCGCCGGGTCCGCTGCCGCTGCTGAACGATTTCGTCAAGCACTTCGCCACCCGGACGCGGGCGGTGGCCGTGGTTCCGTACGACCCGGCCCTGGAAGTCGGCTCCTCGATCGAGTATGCGGACCTTCAGCAGGAGACGCGCTCGGCGTGGCTGAAGGCCGCCTCTGTGATGATCGAGCCATTCGCCGAGTGACACGCGTTTCCCCCTCGTCCTTCCCGTAGCCGCCCGCTAGAGTCGCTGGGTCGCCACAACTTAAAGGGGGTCCGGGGTGTCTGACTCGTTCGTGCATCTCCACGTGCACACCGAGTATTCGATGCTCGACGGGGCTGCCCGCATCAAGGAAGTCCTGGCCGAGGCCGCCCGCCTCGGCATGCCGGGCGCGGCCATCACCGACCACGGCAACATGCACGGGGCGTACGACTTCTACACGCAGGCCAAGGCCGTCGGCGTGACCCCCGTGATCGGCGTCGAGGCGTACGTCGCGCCCGAGTCCCGCCTGATGAAGAACAGGGTCAAGTGGGGCCGCCCCGAGCGGAAGGGCGACGACGTCTCGGGTAACGGCGCCTACACCCACATGACCATGTGGGCCCGCAACGCCGTCGGTCTCAAGAACCTGTTCCGGCTCAACTCGCGGGGCTCGATGGAGGGCCAGCTCGGCAAGTACCCGCGGATGGACTTCGACATCATCGCCGAGCACGCCGAGGGCATCATGGGCACCACCGGCTGCCCGTCCGGGGCCGTGCAGACCCGGCTGCGGCTCGGCCAGTTCGACGAGGCCCTGAAATCGGCCGCGATGTACCAGGAGGCGCTCGGGAAGGAGAACTACTTCCTCGAGATCATGGATCACGGCCTCTCCATCGAGAGCCGGGTCCGCGACGGCCTGCTGGAGATCGGCCAGAAGCTCGGCATCCCGCCGCTGGTCACCAACGACTCCCACTACACGCACGAGGCCCAGGCCGAGGCGCACGACGTGCTGCTGTGCGTGCAGACCGGCAGCAACATCGCCGACCCGAACCGCTTCCGCTTCGACGGCGCCGGCTACTTCGTCAAGTCGGCCGACCAGATGCGCGCCGTCGACTCGTCCGAGGCGTGGCAGGAGGGCTGCCGCAACACGCTGCTGGTGGCCGAGCGGGTCGACACCGAGGGCATGTTCACCTTCAAGAACCTGATGCCCCGGTTCCCGATCCCGGACGGGTACACCGAACAGGAGTACTTCCGGCACGTCGCGTACGAGGGCCTGCGGTCCCGTTTCCCCGGCGGCATCCCCGAGACGCACGTCAAGCAGGCGGAGTACGAGCTCGGCGTCATCATCGAGATGGGCTTCCCGGCCTACTTCCTCGTGGTCGCCGACTTCATCCAGTGGTCCAAGCGCAACGGCATCGCGGTCGGCCCCGGCCGTGGCTCCGCGGCGGGCTCGCTGATCGCGTACGCCATGGGCATCACCGACCTCGACCCGCTGCCGCACGGCCTGATCTTCGAGCGGTTCCTCAACCCCGAGCGCATCTCGATGCCCGATGTCGACATCGACTTCGACGAGCGCCGGCGCGGCGAGGTCATCAAGTACGTGACCGAGCGCTGGGGCGAGGACAAGGTCGCGCAGATCGCCACCTTCGGCACGATCAAGGCCAAGGCCGCGATCAAGGACGCGGCCCGGGTGCTCGGCTACCCGTTCGCCGTCGGCGACCGGATCACCAAGGCGCTGCCGCCGGACGTCATGGGCAAGGGCATCCCGCTCTCCGGCATCTTCGACAAGGACCACAAGCGGTACGGCGAGGCCGGCGAGGTCCGCACGCTGTACGAGTCGGAGCCCGACGTCAAGAAGGTGATCGACACCGCGCGCGGCATCGAGGGCCTGATCCGCCAGACCGGTGTGCACGCGGCCGGCGTCATCATGAGCGCCGAGCCGATCATCGACCACATCCCGCTCATGCGGCGACCGGCCGACGGCGTGATCATCACGCAGTTCGACTACCCCACCTGCGAGACGCTCGGCCTGCTCAAGATGGACTTCCTGGGCCTGCGCAACCTGACGATCATCGACGACGCCAACAAGAACATCGAGCTCAACCACGGCGCCAAGCTCGACCTGCTGGCTCTGCCGCTCGACGACCCCAAGGCGTACGAGTTGCTGGCCCGCGGCGACACCCTGGGCGTGTTCCAGCTCGACGGCGGCCCCATGCGCTCGCTGCTGCGCCTGATGAAGCCCGACAACTTCGAGGACATCTCGGCCGTCCTGGCCCTCTACCGGCCGGGCCCGATGGGCGTCGACTCGCACACCAACTACGCGCTGCGCAAGAACAATCTCCAGGAGATCACCCCGATCCACCCGGAGCTGGAGGAGCCGCTGCGCGAGATCCTCGAGCCCACGTACGGCCTGATCGTCTATCAGGAGCAGGTGCAGCGCGCCGCGCAGATCCTCGCCGGCTACTCGCTCGGCCAGGCCGACCTGCTCCGCCGGGCCATGGGTAAGAAGAAGAAGGAGATCCTCGACAAGGAGTTCGTGCCGTTCCAGGCCGGCTGTCTCGAGCGGGGTTACTCCAAGGAGGCCATCCAGGCGGTGTGGGACGTGCTGGTCCCGTTCGCCGGGTACGCGTTCAACAAGGCCCACTCGGCGGCGTACGGCCTGGTCTCCTACTGGACGGCGTACCTGAAGGCGCACTACCCGGCCGAGTACATGGCCGGGCTGCTGACCAGCGTCGGCGACGACAAGGACAAGATGGCGATGTACCTGGCCGAGTGCCGGCGCATGGGCATCCAGGTCCTGCCGCCCGACGTCAACGAGTCGGCCGGCCCGTTCACCCCGGTCGGCAAGGACATCCGCTTCGGCCTGGCCGCCGTCCGCAACGTGGGCAACAACGTGGTCGACGCGATCCGCCGCTGCCGCGACGACAAGGGCAAGTACCAGGACTTCTACGACTTCCTGTCCAAGGTCGACGCGGTCGCCTGCAACAAGAAGACCATTGAATCTCTGATCAAGGCCGGCGCGTACGACTCGATGGGGCACAGCCGCAAGGGCCTGCTCGCGGTCCACGCCGAGGCGATCGACGCCTACGCCGACGTGAAGCGCAACGAGGCGGCCGGGCAGTTCGACCTGTTCGGCGCGTTCGCCGACACCGAGGGCGGCAGCTCGGCCACGGTGGCCATGCCGCCGATCGTCGACGACGAGTGGGACAAGCGCGACAAGCTGGCCTTCGAGCGCGAGATGCTCGGCCTCTACGTCTCCGACCACCCCCTCGCCGGTCTCGAGCAGCTCCTGCAGAACGCGGCCGACACCACGATCGCCGCCCTCAACGAGGAGGGCTCGGTCCCGGACGGCCAGGTGGTGACGCTCGCGGGCATCCTCACCGGTGTCCAGCGCCGGATCACCAAGCAGGGCCGCGCGTGGGCCTCGGCCACCCTGGAGGACCTGGCCGGTGGCGTCGAGGCGCTGTTCTTCCCGAACACCTACGAGGTGATCGGCCAGTTCATCGCCGAGGACGCGATCGTGGTGGTCAAGGGCCGGGTCGACCGGCGCGACGACACCCCGCGGATCATGGCGATGGACATGTCGCTGCCCGACATCAGCCACAACCCGGACAGCAAACCGGTCACCCTGACCATGCCGATCACCCGGTGCACGCCGCCGCTGGTGGCCGAGCTCAAGGAGATCCTGACCAGCCACCCGGGCGACTCCGAGGTGCACGTCCACCTGCAGAACGGCAGCCGCACCACGCTGCTGCGCCTCGGCGCGGTCCGGGTCGCCCCGACGCCGGCGCTGCGGGCCGACCTGAAGATGATCCTCGGCCCGTCCGCGGTCGCTTAGGGCGAGCGGGACGCGGCGGGGGAGAACCTGGCAGGATCGTAGGGTGAACGCGAGTCAGGAACCGGCCCACCCGCATCAGCCCGGCCCGCCCCCGGCGGACCCGACGGCCGAGCCCGCGGCGGGCGCTTCCGGGCCAGGCGGGCCGATCGTGGGCGGGCAGGCCGAGTATGGGGCGCCGCCGGACTGGTCAGGTCCGGGTCGGGAGGTGCCGCCGGGGCCCGGATCGGGTCAGGGGCCCGACGGTGGGGCGCCGTGGTCCGGTGGGCCGGCGGGTGGGTTCGAACTCGCGCATCCGTCCGGGCCGGCGGACGACCGGCACTGGGGCGGGCCGCAGATCGCGCGGCGGCCGTGGCGGCGTACGGCCGTGGTGGCTCTCTCCTGCTTTGCGGTGATCTTTGTGCTCGGGGGGCCGCTCGGGCTCTTGTGGGCGTGGCTCGCGCCGTCGGTGCCGGTGATCAACGCCGGGCAGAGCGGCATCGTGGTCAACGACCCGTCGCCTGAGGAGTACATCGCCGCCGACGGCTGGTTCACGCTGCTCGGGCTCGGCTTCGGGCTGCTGGTGGCGATCGTCGCCTGGCTGCTGCTGCGCCGCGACCGCGGCCCGTTCCTGCTGGCCGGCATCGTGGCCGGCGCGCTCGGGGCGGGCTACCTGGTGGCCCCGTGGATCGGCGAGATGATCGGCCGCGGCGACTACCAGCACTGGAGCGAGACGGCCCGGACAGGCGCCACCTACCTGGCCCCACCCGAGGTCCACGCCGTCGGCCCGATGCTGGTCCCGGCCTTCGCGGCGGCGATCGCCCTCACCCTCATGGCCGGTTGGTCCAACGACCCCGACCTGGACGCCCCGGGCGCCCGCCCGGGCTACGGCCCCAACGCCACCGGCCCGGCGGCCTACGGCCCCGGCGCCACGGACCCGGCGGCTTACCCGGCCGAGCCACCCCGCGGCTAGTTCGGGCTGGCGGGGCGGGCCAGGTCGGAGAGCGGGACCGGGACGGCGCGGACGCGGGCCAGCAGGCCGGACTCGCGGTTGAGCAGCTTCAGCTCGGTGCGCAGGCGGGTCGCCGTGTCGGGGGCGGCCAGCAGGAGCTGGCGTTCCTCGGTGGTCAGCTGGGCTGTGGCGGCGATCAGGTGGGAGAGGACCGTCGGGTCGGCGGGGACCGCGTCCAGGCCCTCGGAGTCGGGGCGGAGCAGCTCCAGGTAGGCCCGGAAGGCGGCCAGCGCGCGCGGGGCCAGCAGCTCGGCCGTCTCGTCGGGGGACTCGTCGGGGAGCCACTCGACCTCGGCCGTCAGGTATGGCTCGTCGCCCTGGATCACGTCCTTGACCACGAAGCGGCGGCGGCCGACGGTCATGATGTCGTAGCGGCCGTCGGGGAGCTCGGTCACCTGGCGCAGCTCGGCCGTGCAGCCGACCTGGTAGAGGTCGTCGGCGCCGATCGGCGGGGGCGGCGCGGCAGGGCCGTCGGCCGGCTCGGGGGCGGGCGCCTCGGCGCCGCGGCGCAGCGTGACCACGCCGAACTCGTGCGGCTCGTCGGCCGGACTGGCCACCAGCTCGCTGACCAGCGCGCGGTAACGCTCCTCGAAGATGTGCAGGGGGAGCACCAGGCCCGGGAACAGCACCGTGCCCAGCGGGAACACCGGCAGCCGCTTGCTCACCACCTCAGCCTAACGGTCACCCCTCCATGGTCAACCCGTCGCCATGCCCCGTGCCACCCGGCCGGTGGCGGCGGTCTCATCTCCTGGGCCCGGCTGCGGCGATGACGGGTGACGCGGATGGGCAGCCTAAACTTGGCGGCGTGCTGAATCGGACCGACCTGCGTGGCTCCTCCCGGGACCCGCGCGGCCTGCTGCCCCGTGCCCAGCTCGACGTCTCCCAGGCCGTCGAGCGGATCCGCCCTCTCGTCGAGGCGGTCCATGAGCATGGCTTCAGCGCGATCCAGGAGGCCACCGAGCGGTTCGACGGGGTCAAGCTGGAGCGGCTGCGGGTGGCCCAGGCCGACATCGCGGCGGCCGAGGCGACCCTCGAGCCGGAGGTACGGGCGGCGCTGCTCGAGGTGATCAAGCGGGCCCGCAAGGTGCACGCCGATCAGCGGCGCACCGACGTCACGACCAAGGTGGTCGACGGCGGCACGGTGACCGAGCGCTGGATCCCCGTCCAGCGCGTGGGTCTTTATGTCCCGGGCGGCCTGGCCGTCTATCCCTCCACCGTGGTCATGAACGTGGTGCCGGCCCAGGAGGCCGGGGTCGACTCGCTCGTGGTGGCCAGCCCGCCGCAGAAGGAGAACGGCGGCCTGCCCGACGCCCGGGTGCTCGCGGCGTGCGCGCTGCTCGGCGTCGACGAGGTGTACGCGGTGGGTGGCGCCCAAGCCATCGCCATGCTCGGCTACGGCTCAGACGGGGTGGATGAGGGCGACCGCTGCGAGCCGGTCGACGTCATCACCGGGCCCGGCAACATCTGGGTGACCGCGGCCAAGCGGCTGCTACAGGGCACGGTCGGCATCGACGCCGAGGCCGGCCCGACCGAGATCGCCATCCTGGCCGACGAGACGGCCGACCCGCGGCACGTCGCGGCCGACCTGATCAGCCAGGCCGAGCACGACCCCCTCGCCGCGAGCGTGCTCGTCACCGACTCCGAGGCGCTGGTCGACGCGGTCGAGGCCGAGCTGGCCAGGATGGCCCCGGCCACCAAGCACGCCGACCGGGTGCGCACGGCGCTGACCGGGGAGCAGTCCGGGGTCGTGCTGGTGGATGACCTCGAGCAGGGTCTGCGGGTCGTCGACGCGTACGCGGCGGAGCACCTGGAGATCCAGACGCGTGACGCGCGGCAGTGGGCCCTGCGCGTCCGCAACGCCGGCGCGATCTTCGTGGGGGCCTGGTCGCCGGTGTCGCTGGGTGACTATGCGGCCGGGTCGAACCACGTGCTGCCGACCGCCGGCTGCGCGCGGCACTCGTCCGGGCTGTCCGTGCAGTCGTTCCTCAAGGGCGTCCACGTCATCGAGTACGACGAGGCCGCCCTGCGCGACGTCGCGGGGCACGTGGTCGCGCTGGCCAACGCGGAAGACCTGCCGGCGCACGGCGAAGCGGTGGAGGCGAGGTTCACATGACCGGGCTTCCCCTCCGGGACGACCTCAAGGGCCAGAAGCCGTACGGGGCGCCACAGCTCGACGTCGCGGTGCGGCTCAACACCAACGAGAACTCGTACCCCCTGCCCGACGCCGTTGTCGACGCGATCGCCAAGGCCGTCCAGGCCGAGCTGCGCGACCTCAACCGCTACCCCGACCGCGACGCCGTGGCGCTGCGCACCGACCTCGCGGCCTACCTGGGTCACGGGCTGACCGCGGCCAACACGTGGGCCGCCAACGGCTCCAACGAGGTGCAGCAGCAGCTCCTGCAGGCGTTCGCCGGGCCGGGCCGCACCGCGCTCGGCTTCGGCCCTTCGTACTCCATGCACCCGCTGCTGACCCTCGGCGTCGGCAGCAGATGGATCGGCGCGCTGCGCGACCCCGACTTCGGCCTCACGCCGGACGCGGCGATCGCCCAGCTCGATGAGCACGACCCGGACATGGTGTTCCTGTGCTCGCCGAACAACCCGACGGGCACCGCGCTCGACCCCGACGTGATCACCGCGGTGCTGGAGAAGGCGCGCGGCATGGTGATCGTCGACGAGGCGTACGCGGAGTTCGCCCGCCCGGGCACGCCGAGCGCCCTGGCCCTGCTGCCGGACCACCCGCGCCTGGTCGTCACCCGCACCATGAGCAAGGCGTTCGGGTTCGCCGGCGGCCGCCTCGGCTACCTGGCCGCGGGCGAGGCCGTGGTCGACGCCGTCCAGCTCGTGCGCCTGCCGTACCACCTGTCGGCGCTCACCCAGGCCGCCGCCCGCGCGGCCCTCGCCGAGAAAGCCGCGCTGCTCGGCACCGTCGAGGCGATCAAGGAGCAGCGTGACCGCATCGTCACGACGCTGCGTGAGCGCGGCCTGAAGGTGGCCGACAGCGACGCCAACTTCGTGCTCTTCGAGGTCGGCGGCGACCAGAAAGTCGCCTGGCAACGGCTGCTCGACCGCGGTGTGCTGGTCCGCGACGTCGGCCTGGCCGGGTGGCTGCGCGTCACCGCCGGCACCCCCGCTGAAACCGACGCATTCCTGGAGGCCCTGCAGTGAGCCGGACCGCGCGTATCGAGCGCGTCACCAACGAGACCAAGGTGCTGGTCGAGATCGACCTCGACGGCACCGGCCAGGGCGACCTGAGCACCGGCGTCGGCTTCTACGACCACATGCTCAACCAGTTGGCCCGGCACGGCGGGTTCGACCTGACGGTGCGCACCGAGGGCGACCTCGAGATCGACTCGCACCACACCATGGAGGACACGGCGATCGCGCTGGGCGAGGCCTTCGCGCGGGCGCTCGGCGACAAGAAGGGCATCCGGCGGTACGGATCGGCCACCATCCCGATGGACGAGGTGCTGGTCCGGGCGGCCGTGGACCTCTCCGGCCGGCCCTATGTGGTGCACGACGAGCCGCTGCTCACCCCGTACATCGGCCCGGTCTACGCGACCAGCATGACCCGGCACATCTTCGAGGCGTTCGGCCACGCGGCCAAGGTGACCCTGCACGTGGACGTGCTGCGGGCCTGCCGCCCGGGCGGCCACCCGGACGCCCACCACGTGGTCGAGGCGCAGTTCAAGGCGTTCTCCCGGGCGCTGCGGGAGGCCGTCGAGATCGACCCGCGCAACGCCGGGCAGCTCCCGTCGACCAAGGGCGTGCTCTGATGGCCGTCGTGCTCTTCATCGTGGCCGGCTTCCTGGTCGGCGGCGTCATCCAGCTGATCAAGTCGGGGGCCACCAAGTTCAGCGTCGGGCTGGTCGGCGTCCTCGCCGCGCTGGCCGTCGCGGGTGGCATCGCCTGGCTGCTTCCGGGGGACAACTGATGAGTGGACCCACCGTGGTGGTGCTCGACTACGGGTCGGGCAATCTGCGCTCGGCCGAGCGGGCGGTGGCCCGCACCGGCGCCGACGTGACGGTGACCAGCGACCTCGCGGCCGCGGCGGAGGCCGACGGTCTCGTCGTCCCGGGCGTCGGGGCGTACGCGGCGTGCATGGCCGGCATCGACGAGATCGACGCCGGCCCGATGATCGCGGACCGGGTGGCCGCCGGCCGGCCGGTGCTCGGCATCTGCGTGGGCATGCAGATCCTGTTCGACTCGGGTGTCGAGCACGGCGTCGAGACGAAGGGCCTCGGTCTGCTGCCGGGCGTGGTCAACAAGCTCACGGCGCGGCGCATCCCGCACATGGGCTGGAACACGGTCGACGTCGCGGACGACTCCGTGCTGCTCGACGGCCTGCCCCCCGAGGTGCGGTTCTACTTCGTGCACTCGTACGGCGCCTCGCACCTTGACGTCTTGCGCCGAGCCGGCGCCAAGGTGACCACCGCGAGCCACGACGAGCCGTTCGCCGCGGTCGTCGAGCACGGTGCGCTGAGCGCGGCGCAGTTCCACCCGGAGAAGTCGGCCGACGCCGGCTACGGTCTGCTGCGCAACTGGGTCGCCGGGCTGTAGATGTCGAAGGAGAGAGCGCGACGCCGCGCCGAGCGGCTCGCCGTGCTCGAAAAGGAGAAGGCGGCCCGCGCGCGGCGTGTTGAACGGCGCGCGCGCCGCCGGGCTCTCGTGCAACGGCTCGCGCCGCAGCGCCGCAGTTCGGGCACGTTGCATCGGCGCAGCCGGGGTGAGCGGCTCGGGATCGTGCTGCTGCCGCTCGCCGCCATCGCCGCGATCTGGCTGTGGGTGCCCGAAACGTCGCTGCGGATCGTCCTCACTTTGCTGATCGTCCTGGCCGCACCGGCTCTGGTGGTCGTCGTCCTCGGCCGCAAGGCCGGATGACATCTCCGTCCCCGGCTCACGTCCGTCCCCGGCCGCCTGGCCGGCTAACAGGGAGAAACCCATGACACTCGCTCTGCTGCCCGCCGTCGACGTCGCGGACGGTCAGGCCGTACGCCTCGTCCAGGGCGCCGCCGGCTCGGAAACCGCCTACGGCGACCCGCTCGAGGCCGCGCTGGCCTGGCAGAACGACGGCGCCGAGTGGGTGCACCTGGTCGACCTGGACGCGGCCTTCGGGCGCGGCTCCAACGCGGCGCTGCTGGCCGACGTGATCGCCCGGCTCGACGTGAAGGTGGAGCTCTCCGGCGGCATCCGCGACGACGAGTCGCTGAACCGGGCCCTGGCCACCGGGTGCGAACGGGTCAACATCGGCACCGCGGCGCTTGAGGACCCGGAGTGGTGCGACCGGATCGTGGCCGAGTACGGCGACCGGGTGGCGATCGGGCTCGACGTGCGCGGCCGGACCCTCTCGGCGCGGGGCTGGACCCGCGACGGGGGCGACCTGTTCGACGTGCTGGGGCGGCTCGACAAGGCGGGCGCGGCGCGCTACGTGGTCACCGACATCACCAAGGACGGCACCATGCGGGGGCCCAACCTGGAGCTGCTGCGCGAGGTCTGCTCGGCCACCGACCGGCCCGTCATCGCCAGCGGCGGGGTGTCCACGCTCGACGATCTGCGCGCGCTCAAGACCCTGGAACCGAACGGGGTGGAGGGTGTGATCGCGGGGAAGGCGCTCTACGCGGGTGCTTTCACGGTCGCCGAGGCCCTCGCCGCGCTGCGCGAGGCCTGAACCCACGACGTGTGCAGGGCCTCCACCGCCGCCTTGATCGCCGGGCGGGCGGCGGAGGCCTCGCGCCAGGCGATCACCACGCGGCGGCGCGGCTCGGGCGTGAGATGCACGACGCGTACCTCCGCCGGAAGCGCGACCGAACGCGCCAGCCGGGGGATGACCGCGACGCCCAGCCCCGCCGAGATCAGCGTCAGCTGGGTCTCGAACTCGCCGACGTGGAAGTCGGGCTGCACGCCCGGCAGCACCCGCAGCAGCCACTCGTGGCAGATGTCGCCGGCCTTGGCCGCGATCCACCGCTCGTCGCGGGCCTCGGCCAGCGTGGCCGTCGCGCCGAAGCGGTGCCCGGCCGGCACGATCAGGTCGGCCACGTCCCATCCGAGCTCGACGTGCGTGATGCCGCCCGGGTAGCGCAGCGCCACCTCCGGCCAGTCGTCCAGCACGGCCAGGTCGACATGCCCGCGGTGCAGCATGTCGAGCCCCTCGTGCGGGTTGACCTCGACCAAGCCCGTGGTCAGCTGCGGGTGGTCGGCGGCGAGACGGTGCAGGGCGTACGGCAACAGCGCCCGGCACGCCGTGGCGAAGGCGGCGACCGTGAGCCGTCCGACGACCGTGTCCCGGTGCGCGGCCAGCGCCGCCTCGGCCTCGTCGACGGTCGCCAGCACCTTCTCCGCGTGCCGGGCGAGCACCTGGCCGGCCTCGGTGAGCCGCAGCCGGCGGCCGTCCTTCTCCACCAGGGTGGCCCCGGTCTCGCGCTCCAGCTTGGCGAGCTGCTGAGACACTGCGGACGGGGTGCAGTGCAGCGCCTCGCCGGCCGCCAGCACCGTCTTGTAGCTGGCCACGGCGTGCAGGGCGCGGAGACGACCCAGATCAATCATGTAGCGAGGCTACATTGTTGGTTGAGTACATTTCGCTGGTGCTTAACGGTTGTTGTTGTGAAGGCTCGACGCATGAGACCACGCGACATCGGCCTCGCGGTCGCCGTCACCGCCATCTGGGGCTTCAACTTCGTCGTCATCGAGACCGGGCTCGACCACTTCCCGCCACTGTTGTTCAACGCGCTGCGCTTCACCCTCGCCGCGTTCCCCGCGCTCCTGTTCGCCGGCCGCCCCCAGGTGCCGTGGCGCTGGATCGTCGCCGTCGGCCTCATCCTCGGCGTCACCAAGTTCTCCCTGCTGTTCGCGGGCATGGCGGCCGGGATGCCGGCCGGGCTCAGCTCGCTGGTGCTGCAGAGCCAGGCCGTCTTCACGCTCGGCTTCGCGGTGCTGGTGCTTCGTGAGCGGCCCCGGCCCGTACAGCTGGCCGGTCTGCTCCTGTGCGTAGCCGGCGTCGCCCTGGTGGCCACGCGCATGGGCGCCAACCTCGGCGCCTTCCTCCTGATCGTCGCCGCCGGCGCCGCGTGGGGCCTAGCCAACATCGCGACCCGCAAGGCGTCCCCACCGGACACCCTGCGCTTCATGATCTGGGCCAGCGCCGTCGCCACCGGCCCGCTCTGGCTGCTGACCCTGCTGGTCGACGGCCCTCCGGCCGACCTGACCGCGTTCACCTCCGAGGCCCTGTGGGCCCTCGCCTATGTCGCCCTGATCTCCACCCTCGCGGCCTTCGCCGGCTGGGGTTACCTGCTCAAGACGTACGGAGCCAGCACCGTCGCCCCGTTCTCGATGCTGGTCCCGTTCTTCGGCCTGGCCTCAGCCGCCCTCTTCCTGCAGGAGCAGATCCACCCGGTGGACATCGCCGGCGCCCTCCTCGTCATCGGCGGCATCCTGGTCGGCCTGATCCGCCGGGGCCGCCGCACCACCCCGCCACCCGCGGAGGCCGGGCCGCCCGCTCAGCGCTCGTCGCCCGGCGAGCTCCGGGCGGCGTCGGTGGGGCCGTCCGGGTGTCGGGGGTGACCAGCGCACTAGGGTTGAGGCATGACTGTTGCGGTGCGCGTGATCCCCTGCCTCGACGTGGACGCGGGCCGGGTGGTCAAGGGGGTCAACTTCGTCGACCTGCGTGATGCCGGCGACCCGGTCGAGCTGGCCGCCGCCTACGACGCGGCCGGCGCCGACGAGCTGACCTTCCTGGACGTGACCGCCTCCTCGGCCGGCCGCGGGACCATGCTCGACGTGGTCCGCCGCACCGCCGAGTCGGTCTTCATCCCGCTCACCGTCGGCGGCGGCGTCCGCTCGGTCGACGATGTGGACGTCCTGCTGCGCGCCGGCGCCGACAAGGTGGGCGTCAACACGGCCGCCATCGCCCGCCCCGAGCTGATCAGCGAGATCGCCCAGCGCTTCGGCAACCAGGTCCTGGTCCTGTCGCTGGACGTCCGGCGTTCCGCCGGCCAGCCCAGCGGCTGGGAGGTCACCACCCACGGCGGCCGCCGCAGCGCCGGCCTGGACGCCATCGAGTGGGCCTGCACCGTGGCCACCCTGGGCGCCGGCGAGATCCTCCTCAACTCGATGGACGCCGACGGCACCAAGGCCGGCTTCGACCTCGACCTGATCACCGCCGTCCGCGCCGTCGTCGACATCCCGGTGATCGCCAGCGGCGGAGCGGGCGAGGTCGCCCACTTCGCCCCCGCCGTCGCCGCCGGCGCCGACGCCGTCCTGGCCGCCAGCGTCTTCCACTTCGGCGACCTCACCATCGGCGAAGTGAAGGAAAGCCTCCGCGCCGCCGGCAACCCGGTCCGCTGACGCCGAGAACCCGCATCCCTGATTGACGCGGTCTCGCTAGGAGTGGCGGTGCCAGGCGGGGAAGTGAAGGAAATTTTCGCGTTGCCGACAACCTGGTCCGCTGATATCGCGAAAGCGGCTGCCCTGACCAACGCGGTCCCGCTGGGTGAAGGTAGGGCGCGCTTCTGGCTGCGCGGGCTGGTCGGGTGCGGCGAGGCCGGCGCCTGGGGCGGGCGCGGGCGCTTCGGGTGGGACGGGTCAGCGGCCGTCGGCGAGGCGGATGCTGTATTCGCGGAGGGCGGCGGTGTAGGTCTGTTCGTCGAGGACCCAGTCGGAGTCGCCTGGTTCGGCGGCTCGGTTCAGCTGGGCCTGCAACGTCATGACGGCTGAGGAGAGGCCGCTGAACGGGCGGGTGCGCCACAGCTGCTCGCCGGCGGGGGCGACCTCGACCAGGTCGTCCTCCACGACCAGGAGGCCGGCGCCGGCCAGGCGGCGTACCGACTCCTCGAGTTCGGCGCGGCTGGGGACGCTGTGGTGCAGGAAGTCGGCGGCGGCCAGCAGGTCGGCCAGGCTGGCGCCGGTGACGGGCAGGGCCGCGTGCATCGCCCGGTCGCGCTCCAGGCGCTCGGCGATGACCGCGGACACGAAGATCCAAGCGTCGTTCCACTGCCAGTTGACCGCCCCCATGCGGCAATGATGCCGTGAGGGCCCCGCCGCCGGAAGCAAATGTGTCGCGATGATCACAAAGCTGTGATGCAACGGATGGTCTGCTAAACCGAATGAGCGGGGCGTTCCACGCCGTCCAATCCGGACAGATCACCCCAAGCTACCTGTCCGGGAGTGAGTGTGTGTGAACCCGGATGAGTGACGCGACTCAATGGGCCAGGGCCGGTCGCGCGCCGCCCTCGGCGACGGTGCACATCGGCAGGAACAGCTGCACGAGAGGACCGATGGCCAGAGCGTAGGCGATGGTTCCGATGCCCACGGTGCCACCCAGGAAGAAACCGACGATCAGGACCAACACCTCGATGGACGTACGCACGAGGCGGATCGACAACCGCGGGAAGCGGCCCACGATGCCGGTCATCAGGCCGTCGCGCGGGCCCGGCCCCAGCCGGCTGCCGATGTAGAGGCCGGTGGCCAGCCCGTTGAGCAGGATGCCGCCGACCAGGTAGCCGATGCGGGCGGGGATGGTCCCGCCGGCCGGCAGCACGGCCAGGGCGCCGTCGACCGCGAAGCCGACCACCACCAGGTTGGCGATCGTGCCGAAGCCGGGGCGCTGCCGCAGCGGGATCCACAGCAGCAGGACAGGAACGCCGACCAGGATGACGACCCAGCCGAAGCTGATCCCGCTCGCCTCGGACACGCCCTGGTGGAAGACGTCCCACGGGTTGAGCCCGAGGGCCGACTCGACCATGAAGGCCATGCTGACGCCGTACAGGACGAGGCCGGCGAAGAGCTGGACGGTGCGGCGGGTGAGACGACGATCTCGGTTGTCACGTGGTTGCACGAATGCCAGTCTGAAGGCCAATCGGGCGACACTGAAGTGCCAATTCCCTGGAGGTGGACATGACGACGACCATCAGAGGTAGCCAATTGGGCCGCCTGCTCGGTCAGTGGCACTCCCTTCCGGGCCGCCATCGCAGTCCGGATTACGCCGCTCTCGCGGCGGCCGTGCGGGGCCTGCTCGCCGATGGGCGCCTGCCCTTGGGCGTACGGATGCCGGCCGAACGCGAACTGTCGGAGGCGCTGTCCGTGAGCCGGACGACGGTCTCCGCCGCGTACCGCACCCTCCGTGAGAGTGGCCACCTGACCAGCCGGAGAGGCGCGGGAAGCTGGACCACCCTGCCTAATGGCCACCGAGTGGCCCCGTCCGGGCTGTGGGCGGCGGGCGACGACCGCGACATGATCGATCTGGGTGTGGCCGCCTCCGCGGCGCCGGCCGAGCTGGTCACGGCGGCCCACGACGCCGCCTCCGACCTGCCGCGCTACCTGGGCAGCGCCGGTTACCACCCGACCGGGCTGGGTGAGCTGCGCGAGGCGGTGGCCGCCGGTTACACCGAGCGGGGCGTGCCCACCTCGGCCGAGCAGATCCTGATCACCGGCGGCACCCAGCAGGCCCTCGACCTGGTGCTGCGTCTCTCCGTGCCGGCCGGTTCGCCGGTGCTGGTCGAGGCGCCGACCTACCCGAACGCGCTCGCCGCCCTCTCGGCCCGCCGGGCCCGCCTCAGCACCCACGGCCTCGACACGGCCACCGGCTGGGACGGCGAGATGCTGCTGGGCGCGCTGCGCCAGACCCGGCCGCGGGTCTCGTACGTGATTCCCGAGTTCCACAATCCGACCAGCCATCTGATGACTGCCGACCTGCGCGAACGGCTGGTCGCCACGGCCCACGCGACCGGCACCGAGCTGATCGTGGACGAGTCCTTCGTCGACCTGCCGCTCGACGACCAGGAGATGCCGCCGCCGGTGGCCGTCTTCGACCGGCACTCGCGCGTGGTCTCGATCGGCGGCATGAGCAAGGCGTACTGGGGTGGCCTGCGGATCGGCTGGGTGCGGGCCTCGGCCCCGCTGGTGCAGCGCCTGGCCGCCATCCGGGTCGGCGTCGACATGGCCAGCCCGGTCCTCGAGCAGCTGGTCGCGGTCCGCCTCATGGAGCAGTCGGCCCAGATCGTCAAGGCCCGCCGCGAGGAGCTCCGCCTCCAGCGCGACGCCCTGGTCACGGCGCTGCGGGCGTCGCTGCCGGAGTGGCGCTTCGTCCTGCCGGCCGGCGGCGTCTCCCTCTGGGCCGAGCTGGACGGCCCGATCTCCAGCGCCCTGGCCCGCGCCGCCGAGGACGTCGGCGTCCGCCTGGCCCCCGGCCCCCGCTTCGGCCTGGACGGCACCCTGGAGCGCTTCGTGCGCCTGCCGTTCACCCTTCCGGCCAAGGACCTGACCGAGGCCGTACGCAGAATCGCCACCGTCCGCCACGACCTGGACCGGGCGGCCGGCCCGTCGTGGCGCTCACCCACGGTCATCGCCTGACGTTCACTCCACGTGCAGGGTCGGGCGGTAGACGAGTTCCTGGGTGCGGCCGTCGAGGGTGCGCGTCTCGAGCAGCTCGAGGTCGAAGTCGGCGGCCCCGGCGAAGATCGGCTCGTTCCCGGTCTCGCCGGTGATCACCGGGAACACGGTCACCTGGACCCGGTCGACCAGCCCGGCCGCCATCAGGGCCCGGTTCATCGACAGGCTGCCGTGGGAGCGCAGCGGCACCTCCGACTCCTCCTTGAGGCGCCGGACGACTTCGACGGCGTCACCCTTGACGACCGTCGCGTCCGGCCAGTCGAGCGGACCCTGCAGCGTGCTCGACACGACGACCGCGGGCAGGTGCCGCATCCGGGTCACCCATTCGTCGTGCACGGTCTCCTCGGTGCCGGCGGCCAGCAGCCCCGTGAAGGCCCGGAACGTGTTCGCCCCGAACACCATGCGCTGCTCCGGCTCGTACTCGGCCAGGCGGTGCGCGAGCAGCTCGGGTCCTTGCTTGCCCCAGTAGCCGCCCCACCCGCGGGTGACCGTGCCGAAGCCGTCGAGGCTGCTGAAAACGTCGAACGTGTAAGTGGCAGTCACTGTGTCCTCCTCGAAGTCGGGTTCCGAGGGGACAGACCGGCCACGCGGCCGGAACTCATCGGTCAGACCAGCCAGACCCCGTCCCGCATCAGCGTCCGGCCGGCGATCTCGTTCAGCTCCCGCCACGCCTGAACCCGCTCCGGCCGCAGAACGAGGAAGGCATAGGAATCGCCCGCGGTGCGCGGATCCCAATCGTTCTGCGCGGCATAGGCCTCCCCGGCCGCCCCCGACTCGGCGACCGGAATCGACTTCTCCAGGACCACATCGATCAGTACGACGTCACGCGTGCCGCCGAGCGCGACGCGAGCCCGCCCGTGGCCGGCCAGGTTGCGCCCGGTGGGCGACCCCGTGTCGGTGGCCAGCAGGATCCGTTCCTCGAACCAGGCCAGCGTCAGCGGCACCAGAAACGGCTCGTCCCCCTCGGCGGTCGCGACCCAGGCGTCGGCCACCGGCGCCTTGAGCTTGGCCAGGACGTCTGCTTTACGGGCCTGCGCGGAGCGTGGTTCGTCGGCCATCTCCGGCCTCCTTCGGTTGCGAGTCTTTCTACCAGCCACCCGACATTTTCCGGCGAGGGGGAAGGGCGGGGCCGCCGCGGGTGGGCGGCGGCCCGTGCGCCGGGTCTTACTGCATGTCGCCCTGGTGGAGGCCGAAGAGGTTGCCGTCGGGGTCGCGGAGGGTGGCGGTCAGGGCGCCGCCGCCGACGTCCTTGGCCGGCTGCTCGAGGGTGGTGCCGGTGCTGGTCAGGGTCTTGATGGTCGCCTCGATGTCGGGGACGTGGTAGTACGTGATCGGGCCCGCGGCCAGGTCGCCGTGCGGGTTGAGGCCGATCTCGGGGGTGCCCTCGGGGCGGAAACCCACGTAGTACGGCTGGTCCACGTACGGGGCGGTGCCCAGCAACTCGGTGTAGAGGGCCTTGGCGGCGTCGAGGTTCCTGACCGGGATGGTGATCGTGCGGATGGGCATGACTGCTCCTTCGTCACAGCGGGCCCGGGCGGCCCGTCAACAGGTATGACGGGCGCCGAACGAGAGGTGTGACGATGAGCGAGATGGACCTGCTGGCCGAGCGGTTCGAGCGGGACCGGCCGCATCTGCGCGCGGTGGCGCAGCGGATGCTCGGCTCGGCCGACGAGGCCGACGACGCGGTTCAGGAGACGTGGTTCCGCCTGAGCCGCAGCGACACCAGCGACGTGGGGAACCTGACGGGCTGGCTGACCACCGTGGTCTCCCGGGTCTGCCTGGACATGCTGCGGTCACGGGCGGCCCGGCGGGAGGATCCGGCCGAGATCCCGGCCACCACGCACGACGACGCGCCCGGGCCGGAGCAGCAGGCCGTGCTTTCCGACGCGATCGGGCCGGCGCTGCTGCTGGTGCTGGACACGCTCGGGCCGAGCGAGCGCCTGGCCTTCGTGCTGCACGACATGTTCGCCGTGCCGTTCCCGGAGATCGCCGAGATCGTCGGCTGCACTCCGGCCGCCGCCCGCCAGCTGGCCAGCCGGGCCCGGCGGCGGGTGCAGGGCGAGCCGGCCCCGGAGGACGACGACATCTCACGGCGGCGCGAGGTGGTCAGCGCCTTCCTGATCGCGGCGCGGGCCGGTGACTTCAGCGCCCTGCTCACGCTGCTCGACCCGGGCGTCGTCCTGCGAGCCGACCCCGAGGCGGTCAAGATCGGGGCGACCGCGGTGCTCGCCGGCGCGAACGAGGTGGCCGGTCGCTTCAACGGCGGCGCCCAGTCGGCCCGCCTGGCCTTCCTCGACGGGCAGCCGGGCCTGGTCTGGGCTGTGGGCGGTCAGGTCCGGGTGGCGTTCGTCTTCGCCTTCGACGGCGAGCACATCAGCCGCATCGACCAGCTCGCCGATCCGGCCGTGATCGGGGCCATGACCATCGACATCCAGCCGAACAGCTCTCTCGGCTGATTGAACTCCCGGCCCCGGCCGTCGTTGAGCGCGCGTGACGGCGGTTTCGCGAAAGGGCGGGAAATATGGCGAAGAAGGTGCTTGTGGCGGGGCTGGGGGTGGCCGGGATGGCCACCGCGGTCCGGCTCCACGAGGCGGGCTGGACCCCGGTCGTCGTCGAGCGGGCCCCGGAGCGCCGCACCGGCGGCTACTTCGTCGGGCTGTTCCCCGTGGGGGAGCAGGCGGCCCGCCGGCTCGGGGTCCTGGGGCACATGCATCTGCGGACGCCCGCCGGCCACCGCACTTTCGCGGTCGACGCGGACGGCCGCCGGGTGCGCAGCGCCGGCTTCCTAGACCAGCCCGGTCATCCGGACGGCGTGCTGCGCGGCGACGTCGAGGCGGCGCTGTGGGAGCGGGTGGACGGCCGGATCGAGGTGCGGTTCGGCACGGTTCCGGTCGCCGTGGGCCAGACCGGGAACGCTGTCCAGGTGCAACTGCACGACGCGGCGCACGACGTGACGTACAGCCAAGAATTTGATCTTGTGGTTGGCGCGGACGGGCTGCGCTCGACCGTGCGCCGGCTCGTCTTCGGGCCGCCCGAATGGTTCCTGCGGTCGATGCACGCGATCGTCTGCGCGTTCCCGCTCAGCGCTCCGGCCCCCGGCTTCACCGGGTCCGACCAGGTCATTCTGGCCGAGCCGGGTCGCGCTCTGTGGGTCTTCCCGTTCAGCGACCGTACGCCCACCGCGCTGTTCGCCTATCGCACGCGGGATGTCGACGCGGAATTCCGGAAGGATCCCGTCGCTGCGATCGAGGCCCGCTTCCGGGGCCTGGACGGCGGCGGCCTGGTCCCGTTCGCGCTGGACGAGCTGCGCCGGGGGCCGGAACGCCTGTTCGATTCGGTGCATCAGGTGCGGATGCGGCGCTGGTACGACGGCCGGGTCGTGCTGGTCGGCGACGCCGCGTGGTGTCTGACGCTCTACTCCGGCATGGGGGTCAGCGCCGGGATGATCGGCGCGGACGCGCTCGGTGACGAGCTGACCGCCCACCCGGACGACCTGCCGGCCGCTCTGGCCGGGTGGGAGCGGCGGATGCGGCCACTGGTCCGCAAGCACCAACTGCTGGCCTACCTCAAGGCGCAGTTCTTCGTGCCGTCGAACAAACCGCTGGCCTGGGCCCGGGGGCAGGTGGTGCGGGAGGTGGCGCGGCGCCTGCTACGGAACAGCGGCGGCCGGGAGGTCTCCGGCCGCCGCTGACGAACCGCTCAGATCTGGGCGAGCGAGCCCGCGTACATCTTGTCGATCTGCTCGGCGAAGTTGGTCTCGACCGAGCGGCGCTTGATCTTCATCGAGGGGGTGATCTCGCCGGCCTCGATGCTGAGGTCGCGGGGGAGGATCGCGAACTTCTTGATCGTCTCCCAGCGGTTGAGCTTGGCGTTGAGCTCCTGGACGTAGCCCTCGATCAGGGTCTCCGTCTCCGGGGCGCAGCAGATGTCCTGGTAGCTCTTCCCGGCCAGGGGTCCGCCGGCGGCCCAGCCCTTGATCGCGTCCTCGTCGAGCGAGATCAGCATGGTGACGAAGTTGCGGGCCTGGCCGACCACCACCGCCTGCGACGTGTACGGGCAGACGGCCTTGAACATGCCCTCGATCGCCGACGGGGCGATGTACTTGCCGCCGGAGGTCTTGACCAGGTCTTTCTTGCGGTCGGTGATGCGCAGGAAGCCCTGGTCGTCGAGCTCGCCGATGTCGCCGCTGCGCAGGAAGCCGTCCTCGGTGAACGCCTCGGCGGTCTCCTGGGGCAGGTTGTGGTAGCCGCGCATGACCGGGGCGCCGCGCAGCAGCACCTCGCCGTCGCTGTCGATGCGGCACTCGAGGTCGCCCAGCGGCAGGCCGACCGTGCCGATCCTGAGTTTGTCGAGGCGGTTGACGAAGTTGGCTGCGCTGCTCTCGGTCAGGCCGTAGCCCTCCATGATCGGCAGGTTGGCCGCGGCGAAGAACTCGGCGATGTCGCGGCTGAGCGGGGCCGAGCCGCTGACCAGCACCCGCAGCCGGCCGCCGAGCTTGGTCTGCAGCTTGCTGAAGACCAGGCGCTCGGCCACGGCGAACTTCAGCTTGAGCCCGCCCGGCAGCGGCCGGCCGGCCTGCTCGAGCGCGACCTTCTGCTTGCCGACCGCGACCGCCCAGTGGAAGATCTTGGCCTTGGCCCCGCCGCCCTCCAGGGCGGTGGTGACCGTCTTGTTGTAGACCTTCTCGAAGATGCGGGGCGCGGCGCACATCAGCGTCGGCTTGACCACCGCGAGCATGTCGACCAGCTTGTCGACGCGGCCGTCGACGTAGGTCGGGACGCCGACGTGGATGATGCCGCAGAGCAGCGTCTTGCCGAACGAGTGCGACAGCGGCAGCCACAGATATTGCAGGTCGGTCGACTCGAACAGGCCGAGGCCCTGCTGGGCGACGCCCTCCCACGTCCAGCCGGCGTGCAGCAGCTGCACGCCCTTGGGCCGGCCGGTGGTGCCCGAGGTGTAGATGAGGGTGGCCAGGTTGTCCGGGCCGATGCCCTGGACCACCTCGTCGATCAGCGTGGGGCGCTCGCGCAGGGCGGCCGCGCCGCGCTCCTCGAGCTCGGCCAGCGACAGCTGGGGCGGGGTCGCGCCGGCGTCGGCCGGGCCGTCGATGATGACGACGTGGGTCACGGCGGTGTCGACGCCGGAGATCTTCAGGGCCTGCTTCGCGTTCTCCGCGATCAGCACCTTGGAGCCGGAGTCGGCGACGATGTAGCTCGCGTCCTCGGGCTCGGTGGTGGGGTAGACGGTGGTGGTGGCGGCGCCCGCGCAGTTGATGCCGAGGTCGGCCAGCACCCACTCGAACCGGGTGCCGGAGAGGATCGCGACCCTGTCCTCGAGGCCCACGCCGAGCCCGCGCAGACCGGCCGCGATCGCCGTCGCCCGCTCGCCGACCTGCGACCAGGTGTGCCAGACCATGCCGGTGTCGTCGGCGTTGGGCACGGCGAAGGCCTGGCCGTTCGGAGTCGCGGCCACCCGCTTGAAGAACATGTCGGGGATCGACCGGTAGGGGACCTCGAGAGCCATCGGCGCCGCCTTAGGTGCAGTTGACTGGGGGATTTAACTTTCTTGTTACCGCAGAGTATTGGTGACCGGGCGGGAGGGCTAGTGCCCCGGCTGTCCGGGCCAAGTCTATCGACCGGCGGTCACTGTCGTCTCACAGCGTGAAACCGGTGAGTAACCTTCGCGTCAGCCCGTCACGTACTCGACCGGCCGCATCTCCCGGATGGCCGGGGCCAGGCTGGCGGTGACCGCGGAGACGGCGACTACCGAGGCGAAGACCAGGATGGCGGCCCGGGCGCCCCAGGTGGTCACGAGCAGCCCGGCCAGGATCGGCGCGGCCGCGGCGGCCGACGTGGCGGCCATGAAGATCACGCTGAGCACCCGGCCCTGCAGGTCGTCCGGGGTGATGGCCGCCTGATGGGCGAAGAGGGCGGCGTTGCAGGCGGGGCCGACGAAGACCGCGACGGCGACCGGGGCCGCCGTGCCCACGCTGATCGTCAGCAGGGCGCTGACCGCCAGGAAGCCGAAGGCGGCCCAGCACAGCGAGCGGATCAGCCGTGCGAACGGCATCCAGCGGTGCAGGGCCGGGGCGGCCAGCGCGCCGAGCAGGCCGCCGGCCCCGACGATCGTCTCGGTCAGCCCGATCACGCCGGGCGGGGTGCCGTGCCGCTGCAGGGTGACCACGATGGTGAAGATGGTGCCGGTCAGAGCGAAGTTCAGCGGCGCGGCGATGATCAGCACCGAGCGCAGGAACGGGTTGGTGAAGACGAACCGCAGCCCCTCGAGCAGGGCCGCGAGGTGGCTGTCGGGCCGGTCGGCCGCGGTCTGCATCGGCTTGCGGATCAGCGCGACGCCGATCAGCGAGGCCAGGTACGACACCGCGTTGCCGACGAAGGGCAGGGCCTGGGTGATGCCGAAGAGCAGGCCGCCCAGCGGCGGGCCGGCGAGCGAGGTGCCGTAGGCCCGCGCCTCGTTGCGGGCGACCGCCTCGGGCAGATGCGAGTGCGGCACGAGGCTCCGTACGGCGGCGTGCTCGGTGGTGTTGAAGAAGGTGCCGCAGACCGCGTCGATCACGGCGACCACGATGATGGCGGTCAGGCCGGCGTGCCCGGTGGCCACGGTCAAGGCCAGAGCCACAAAGGCCACCAGCCGTACGCCGTCACAGGCGAGCAGAGTCGTGCGGCGATCCAGCCGGTCGGCCAGAACTCCGGCCGGCAGCCGGCAGGCGAGCTTGACGATCTGGGCCGCGGTGCCGACCACACCGGCCTGCACGGCCGAGCCGGTCACGTCGAGCACCAGGAGCGGGACGGCGAGCTGGGCGATCGCCGCGCCCAGATCGGACAGTGACTGGCTGGTCCACAGCAGATTGAATTCGCGGTTGCGCCAGAGGCTCGGCACTGTCCGCGATTTCATGGTCACCCAACGCAGGATATGTACTGCATTCACTTTTCCGCACGCGCCCGGCCCGCGCTCAGAGGCGGGCCGGGCGGCAATCAGTGCGAAACGGTCAGGGGGCCAGGTAGAGGAGGCGGTTCGGCGAGCCGGAGCCCGGGCTGGTGACGACGCCGGTGGTGGCGCCGTTGACGAGACTGTCGCGGACCTGGGCCGGAGTGAGACCCGGGCTGGCCGACAGCACGCGGGCGGCCGCGCCGGCGACGTGCGGGCTGGCCATCGAGGTGCCGCTGATCGTGTTGGTCGCGGTGTTCGACGTGTACCAGTCCGAGGTGATCGACGAGCCCGGCGCGAAGATGTCCAGGCAGGTGCCGTAGTTGGAGTAGCTGGCGCGCGCATCGGTGCTGGTGGTGGCGCCGACGGTGATGGCCGCGGCGACCCGCGCCGGCGAGGAGTTGCAGGCGTTGGCGTTCGAGTTGCCGGCGGCCAGCGCGTAGGTGACGCCGGCGGTGATCGAGCGCGAGACGGCGCTGTCCAGGGTGCTGCTGACGCCGCCGCCGAGGCTCATGTTGGCCACCGCCGGCTTGACCGCGTTGGTGGTGACCCAGTTGACGCCGGCGATGACGCCGGCCGTGGTGCCGCTGCCCGAGCAGTTGAGCACGCGGACGCCGACGAGACGGACCGCCTTGGCCACGCCGTAGGTGGTGCCGCCGACCGTGCCCGCCACGTGCGTACCGTGGCCGTTGCAGTCCACGCCACCGGAGCCGACCGCGTCGTAACCGTAGGACGCGCGGCCACCGAAGTCGCTGTGGGTGTAGCGGATGCCGGTGTCGATGATGTACGCCGTCACGCCCGACCCCGTCGTGGTGTAGGAGTAGGTCGTGCTCAGCGGCCGGTTGCGCTGGTCGATCCGGTCGAGGCCCCAGGTCGCGTTGGCCTGCGTGGCCAGCAGCGAGACGGTCTGGTTCTGCTCGACGTACGCGACGTCGGGGCTCGCGGCCAGGCGCTTGGCCTGGTATTCCGACATGCCCGACTCGTAGGCGTTGATCGAGGTGAAGCTCTGCCGGACCTGGCCGCCGTAGCTCTTGGCCAGGCTCGCCGGCGTCTTGGCGCCGGCCTTGAGAACCACGATGTAGCTGTTCGGTACGGCGTTCGCAGTGCCGGCCAGGCGGATCTCGCCGGTGGCGGCGGCCGCGGCCGGGGTGGCCGTCGCGGCCGCGGTGATCGCGGCGAGCAGGCCCGCGATCAGGATGCGTCTCTTCGCCATGCTCTTCCTCTCTCAGCCCCGTGATATTGACAACTGTCATTAAGGGTATGCGGAGAGTCATCGGCGCGCGACATAACGTTCGGGCCATACCGGAGGTCAGAATGTGCTGGTGGACCTGATCATCCCGCCCGGCGGCAGCCGGACCGCCGCCGTCTACCGGGCCCTGCGCGCGGCCATCGTGGACGGACGGTTACCGGCCGGGTCGCGGCTGCCGGCGACCCGGGCCCTCGCCGCCGACCTCGGCCTCGCCCGCGGGAGCGTGGCCGGGGCCTACGAACGCCTGGCCGCGGAGGGCTATCTGTCCGCGCGCGTCGGGGCCGGCACCTTCGTCGCCTTCGCCGGGGCGAGCCGCAAGCCGCGCGCGGCCAGTTCGCTGCGGCCCCGCGACGGCTGGCGCTTCGGCCCGCTGCCGACCAGCGGGGGCGCCACGCCGCCGCGCTACGACTTCCGGGTCGGCATTCCCGACGCCGGCCTGTTCGCCTTCGACGCCTGGCGGCGTCTGCTTCTGGCCGAGACCCGGCTGAGGGCCAACAGCCTGGGGACGTACGCGGAGCCGTCCGGCCACCCGGCCCTGCGCGCGGCGATCGCCCGCTACCTCGGGGTGGCCCGCGGGGTCCGGGCGAGCGAGGCCGACCTGGTGATCACCAACGGCACCCAGCACGCGCTCGACCTGATCGGCCGGGTGCTGATCACGCCCGGCGACGTGGTGGCGGTCGAGGAGCCGGGTTACCCGCCGGCCCGGCGCCTGTTCGCCTCGCTCGGGGCGAAGGTCGCCGGCGTCCCCGTCGACCGGGAAGGCCTGGTCGTCGACGCCATTCCGCAAGCATCCACATTGGTCTACACGACGCCGTCGCACCAGTTCCCGCTCGGCCGGGCGATGAGCGCCACCCGCCGCCGGGAGCTGCTCGACTGGGCCGGGCGCCGCTCGGTGGCGATCGTCGAGGACGACTACGACAGCGAGTTCCGCTTCCTGTCCCGGCCGCTGGAGCCGCTCTACAGCCTCGACACCGCGGGCCGGGTGCTCTACGCGGGCACGTTCTCCAAGAGCATGCTGCCCTCGCTGCGTACCGGCTTCCTGCTCACCCCGCCCGGTCTGCGCGACGCGCTGGTCGCCGCGCGGCAGATGGGCGACGGCTACGGGCAGACCGCCGTGCAGGCCGCGCTGGCCCGCTACATCGACGACGGGCTGCTGGCCCGGCACGTGCGCAAGGCGGCCAAGGCGTACGCGGCCCGGCACCGCCAGGTCGTCGCCGCGCTGGCCGCCATGCCCGGCCTCGACCCCATCCCGTCCGCCGCCGGCCTGCACGTGGCCGCCCTGACCCGGGCCGATTCGACCGCCGTGGTCCGCGAGGCCGGGCGGGCCGGAGTCGGCATCGACGACCTGTGCGACTACTACGGCACCGGGCCGGCCGGGTCCGGCCGGGACGACGGGGACGGCGCCGCGCCGGCCGGGCAGACCGGTTTCGTGATCGGTTTCGGCAACGCGGACCCGTCGCTGATCGGGGAGGGAATGGCGCTGTTCGCCGCGATCCTGACCCGCCACGCCTGATAGGTGATCGCGCCGGCCGCGACGACCAGGCTGAGCAGGGCCGGCGGCCCGGTCAGGCCGAGCAGCGCGACCACGGCCACGAAGGCCACCGCGGCCACCACCCGTTGCCGCCCGGCCAGCAGCTTGACCGCGGCCGCCGTCCCGATCACGTAGACCAGCGTGAAGCAGCCGGTCACCAGCAACAGCATCGTGTGCAGCTCGATCGGCAGCCCGACCGCGATCAGGCTGCCGAGCAGCACCGCCACCAGCGCCTTGCGCGGCGTGCCGAACACCCGCGCCGGCAGCGCGCCGTCGCGGGCCAGGGCCGCCCCGAGCTGCGACGAGCCGGCGAAGTAGGCGTTGACCGCGCCCGCCGTGAGCAGCAGGGCCACCACCGCGGTGAGCACCCGCACCGGGCCACCGACACCGGCCGCGAGCAGGTCGGCCAGCGGGGCCTGGCTGGCGCCGAGGGCCGGGCCGAGCACCAGCACGCTGGTCACGGCCACGGCCAGGTAGAGCCCGCCGACGACCACGACCGCGATCGCCGTGGCCCGCGGGACGTCGCGGCGCGGGTCGCGATATTGCCCCGACAGCGAGGAGACCGCCTCCCACCCGGCGAAGCCCCAGATCAGCACGGCCACGGCCGTGCCCACGCCGGACCAGCCGTGCGGGGTGAACGGGGTCAGGTTGTCCCAGCTCGCGTGGGGCAGCGCGGCGATCACCGTGAGAAGCAGCAGCACCGCCAGCGTGCCGGTGAGCGCGAGCTGGGCCCGGCCCGAGACACGCAGCCCGAACCAGTTCATCACCGCGACCACGCCGACCAGGGCCAGGAACGAGACGATCACGGTCGTCCGCCCGCCGCCGGTCACGTCGGCCACGTAGCCGCCGGCGAACGCGGTGGCGGCCGGGGCGCCCAGCGGCACCGCGAAGTAGAAGCACCAGCCGACGGCCGCCGCGGCCCGCGGCCCGAACGCCAGCCGGACGAAGGTGGAGACGCCGCCGGCGTCCGGATAGCGGGCCCCCAGGGCGGCGAAGGTCCAGGCCAGCGGGGCCGACAGCACGATCAGGGCGACCCAGGCGACCAGCGAGGCGGGACCGGCGACGTCCGCGGCCAGGGCGGGCAGGGAGATCACGCCGGTGCCGAGCACGGCGCCGACGCTGAGGGCGGTGCCCTGGGCCACGGAGAGCTTCATGGCGACCACCGTAGGCCGGGATTGGCCCGCACCCATGGGCCAATCAGGCTCAGATCAAGTGAGCCAATCAGAGGCCCAGAGGGGCCTCCCGCAGCCGGGCCGCATCGCCCTCGATGGTGACCTGGGCCGCGTCCTTGCGCCCGCTGAGGAAGAGGGTCAGTTCGCCCGGCGTTCCGGACAGCACCGCCACCGGGTCCTCGCCGACGGTGAAGGCGCCGAAGCCCTCGGACCGGATCTCGACCGGCAGGTGGGCGCGCCGCAGGACCAGCTTGCCGGTCATCCGCAGAGCCTTCCACAGGGCGGCCTGCTCGCCCTCGTCCAGGGAGCGGGGCGTCCACGACGGCTGGGCCCGCCGCGCGTCCTCGTGGTGGATGAAGAACTCGGCCGTGTTGGCCACCTCGTCCAGCAGCGGGTTGCTGACCGGGCTCCACCAGGGCGGCGTCCGCAGCTCCTGGATCACTTTCTCGTACGGCTGGGAAGCCTTGGCCCGGCGCACGCGTTCACCATGCTCGCGCAGGGGCGGCAGGAGCATGCCGGCCGAGGCGTCGGGCCGCCGGTCGCGGACGACCAGGTGGGCCGCGAGATCGCGGGTCGTCCATCCCTCGCACAGGGTGGGCTGATCAGGGCCCAGGGAAAGCAGCAGGTCGGAGAGGAATTGACGTTCGCGTCGGGCATAGGCGGTCACGAACGTGATCGTAGACACATTGTCGTACCTGTGAACGAACGCCGCCCGTTCGGCAGGATGGGGAAGTAAGGCCGGAAGCCCCGGCGAACACTTACCAGTCAGGTAGGAAATTGAGCAGCAGGACCAGCCGCGATGTGCTGGGACGGGGACTGCGCGTGCTGGGACAGGCGATTCGCACTGAACCGCGCCTGTTCACCGTGGGAGTCGTGGGCAGCAGCCTGTTCGGCCTCCTGGTCATCGCCAACTCGTACGTGGTCGGCTATGTCATCGGCCATGTCGTCGTGCCCGCGTTCTCCACCGGCAAAGCCGGCACCGGCGAGCTCGCCCTGATCGCCGCGGCCTTCATCGGCATCAGCGGGCTGCGCGTGCTGACCGTCTTCGGCCGCCGCCTCGGCGCCGGGTACATGCAGTTCCGGCTGCAGGCGCGTTACCGCCGCGCCGTGACCAGCCGTTATCTGTCCCTGCCGCCCGCGTGGCATCAGAAGCACGCCACCGGCACGTTGCTTTCCAACGCGAACTCCGACGTCGAGGCCGCCTTCGTGCCGATCGCGCCGTTGCCGTTCGCGGTCGGCACGATCGTGATGATCGTCGCCGCGGTCATCTCGCTCTTCCTCACCGACTGGGTCCTGGCCCTGATCGGCGTCACCCTCTTCCCGGCGCTGTTCGGGCTCAACTTCGTCTACTCGCGGGCCATGTCGCCGCGGCAGATCCGGGCCCAGCGGATGCGGGCCAAGGTCAGCGCGGTCGCGCACGAGAGCTTCGACGGCGCGCTGGTCGTCAAGACGATGGGCCGCGAGGCCGACGAGTCGCGCCGCTTCGGGGTCTTCGTGACCGAGCTGCGGGACGCGCTGATCTCGGTCGGCCGGCTCCGCGGCCTGTTCGACCCGCTGATGGACGCGCTGCCCAGCCTGGGCACCCTGGCCGTGCTGCTGCTCGGCGCGTGGCGGCTGCAGACCGGCGCGATCAGTGTGGCCGAGCTGGTCACGGTGAGTTTCCTCTTCACCGTTCTGGCCTTCCCGGTGCGCGCGATCGGCTGGGTGGTGGCCGAGCTGCCGCGCAGCGTCGCCGGCTGGGAGCGGGTCCAGGCCGTGCTCTCGGCGACCGGCGACCTGGCGTACGGTGACCGGTCGGCCGACGGCGACGGGCCGGCCGAGCTGCGCTTCGACAAGGTCGACTTCCGGTACGGGGACGGGCCGCTGGTCCTGCGGGACGTGTCGTTCACGGTTCCCCGCGGCAAGACCGTCGCGCTGGTCGGCGCGACCGGCTCGGGCAAATCGACCATCGCCTCCCTGGCCGTACGGCTGATGGACCCGGACGGCGGCCGGATCGCCCTCGACGGCGCCGAGCTGCCGTCGCTGAGCGAGGCGGCGCTGGCCCGGGCCGAGGCCCTGGTCCCGCAGATCCCGTTCATCTTCGACGACACCATCCGCGGCAACGTGACGCTCGACCGCCCGGAGGTCTCCGGCAAGTCGGTGTCGTGGGCGCTGGAGCTGGCGCAGGCCGACAAGTTCGTCGCGAATCTCCCCGAAGGCCTCGACACCGCGGTCGGGGAACGCGGCACGTCGCTCTCCGGTGGGCAACGACAGCGGATCACGCTGGCCCGGGCGCTGGCCGGCCGGCCGCGGCTGCTGGTGCTGGACGACGCCACGAGCGCGGTCGACCCGCGGGTGGAGGCGGCCATCCTGGGCGCGCTGCGTGAGCGCGACGAGGGCGCGTCCATCCTGGTCGTCGCGTACCGCCGGGCCACCATCGCGCTGGCCGACGAGGTGGTCTACCTCGAGCAGGGCAAGGTCGTCGCCACCGGTACGCACGCCGAGCTGCTCGCCACCCACCAGGGCTACTCCGACCTGGTCACCGCCTACGAGAAGGCCGAAAGGGTCGAGGCATGAGCGCGGGCACGCTGGAACGGCCGGGCACTTTCGCCACGATCAAGCGCGGCCTCGCGCTCTCCCCCGAGCTGCGGCCCGGCCTCGGCGGCACGATCGCGCTCGCGCTCGTGCAGATGAGCGGCCGCGTGGCCGTGCCGATCGCCGTCCAGCAGGGCATCGACCACGGGATCCGCGCCGAGGGCGGTCCCGACCTGCAGTTCGTGGTCTGGGTCGTCGCCCTCACGTTCGTGGCCCTGATGGTCTCGACGATGGCCGGTTACCTGATGACCCGGCGGCTGTTCACGGTCAGCGAGACCGCGCTCGGCGCCCTGCGCTCGCGCACGTTCCGGCACATCCACGACCTGTCGATGCTGCACCAGCAGTCCGAGCGCCGCGGCACGATGGTCTCCCGGGTGACCAGCGACGTCGACACGATCTCGCTCTTCCTGCAGTTCGGCGGCGTACAGCTGCTTCTGGCCTCCGGGCAGTTGCTGGTCTCGACGATCGTCATGTTCGTCTACTCGTGGCAGCTCACCATCGTGGCGCTGCTCGCCTTCGGCCCCTCGGTCGCCATCATCCGGCTCTTCCAGAAACGCCTGGCCGCCGTCTACGCGGCGGTCCGCGAACGTACCGGCGTCATGCTCGGCGCGGTCGCCGAGAGCGTGGTCGGCGCGGTGGTCATCCGGGCCTACGGCGTGGCCGGGCGGACCGAGAAGCGGCTCGACACCTCGATCTCCCGCCTGCAGCGCGCTCAGCAACGGGCCCTGAAGACCAGCGTGACCAGCTTCTCCAGCGGCGAGATCGGGGCCGGCCTGGCCCTGGCCGCGGTGGTCGTGGTGGGCGTGCTGATCGGCGAGGACGGCGGCCTGTCGGTGGGCCGGCTCACCGCGTTCCTCTTCCTGGTCACGCTGTTCATCCAGCCGGTGCAGATCGCCACCGACATGCTGAACGAGGCCCAGAACGCGGTGGCCGGCTGGCGGCGTGTCCTGGACGTTCTCGACCAGCAGCCGGACGTGGCCGACCCCGACGACGCCGGTGTGGATCTTCCGGCCGGGCCCCTGTCCGTACGCTTCGACCACGTCTCGTTCCGCTACCCCGGCGGCCCCCCATCCAACCACCCCACCGCCACCCTTAAAACGACTGAAGGCCCTCTTGTGCTCCACGACGTGAATCAGGAGATCCCGGCCCGCACGAAGATCGCGGTGGTGGGCGAGACCGGCAGCGGCAAGACCACCTTCGCCAAGCTGCTGACCCGCCTGATGGACCCGGCCGAGGGTGAGGTCCTGCTCTCCGGGACGCCGCTGACGTCGGTGCGTTTCTCGTCACTGCGCTCGCGCGTGGTGATGGTCCCGCAGGACGGTTTCCTGTTCGACGCGACCGTGGCCGAGAACATCCGCTTCGCCGAGCCGTCGCTGACCGACGAGCAGCTGGAGACCGCGTTCGTCGAGCTCGGGCTGAAGGACTGGCTGGACGGGCTGCCGGGCGGGCTCGAAACCCCGGTGGGCGAGCGCGGCGAGGCGCTCAGCGTGGGGGAGCGGCAGCTGGTGGCGCTCGTACGGGCGTACGTCGCCGATCCTGATCTTCTGGTGTTGGACGAGGCGACCAGCGCGGTCGACCCGGCCACCGAGGTGCGGCTGCAGCACGCCCTCGACACGGTGACCCGGGGCCGGACGACGGTGGCCATCGCCCACCGGCTCTCCACCGCGCAGGCCGCGGACGAGGTGATCGTGGTGGATGCGGGCCGCGTCGTCCAACGCGGCCCGCACTCCGAACTCGTCAACCAGGAGGGTTCGATCTACGCCAAGCTCTACGCCTCGTGGTTAGAGCAGACGCGGTGACCCGCGAGCGACGCCAGGTTAACGAGCGTAGAACTCGACGACCAGCTGCTCGTCGCACTGGACGCGGATCTCGGACCGCTGCGGGACCGAGATGACCGTGGTGCGCAGGTCCTCGAGCACGGTCGAGAGGTAGGGCGGGGTCGGGCCGTCGACGTGGGCGCCGGTGGCGGCGATCTGGAACGGCGGCTTCTGCCGGCTGCTCTCGCGCACCTCGACGACCTGGCCCGGCTTGAGCCGGTAACCGGGGCGGTCGACCTTCTTGCCGTCCACGGTGAAGTGGCCGTGCACGACCAGCTGGCGGGCCTGGTAGACGGTGCGGGCCAGGCCGGCCCGGGTCACCACGGCGTCCAGGCGGCGCTCGAGCAGGCTGACCATGGTCTCGCCGGTCTTGCCCTCGGACCGGTGGGCGTCGTCGTAGGCGCGCCGCATCTGCGACTCGCTGATGTTGTACTGGTGCCGCAGGCGCTGCTTCTCGAGCAGACGGACCTGGTAGTCCGAGGCCTTGCGACGGCCACGGCCGTGCACGCCCGGCGGGAAGGGCCGCTTCTCGAAGTACTTCACGCACTTCGGCGTCAGAGGGATGCCGAGCGCCCGCGAGAGCTTGGCCTTTGGTCGGGAGTTGTTCATGAAGTCTCCGAGGTAACTTGCGCTTGAGGCCGGTGTTACGGTTAGCCTCACCTTACTAAGGCAAGCCTAACCGGTGCCCGGAGGTTCCCACCATGCAGCCCACCCACGCCGAGGTAGCGCGAACGCTCGCCGCCGGCCACCTGCCCGGCGTCGCGCACATCGCGTGCCGTCCGGGTCCACTGCCCGTCCGGCACGTCACCGACGCCAACGGCCGTGTGTTGCTGCTGTCGCCGCGCGACGGCGCCTTCACCGCGGCCCTGAAGCCGCAGGAGGGCAACGACGACACCGCGATGGTGCTCGACATCTCCGACGTCCCGCCGATGGCCGGCTCGCCCGCCCTGGGCCGGGTGTGGATCTCCGGCTGGGCCACGCTGCTCGAGGGGGACGAGTCGCGCGCCGCGACGCTGGACTACGCCGACGTCGACGCCTCGGGCGACCTGCTCGACGTCGGCGAGGGCCAGGTGCTGCACCGCCTGGAGGTGGCCGAGGTCCGGTACGAGCGCAACGAGAACCTGGTCGACGTCGACGTCGACGACTGGGCCGAGGCGACGCCGGACCCGCTCTGCCGCATCGAGTTCGACCTGATCGCCGACCTCATCGACCACCACGAGGCTGAGATGAGCGCCTACGTGCGCCGGCAGCTCGGCTCGACGTTCCAGCCCAAGGCCGAACCCCAGGTCGTCCGGATGGACCGGTACGGCTTCATGGTCCGGCTCGACGAGAAGCTGGCCCGTCTGGCCTTCCCGCGCCCGGTCACCGACCGCCACGATCTGGCTCATCTGCTGCACCCGGTGCTGTGCCACCGCTGCGGAGATTGAGCGGCTCCCTGAGGAAGCGCTGCACGTTCGGCCCGATCATCGCGGCCAGCAACGCCGGGTCGGCACTGGCCAGCGGCTCGATCCGCAGCACGTAGCGGGTCACCATCAGCCCGGCGATCTGCGTGGCGACCAGGGCCGAGCGCATCGGAGCCTCGGCCGGGTCGATCACCAGCTCGCTGACCGCCCGGCGCAGGATCTGGGTGACCACGAACTCGCGGAGCAGCCGGGCGGTCCACTCGTTGCTCAGCGCCGAGCGGAAGACCGCGAGGGCGGCCGTGCCGGCCGGGGAGTCCCACACCGACAGGGCCATCCGGATCAGCCGCTCGCCGGCCTGGTCGGGCGGCCCGGCCAGGGCCTGCGGGATCAGCTCGCCCGGGTTGATCGGCGCGTTCAGCGCGGCCAGGAAGAGTTTCTCCTTGGTGCCGAAGTAGTGGTGCACCAGCGCCGGGTCGACCTTGGCGTCGGCCGCGATGGCCCGGATCGACGCCTTGTCGTAGCCCTTCTCGGCGAACGTGGCCCGGGCGGCCTCCAGGATGGACGCCCGGGTGTCCTGATTGCCCGGGCGCCGCCCACTTCGCCGTACCAAAAGAGCTCCTAGGCTGTACGCCGCCGCAGGGTCGCGGCGGCCAGGACGAGCGCGACCACGGCCGCGCCCGCGACGACCGCCAGGTCCGTGGCGGGGTTGGCGTCCCGGCCGACCTTGGCCAGCGCGTCGACCGCGTAGGTCAGCGGCAGCGCGTTGCTGATCGCCTCGAGCCAGCCGGCCATCTGCTCGCGGGGCACGAACAGACCGCACAGCAGGATCTGCGGCACGACCACCACCGGAAGGAACTGTACGGCCTGGAACTCGGTGCGCGCGAAGGCGCTGCAGAACAGCCCGAGAGCCACCCCCAGCCCGGCGTTGAGCACCGCCACCAGCACGACCAGACCGGCGCTGCCGGCCGTGGTCAGCCCGAGCAGCCAGTACGCGGCGGCGGTGGCGACCACACCCTGGACCGCGGCGGCCAGGCCGAACGCCAGCCCGTACCCGAACAACAGGTCCAACTTGCCCAGTGGGGTGGTCAGCAGCCGCTCCAGCGTGCCCGAGGTGCGCTCGCGCAGCATCGCGATGCTGGTCACCAGGAACATGATCACGAACGGGAAGATGCCCACCATGATCAGCGCGATCCGGTCGAAGGCGCCGCCCACGCCGTCGTACATGAAGTAGATCAGCGCGAGCAGCAGCACCGGCACCACCACCAGCAGGGCGATGGTCCGCCGGTCGTGCCGCAACTGCCGCAGGATCCGCCCGGTCGTAGCCAACAGGATCATGCCGTCACCTGCTCCCGGATGCGCCTTAAGAAAGCCTCTTCAAGATCGTTCGTGCCGGCCCGCTCGCGGATCGCGGCCGGCGTGTCGTCGCCGATCAGCACGCCCTCGCGGATCAGCAGCAGCCGGTCGCAGCGGCCGGCCTCGTCCATCACGTGGCTCGAGACCAGCAGCGTCGTGCCGGCCGCGGCGAGCGCGTGGAACTTCGCCCACAGGTCGGCCCGCAGCACCGGGTCGAGCCCGACGGTCGGCTCGTCGAGCACGAGCAGCCGCGGCGTGCCGATCAGCGCGCAGGCCAGCGAGGCCCGGCTCCGCTGCCCGCCGGAGAGATTGCCGACCAGCTGCCCGGCCGCCTGCGACAACCCGACGTCGTCGATCGCCCGGTCCGCCTCGGGCGCGCCCAGCCCGTACAGGGCGGCGAAGTACCGGACGTTCTCCCGCACGGTCAAATCGGCGTAGACGCTCGGCGCCTGCGTGACGTAGCCGACCGTGCGCCGCAGCAGGGCGCTCCCGGCCGGCTCGCCGAACACCGTCACCGTGCCCGCCTTGACGATCTGCACCCCGACGATCGCCCTGATCAGGGTGGTCTTGCCGCTGCCGCTGGGCCCGAGCAGCCCGCTCACCTGCCCGGTCGGCACCGTGCAGGTGATGCCCCGCAGCACCGTGCGTTTGCCCCGCTCGACCACCAGGTCGCGCACCTCGATCATCCGTCTCGCCTCCCTACCCGGCACACCTGGCTCGCTCCCGGGCGACGCCGGACCGTCTATTTCATCAAGCGATGAGTTCAACGCTAGATGAATTCGGTGCCGGCGTAAATGACAGAAAGCCGCCACCCTGACGGGCGGCGGCTTCCGGACTGGGTTCGGCGGGCGATGACCCGGAGATCGGGCGGGCTAGAGAGCCATGATCCGGTCGAGGAACTCGCGGTAGCCGCGCATGGCCATGCGCATGCTCTCCGTGTCCGGCGACTTGTTGCCCCGCAGCGGGTCGAGCTCGTCCCGCTCGGCCAGCAGCGCCTCGGTGAGCTCGTTGACCGCGTCCGTGAGCAGGTCGTGGGCCCGGGTCAGGGCGGCCTCGGGGTCGTCCACGAACTCGGCCTTGACCTCGTGCCAGGCGGCCCGGAAGTGGCGGACCGCGTCCTCGTCCCAGAACGCGATGTGGCCCTCGGCCACGTCACCCGGGCGCAGCGGGGCGTCCTCGGCCTTCTCCTCCTCCGGCTCCTCGGGGGCGGCACGGCGGCCGCGACGGGCCGGCTCCGCGTCCTCGAGGCTGGCCGAGCGCCGGGGCAGCGGCTCCGGCTCGTCGGTGGCCGGGGTGGTGCGGGCCGGCGGGGCGCCGAGGTCGTTGCTGAAGGTCACCGGCGACTTGGGCGCCGGCGGGGCGGCCGGCACCGGGATGCTCGCCGAGGCCGCGCGGGGCGCCGGGACACCCGAGACGGGGCCGGCGGCCGGGTCGGGCAGGGCCGGCGTGTAGGACGCCGGCTCGCCGTAGTTGCCGCCGAAGCCCAGGCCGGGCGAGACCGGCGACGGCGAGACGGGCGACGGCGAGATCGGCGACGGCGAGACGGGCGCGCCCGAGGTCGGCGCGCCCGGGGTCGGGGCGCCGGAGGTCGGGCTGACCGTCGGGTGCTTGGAGGTGGGCACGGACGCCCAGCCGGTGGCCTGGCGGCGCTGCTCCGGGGTGTCGCCGGTCGCCCCGGCCGGGCCGGAGACCGGCGCGGGGCCGTTGTCGCCGGTCGTCGGGATGCGTCCGTTCATGTCATCACGCCCGTTCTCGTCGTTCCGGTCCGCCTTCTCGGGGCCGTCCACAGTGGCGGCGCGGCCGTTCGCCTCGCCGTGGCTGTGCCCGTTGAGGCCGGCCGGGCGCGGCTCGAGCGGGTTGCGCCCGCCGAACAGCATCCGGCCGTTGCGGCCGCCGAGGCCGAACCCGCCGAACGAGGCCGGGTCGGGCTCCCACGGGTTGGCCCGAGCGGACTCTACGGCCGGGGCGCCCGTCTCCTCGTGCTCACCGGCCTCGGAGTGATCAGAATCCCGATCCGGCAGGCCGTGCTGGCCACCCGGAACGGGCAGCGGGGGCGGCGCCGCGGGCAGAGAAGGCTCGGGGCGGGCCGACGGGATCGGCGCGCTGCCGGACCCCGCGGGCGACGACAGCGGCGGCTTGGCGTCCCCGGCCGGCTGGTCCCGCGGCGTGGGGGTGTCGGCCGAGGCCACCGGCGAGCCCGGCATCTCCGGGGCGCGGCGGGAACCCAGCGCGACCATCTCGGTTTCACTCGAAAGGGTGGCCGCCGGCTCGGCCGGCTCGGCCGCGGTGGCCTCGTCCTCGCCTTCGCGGTGCACGGGCCAGAAGCGGGCCAGGCCGCGATTGGTCCGCGCGTTGTCGGGGCTGGACGTCGGCTCCATTGCTTTCAGACTCCCGTCGAACGGTGCGCGCCGCCCTCTGGAGGAGGTGGGCAGGTGCGCCCCGGCTGGGCGCGGCGCTTGACGACGGTACCGTTCCCCGCCGCGTGGCACATCCCCTGTGCCCGGATCGTGGGCCGCGTCGTGCTGGGTAAAAGGCCGTTCGGCCGATGGAGGAGAATGGTCGCCGTGGCAGTCAAGACCGATCTGGACCCGGCCATCGCGGCCCGGCTCAAGCGCACCCCCGACGGCCTCGTCGCGGCGATCGTGCGCGAGCACGGCACGGGCGATGTCCTCATGCTCGCCTGGATGGACGACGAGGCGCTGCACCGCACGCTGACCACCGGCCGCGCCACCTACTGGTCGCGCAGCCGCCAGGAGTACTGGGTGAAGGGGGCCACCTCCGGCCACCACCAGCACGTGAAGGCGGTCGCCCTCGACTGCGACGGCGACGCCCTGCTGGTCACCGTCGAGCAGACCGGCGCCGCCTGCCACACCGGCTCGCACGACTGCTTCTTCACCGAGCTGCCGGTGACCCACCCATGACCAGCGGCGCGGTCTTCCCCAGCGAGGAGGAGTTCCTCCGGCACGAGCGCCGGGTCGTCCCGGTCACCCGCCGGTTGCTGGCCGACGGGGAGACCCCGGTCGGCGTCTACACCAAGCTCGCCGGCGGCCCCGGCACCTTCCTGCTGGAGTCGGCCGAGCAGGGCGCGGGCCCGTCCGGCGCCGCCTGGTCGCGCTACTCGTTCGTCGGGGTCCGGAGCGCGGCCACGCTCGTCGAGCGCGACGGCGAGGCCCATTGGCTGGGTGCGCCCCCGGCCGGCGTACCGCTCGATGGTGATCCGGTCGTGGCCCTGCGGGAGACGGTGGCCGCGCTGGCCGACGGCCCGGCCCCGGACGACCTTCCCCCGCTGACCGGCGGCATGGTCGGTTACCTCAGCTACGACCTGGTGCGCCGCTTCGAGCGGCTGCCGCGCACGGCGAACGACGACCTGCCGCTGCCCGAGCTCGGCATGATGCTCGCGACCGACCTGGTCGTGCTCGACCACTACGACGGCTCGGCCATCCTGGTCGCCAACGCGGTGCTGGCCGGCGACGCGACCGAGGCCGACCGCCGCGCCGCGTACCACCAGGCCGTCGGCCGGCTCGACGCGATGACCACCGCGCTGTCCCGGCCCACCCCGCCGATGATCTCCACCGTGGAGCGCCGCCCGGCCGGCGAGCCGGTCAGCCGGACCGCCCCCGGCGAATATCAGAAGGCCGTCGAGGAGGCCAAGGAGGCGATCCGGGCCGGCGAGTGCTTCCAGATCGTGGTGGCCCAGCGCTTCGAGCGCCCGACCGACGCCAACCCGCTCGACGTCTACCGGGTGCTGCGCGCGACCAACCCCAGCCCGTACATGTACCTGCTGCGCTTCGACGACTTCGACATCGTCGGCTCCTCGCCCGAGGCCCATCTGAAGGTCAGCGCGGACGAGGAGGGCTCGCGGCGGGCCCTGCTGCACCCGATCGCCGGCACCCGCTGGCGCGGCGCCACTCCCGAGCAGGACAACGCGCTCGCGGCCGAGCTCCTGGCCGATCCCAAGGAGCGCTCCGAGCACGTCATGCTGGTCGACCTGGGCCGCAACGACCTGGGCCGGGTCTGCAAGCCGGGCACGGTCGAGGTGCCGGAATTCGCGCGCATCGAGCGCTACAGCCACGTCATGCACATCGTCTCGACCGTCACGGGCGAGCTGCGAGACGACCGGAGCGCCTTCGACGCGCTGGCCGCGACCTTCCCGGCGGGCACGCTGTCGGGCGCGCCCAAGGTCCGGGCCATGGAGATCATCGAGTCGCTCGAGCCGACCCGGCGCGGCCTCTACGGCGGCACGGTCGGCTACTTCGGCTTCGCGGGCGACATGGACATGGCCATCGCGATCCGGACCGCCCTGCTCAAGGACGGCACGGCCTACGTCGGGGCCGGCGCCGGCATCGTGGCCGACTCCGACCCGGCGGCCGAGGAGCAGGAGACCCGCAACAAGGCGGCGGCCGTGCTGGCGGCGATCGCCTCGGCCGAGACGCTGCGCGCCGCGCGATGAACCACCGCCGCTCGTACCTGCTGACCCTGCTCGCCTGCCTGGCCGGGGCGGGCCTGGCCGCGTACGCCGCCACCCGCACCTGGTCCCTCGACGTAGTCCATCGCCCCGCCATGTCCGATGTGCGCACCCCGCAGACCGGGGCCGACCTCGAGCCCTGGCTGATCGGGCTGGCGCTGGCCGCTCTGGCCGGCACGGGCGCGCTGCTGGCCACCCACGGCTGGGTCCGGCGCGGCCTCGGCGTCCTGCTCACCCTGGCCGGGCTCGGCGTCGTCATCGGCGCCATCGCCGGCCGCGCGGGTCTGGACGTCGGCGAGGCCGGGGCCGGGGCCACGGTCTGGCCGGTCGCGTGCGCTCTGGGCGGCGCGATCATCGCGGCCGGCGGCCTCACCGCGGCGCGTCAGGGCCATCTGTGGTCACGCATGTCGGCCCGGTACGAACGGAAACCCACCCAGGAGCAGGCGAGCGCACCCGGAGTCACCACGCAGCCAGGGGATCCGTCCGGGCCGTTGGCGGCTTCCGGGCTGAAGACTTCCGACAAACCCGTCGACAACCGCGCCGCCTGGGACGCTCTCGACCGCGGCGACGACCCGACCTCCTGATCAGCGCAGGACTGAAAGGTCGTACTTCTTCTCGCCGGCGTCGACTGTCTCGACGAAAGTGAAGCCGCAGCCCTCCAGCAGCCGGCGTGACGCGAGGTTGCCGACGTCCGTCGTCCCGTAGAGGGGGCGCGTCTTCTCGATCTCGAGGAACTGACGCACCGCGCTCGTGCCGATCGACCGGCCCCAGAACGCCTGCCCCAGCCAGTAGCCGACCTCGCGGTGGCCGTCCTGCCACCACGACACCACATTCCCGGCGATCTGCTCGCCGGCCAGGACCGTCCGGGCGGTCACCGTGTCATCGCCAAGAATCCGTCCGGTCCAGTGGGCGAGGAACGCCTCGCGGTCGCGGGCCGCGAAGTTGGCGCGGCGCACCGCCTCGGGCTCCTGCTGGTGCCCGAAGAAGGCGTCGAGATCGTCCACGCGCACCGGGCGCAGCGTCACCGGCTCGGTCATGAGCCGATTCTGCCCCGTTCGGGTGATCTTGGCCGTCGGCCGGTGGTGGGGACCGGCCGATCAGGCCGTCTTGGCGAGCTGCCGGGCGGCCGGGCGGTGCTTGGCCGGGGCGGGGGTGACGTCGCGACGGGCCAGCAGGGCGGCGACCTCGCGGGTGAGCTCGGCGCGGGCCTCGTGGCGGGCCCGGTCCTCCAGGGTGGCCGCCCGCGCGTTGTCGCGGGCCGTGCGGACCCTCTCGGGGCCGATCACCGCCCGCTGGAGGCCGGCGAAAAGGTCGGCGGCGGCGGAGACCAGGGCGCGGGGGGCGTCGGCAAGGCCGGCGTCGGTCCGGGTGGCTGCCACGGGATTACTCCACATCGCTGGAGGGCATGGACAACGAGGCGTGTCGGGAACGCCTGACCCAGTTTGCCTCGCTGACATCATGGTCGGACCGTATTTCCGGAGCGTGACGCGGCCGTCAACGCGCCGTGGGATCCACCGATCAGATGAGGTGTCCCAGCCCAGCGGCCCGGTGCGGACGTGAGGCGTGTGACAGAAGTGACACACCGGCCGTGATCAGGCCGCATTATGCCCGAGCCCATCTCGTGAGGCGTGCCATACCCCGGGGGGTCTTGCGCGACCGCCACCTCCTAGCATCGGTCGAAGGACACCCGGAGAGGGGAGTCATTCGTGACATCCGATCAGCAGACGGAAGCGGGCACTGGCGGGCCGCAGAACGTGCTGGAGGAAATTCTCGCGGGAGTGCGCGAGGACGTGGCGGCACGGCAGGAGCGAGTGCCGCTCGAGCAGGTTCGCGAGCTGGCCGCGGCGGCGCCACCGGCGATCGACGCGTACGCGGCCCTGCGTAAGCCCGGCGTGGCGGTGATCGCCGAGGTGAAGCGGTCGTCGCCGTCCAAGGGCGCGCTGGCCGAGATCCCCGACCCGGCCGAGCTGGCGGGGGAGTATGCGGCGGGTGGCGCCCGCGTCATCAGCGTGCTCACCGAGGGCCGGTGGTTCGGCGGCTCGCTCGACGACCTGAAGGCCGTCCGTGCCTCCGTGCAGATCCCGGTCCTGCGCAAGGACTTCGTGATCTCCTCCTATCAGGTGCACGAGGCGCGGGCCCACGGCGCCGACGTGGTGCTGCTCATCGTGGCCGCCCTGGAGCAGAACGTGCTCATGGGCCTGCTCGAGCGCATCGAGTCGCTGGGCATGACCGCGCTCGTCGAGGTGCACAACGAGGAGGAGGCCGACCGGGCCCTGGAGGCGAACGCCAAGGTCATCGGGGTCAACGCCCGTGACCTGCGCACGCTGCAGGTGGACCGGTCCGTCTTCGAGCGGATCGCGCCCGGCCTGCCCAACAACGTCGTCAAGATCGCCGAGTCGGGTGTGCGGGGCCCGCACGACCTGATCCGGTACGCGTCCGCCGGCGCCGACGCCGTGCTGGTGGGCGAGGGCCTGGTCACGCAGAAGAGCCCGCGCGACGCCGTGGCCGAGCTGGTCAACGCCGGCAACCACCCCGCGACCCCGAGGCCGGTTCGATGACTGCCACTTCGCTGCCGGATCTGGCCGGGCACTTCGGCCGGTACGGCGGGCGTTTCGTGCCCGAGGCCCTGGTCCGGGCGCTCGACGAGCTCGACGCGGCCTACCGGTCGGCCAAGACCGACCCGGTGTTCCAGGCCGAGTTCGAGAGCCTGCTGGTCAACTACGCCGGCGTGCCGTCGCTGCTCTACCGGGCCGAGCGCCTGTCGGCCGCGGTCGGGGCCGAGATCCTGCTCAAGCGGGAGGACCTCAACCACACCGGCGCCCACAAGGTGCGCAACGTGCTGGGGCAGGCCCTGCTGGCCAAGCGGATGGGCAAGCCGCGGGTGATCGCCGAGACCGGCGCCGGCCAGCACGGCGTGGCCAGCGCGACCGCGGCCGCTCTGCTCGATCTCGAGTGCGTCGTCTACATGGGCGAGACCGACACCGAGCGGCAGGCGCTGAACGTGGCCCGCATGCGCATGCTGGGCGCCACCGTCATCCCGGTGACCAACGGCTCCCGCACGCTCAAGGACGCGCTCAACGAGGCCCTGCGCGACTGGGTGGCCAGCGTCGACAACACGCACTACCTGCTCGGCACGGCCGCCGGCCCGGCCCCGTTCCCGGAGATCGTGCGCGACTTCGTGGGCGGCATCGGCGTCGAGGCCCGTGCGCAGTGCCTCGAGCTGATCGGCCGGCTGCCCGACGCGGTGGCGGCCTGTGTCGGCGGCGGCTCCAACGCGATCGGCATCTTCCACGCCTTCGTGCCGGACGAGTCGGTCGAGCTCTACGGCTTCGAGGCGGGCGGCGACGGTGTCGCCACCGGGCGGCACGCGGCGTCGATCACCGGCGGCTCCTCGGGTGTCCTGCACGGCGCCCGGACGTACGTCCTGCAGGACGACGACGGCCAGACGGTCGAGTCGCACTCGATCTCGGCCGGGCTGGACTACCCGGGCGTCGGCCCGGAGCACGCCTGGCTGCACGACACCGGGCGGGCCACGTACGAGCCGGTGACCGACGCCGAGGCGATGGCGGCGTTCCAGCTGCTCTGCCGCACCGAGGGGATCATCCCGGCCATCGAGAGCGCGCACGCGCTGGCCGGCGCGGCCCGCATCGCCCCGCAGCTGCGGGCCGAGCTGGGCCGGACCCCGACCATCGTGGTCAACCTGTCCGGCCGCGGCGACAAGGACGTGCACACCGCGGGCGCGTACTTCGGCATCCTCGATGAGGTCGAGACGATCGTCCCGGGAGAGACCACGTGAGCATCTCCGACGTCTTCGCGAAGGCCAAGGCCGAGAACAGGTCGGTGCTGATCGGCTGCATGCCGGCCGGCTTCCCGACCGTCGACGACAGCATCGCCTCGATGATCGCGATGCACGAGGCCGGCTGTGACGTCATCGAGGTCGAGCTGCCCTACTCCGACCCGGTCATGGACGGCCCGGTCATCCAGAAGGCCAGCGACATCGCGCTCGCCGCGGGCGTACGCACCCGGGACACCCTCAAGATCATCGAGGCCGTGGCCCGGACGGGCGCTCCCGTGGTCCTGATGACGTACTGGAACCCGATCGAGAAGTACGGTGTGAACGCGTTCGCCCGCGACCTCGCCGCCGCCGGGGCCACCGGTCTGATCACGCCGGACCTGATCCCGGACGAGGCGGCCGAGTGGATCGCCGCCTCCGACGAGCACCGCATCGACCGCACCTTCCTGGTCTCCCCGTCGTCGACCGACGAGCGGATCGCGATGACGGTCGCGCAGTGCCGCGGCTTCGTCTACGCCACCGCCCTGATGGGCGTCACCGGCGCCCGGACCTCGGTGTCGTCGCAGGCCCCGGAGTTGGTCGACCGGGTCCGGCACGCCGACCCGGCCATGCCGGTCGGGGTCGGGCTGGGCGTCGGCAACGGGGCCCAGGCGGCCGAGGTGGCCGGCTTCGCCGACGGGGTGATCGTGGGCAGCGCGCTGATCCGCAGCGTGCTCGAGGCGCCCGACCGCGCGACCGGGCTCGCCCGGCTGCGGGCCCTCAGCGCCGAACTGGCCGAAGGCGTGCGCAACCCGCGAAACTAGGCGCGCCCTGAGCACCCGGCCCGCAGACTTCGACGGTAGCGTGTGCAACCGTGATTACCGCCGCGATCCCGAGTCCGACCACGTCGGTCTGGCATGTGCTCGGCCTGCCCGTGCGCGCGTACGCGCTCTGCATCGTGCTGGGCATCATCGCCGCCCTCTACATCATGGAATACCGCATGCGCAGCCGCGGCGTGGCCCGCTGGGCCTCGCTCGACATCGCGGTCTGGGCGGTTCCGTTCGGCATCGTCGGCGCGCGCATATATCACCTGATCACCTCGCCGCAGGACTACTTCGGCGCCGGCGGTGACCCGGTTCGGGCCTTCTACATCTGGGAGGGCGGGCTCGGCATCTGGGGCGCGGTGCTCGGCGGCGCGCTCGGCGCGTACATCGGCGCCCGTCAGCTGCGCATCCCGTTCGCGCTGGTCGCCGACTCGCTCGCGGTCGGCCTGCCGGTCGCGCAGGGCATCGGCCGGCTCGGCAACTGGTTCAACAACGAGCTCTACGGCAAGGTCACCACGCTGCCGTGGGGCCTCGAGGTCCACGACATGGACCGGTCCAACCCCGGGCACGCCACGGTGATCGACGGGCAGGCGGTCACGCTGCCCGACCTGTACCAGCCCACGTTCCTGTACGAGTTGATCTGGGATCTGGGCGTCGCGCTGCTGGTGTGGCTGGCCGACCGCAAGTTCAAGTTCGGCCGGGGCCGCGCCTTCGCGCTGTACGTGATGGCCTACACGGCCGGCCGGGCCTGGATCGAGATGCTGCGGGTCGACGAGGCCAACCACTTCTTCGGCGTCCGGCTCAACGTCTTCACCGCGATCGTCTTCTTCCTGCTCGCCCTCATCTACTTCCTGGTCGTGCGCGGCCCCCGGGCGTACGTGGTGCCCGACGACGCCCCCGAGACGCTGCCCGAGCCGGCCGCCGGGAGCGACGTCAGCCAGGTCGACGTGACCGGCGCCGGCGAGCCGGCGGCCCGGGCGCCCAAGGGCTACCAGGTGGTCAGCCACCACCGCTTCGAGGAGTACCGCCGGACCGGCGTCCTCCCGCCGGAGACCCCGCAGGACATGGCCGAGGAGATCGCCGCCGGCGGCGACCCGCTCGAGCCGGCCGACCCGGCCGGCCCGGCCGGCGTGGGCGAGGCCGTGCTGGCCACCGGGGCCGCGGCCGGCGCCGGTGCCGACGGCGCCTCCGGCGGCGACGGCGACGTCGAGAAGCCACGCACGAACGACGAGCGCTAGCCGGACCAGCACAGCCTCACGAAGTGAACCGGATCGAGGGTAGCGGCGGGGTGGTCGGACGGGCGGTAGTCGTGGGCGCCGGGATGGCCGGGCTGGCCTGCGCCGGCGCCCTCTCCCGCTCCGGCTGGCAGGTCACTCTGCTGGAACGGGCCGAGCGGGTCGCCGCCCCACCGACGGCCCTGGTGCTGTGGCCCAACGGCCGGCGCGCCCTGGAAGCGGTCGACCCGGCCGGCGGCTGGTCGTCGATCGCGGCCCCGCTGCCCGACGGCGGCGTCCGCCGGCCGGACGGTCAATGGCTGGTCACCCCGCGCGGCCGCACCGGCTCCGGTCCCGGCCCGGCCGCGGTCACCCTGCACGACCTGTACGACGTGCTGATCGCCGGCCTCGGCGACTACGTGCAGATGCGCACCGGCTTCGAGGTCACCACGGTCCGTACGGCCCCGGGATCGCGTCCCTCGGTGGGCGACGGCCGTACCGAGATCGAGGCCGACCTGATCGTGGCCGCCGACGGCATCGACAGCCGGGTCCGGCGGGCGCTGGCCCCCGAGTCGGCCGCCGTCGGTTCCGGCTTCGCCGACTGGCAGGCCATCGTCCCCGCCCACCGGCTCCCGTCGGCCCCGGTCACCGGCGGTGAGACGCTGGGGGCCGGCTACCGCTTCGTCTCGGTCCCGCTCGGCCCCGGCCGCGGCGTCTACTGGGTGGCCACGGCCGCCGGCGCCGCCCGCCCCGAGCCGCCGGCCACCCAGCTCGCCCTGCTGCGCCGCTGGTTCACCGGCTGGCCTGAACCGGTCGGCGAGCTGCTGGCCGCCACCCACCCCGAGGACCTGGTGCCGCACGAGGTGCGCGAGCTGCGCCCGCTGCCGCGCGCGTACGGCTTCACATCGGGCCCCGGCGGCGTGGTCCTGCTCGGTGACGCCGCCCACGCCATGCCCCACCACCTCGGCCAGGGCGCCTGCCTGGCCTTCGAGGACGCCGCCACCCTGGCCGCCCTGACCTCGGACGCCGCACCCGGCCCGGCGCTGCTCGCGGCCATCGAGATGTACAGCCGCCTACGCCGCCCCCGCACCACCAGCGTCGTCCGCCAGACCCGCCGCATGTCCGCCGTGGTCCAGGCCCGCGGCCGCCTCGCCCTGCGCGCACGGGACGCCGCCCTCAACCACATGCGCCCCCGGATGATGGCCCCCACCCCGGACTGGTCCCCACCGGAGTAGGCGCCGCTCTTGCCGCGGGCGGCTCGCCCTGGGCTACGGCCGGCCGCAGATCGGGAACGGCCGGGTCGTCGATGCCGGGCCCTGCCGGGGTGTCGCTTCACCGCCGGCTCGGGGCCGGGTCAGGCGTCGCATTTACTGCGGGCTCGCGGCTGGGGTGAGCACGACGACCGCCGTCTCGCGGCCGCGCTGGGTGGCGTGGGCGTCCAGGTCGCCATAGCCGCTGTAGTCGTGCAGGGCCGCCCACAGCCGCTCGCGTTCGGCGCCGGTGGCCTCGTGGGCCGTCACCTCGCGGCGGTCGGCGGCGGCCAGGTCGACGCTGGCCGCGGGGTGGGCTTGCAGGTTGTGCCACCAGGCCGGGTCGGCGGCGTTCCAGCCGTTCATGGCGAGGGTGACGAAACGGCCGCTGTCCTCGATGTAGCCGAGCAGGACGGCGCGGGGGCGCCCGGAACGGCGGCCGACCGTGTGCAGCCGGAGCATGCCGAACTTGCCGCCGGGCGTCGGCCGGGACAGGCCGATCCGGTCGGCGCTGACCCGCAGCAGGGCCTTGTGCGCCACCCAGGCGCTGCGGACGAACCATCTCGGAGGGAGTGTCGCGGTCATCGCTGTACCCCGTTCTCTACGGTGTAGGTCTACGCCGTAGGGTAAACTCTACGGCGTAGGGGAACAAGTAGGATCCGGGATGTGCCAAGACGTGCAGGAACCTCGACCCGCTCCTCGGCCCGCCTCTCCCGGGAGGGGATCGTCTCCGCGGCGATCGAGCTGGCCGACCGGGACGGCCTCGACGGGCTGAGCATGCGCCGCCTCGCCCAGCACCTCGGCGTCGACGCGATGTCGATCTACTACCACCTGCGCGACAAGGACACCCTGCTGGCCGCGATGGCCGACGCGGTGGTGGCCGACATCGACTACACCCTGGCCGACGGGGCCTGGACGACCCAGCTCCGGGCGCTGATCATGCAAGCCCGGGACACGATGCTTCAACACCCCTGGGCCGTACGCGTCCTCGAGGGCCGGCCCGACCCCACGCCCGCGGTGTTGCTGCACATCGAGCGGGTGCTGGCCGTCATGTGCGACGGCGGCTGCTCGACCGACCTTCAGCACCACGCGATCCACCTGCTCGGCAGCCGCATCCTCGGCTTCAGCCAGGACCTGTTCGACGACAACCCCGACCCGGCCGCGCCCCCGCCGCCCGCCGAGTGGGCCGAGACCCTGCCCCACGTGGCCGAGCTGGCCGCCGCGGTCACCCACGACGGCCCACTCAGCGGCTGCGACGACGAGTTCGAGTTCGCCTTCGCCCTCGACCTCATCCTGGACGGGCTGGAGCAACGCCGCCTCGCCTCCTAGGCGAGCCGGCCCTTCCCACGCGGCCTTGCCCCTTGGCTGTGGGCCGCGGCCTCCTCCGGCCGGTGCTCAGGTGATGTCGGTGGTGAGCGCCAGCTCGCGGCCGGCCTCCACATCCTGGGCGAGCGCGTCGAGCCGGGCCTTGGCCAGGCCGTAGGAGTCCGAGCCGAGCAGCTGGTGCAGCGGCCCGCCGTCCCGGCCGGCGAGTTCGATGATGGCGGCGGCCGCCTTGGCCGGGTCGCCCAGCTGGGTGCCGGGCATGGCCAGGTGGGCGGCGGTCATCTCGCGGATCGCCTCGTAGCCGTCGGCCGTGCTCGCGGGGAGGCCCAGCGACTGCGTACGCAGGAAGTCGGTCCGCATGTAGCCCGGCTCGACCAGCGTGACCCGCACGCCCAGCCCGGCCACCTCGGCCGCCAGGGATTCGGTGAGCCCCTCCAGCGCGTACTTCCCGGCGCAGTAGAGACCCCAACCCGGGAACGCCGTCAGCCCCAGGATCGACGAGACGTTGATGATGTGCCCGCCGCGCCGCTCGCGGAAGGCCGGCAGGACCGCCCGCAGCACGTTCCACACGCCGAACACCTGGACGTCGAACATTCGCCGCGCCTCGGTGTCGCTGACCTCCTCGACCGCCGCGAGGAACCCGTACCCCGCGTTGTTGACCACGACGTCGATCGGCCCGGCCTGGGCCACCGCCGCCGCGACCCGCTGCTCGTCGGCGAGATCGACCTCGAGCGCCAGCAGCCTCTCGTGTTCGCCGGTCGCCGCGATGAGCCGCTCGGCCGACCGGGTGGTCGCCGTGACGTCGTGGCCGGTGGCCAGGAGCTGCTTGACCAGCTCGAGGCCGAGGCCGCGGGAGGCGCCGGTGATGAACCAGTTCGACATGGGAGTCCTTTCGTTCTTCGACGGATCCCATGCTGGCGGCGGCCGCGGGCCGGTCCCAGGCCTGAGCGGGCCCAGCCGTGCCGGGGAATGCCATGCCCACCCAGCCCCTGTCCCGCGGCATGCCGGAGCGGGATCATTGCGGCATGGCTGCGCTCGGTGAGTTCCTTCGCAAGTGCCGCACCGGCATGGATCCCGCCGCGGCCGGGATCACCGAGTCACCGTCCGGCCGCCGGGTCCGTGGGCTGCGCCGCGAGGAGGTCGCCCAGCTGGCCGGTGTCAGCGTCGACTACTACACGCGCCTGGAGCAGGGCCGCCACGCCAGCCCGTCCGACTCGGTGCTGGACGCGCTGGGCCGGGTCTTCCGGCTCGATCCGGCCGCCCAGGCCCACCTGGCCGACCTGGCCCGCCCGCCCCGGCACCGGGCCGACCCGTTGCCGCCCCAGCGCGTACGCCCGGCCCTGCACCAGATGATCGCCTCGCTGACCGACCACCCGGCGTTCATCGTGGGCCGCCGCACCGACATCCTGGCCTCCAACGCGCTGGCCCGCGCCCTGCTCACCGACTGGACCCGGCTGCCGCCCAGGGACCGCAACTACACGCGCTGGGTGTTCCTCGACCCGGCCGCCCGGGAGGTCTACCTGGACTGGCCCGCCGTGGCCGCCGACGTCGTGGGCACCCTGCGCCTTTACGCCGGCCGCTTCCCCGACGACCCCCGCCTGGCCGAGCTGGTCGGCGAGCTCACCATCAAGAGCCCCGACTTCCGTACGTGGTGGAACGCCCACCAGGTCCACGAGCGCACCCACGGCACCAAGCACATGACCCACCCCGCCGTCGGCCCGATCACCATCCGCTACGAGGCCCTGTCCCTGCCCGGCGACGACGACCAGACCCTGTTCATCTACACCACCGACCCGGGCAGCAGCTCCGCCGACAACCTCCGCCTCCTGTCGATGCTGGCCACCCCGAACCGCTCCAATTCGGGGCCAAACGCCCGAGACGGCTCGGTGTCGTGAGGCCATACGCTCGTCCGGCGTGATCGTGCGTCGCCCCGGCCCGCGAACGCCGAACGGGGAGGGCCCATGACCGGGTGGCGGGAGCGATCGGTGGCCGGCGCGGCCTTGCTGACCCTGGCCAGCGGGTTTCTGCCGTGGTGGTCGGTCCGTTTCTCCGGGGTGACCGCGACCAGCTCCGCGTGGGGCGCGTCGGCCCGCTGGAGCGCCGCCATCCTGCTCACCGTCGCCGCGGCCGGCGTGGGGCTGAGCTGGCGCCCTTCGCGCGGCCGGCCCCCGGTCGCGCTGTGGCTGGGCACCATGGCCGCCGTGGTGGTCGCGGTGTTCCTGACGCTCGGGCCGCCCGCCGACGACGGATCGGCGCGATCGCCGGACGGCTGGTCCATGCTCCGCGACGCCTACCGTTCGACCGCCGCCCTGCGCGACGACGCCGATCGCCCGTCCACCGAGCCGCCGGACGCCGCCGGTCGCGGGGTCACCGAGTCGTCGGACGCCGCCGGTCGCGGGGTCATCGAGTCGTCGGACGCCGCCGGTCGCGGGGTCATCGAGTCGTCGGACGCCGCCGGTCGCGGGGTCACCGAGCTGCACGTCGACGCCTATGTCCTGACTGATCGGGCCGACGTCCCGGTCAAGGGGATCTACGCCCCGTCGACCTTCGAGGTGGGCCGCCGGGCCGGATCCTGGGTGGGTCTCGCCGCCATGGTCGCCACCGGCCTGGCCCTGGCCGCGGCCGGGCGCCCGCACTTCCGCCGGCGGCCGGACGATCCGCCGCCGGCCGGAGAGTGACGGCGTAGCCGGGGCGGCGGCGGAGACAGTGCTGGGCTGACGGTCGCCGGGGAGCCGAGAAGGCCCGGCGACCGTGACAGTCGGCCGGCCCCTGGCGGGCCGCCCCGCCGCCGCGGTCCGGTGTGTTGCCTCTTCACAGTGCGACGCGCTGTCCACCGGAGGCGGGCGGCGGCAGCGGGGGTGAGGGCCGGGGAGGCCGGCCTGCCGGTGTTGCAAGACAGCCCGGCAGCCGGGGCCGGAGGCCGGGACGGCAGGAGCCGGCCCCTTGGGAGCGGGTGCCGGCCGTGGTTGCGTACCTCTGCCGTTATTGGACCCCGAGGACCCGGTGGCCGACGGCGATGGACTCGCCGGAGATGGTGGCGGCGTGGATCGAGCAGAGGAACGTGACCAGGGCGGCGACCTGCTCGGGGGTTGACTCGCCGCCGGTGGCGGGGGAGACGGTGGGTGACGGGTCGGCGGTGACGGTGCCGGGGTTGACCACGTTGATCGTGATGCCGGTGCCGGCGTGGGCGTCGGCCAGGGCCTTGGAGGCGGTGATGACGGCCTGGTTGCGGACGGCGCCGGTGACCGAGCGGGTCAGGTGGGCGTTCTGGCCGCTGATGTTGACGATGCGGCCGAAGCCGGAGGCGCGCATGTGCGGCAGGACGGCGTTCATCACGCGCAGGTAGCCGCCGGCCTTGGCGTCGAGGGCCTCGAGGATCTGCCCGGGGTCGCTGTCGCGGGCCGGGTCGAGTGTCTGGGCCGGGGGAGCGGCGGTGTTGACCAGGATGTCGACGGTGCCGAGGCGGTCGACGGCGGCCTGGATCGACGCGGGGTCGTGGGTGTCGACGGTGAGGCTGGCCGGCTCGTCGTCGAGGCTGTGCGCGGCGTCGGCCAGGCGTGTCTCGTTGCGGGCGGCCAGCACGACGCGGACCTCCTCGTGCAGCAGGGCGGCGGCCACCGCGCGGCCGAGCAGGCCGCTGCCACCGACGACGAGCGCGGTGCGGCCGGCGATTCCGAGATCCATGGACCGTTCCTTTCTCAGAGCGGCGCGGCCGCCGGCTCGGCGATGCAGGCGGTGCCCTGACGGCGGAACCCCACCTTGGTGTAGAGGCGCGCCACGTCGTCGTCGCCCGCGGACAGGAATATCAGGTCGGCGCCACTGGTGAGCGCCCGGCGGGCCAGCGACGCGGTCAGCTGGGAGGCGTAGCCGCGGCCGCGAGCCGCGGGCAGCGTGCCGACGCCGGCGATCTCGGCCACATCGCCGGAGCGCATCAGCGTGCCGGTGGCCAGAATTCCCTCGGTCGGGGACTCGACGACGGCGACCGTGTAGTCGCCCGAGAGGTGCTCGGGCGGGACAGTGTGATCCACAGGGGCGGGCGCCCCGGAGAACGCGTGCTGGGCGACCGCGCGGGAGGCGGCCAGCTCGGCGGCGAAGGCCGGCGCGGCCGGGTCGAGGAAGCGGATGACGCCGCCGTCGACCGGCAGGTCGGGCACGAGCGCGGCCGCCTCCAGCGTGAGCAGCGGGGCCAGCAGCACCCCGAGACCGGCCGAGCGGGCCACCGCCAGCAGGTCGGGGGTGGTCTCGTGGACCCACTCGAACGCCTCGGGCAGCCCCAGATCACGTTGCCGCTGCCGCACGGCAGTAATATCGGCGGCGGACGGGGTGTCCGCGCCGATGACGGGGCGGGCATAGTAGGGCCAGCCCTCGCCCTCGCGGACGAACAGCACAAGTCCGCCGAAATCCTCGGCACGTGCGTAAGGTCGGGGAAGGGCGTCGTAAAACCGCTCGAGCCTGACGAAGACGTCGGTATCCTGTTGCGCCACGCGCGCGAGACTACCCAATAGCCGTGACCCTTCGGCCACTTGACTACGCGCCAAGTGTGATCCATCCGCACTGGCGGAGATCGCCACCCCTTGCCGTAGACTCTAGAGACTTTGCAGGGCCGACGTCGTCCCGACCTTGATGTGTAACACCAGTGACGACAGGAGGCCCGGTGGCTTTTCCGCACCCCCAGGGGCTTTACGACCCCACGACCGAACGCGACGCGTGCGGTGTGGCCTTCGTTGCCGATCTTCACGGCCGGCGCTCCCACGACGTGGTCGCCAAGGGCCTGTCCGCGCTGATCCGCCTCGATCACCGGGGGGCGCGAGGCGCGGAGTACAACACCGGCGACGGCGCCGGCATCATGATCCAGGTCCCGGACGAGTTCTACCGTGCGGTGGCCGGCTTCGAGCTGCCGCCCGCCGGCCGGTACGTGACCGGCCTGGTCTTCCTGCCGAACGACGACGCCGAGCGCGCCCGCGCCATCAAGATCATCGAGAAGTACGCGCTGGTCGAGGGCGGCGAGATCCTGGGCTGGCGGGACGTGCCGGTGCGCCCGGACGGGCTCGGCCAGACCGCCGAGGACGCCCGGCCCGTCATCCGGCAGGTCTTCCTCGCGGCCCACCGGCTCTCCGACGACGCGCCGCTGAGCGGCCTCGACCTCGACCGGGTCGCCTTCACGATCCGCAAGCAGGCCGAGCGCGAGACCTCGCAGCGCGGCGTCGGCGCCTACTTCCCGTCGCTGTCCTCGCGGACCATCACCTACAAGGGCATGCTCACCCCCGACCAGCTGCCGGCGTTCTTCCCGGACCTGGTCGACGACCGGGTCTCCAGCGCCATCGCGCTGGTGCACAGCCGGTTCGCCACCAACACGTTCCCGGCCTGGCCGCTGGCCCACCCGTACCGCTTCATCGCCCACAACGGCGAGATCAACACGATCCGCGGCAACAAGAACTGGATGGCCGCCCGCGAGGCGCTGCTGAAGACCAAGGCGCTGCCGGGCAACATCAAGCGGCTCTTCCCGATCAACACGCCGGAGGCGTCCGACTCGGCCAGCTTCGACGAGGTGCTCGAGCTGCTGCACCTGTCCGGCCGCAGCCTGCCCCACGCGATGCTGATGATGATCCCCGAGGCGTGGGAGAACGACCCGGGGATGGAGCCGAAGCGGCGCGCGTTCTACCGCTTCCACGCGAGCCTGATGGAGCCGTGGGACGGCCCGGCCAGCGTGGCGTTCACCGACGGCACCATCATCGGCGCCGTGCTCGACCGCAACGGCCTGCGTCCCGGCCGCTGGTGGCACACCTCCGACGGCCTGGTCGTGCTCGGCTCCGAGGCCGGCGTGCTCGACCTCGACCCGGCCACGGTGGTGGCCAAGGGCCGCCTCCAGCCGGGCAAGATGTTCCTGGTCGACACCGAGGCCGGCCGGATCGTGCACGACGACGAGATCAAGGCCGAGCTGGCCGCGGCCGAGCCGTACGAGGAGTGGCTGCACGCCGGGCTCATCCAGCTCGACGACCTGCCGCCGCGCGAGCACGTCATCTACACCCACGACTCGGTGATGCGCCGTCAGCAGGTGTTCGGCTACTCCGAGGAGGAGCTGAAGATCCTCATCGGGCCGATGGCGCGGACCGGGGCCGAGCCGCTGGGCTCGATGGGCACCGACACCCCGATCTCGCCGCTCTCGAGCCGCCCGCGGCTGCTGTTCGACTACTTCCACCAGCTGTTCGCGCAGGTCACCAACCCGCCGCTGGACGCCATCCGGGAGGAGCTGGTCACCAGCCTGGCCACCACGATCGGCCCCGAGGCCAACCTGCTCGACCCGGGCCCGGCGTCCTGCCGGCAGATCGTGCTGCCGTACCCGATCATCGACAACGACGAGCTGGCCAAGCTGCTCTCGATCGACGAGGACGGCGACCTGCCGGGCTTCAAGGCCGTCCGGGTCTCCGGCCTCTACCCGCTGCGCGACGGGGCGGCGGGCATCAAGGCCCGGCTCACCCAGATCTGCCGGCACGTCTCGGAGGCCATCGAGGACGGCGTACGGATCCTGGTGCTCTCCGACCGGGACTCCAACGCCGACCTCGCGCCGATCCCGTCGCTGCTGCTCACCGCGGCCGTCCATCAGCACCTGGTCCGGGAGCAGACCCGCACCCAGGTCGCGCTGGTCGTCGAGTCGGGCGACGCCCGCGAGGTGCACCACGCGGCGGTGCTGATCGGCTACGGCGCGGCCGCGGTCAACCCGTACCTGGCCTTCGAGTCGGTCGACGACCTCATCGCCACCGGGCCGCTGGCCGGGCTCGACCCGAAGCTGGCGATCCGCAACTACGTGAAGGCGCTCGGCAAGGGCGTCTTGAAGATCATGTCGAAGATGGGCATCTCGACGGTGTCCTCGTACTGCGGGGCGCAGGTGTTCGAGGCCGTCGGCCTGGACAACAAGCTGCTGCAGCGCTACTTCGTCGGCACCAACGGGCGGATCGGCGGGTCGACCCTGGCCGACATCCACGCCGAGGTGAAGGCGCGCCACGAGAAGGCGTACCCGTCCAACCCGGCCGAGCGCACCCACCGGCGCCTGGAGGTCGGCGGCGAGTACCAGTGGCGCCGCGAGGGCGAGGTCCACCTGTTCAACCCGGAGACCGTCTTCCTGCTGCAGCACGCCACGCGGTCGAAGCAGTACGACGTCTTCCAGAAGTACACCGCCAAAGTGGACGGTCTGGCCGCCGAGGCGGGCTCGCTGCGCGGGCTGTTCTCCTTCAAGGACCGCACGCCCGTCCCGCTCGACGAGGTCGAGCCGGCGTCGGAGATCGTGAAGCGGTTCGCCACGGGCGCGATGTCGTACGGCTCGATCTCCGCGGAGTCGCACGAGACTCTCGCGATCGCCATGAACCGGCTCGGCGGCAAGTCGAACACCGGTGAGGGCGGCGAGGACGTCGACCGGCTCTACGACCCGGCCCGGCGCTCCGCGGTCAAGCAGATCGCCTCCGGCCGCTTCGGCGTCACCAGCGAGTACCTGGTCAACGCGGACGACCTGCAGATCAAGATGGCGCAGGGGGCCAAGCCCGGCGAGGGCGGCCAGCTGCCGGGCAACAAGGTGTGGCCGTGGGTCGCCAAGACCCGGCACGCCACCCCGGGCGTCGGCCTGATCTCCCCGCCGCCGCACCACGACATCTACTCCATCGAGGACCTGGCCCAGCTCGTCCACGACCTGAAGAACGTCAACCCGATGTCGCGGGTGCACGTCAAGCTGGTCAGCGAGATCGGCGTGGGCACGGTCGCGGCCGGTGTGGCCAAGCTCAAGGCCGACGTCATCCTGATCTCCGGTCACGACGGCGGCACCGGCGCGTCCCCGCTGAACTCGCTCAAGCACGCCGGCTCCCCGTGGGAGCTGGGTCTGGCCGAGGCGCAGCAGACGCTGCTGCTCAACAAGCTGCGGGACCGGGTCACGGTGCAGGTCGACGGCCAGCTCAAGACCGGCCGCGACGTGATCGTGGCGGCCCTGCTGGGCGCCGAGGAGTTCGGCTTCGCGACCGCCCCGCTGATCGTCAGCGGCTGCATCATGATGCGCGTCTGCCACCTCGACACCTGCCCGGTCGGCATCGCCACCCAGAACCCGGTGCTGCGCGAGCGGTACACCGGCCGCCCCGAGTTCGTCGAGAACTTCTTCCTGTTCCTGGCCGAGGAGGTCCGCGGCTACCTGGCCGAGCTGGGCTTCCGCAGCATCGACGAGGCCATCGGCCACGCCGAGGTCCTGGACGTACGCCCCGCGGTCGACCACTGGAAGGCCAAGGGTCTCGACCTGTCGCCGATCCTGTTCGTGCCCGAGCTTGCGGAGGGCGCGTCCCGGCGCGGCATCGTCGCGCAGGACCACGGCCTGGACAAGGCGCTGGACAACAAGCTCATCGAGCTGGCCCAGCCCGCCCTGCTCGAGGGGGCCCAGGTCCGGGCCGAGGTGGGCGTGCGCAACGACCACCGCAGCGTCGGCGCGATGCTCGGCGGCGAGGTGACCCGCCGCTACGGCGGGGCCGGCCTGCCCGAGGACACCATCGAGTTCACCCTGCGCGGCACCGGCGGTCAGTCGTTCGGCGCGTTCCTGCCGCGCGGGGTCACCCTGCGGCTGATCGGCGACACCAACGACTACGTGGCCAAGGGCCTGTCCGGCGGCCGCGTGATCGTGCGACCGGCCGAGGACGCCCCGTTCGTGGCCGAGGAGCACATCATCGCCGGCAACACCATCCTGTACGGGGCCACGGCGGGCGAGGTGTTCCTGCGCGGCCGGGCCGGCGAGCGGTTCGCCGTACGCAACTCGGGCGCCCAGACGGTCGTCGAGGGCGTCGGCGACCACGGCTGCGAGTACATGACCGGCGGCACCGTGGTGGTGCTCGGCCCGACCGGGCGCAACTTCGCGGCCGGCATGAGCGGCGGCAAGGCGTTCGTGCTCGACCTGGCCCCGGCCCGGGTCAACCCGGAGCTGGTCGACCTGGCCCCGCTGACCGCGGACGAGGAGCAGACCCTGCGCGGGCTCGTCGAGAAGCACCTCGCCGAGACCGGCTCGGCCGTCGCCGAGCGGCTGCTGGCCGACTGGACCGCCGCGGTGGGGCGCTTCACCGCCGTCGTGCCGCGCGACTACAAGCGCGTGATGGAGCTGATCAGGACCGCCGAAGCCGCCGGTCGTAACGTCGACGAGGTGGTCATGGGGGTCAAGGGTGCCTGATCCGAACGGTTTCCTGCGTTACGAGCGGCAGCTGCCCAAGCGCCGCCCGGTGCCGGTCCGCATCCAGGACTGGCGTGAGGTGTACCCGCCGGCCGGCGAGGAGCTCATCCGCGACCAGGCCACCCGCTGCATGGACTGCGGCATCCCGTTCTGCCACGACGGCTGCCCGCTGGGCAACCGCATCCCGGACTGGAACGACCTGGTCCGTACGGGTGCGTGGGAGGCGGCCGCGGAGGCGCTGCACGCCACGAACAACTTCCCGGAGTTCACCGGGCGGCTGTGCCCGGCCCCGTGCGAGGCGGCGTGCGTGCTCGGCATCGCCGACGACCCGGTCACCATCAAGCAGGTCGAGGTGGAGATCGCCAACCACGCGTTCGACCTGGGTTACGTACGCCCGCAGCCGGCGCCGCAGTCGTCCGGCAAGCGCGTCGCGGTCGTCGGCTCCGGCCCGGCCGGGCTGGCGGCGGCCCAGCAGCTGGCCCGGGCCGGTCACGCGGTCACGGTCTACGAGCGCGACGACCAGATCGGCGGCCTGCTGCGCTACGGAATCCCCGACTTCAAGATCGAGAAGAGCGTCGTGGACGCCCGGCTGGCCCAGATGGCGGCCGAGGGCGTCGTCTTCGAGACCGGGGTCGAGGTCGGCGTCGACATCACCGCCGACGACCTGCGGGACCGCTTCGACGCGGTGCTGCTGGCGGCCGGGGCCCTCGCCGGCCGCGACGCGGCCGACACCCCGGGCCGCTCGCTCAACGGCGTCCACCTGGCCATGGAGCACCTCGTCCCGGCCAACCGGGTGGTGGCCGGCCGGCAGGACTCGACGCCGATCGACGCCGCGGGCAAGCACGTGGTCATCATCGGCGGCGGCGACACCGGCGCCGACTGCCTGGGCGTGGCCCACCGGCAGGGCGCGGCCAACGTCATCCAGCTCGACCAGTACCCGCTGCCACCCGAGGTCCGGGTGGGCGAGCTGCACCCGTGGCCGACCTGGCCGGTCATCCTGCGCAACTACCCGGCCCACGAGGAGGGTGGCGAGCGCGTCTTCGGGGTGGCCGTGCAGGAGTTCGTCGGCGACGACGAGGGCAACGTGACCGCCGTCCGAGTCGCCGAGGTGTCCGTGCAGCGCGTCGACGGCGTCCGTACGGTCACCGTGACCCCGGGCTCGGAGCGGGACCTGAAGGCCGACCTGGTGCTGCTGGCCATCGGCTTCGAGGGCACCGAGGAGCAGCCGCTACTCGCTCAGTTCGGCATCACCCGCAACCGCCGCGGCGTGCTCGACGCGGACACCGAGTGGCAGACCGACGCCCCCGGCGTCTTCGTGGCGGGCGACATGCACCGCGGCGCCTCGCTGATCGTCTGGGCGATCGCCGAGGGCCGCTCGGCCGCGGCGGCCATCCACCGCTACCTGGGCGCCACCGGCGAGCTGCCGGCCCCGGTCCGGGCCGACGCCCAGCCGTTGAGCGTCTGACGACTCGCTTTTGTGAGCTCACGGGGGAGTGCCCCGAGACGGAACCATCCGATCTCGGTGCACTTCCCCGGCTCCTTGATGTGGGGGACGCCGGCCTTGTGGCGGGCGGTGAACGAAGGTGACACCCAGTGCTGCCCCTCGGAGGGCAGCAGGTGATCGGAGACCCCGATCAGCCCGGTCACCTCGACGGTCATCCCGTACTCCTCCTGGAACTCCCGCACCACCGCGTCGGCCAGCCGCTCGCCGAAGTCGACCATGCCGCCGGGGAACTCCCAGAGCCCTTGCTCGTTGCGGGCCTGCGGCCCGCGGCGAGCGAGAAAGACCCGCCCGGCGTCGTCGAAGACCATCGCGCCGACCCCGACGCCGACGAAATCCCGTCCTGGTTCCATGCCCGCCAGTAGACCGCAAAGCGGGCCGATAAGCTGAAGTCGCGGTCGTCGAAGCCCGCAGGCGGCGCAGCGCGCCCGGACCACCCACTCCGGGGACCCACGCCGCCCTACAGACGTTCATCCCGGTGACGGGGGTCGGCCGCCAGGCCGATGAGGAAGAGAGACTAGCCTGATGGCCGTGACACGCCGCGTAAAGATCGTCTGCACCATGGGGCCCGCGACCGCCTCCCCCGAGCGCATGCTCGGCCTCGTCGAGGCCGGCATGGACGTGGCCCGTATGAACTTCAGCCACGGCGCCCACGAGGACCACCAGAAGGTGTATGAACTCGTGCGCAGCACCGCCGAGCAGACCGGCCGGGCCGTCGCGGTCCTGGCCGACCTGCAGGGCCCGAAGATCCGCCTCGGCAAGTTCGCCGACGGCCCGCACGTCTGGAACACCGGTGACCTCGTCACCATCACCAGCGACGACATCCTCGGCACGGCCGACCGGGTCTCCTGCACCTACTCCAAGCTCCCGCAAGAGGTCAAGCCCGGCGACCGGCTGCTGATCGACGACGGCAAGGTCGCCGTCCAGGTCACCACCGTCGAGGGCAACGACATCCGCTGCCTGGTCGTCGAGGGCGGCCCGGTCAGCAACAACAAGGGCGTCTCGCTGCCCAACGTGGCCGTCAGCGTGCCCGCCATGAGCGACAAGGACGCCGAGGACCTGCGCTTCGCCCTCGGCCTCGGCGTCGACCTGGTCGCGCTGTCGTTCGTGCGCTCGCCCGACGACATCAAGCTCGTCCACGAGATCATGGCCGAGGAGGGGCGCACCGTCCCGGTCATCGCCAAGGTCGAGAAGCCCGAGGCGGTCGAGCACCTCGAGGCCATCGTTCTCGCCTTCGACGGCGTCATGGTCGCCCGCGGCGACCTCGGCGTCGAGCTCCCGCTCGACCAGGTGCCGCTGGTGCAGAAACGCGCCGTGCAGCTGTGCCGGGAGAACGCGAAGCCGGTCATCGTGGCCACCCAGATGCTCGACTCGATGATCGAGAATTCCCGCCCGACCCGCGCCGAGGCCTCCGACGTGGCCAACGCCGTGCTCGACGGCACCGACGCGGTCATGCTCTCCGGCGAGACCTCGGTCGGCAAGTACCCGGTGCTCACCGTCAGCACCATGGCCAAGATCGTCAGCACCACCGAGGGCGGCTCGATCCCGGTGCCGCGGCTGCAGCACGACCCGCGCACCCACGGCGGCGCGCTGACCGTGGCCGCCTCGCAGATCGCCCGCAACATCGGGGCCAAGGCCCTGGTCGCGTTCTCCCAGACCGGCGACACCGTGCGGCGCCTCTCGCGCCTGCACTGCGAGCTCCCGCTGTACGCGTTCACCCCGGTTCCCGAGGTCCGCAACCAGCTCGCCGTGGCCTGGGGCGTGGAGACGTTCCTGACCGACTTCGTGCAGCACACCGACGACATGTTCCGGCAGGTCGACGCGAAGATGCTGGGTCTCGGCCTGGCCAAGCCGGGTGACTACGTGGTCGTCGTGGCCGGCTCCCCGCCGAACGCGCCCGGCTCGACCAACACCCTGCGCGTGCACCGGCTGGGCGACCTGGTCGACCCCGCGTCGCTGTGACTCTTTCCGGCCAGGCCGCCGTCGACCAGCTGCTCGAGATCCTCGACCTCGAGCAGCTGGACGGCGCGACCTTCCTGGGGGAGAGCCCGCAGACCGGCGCCCAGCGCGTCTTCGGCGGCCAGGTGGCCGGCCAGGCCCTGGTCGCCGCCGGGCGGACCGTGCAGGACGACCGCCCGGTCCACTCGTTGCACGGCTACTTCGTGCGGCCGGGCGACCCCACCGAGCCGATCCGGTTCAGCGTGGAGAACATCCGCGACGGCCGCTCGTTCTCGGTGCGCCGCTCCACCGCGCAGCAGCACGGCAAGACGATCTTCTTCATGTCGGCCTCCTTCCAGGTCCGGGAGGAGGGGCTCGACCACCACACGCCGTTGCCCGACAGCGTGCCCGGCCCCGACGAGGTGCCGACCATGGCCGACTGGGTGGAGAAGTACCCGTCCCGCCGGGGCGCCTTCGCCGCCGCGCCCCAGTCGGTCGACGTCCGCTACGTCAACACGCCGGGCTGGGTGCCGCCCGGCGACCGCGTGGCCACCGAACAGCAGCGCGTCTGGATGCGCATCGACGGCAAACTGCCCGACGACCCGCTCATCCACGCCTGCGCCCTGACCTACGCCTCCGACATGAGCCTGCTCGACTCGGTGCTCTCGGTGCACGGCGAGGTGTGGGGCCCCGGCGGCGTCATCGGGGCCAGCCTCGACCACGCGCTCTGGTTCCACCGGCCGTTCCGGGCCGACGAGTGGTTCCTCTACGACTGCACCAGCCCGTCCGCCAGCGGCAGCCGCGGCCTGGCCAGCGGGCGCATGTTCACCCGCGACGGCCGGCACATCGCCAGCGCCGTCCAGGAGGGCCTGCTGCGCCGCGTCGGAGCCCGCGCCTGAGGCGGACGCCCCGCCGTCCAGGATCCCGGCCCGGCGACTGGCCGACGTGCGGATCCCGGCCCGGCGGGGCGGGGGAGACTGGTCTCTCAGCGGCGCTCGCCCTCCGCCATGCTCACCGGGACGTCGTCCTCCGACGGCGACCGGCGCACGGCCGTGCCCGTCACCCCGGCCTCGGCGATCTTCGCGTCCAGGTTCCGGGTCGTCTCGACGACCTCCTGGTGGAACGTGCGTGCGTCGGCGTCGATGGCCCGGTGCCGCGCCCGCGGTTTGTCCGGCGCCGTCTCGAAATCCGTCAGACCGGCCGAGTATCCGGCCACGCCCGCCTCGCGCTCCGGCGACAAGGTCAACACCTCCGGCCGTACGGCGGAAACCTCGCGCAGCCGCAGCGAGGTGACCAGGTCCGCGATCGCCCGCAACACCGCCAGCCCGCCCAGTGTGACGATCACCGGGTCGGCCGACCGCGACAACGGGCTCGACGCGTAGAACCCCAGAGCGGTTTGGGCCACGCCCAGCGACAACATCAGGCCCCACGTCCGGTCCGCGCCCCGGTTCATCGTCGCCACGGCCACGTCCACGGCGCCCCGCACCAGCAGGAACCAGCCGATCAGCGAGGCCGGCGTCGTGTACGTCGCGTCCTGGTCCACCAGCACGATCACCCCGGTCGCGGTGAACAGCGCCGCCATCGCCGCGTTCAGCCACCACGTGCGGGTGCCGGCCAGGGCCCGTACGGCCTCGCAGAGTGCCCCGAAGAAGATGACCGGCCCGGCCACCTCGACGATGTCGGCCGGCTCCAGGCGCAGCACGCTCCACCCGATGGCCAGCCAGGCCACCCCGGCGAACATCAGAAACCCCCACATGCTGTTCCGCATGACCGTCAGGGGCGAGGAACCGGACCACAACATGAGGCCTCCAGCCGAACGTGTCCGGTCCATGACAACACTCGCCGCCCGGCCCCACCCGCCGTTCGGTGGATTAGGGCCCATTCCGTCGGGTACGCGCCGACGGTGCGGCCCACCCCGAGGGAGAGACCATGGACCTGACGGCTACGACAACCGTCCGCAAACCCGCGTCAGAGGTGTACGCGTTCTGGCGCGATCTGGAGAACCTGCCGGCCTTCATGGCCCACCTGGAACAGGTCCGGGCCACCGGTGACCGGACGAGTCACTGGACGGCCGCCGCCCCGTTCGGCCGGGACGTGGAATGGGACGCGGAGATCATCGAGGAGACGCCCGGCGAGAAGATCGCCTGGCGCTCGACCGGCCGGCCCGACGTGCCGAACGCCGGGACGGTCCGGTTCGTGCCGGCCCCGGACGGGGTGAGCACCGAGGTGCACGTCGTCCTGGTGTACGAGATCCCGGGCGGCGCGGTCGGCAAGGCGGTCGCCAAGTACTTCGGCGAGGAACCGCACCAGCAGCTCGACGACGACCTGCGCCGGTTCAAGCAGGTGCTGGAGACCGGCGAGGTGGTCCGGTCCGACGGCGCCCCCTGGGGCAAGCGGGCCCGCGAGGAGTTCCCGCAACGTCCGGCGCAACCGCTGTCGGACTCCGAACTCGAGAAGGGAGCGGACGCGTGAGGGCCAACACCTGGGCCGGCCGCAACAAGGTCGAGGTCCGTGACGTGCCGGACCCGAAGATCCTGAACAAGCGCGACGCCATCGTGCGGATCACCTCCACCGCCATCTGCGGCTCCGACCTGCACCTGGTCGACGGCTACGTGCCGACCATGCAGGACGGCGACATCATGGGCCACGAGTTCATGGGCGAGGTGGTCGAGGTCGGCTCCGGCGTCGGCGCCGACAAGCTGCGCGTCGGCGACCGGGTCGTCGTGCCGTTCCCGATCGCCTGCGGCGCCTGCGCCGCGTGCGCCGCCGAGCTGTACTCCTGCTGCGAGAACTCGAACCCCAACGCCGGGATCTCGGAGAAGATGTTCGGCCACCCGGTCGCCGGCATCTTCGGCTACTCGCACCTGACCGGCGGCTTCGCGGGCGGCCAGGCCCAGTACGCGCGGGTGCCGTTCGCCGACGTCGGGCCCCTGAAGATCGAATCCGATCTGACCGACGAGCAGGCGCTGTTCCTCTCCGACATCCTGCCCACCGGCTACATGGGCGCCGAGATGTGCGACATCCAGCCCAGCGACGTGGTCGCGGTGTGGGGGGCCGGCCCGGTCGGCCAGTTCGCCATGGACAGCGCGCGGGTGCTGGGCGCCGCGAAGGTCATCGCCATCGACAAGGAGCCGTACCGGCTGCGGATGGCCGAAGAGGCCGGCCACATCCCGGTCAACTTCGACGAGGTCGACGTCCGGTCCCAGCTGCTCGAACTCACCGGCGGGCGCGGACCCGACAAGTGCATCGACGCGGTCGGCCTCGAAGCCACCCACGGCAGCGCCCACCTCGCCGCGTACGACCGGGTCAAGCAGGCCGTACGCTCCGAGACGGACCGCCCGCACGCGCTGCGCCAGGCCATCACCTCGTGCCGCAGCGGCGGCGTGGTCTCGGTCATCGGCGTCTACGGCGGACTGCTCGACAAATTCCCGGCCGGCGCCTGGATGAACCGGTCGCTGACCCTGCGCACCGGGCAGTGCCACGTCCACCGCTACATGAAACCGCTGCTCGAGCGCATCGAACGCGGCGAGATCGACCCCACCCGGATCATCACCCACACCCTGCCGCTCGACGAGGCGGAACGCGGCTTCGACATCTTCAAGAACAAAGAGGACAACTGCGAGAAGGTCGTCCTCAAGCCCTGAGCACCACCATCGGGGACGGGCCCAGGTTCACAGCCCGCCCCCGATGGGTAACAACGGCACGCCCCCACCCCCGGGAGACCCCGTGCCCGACGACCCGCTGGCCGACGCCCTGCTGGCCGCCCGCGACGGCGACCGCCGCGGCTTCGCCACCCTGTGGCGCGGCCTGCACCCGCAAGTGCTGCGCTACCTGCGCGTCATCGCCGGCGACCACGCCGAGGACGCCGCCAGCGAAACCTGGCTGCAGGTCATCCGCGACCTCGCCCGCTTCGACGGCGACCTCGCCGCCTTCCGCGGCTGGCTGTTCCGCATCGCCCGCAACCGCGGCCTCGACACCCTGCGCCGCCGCCCGGCCCCACCCGTTCCCGCCGCGCCCGCGCCGGCCGACGCCGCCACCCTCACCCTCGAGAACGACGGCACCGCCTGGGCCCTCGCCCTGATCGCCGAACTCCCCGCCGACCAGGCCGAAGCCGTCATGCTGCGCGTCGTCATCGGCCTCGACGCCACCACCACCGCCGACATCCTCGGCAAACGACCCGGAGCAGTACGAATAGCAGCCATGCGCGGACTCCGGCGCCTCGCCGCCCACCCCCAGGTACGCGACCGCACCCACCCCAGCCGGCAGGGGGTGTAACAGAATGCGGGACCTGCGCGCTCTCCTGAATGCGATGCGCCAGCGGAGAAGCACCGAGACCGACCTCGCCGCCGGAGACCCCGGCCTGCGCCGACTGATCGACGCGGCCCGAGCCCCGGGGACCGCCACGGAACTCAGCGGCGAGAAAGAGTTCACGGCCGCCTTCACCGCCGAACGCAAACGTGCTGCCCGTGCCGCCCGCCGCCCGGCGAGGACCCGGGCCGTGCTCGTGCCCGTCACGGCCGGCTTGGCTCTCCTGCTCCTCTCCGGAACGGCGGTCGCCGCCCGGACCGGCAACCTCCCCCAGGAAGCCCAGCAGCACGCGCACCGCCTGTTCTCGGCGCTGGGCGTACCTGCGCCGAGAACAGGCACCCCGTCCCCGGGCGTGCCGAAGTCCCCGAACCCGTCGACCGGGCCGGCCCCCAGCCGGCCCGGCCCGGCCCCCACGGTCGACATCGCCAGCTTCACCCGCTGCGAAGCCTGGCGCGGCGGTGCCCCCCTGAGCAGCCACGACAAACGCAAACTGGTCGCCGCCGCGGGCAGCGAACCCGCCATAGACGACTACTGCCGAAAGGTAAGACAGTCGGCGTCGCCCTCCACGCCCCCGCAGCCCTCGCCCCCCAGGCCTTCATCAAGCGGGGAGCCGTCCCTGCCACCGAGTGGGACAACCGCGCCCCCGACCCCGGGCCCGGCGTACAGTGACCCCCAACAGCCGGAAACCGGGCGAAAAGGTCGGCCGACCGTCGAAGCGCCGGCACCCACCAGGAAATCGCCCGCAGGCACCAAGCAGCCGCGACCTTCGGTAGCCAAATCGCCGGGCCGTACTACACACAGTAAACCGCCCCCGTCACGCTGAGCGCTAAGACGATCGGCGTGATGACCCACTGTGACCAGCCGTCTGCCCAAAGGTGCTCCGGGACTGTGCGCCCACGGGCACGATCACCACTTCGGCCCGACGAACTCGTCCAGCCGCGCCACCGCCTCCCGGCGCGCCACCGACAAGGTGTTGTGCCGCGCCATCCGCCAGTCGATGTCGAGCCCGGCGAGGCACCGGCTGTCGTCGGAATGGAAGAGACCGCGCAGGAACCTCCCCGGCTTGCCGTCGATCGCTTCCTGTTGCCACTTGGCCAACGCGATCTTGCGACGGTGCTTCGCGCCGGGGCCGTGCTGGGGATAGAGACAGGGTCAGTGGGGTCCAGCGCGCGCGGACACTCATGCATCCCTGTCGTTCCTGAAATCCCACCGTCCGGGCCCCGCAGGCCTCCATCGCATGGGACACCTCGTGGATGAGGCCGCGGTAGCACAAGCCGCAGGCGACCGTTCGAGACTGCTGGGAGGGCCGAACTCCCGGCGGACGTACGGAGCCCAGGACCGGCATCACCACTTCGGGCCGACGAACTCGTCCAGCCGCGCCACCGCCTCCCGGCGCGCGACCGACAGCATGTTGCGCCGGCACATTCGCCAGCTGATGCCGAGCCGGTCGAGCGATTGCTGGCAGAGCCGCATGATGTCCGCGGACTCGTTGGAGAAGTTGTAGCGCGGGTACGTGTAAATTCTTTTGCCGCGCGTTATCCGGTTGGCAACACGGCAGCCATCGGAGTGAAATAGCCCGCGCAGAAAAGATCCGGCATTCGCGTCGATCAACGGCTGCTGCCAGGCGGACAGGAAGATCGGGCGTTCATGCTTGTGTGCGGGGCCGTGCTGAGGGAGAAGGCAAGGCCAATGATTTGAATAGCTCTGGACTCCGACGCAGCCCGCCTTCTGCACTCGCTGCACGTTCTTGGCCAGGACGGTGAGCATGGCCGCCTCGCACTCGTCGATCAACCCGGGCCAGGCGTCGGCGCAGTAAATGCGGAGCACCGGGACCTTCGCCTTGGTCACCAGATGGCCGTCGCCGAGATAAAGACCGAGTAGGTAGGCGTAGGCGCCTTGATCATCCGGATAACGCGGCGGCTGGGCGCAGCGGGGGCAGCGCCCCTCCTCGGCATCGAGCTCGGCCCGGCGGCGGGCCCGCTCGCCGTAGAACCAATGTCCGACGGTCGGACGGGACAATCCCAGCCGCCGGCAGATATCACCGAAAGGAACGCCTTCGGCGCGTAGTCGTAAGGCCTTTTCGCGCAGCTGCGGAGGATGCATGCCCCTGATTATCGAACAGGGGTACGACATGTTTTCTGTGTGCCGGGGACGGGATTCGAACCCGCATGTCCTTTCGGACAAATCATTTTGAGTGATCCGCGTCAGCCGATTGCGCCACCCCGGCATGCTCGGGCGAGGCGAGACATGGTCACGCTGACCCGAGCAAGGGACAGCCTACCTACTAGGCTTAGGGCGGCGACACCCGCATACCGGGGTGTCGTGTCTTCAGGATCGTTGGGGGTAGGAGTTCCGTGGCCGACTCGCAGGCTGGTGCCGAGCGTAAGCGGGTGTTGATCGCCGAGGACGAGGCCCTCATCCGGCTCGATCTCGCCGAGATGCTCGTGGAGGAGGGCTACGACGTGGTCGGCGAGGCCGGTGACGGGGAGACTGCCGTCCGGCTGGCCGAGGAGCTCCGCCCGGATCTCGTCATCCTCGACATCAAGATGCCGATCATGGATGGCTTGGCCGCGGCCGAGCGGATCGCCGGGGGGCGGATCGCGCCTGTCGTGATCTTGACAGCGTTCAGCCAGCGCGACCTGGTGGAGCGGGCCCGGGCCGCCGGCGCGATGGCGTACCTCGTCAAGCCTTTCCAGAAGTCGGACCTGGTGCCGGCGATCGAGATCGCCCTGTCGCGCTATTCGGAGATCTCCGCGCTGGAGTCCGAGGTGGCGGGCCTGACCGACCGGCTGGAGACCCGCAAGTCGGTCGAGCGGGCCAAGGGTGAGCTGATGACGAAGTACCAGATGACCGAGCCGCAGGCGTTCAAGTGGATTCAGCGCACGGCGATGGACCACCGGATGACGATGCGTGAGGTGGCGGACCGGATCCTGGCGGAGGGTCAGGAGGCGGGCACCGCCGAGGCAACCGAAAGTTGATCTTGCGGGTACCGCGGTTGTAACACCTCCCCGGACCGGGGCGTCACCACACGTAACGGTTCGATGAAAGCCCGATCGAAGTCTTTTGGCAGGCCGTGAACCTGGGATAGCGTCCCGGCCCATAACGGGGCACGGCGTGGTTGCGACGGTACGCAAGTGCCAATCGGCCGCCAGTGGCTCGGTGGGTTCGGTATGGAGGAGGGTTCCAACCTTGAGGCAGTCTCTCGCACGAGCCATCGGCGGCGTGGCAATGGTCGGCCTTCTTTTGGGCGCGGCCGCCTGTGCCAAGGATGACGAGGACGGCGGCGGCAGCGGGTCGGACGCGGCTGCCTGTGGCAGCAAGATCGCGTTCTTCGGCGCGCTGACCGGTGGTAACGCACAGCTCGGCATCAACATCCGCGACGGCGCGAAGCTCGCCGTCGACCAATACAACAAGGCCAACGGCGACTGCAAGGTCGAGCTGGTCGAGAAGGACTCCGCCGGCGACCCGGCGCAGGCCTCGGGTCTGGCGACCTCGATCGTCCAGGACGCGAAGGTCCTGGGCGTGGTCGGCCCGGCGTTCTCGGGTGAGTCCAAGGTGGCCAATCCGATCATGAGCAAGGAAGGCGTCGTGATCATCACGCCGTCGGCCACCAACCCGGCGCTGGCCGCCCAGGGTGACAAGACGTTCCACCGCGCTCTGGGCAACGACGCCTCGCAGGGCCCCGGCCTGGCGCTGTACATGAAGGACGTCATGAAGGTCCAGAAGACCTTCGTGGTGGACGACGCGTCGGAGTACGGCAAGGGCCTGGCCGACCAGGTGAAGAAGACGCTGGGCTCGGTCGTGACGGGCAACGCGGTGGTCAAGGAGCAGCAGACCGACTTCGGCGCGCTGGTCACCCAGATCAACAGCTCGGGCGCCGACTCGATCTTCTGGGGCGGCTACTACCGTGAGGCGGCTCCGTTCCTCAAGCAGTACCGCGACGCGGGCGGCAAGGCCAAGTTCGTCGCCGGTGACGGTGTGAAGGACCAGGCGTTCGTCGACGGCGCGGGTGCGGCCAACGCCGAGGGCGCGATCCTGACCTGCCCGTGTGTTCCGCCGGAGAAGGCGGGCGGCACGTTCGCGGCTGACTACAAGGCGGCGACCGGCCGTGAGGCCGGCACGTACAGCGCCGAGGCCTTCGACGCCGCGAACATCCTGCTGGCGGGCATCAAGGCCGGCAACGGCACCCGCGAGAAGCTGGAGACCTTCGTCGACGGCTACACCGGCAAGGGTGTGACCACGGACTTCAAGTTCCAGGAGAACGGCGAGATCGACCCGTCGGCGGTGGCGATCTGGGCCTACAAGGTCGCGGGCGGCAAGATCGTGGCCGACCAGGAGGCGCCGAAGAGCTGACCTGAGGGTCTTCTCATCCGGTTTGTCTGAGCTGCGAAACGTGCGGTCGGGAGCTCTTGCTCCCGACCGCACGTCCTGTATGACTTTCCTTCGCTGGAGTCGCGTTGAACTTTGAATTCCTGGGCGACAACTTCATGTCGCTCACCGTGACGGGACTGACCCAGGGCGCCATCTATGCCCTGGTCGCTCTCGGTTACACGTTGGTCTACGGCGTCCTGCGCCTGATCAACTTCGCTCACTCCGAAGTCTTCATGATCGGCACGTTCGTTACCACGATCGTCTGGGCCGGTCTGGGGTTCGGGGTGGGGGCGGCGGCGCCGGGCACCTTCGGGGTGCTGGGCCTGATCGCGCTGGCGGTCGTGGCCGCCGGCGCCGCTTCGGGCGGCACGGCGCTGATCGTGGAGCGGGTGGCCTACCGGCCGCTGCGTAAGCGCAACGCGCCCAGCCTGATCTTCCTGATCAGCGCGATCGGCGCCTCGGTGGCGCTGTTCGAGCTGGTCGGCGCGCTGACCGACCGGCAGCCGCGGGGCATGCCGAGCCTGGTCCAGCCGAAGGTGCAGTTCACGATCTTCGGCGCCGACATCACGAACCTGCAGATCGGCATCATCCTGAGCGCGCTGGCGATGCTGGCCGGTCTGGACATCTTCATCAACCGCACACGGCTCGGCCGGGGTGTGCGGGCGGTGGCGCAGAACCCGGACGTGGCCGCCCTGATGGGCGTCAACAAGGACCGCGTCATCATGCTGATCTTCATCCTGGGCGGCATGATGGCCGGCGCGGCGTCGGTGCTCTACGACGTCAAGGTCGGTATCACGACGTACTCGGTGGGCTTCCTGATCGGCATCAAGGCGTTCACCGCGGCGGTGCTGGGCGGCATCGGCAATCTGCGCGGCGCCCTGCTGGGCGGCCTGTTGCTGGGCATCGTGGAGAACTACGGCGCCGGGGTGTTCGGCAACGAGTGGATGGACGTCGTGGCCTTCGTGATGCTCGTGGTCGTGTTGCTGTTCCGCCCGACGGGTCTGTTGGGCGAGTCTCTGGGGAGGGCGCGGGCATGATGGCTGTTGTCGATTCCGCGCGGAAGGCCGACGAGAGTCGGGTGCGCGCGGTGACCGGTTTGCGGGAGCGCTGGTCGAACCTGCCGTACGGCTGGCGCATCTCGGTGCTCTTCGCCTTCATCATCTTCCTGTACGCGCTGCCGGGTCTCGAGATCCCGCTGATCACCACCCCGGACACGGACTTCACCTCGGTGCTGTTCCTGTGCGCGGTCTACGTGCTGGTCGCGGTCGGCCTGAACGTCGTGATCGGCCTGGCCGGCCTGCTCGACCTGGGCTACATCGGCTTCTACGCGGTCGGCGCCTACACGGTGGCGATCCTGGGTTCGCCCAACTCGCCGGTGGTCGTGCAGTTCCCGTGGGTGGTGTGCGTCCCGATCGCCATCGCGGTGACGATGGTGTCGGGTGTGATCCTGGGCTGGCCGACGCTGCGGCTGCGCGGTGACTATCTCGCGATCGTGACGCTGGGCTTCGGTGAGATCATCCGGGTCTTCGCCCTGAACTCCGACATCACCAACGGCAACCGGGGCATCACCGGCGTGCCGGTGCCCTCGGAGGGCTCCTGGCCGGAGTGGATGGACTGGTTCCCGGGCATCACCGCGGGCCGGCCGATCTTCAGCGTGTCCAACGTGATCGGCTTCTACTGGCTGGCCATCACCCTGGTCTTCATCTGCATGCTGGGCGTGCGCCGGCTGGAGCGCAGCCGGGTCGGCCGGTCGTGGCTGGCGATCCGTGAGGACGAGGACGCGGCCGAGGTGATGGGCGTGCCGACGTTCAAGTACAAGCTGTGGGCGTTCGCCATCGGCGCGGCGCTGGGCGGCCTGTCGGGCGCGCTGTTCTTCAGCAAGCAGACGTTCATCAACGCGCAGGGCTTCGACCTGTTCACCTCGATCCTGTGGGTGGCCGCGGTGGTCATCGGCGGCGCCGGCAACCAGCTGGGCGTGGCCCTGGGCGCGATCCTGCTGGCGTACCTGCCCGAGCGGTTCCGTGAGTTCGCCGACTACCGTCTGCTGATCTTCGGCGTCGCGCTGATCGTCATGACGATCTTCCGGCCGCAGGGCCTGCTGCCCAGCCGAAGGCGCAAGGTCGAGCTGGAGGACCGGGCTAAGGAAGGTGCCGTCGGTGAGTGAGCGCAACAATCTGCTCGAGGTCGACAACGTCACGATCCGCTTCGGCGGCGTGACGGCCCTGGACGGGGTCGACTTCTCCGTCCGCGAGGGCGAGATCCTCGGCCTGATCGGCCCCAACGGCGCCGGCAAGACGACCTGCTTCAACGCGGTGACCGGCGTGGTCAAGCCGACCAGCGGCGCCATCCGGTTCCGGGGCAAGGCCCTGGTCGGTCAGCAGCGACACAAGATCACCCGGCTCGGTATCGCCCGGACGTTCCAGAACATCCGGTTGTTCCCGGAAATGACCGCGCTGGAGAACGTGCAGGTCGGCGCGGACGCCCGGCACAAGACCAGTGTGGTCGGCGCGCTCTTCCGAGTCTGGCGGGTTCGGGTCAAGCCGGAGGAGCTCACCGAGGTCGACGCCAAGGGCGGCTTCGGCCGCCTGGTCCAGCAGGTACGGCGTACGGGCCAGCAGGTCTTCGGTCTGTCCCGGCACACGCTGGAGGAGCGGGCGGCCCGGGAGAAGGCGACCGAGCTGCTCAAACTGGTCGGCATCGAGCACCGGGCCGGTGAACTGGCCCGGAGCCTGGCCTACGGCGAGCAGCGCCGGCTGGAGATCGCGCGGGCCCTGGCCACCGAGCCCGGCCTGCTCTGCCTGGACGAGCCGGCCGCCGGCTTCAACCCGGCCGAGAAGGAGTCCCTGCTCGAGCTCATCCGCAAGATCCGCGACACCGGGGTCACGGTGCTGCTCATCGAGCACGACATGCGCCTGGTCATGGGCGTCACCGACCGGATCGTCGTGCTGGAGTTCGGCAAGAAGATCGCCGAGGGGACGCCGGCCGAGGTGCGCGAGAACCCGGCGGTCATCGCCGCCTACCTGGGAGTGCCGACCGATGCTGCTTGAGATGGAGAACGTGACGGTCGCCTACGGGCGTATCGAGGCGTTGCACGGCATCAGCCTGACCGTGGGCGAGGGCGAGATCGTCGCGCTGATCGGCGCCAACGGCGCCGGCAAGTCGACCACGATGCGGGCCATCTCGGGTTTGCGGCCGGTCGGTCAGGGCAAGATCCGCTTCGACGGTCAGGACATCACCAAGATGCGGGCCGACCTGCGGGTCATCCGCGGGGTGTCGCAGTCGCCGGAGGGCCGCGGCATCTTCCCGGGCATGACGGTCCGGGAGAACCTCGAGATGGGCGCCTACACCCGCCGGGTCCGGTCGGAGATCGACGAGGACCTCCAGCGGGCGTTCGACCTGTTCCCGCGACTCAAGGAGCGCGAGCGGCAGGCCGGTGGCACGCTGTCCGGCGGTGAGCAGCAGATGCTGGCCGTGGGCCGCGCGCTGATGAGCCGGCCCAAGCTGCTGCTGCTCGACGAGCCGTCGATGGGCCTGGCGCCGATGCTCATCCAGCAGATCTTCGACATCATCGTGGAGATCAACCAACAGGGCACGACCGTGCTGCTGGTGGAGCAGAATGCGCAGCAGGCATTGTCGCGCGCGCATCGTGCGTACGTCTTGGAGACCGGAAGGATCGTCAAGGAAGGCTCGGGCTCCGAGCTCCTGCACGACCCGGCGGTCAAGGACGCCTACCTCGGCGTCGCGTAACACCCCTTTGGACGACTAGGAGTCATCATGTTCCGCACCCCCTCAGGCCGCCGGGCGATCCTCGGCCTGGCCGCCGCGGCGGCGCTGACGTTGTCGATGGGCGCCTGCGGCTCGGAGTCCGACGACTCGGGCTCGAGCGGCGCCCCGGCGCCCAGCGCCTCCGCCGACACCTCGCTGGCCGACAAGGTCCCGGCCGACATCAAGAGCGCCGGCAAGCTGGTCATCGGCACCGACTCGTCGTACGCGCCGAACGAGTACCTCGACACCGACGGCAAGACGGTCATCGGCTTCGACGTCGACCTGTTCAACGCGGTCGCGCAGAAGCTCGGCCTGACCACCGAGTGGCAGTCGGCGACCTTCGACAGCATCATCCCGGGCGTCGGCAGCGACAAGTACGCGGTCGGCGTCTCGTCCTTCACGATCAACGCGGACCGGCTCAAGGAGGTCAACATGATCTCCTACTTCTCGGCCGGCACGCAGTGGGCGGCCAAGAAGGGCGCCACGATCAACCCGGACGACGTCTGCGGCAAGAAGATCGCCGTGCAGACCGCGACCGTGCAGGTCGACGACCTGAACGCGCGCTCGAAGAAGTGCACCGACGCCGGCAAGGCCAAGATCACGATCGACCAGTACCAGAAGCAGTCGGACGCGACCAACGCCGTCAACACCGGCAAGGACGAGGCCATGCTGGCCGACTCGCCGATCGTGGCCTACGCGGTGAAGCAGACCAACGGCACGCTCGAGCTGGTCGGTGACATCTACGACTCGGCCCCGTACGGCTACGTGGTGGCCAAGGACCAGACCGAGTTCGCCAACGTCATCGGCGAGGCCGTCAAGGCGCTGATCGCCGACGGCACGTACAAGACGATCCTCGACAAGTGGGGCGTCACCGCGGGTGCGGTCACCACTGCCGAAGTGAACCCGTCGGTCTGATCCGCCACACATGAGCGACCAGACAACCACCGAGCGGGCACGGCCGGAACCGATCAAGGCCGTGCCCGTCCGGCACCCCGGGCGCTGGGTGACCATCGCGGTCCTGGCGGTGCTCGCCGCGATGTTCGTGCACCTGCTGGCGACCAACGACAACTTCCGCTGGTCGTTCATCTTCTCGTCCTACGAGGAGGGCAAGCGCGGGGTCATGTTCACCGGCCCGGTGCTCGAGGGCCTGCGGGGCACGCTGCTGCTGACCGTCACGTCGATGGCGATCGGCATCTCCCTCGGCGTCGTGCTCGCCGTCATGCGGCTGTCACCGAACCGGATCCTGTCGTCGGTGGCGTTCGTCTACACCTGGTTCTTCCGGGCCGTGCCCCGCCTGATCCTGGCCATCCTGTTCGGCAACCTGAACATCCTGTGGAGCCGGGTCGGCTTCGGCCTGCCGTTCGACAAGCAGATCGGCGACCTGTTCGGCATCGACAACTTCAACGGGCAGTTCTACAGCATCCGGGCGGCCGACCTGCTGGCCGGTTTCGTGGCCGGCATGCTCGCGCTGGGGTTGTCCGAGGCCGCGTACATGGCCGAGATCGTCCGGGCCGGCCTGCAGTCGGTCGACGAGGGGCAGACCGAGGCCGCGGTCGCGCTGGGCATGTCCCGCTTCCAGGTGCTGCGGCGCATCGTCCTGCCGCAGGCCATGCGGGTGATCGTGCCGCCGACCGGCAACGAGACCATCGCCATGGTCAAGGACACGTCCCTGGTGGCGTACGTCCCGGTCGCCGGCGAGCTCTGGTTCCAGCTCAACGCCGTCTCGGCCCGGACCTTCGTGGTCTTCCCGGTGCTGGTGGCCGCGGTGATCTGGTATCTGATCATCTGTACCGTGCTGATGATCGGCCAGTTCTTCCTCGAACGGCACTACGGCAAGGGCTACGGGGCCGCCGCCAGGGCCCGGCAGCGGCTGCGCGACATCGAGGTCGAGCAGGGCGGCCGGGTCATCGACACCGGGGAGGGCAGATGACCGGTACGACCGAGATGGTGCGCGCCGACAATGTGCACAAGTCGTTCGGCTCGCTCGAGGTCCTCAAGGGCATCGACCTGGTCGTCAGGAGCGGCGAGGTGTGCTGCGTGCTCGGCCCGTCGGGCTCGGGCAAGTCGACGTTCCTGCGCTGCGTCAACCACCTGGAGAAGATCAACGCCGGCCGGATCTTCGTCGACGGCGATCTGATGGGCTACCGCGAGCGCGGCGGCAAGCTGCACGAGCTGGGCGAGAAGGACGTGGCCAAGCAACGGCGCTCGATCGGCATGGTCTTCCAGCGCTTCAACCTGTTCCCGCACATGACGGTCCTGCAGAACGTCATGGAGGCGCCGTGCCGGGTCAAGAAAGAGGCCAAGGCGGACGTACGCGACCGCGCGGTCGCGATGCTCGAACGCGTGGGCCTGGGCGAGAAGACCGGCTCGTACCCCGGTCAGCTCTCCGGCGGCCAGCAGCAGCGGGTGGCGATCGCCCGGGCCCTGGCCATGCGCCCCAAGCTGATGCTGTTCGACGAGCCGACCAGCGCGCTCGACCCGGAACTGGTCGGTGAGGTCCTGGACGTGATGAAGGACCTCGCCCGGGACGGGATGACGATGGTCGTGGTCACCCACGAGATCGGCTTCGCCCGCGAGGTCGGCGACAACCTGATCTTCATGGACGGCGGCGTCGTCGTGGAGCAGGGGGCTCCGCGCGAGGTCATCGCGAATCCGCAGCACGAGCGAACCAGGGCATTTCTGAGCAAGGTGCTCTAAGCGAGCGGGGTGGTCCGGGTTTCTGTCGTACCTCACGACTAGAGTTCACGGACGTGAGCGATGACGCCCAGACCCCCCGTTTGCTGCTGCTCGACGGCCACTCGCTGGCCTACCGGGCGTTCCACGCGCTGCCCAAGGAAAACTTCAGCACCCAGACCGGGCAGCACACGAACGCGGTCTTCGGTTTCACCTCGATGCTGATCAACATGCTGCGCGACGAGAAGCCGACGCACATCGTGGTCGCCTTCGACGTCTCCCGTAAAAGCTTCCGCACCGAGATCTACCCGGAGTACAAGGCCGGCCGCGCCGCCACCCCGCCCGAGTTCGTCGGCCAGGTGCCGCTGATCAAGGAGATCCTGGCCGCCCTGCGCATCCAGGTCGTGGAGAAAGAGGGCTTCGAGGCCGACGACGTCATCGCCACCCTGTCCGGGCAGGCCAGCGCGGCCGGCATGGAGGTCTTGATCTCCAGTGGCGACCGCGACTCTTTCCAGCTCGCCGGCGAGCACGTCACGATCCTCTACCCGGCCCGCGGCGTGTCCGAGGTCTGGCGCCTGACCCCCGACGCCATCGAGGCCAAGTACCTCGTGCGTCCCGAGCGCTACCGGGACAAGGCCGCCCTGGTCGGCGAGGTCAGCGACAACCTGTCCGGCGTGCCCGGGGTCGGCGACAAGACCGCCGCCAAATGGATCAAGGAGTACGGCGACCTCGACGGCGTCATCGCCCACGTCGACAAGATCAAGGGCAAGGTGGGCGACAACCTGCGGGCCCACCTGGCCGACGTGATGCGCAACTACCGGATGAACGCTCTGCGCACCGACCTGGAGCTGCCGGTCGGCCCCGAGGACACGCAGTGGCACGGCTGGGACCGCGAGGCCGTGCACCAGGTCTTCGACGCGCTCGAGTTCCGGGTGCTGCGCGAGCGTCTCTACTCCTACCTCGACGCGGTCGAGCCGGAGGCCGAGTCCGGCTTCGACCTCGAGGGCCGCGTGCTGCGCGCCGGCGAGGTGGCCGGCTGGCTCACCGAGCACGCCGCCGCCGCTCCCGTCGGCGTGGCCGTCACCGGCACCTTCGGCCGGGGCACGGGCACGCTCACCGGCGTCGCCATCGCCACCGGGGACGGCCCGGCCGCCTGGTTCGACCCGGCCGCGCTGGACGAGGCCGACGAGCAGGCCGTCAGCCGGTGGCTGGCCGACCCCGAGCGGCCCAAGGTCGTGCACGACGCGAAACCGGCCGCGCTGGCCATGCGGGCCCACGGCTGGCGCCTGGCCGGCGTGCGCGTCGACACCGCCCTCGCGGCCTATCTGGCCAAGCCCGACCAGCGGGCGTACGACCTGACCGACCTGGCCCTGCGCTACCTCAAGCGCGAGCTGCGCGTCGAGGAGCCCGAGACCGGCCAGCTCGACCTGCTCTCCGGCCTGGGCGCCGAGAGCGGCGAGGCCGCCGACAGCCTCGCCGAGCAGAACGTGATGCTGCGGGCCAGGGCCACCCTCGACCTGGCCGACGTGCTGACCGAGGAGCTCTCGCGCGACGGCGGCGAGTCGCAGACCCTGCTGACCGAGGTCGAGCAGCCGCTGTCCGAGGTCCTGGGCGAGATGGAGCACCTCGGCATCGCGGCCGACACCCAGTACCTCTCCGAGCTCGAGGCGCACTTCGCGGCCGAGGTGAAGGCCGCCCAGCAGGCCGCGCACGAGGTGGTCGGCCGCGAGTTCAACCTCGGCTCGCCCAAGCAGCTCCAGCAGATCCTGTTCGAGGAGCGGAGCCTGCCCAAGACCAAGAAGATCAAGTCGGGGTACACGACCGACGCCGACGCCCTGCAGAGCCTGTTCGCGCAGACCGGCGACCCGCTGCTGGAGCACCTGCTGCGCCACCGCGACGTGGCCAAGCTCAAGTCGACCGTCGACGGCCTGCTCAAGTCGGTCTCCGACGACGGGCGCATCCACACCACGTTCAACCAGACCGTGGCCGCCACCGGCCGGCTCTCCTCGACCGACCCCAACCTGCAGAACATCCCGATCCGCACCGAGGAGGGCCGGCGCATCCGCCGCGCGTTCGTGGTCGGCGAGGGCTTCGAGACGCTCATGACGGCCGACTACAGCCAGATCGAGATGCGCATCATGGCCCACCTGTCCGAGGACGAGGCGCTGATCGCCGCCTTCAACTCGGCCTTCGACTTCCACGCGGCCACCGCGTCCTCGGTCTTCCACGTCCCGGTCGAGGAGGTCGTCCCCGACCAGCGCCGCAAGATCAAAGCCATGAACTACGGCCTGGCCTACGGGCTGAGCGCGTTCGGCCTGTCGAACCAGCTCACCATCCCCGTCGAGGAGGCCCGCGGCCTGATGGAGGAGTACTTCCAGCGCTTCGGCGGCATCCGGGAGTACCTCGACAAGGTGGTGCGCCAGGCCGGCAAGGACGGCTACACGGCCACCATCCTGGGCCGGCGCCGCTACCTGCCCGATCTGTCCAGCGACAACCGCCAGCGCCGCGAGATGGCCGAGCGGATGGCCCTGAACGCCCCGATCCAGGGCTCGGCGGCCGACATCATCAAGGTCGCCATGCTCCGGGTCGACCGGGCCATCCGCGAGGCCGGGCTGCGCTCGCGCATGCTGCTGCAGGTCCACGACGAGCTCGTCTTCGACGTGGCCCCGGGCGAGCACGAGGCCCTGGAGGCGCTGGTCCGGCGCGAGATGGGCAACGCCCACCCGCTGTCGGTGCCGCTGGAGGTCTCGGTCGGCTCCGGCCGCGACTGGAACGGCGCCGACCACTGAGCCCCGGCGCGCATGGTGACGAGATGAGAGCGCGACGTGGTTGCGGGGCTCTGCAAACGTGTGGCTCATGACGAGCCACACGACGAGCCCCGGCGGCCCGGCGACGCTGAGGCGTGAACCGCTCGATCCCGCCCAGGCCGACACGTTCGCGCCGATGTTCAAGGCGCTCGGCGACCCGGTGCGGTTGCGGCTGCTGTCGATGATCGCCTCGGCCCGCGGCGGCGAGGTGTGCGTCTGCGACCTCACCGGCGCGTTCCACCTGACCGGGCCGACCATCTCGCACCATCTCAAGGTGCTGCGCGAGGCCGGCCTGGTCGACAGCGACCGCCGCGGCACCTGGGTCTACTACCGGCTCATCCCGGCCGCCCTCGCGGTGCTGGGCGGGCTGCTCGACACCGGGGTGCTGTGACCCGCTACTTCTTGAGCGGGTCGTGGCCCCAGTTCATCAGCGAGTACCGCCACTTGGTCTCCGAGACGTCGCCGGAGGGGCGCTGCGCCTGATGGCGGTGCACGTAACCGACGACCTTGCGCATGTGCGCCTCGTCGGCCTCGGTCAGGTCGGCCTTCTTGGTGCCGAGGATCTTGACGATCTTGCGGCCGGAGTCGTGGCCGACCGACTCGCCGCCGGACGACGGCTTCTGGCCGACGTCCTTCGACTCGTCGGTCGTGAGCCACTTCTCGATCTCGCCCGCGGTCATGTTCACGGCCGACTTGAAGTCGGCGTAGACGTCGTCAGCCATGGTGCAGCGCGCCCGGCTTGTGGACCGCCTCGCGGCCGGTCTTGTCGCTCTTGACCTTGTACTGCGGGTCGTCGGGGGAGGCGTCGACGGTGCGCCCGGCCGCCTCGGTCCGCTTGGTGATCTTCTGCTCGACCTCGCCGTGCACGGTCTGGCCGTGGCTCTTCCAGGTGACGTCGTCGCCCTTGCTCAGGTCTTTGCTCATGACCGGGCGATACCCGGGCCGGATCAGGGCAAACGGGTCACGAAGATGGCCGTTCCGGGAAACAGGCGGCCGCGCAGCGGGCTCCACTGGCCCCAGGTCTGCTCGTGCCCGGCCGGCCACTCGGGCTCGATCAGGTCGCGCAGCTCGAAGCCGGCCGCGACCAGTTCACGGACCCGGTCGCCGATCGTGCGGTGCTGCTCGATGTAGGTGACCGCGCCCGACTCGTCGCGCTCCACGTACGGCGTACGGTCGAAGTAGGAGTTGCGGGCGATCAGCCCGGTCTCGTCCGGCTCGTCCCAGAAGATCCAGCGCATCGGGTGGGTGACCGAGAAGACCCAGCTGCCGCCGGGGCGCAGCACCCGGGCCACCTCGCGCATGGCCGCGGCCGAGTCGGACACGAACGGGATCGCCCCGAAGGCGGTGCAGACGATGTCGAATACGCTGTCCGCGAACGGCAGGGCCAGCGCGTCCGCTTGGATCAAGGGCACCACCACGCCCGTACGCTCCGCGGCCGCCGCCGCATGCCGCAGCATGCCGGCCGAGAGATCGAGGGCGGTCACCTCCGCGCCCTGCCCGGCCAGCCACCGGGCCCCGGCCGCCGCGCCCGCCCCGAGCTCGAGGACCCGCCGGTCGCGGACGTCGCCGAGCAGGTGGGCGTCGGCCTCGCGCAGGCCCTCCGGGCACCACACGAAGTCGAGATCGCCCAGGAAGGCGCCGTGCTCGGCCTGGTACTCGTCGGCGTCGGAGTCCCACCAGCCGCGGCTCGCGCGCCGGCTCTCGTCGTCGCTGACAGCGTTTTCGATCACCGCGCCACGGTACGGCAGGGCACGCCGCCGCCCCGAATCGGCACATAAAGGGCATGGTGTGGGGTTTCGCGGCAACAATGTGCCGCGCTCGTCAGGAGGGCTTGCAACCTGTGGTAATGCGCACGGTAAGCTAGTCGATGCGCTCGCGGATCGTGTGCCTCGGCAGGGAGCAGGTTCCGTGGTCGCCGGTCCCGACATGATCGACTGGTCGTCATCTGGTTGCTCGTGCCGTGCCCGGCGGCAGTTCCGTGGAGCGCGAGAGACACCACGACACCCATCCGTTCGGAGCAACAGTCCACATGACGAGCAGCATCGAGGCCACCTCGAGCGCCAACAAGGTCACCGTCGACGATCTCGGCTCTGAGGAAGCTTTCCTCGCCGCCATCGACGAGACCATCAAGTACTTCAACGACGGCGACATTGTCGAAGGCACCGTCGTCAAGGTCGATCGGGACGAGGTCCTGCTCGACATCGGCTACAAGACCGAGGGCGTCATCCCCTCGCGCGAGTTGTCGATCAAGCATGACGTGGACCCCGCGGAAGTGGTGTCGGTCGGTGACCACATCGAAGCCCTCGTCCTCACCAAGGAGGACAAGGAAGGCCGTCTGATCCTCTCGAAGAAGCGCGCGCAGTACGAGCGCGCTTGGGGCACCATCGAGAAGATCAAGGAGGACGACGGCGTCGTCCGCGGCTCGGTCATCGAGGTCGTCAAGGGTGGTCTCATCCTCGACATCGGCCTCCGTGGCTTCCTGCCGGCCTCCCTGGTCGAGATGCGGCGCGTCCGCGACCTGCAGCCGTACGTCGGCCGCGAGCTCGAGGCGAAGATCATCGAGCTGGACAAGAACCGCAACAACGTGGTCCTGTCCCGCCGCGCCTGGCTCGAGCAGACGCAGTCCGAGGTCCGCACCGAGTTCCTCAACAAGCTGCAGAAGGGCCAGGTCCGCAAGGGCGTCGTGTCCTCGATCGTCAACTTCGGCGCCTTCGTCGACCTGGGCGGCGTGGACGGCCTCGTGCACGTCTCCGAGCTCTCCTGGAAGCACATCGACCACCCGTCCGAGGTGGTCGAGGTCGGCCAGGAGGTCGAGGTCGAGGTGCTCGACGTCGACCTGGACCGTGAGCGCGTCTCCCTGTCGCTGAAGGCGACGCAGGAGGACCCGTGGCGCCAGTTCGCCCGGACCCACGCGATCAACCAGATCGTGCCGGGCAAGGTCACCAAGCTGGTTCCGTTCGGCGCCTTCGTCCGCGTCGACGACGGCATCGAGGGCCTGGTGCACATCTCCGAGCTGGCCGAGCGGCACGTCGAGCTGCCCGAGCAGGTCGTCCAGGTGGGCTCCGACGTCCTCGTCAAGGTCATCGACATCGACCTCGAGCGCCGTCGCATCTCGCTGTCGCTCAAGCAGGCCAACGAGAACTTCGTGGAGGGCGAGGAGCACTTCGACCCCACCCTCTACGGCATGGCCGCCACGTACGACAACGAGGGCAACTACATCTACCCGGAGGGCTTCGACCCGGAGACGGGCGAGTGGCTCGAGGGCTTCGACAAGCAGCGCGAGGCCTGGGAGAAGCAGTACGCCGACGCGCGCGAGCGCTGGGAGGCCCACACCAAGCAGGTGCAGGCGTCCCGCGAGGCCGACGCCGAGGCCGCCCTCAACCCGGTTCCGGCCGGCACGGGCGCGACCACCACGTCGTCCTCCACCTCGACGAGCTCGTCCAGCTCGTCGGCCCCGGCCCGGGCGTCCGAGGAGCCCGCGGGCACCCTGGCCACCGACGAGGCCCTCGCCGCTCTGCGCGAGAAGCTCGCCGGCGGCAAGAGCTGACCTCAGCTCTGACCTAGCAGCACGCGAAAGGCCGTCCCGACTCCGGTCGGGGCGGCCTTTCGCCGTACCCGGCCCGGCGGCGATACTGGGCACGTGCTGAGGGTGGGTCTTACCGGCGGGATCGGCGCGGGCAAGAGCGCGGTGGCGCGCCGGCTCGCGCGTCACGGCGCGGTCATCGTCGACTCCGACGTGCTCGCCCGCGAGGTGGTGGAGCCGGGCACGCCCGGGCTGGCCGAGATCGTGACGGCGTTCGGGGCCGGCGTGCTGACGGCCGACGGCGCGCTCGACCGTCCGGCGCTGGCCGCCAAGGTCTTCGGCGACGACGAAGCCCGGCGCCGGCTGGAAAAGATCATTCACCCGCGCGTACGGGCCCGGGCGGCCGAGCTGCACGCGGCCGCCGACCCGGACGCCGTCGTCGTCAGCGACATCCCGCTGCTGGTCGAGACCGGCCAGGCCGCCTCGTTCCACCTGGTGATCGTCGTCGAGGCGGCCCCGGCGACGAGGATCCGCCGGCTCGTGCAGACCCGCGGCATGACCACCGAGCAGGCCACCGCGCGCATCGCCGCCCAGGCCGGCGACGCCGAGCGCCGGGCCGCGGCCGACGTGCTGCTGGTCAACGACGGCGCCCAGGCCGAGCTGGAGAAACGGGTCGACTCCGTGCACCGGCAGCGCCTGATCCCGTACGAGCGCAACCTGCGCGCCGGCAGGTCGGCCCAGGCCCCGCGCGACCTGCACATCGCCGACCCCGACCCGCAGTGGCCGGCCACCGCCGAGCGGATCATGGCCCGCATCCGGCACGCCCTGCGGGACCACCCGGCGACCACGGTGTCGCACATCGGCTCGACCGCCGTCCCCGGGCTCCCGGCCAAGGACATCATCGACCTCATGCTGGCCGTGCGCACCCTCGACGAGGCCGACGAGCTGGCCGGCGCGCTCGGCGCCGCCGGCCTGCCCCGCCGCGCGGGGGAGTGGGCCGACAACGCCCGCGGCCTGCCCGGCGAGACCTGGCCCAAGCGGCTGCACGGCTCGGCCGACCCCGGCCGCCCGGTCAACCTGCACGTCCGGGTCGCCGGTTCCCCCGGCTGGCGTTTCGCCCTGCTCATGCGCGACCACCTGCGCGCGGTGCCGTCGGCCCGCGAGGGCTACGCGGCGGCCAAGGCCGCCTGGTCCCAGGAGCACAAGGACCGCTACACGTACGGCGAGGCCAAGGAACCCTGGTTCGACGAGGAGGCCCGCGCCGCCGACGAGTGGGCCGAGGCTACTGGCTGGCAGCCGTCCTGACCCTTTCCGCTCCCGGCCGGGCATCACCGCATACCGCCCGGGGGTCCCGAAACTGGCTTGTCAGGCGCCCGCGGCGGCCGGTCAGCGCGGGGCGCGACCGCCGTGGGTGCGCTCGCCGTGTGACCGGGGCGCAGCGACCACGGGCCGGGCGAGGGAACCGTGTGGTGATCCCGCTCGATCCGGCAGGCCGCCGCGAGCGGCCTACCCGACCAGGCTAAGTGACGTACGCAACAGCGACAACCGGGCCGAATGTGCACCCTGAGCACGGGGTTCGCCCAAGGCCGAAGTCGTGCGCGGAAACTTGTCGTACCCCCGACGTACGGTGGTCCCCATGGCGCTCGACATCCCACGACTCGACGGCCGGTTCGAGGTCGTCAGCGAATTCCAGCCGGCCGGTGACCAGCCCGCCGCCATCGCTGAGCTGGAGCGACGGGTCCGGCGCGGCGACCGCAACACCGTGCTGCTCGGCGCGACCGGCACCGGCAAGAGCGCTACCTCGGCCTGGCTCATCGAGAAGCTGCAGCGGCCCGCGTTGGTGCTCGCGCCGAACAAGACCCTGTGCGCCCAGCTGGCCAAGGAGCTCCGCGAGCTCCTGCCGAACAACGCCGTCGAATACTTCGTCAGCTACTACGACTACTACCAGCCCGAGGCGTACATCGCCCAGACCGACACCTACATCGAGAAGGACTCGTCGGTCAACGAGGAGGTCGAGCGGCTGCGCCACTCGGCCACCATGTCGCTGCTGACCCGGCGCGACACGATCGTGGTGGCCACGGTCAGCGCGATCTACGGCCTGGGCACCCCGCAGGAGTACCTCGAGCGCGCCGTCAAGGTGAAGGTCGGCGGCGAGGTCGACCGCGACCAGCTGCTGCGCCGCCTGGTCGACATCCAGTACTCGCGCAACGACATGGCCTTCCAGCGGGGCACGTTCCGGGTCCGGGGCGACACGCTGGAGATCATCCCGGCCTACGAGGAGCTGGCCGTGCGGGTCGAGCTCTTCGGCGACGAGGTGGAGAAGCTCTACTACCTGCACCCGCTGACCGGCGACATCGTGCGCGAGGTGGACGAGCTGGTCATCTTCCCGGCGACCCACTACGTGGCCGGCCCGGAGCGGATGGAGCGGGCGATCCGCGACATCGAGGCCGAGCTGGAGGAGCGGCTGGCCGAGCTCGACCGGCAGGGCAAGCTGCTCGAGTCGCAACGGCTGCGCATGCGGACCACGTACGACATCGAGATGATGCGCCAGGTCGGCTTCTGCAACGGCATCGAGAACTACTCGATGCACATGGACGGCCGGACGTACGGCGAGCCGTCGTACACGCTGCTCGACTACTTCCCGGACGACTACGTGACGATCATCGACGAGTCGCACGTGACGATCCCGCAGATCGGCGGCATGTACGAGGGGGACGCCTCGCGCAAGCGGATCCTCATCGAGCACGGCTTCCGGCTGCCCAGCGCGGCCGACAACCGGCCGCTGCGCTTCGACGAGTTCCTCGAGCGGGTGGGGCAGATGGTGTTCCTGTCCGCCACGCCTGGCCCGTGGGAGATGCAGCAGGCCCAGGGCGAGTACGTGGAGCAGGTCATCCGCCCCACCGGCCTGGTCGACCCGCAGGTCGTGGTCAAGCCGACCAAGGGCCAGATCGACGACCTGATGCACGAGATCAAGCTGCGGACCGAGCGCGACGAGCGGGTCCTGGTGACCACCCTGACCAAGAAGATGGCCGAGGACCTCACCGACTACCTGCTGGAGAACGGCATCCGGGTGCGCTACCTGCACTCCGAGGTGGACACGCTGCGCCGCGTCGAGCTGCTGAAAGAGCTGCGCAAGGGCGACTACGACGTGCTCGTCGGCATCAACCTGCTCCGTGAGGGTCTCGACCTGCCCGAGGTGTCGCTGGTGGCGATCCTCGACGCCGACAAGGAGGGCTTCCTGCGCAGCGGCCGGTCGCTGATCCAGACGATCGGCCGGGCCGCCCGTAACGTCTCCGGCGAGGTCCACATGTATGCCGACAAGATGACGCCGTCGATGCGCGACGCCATCGAGGAGACCGACCGGCGCCGGGCCAAGCAGATCGCCCACAACGAGGCGAACGGCATCAAGCCGCAGGCCCTCCGCAAGAAGATCCACGACATCCTGGACGACATCTACCGCGAGGCCGAGGACACCGACGCCGCGGTCAGCCCGATGGTCGGTGGCGGGGGCCGGCAGGTCTCGCGCGGCAAGGCGCCGGTGCCCGAGACCCGCTCGAAGGCTCGCGGCGCGGCGGTCCCGGCCCGCGAGGGCATGGCCCGCGCCGAGCTGGCCCAGCTCATCCAGGACCTCAACGAGCAGATGCTGGGCGCGGCCCGCGAGCTGCAGTTCGAGCTGGCGGCCCGGATCCGCGACGAGATGGGCGAGCTGAAGAAGGAGCTCCGCGGCATGGACGCCGCCGGCGTGAAATAGATCGATGCGTCCCGGTGGCCTCGCCTAGGCTGCCGGGATGACCGACGGGACCGGGTGGGACGGCTTCTCGGGCGTGCCCCCGGAGCTGGTCGCCCTGGCCGAGCGCTGCTTCGAGGCCGACGGCGGGCTGCCGCTCGCCGTCGAGCCCGGTTTCCTTGCCGGCCGCTGGGCAGGCCAGGGCGTCGTGACTTTCGCCCGCCGCGACGCCGGCGGCCGGCTGACGGCGGCCGGCGCGGCTCGCCCGATCTTGGGCGGCGCCGCCTTCACCGGCCTCGTCGACCCGGCCGCCCGCGGCCGGGGCCTCGGCGCCCTCGTGCTCGACCGCGGCCTCGCCGAGGTCCGCGCCCTTGCCGCCCCACCACGCCGCGGCGCGCTTGCCGCTCACCTCGCCCCCGGCGCCGCTGCGGAGGGTGGCTCACCTTCGGCTGCCGGAAGCGACGTGGCTGCTGACGGTGAGCGAGTCGTCAACGTTGAGGCTGAGTCGCTGACTGATGATGCGGCGGCCTTGTTCGATACGCGGGGGCTGCGGCAGGACTTCGCCGAGGACGTGATGTGGGCCGACCTCGCGGGAGAGCCGCCGGCGGCGGTGTGGCCGGAGGGTGCGGCGATGGTGTCCTGGTCGGGGGAGGTCGCGCGGCGATTTCACGCCGTCTACGACGCGTCGTTCCGGGACAGGCCGGGATTCCCCGGTTATCGGGCTGACGACTGGATCGACGAGAACGAAGAGGACGAGGACTTCCGGCCGGACTGCTCGCTGCTGGTCAGCCTGCCCGGGGTGGGCGACGCGGGATTCGTGACGGCGGCCCGGGACTGGATCATCCAGGTGGGGGTGGTGCCGTCGGCGCGCCGGCGCGGGCTCGCAGCCGCCCTGGTGAGCGAGGCCCTCGCCCGGCTCCAAGCGGACGGCAGCGACCACGCCTGGCTCACCGTCAACGTCAACAACCCGGGAGCGGCCGCGGTCTACCGCGGCCTGGGTTTCCGCAACCGGGGCCGCCGAGCCCGCTACCGGCCGGCGCCATGACGAGGCGGCCCCGCCCATCTGCGGGGGCTCGTCCGTCTGCGGAGGGCTCGCCCATCTGAGCGGGGCCCTTTCGCGCGGGGGCCCTTTTGCGCCGGGGCCATCTGCGCGGGCCCATCTGCGCGGGGCTCTTTTGCGCGGGGCCATCTGCGCGGGGCCATCTGCGCGGGCCCATCTGCGCGGGGCCATTTTGCGCGGGGCCATCTGCGCGGGGCCACTTCGCGCGGGCCCATCTGTTCGGGCGCGGGCCCATCTGTTCGGGCACATCTGCGCGGGGCCCCCCTTTGCGTGGGCCCATCTGTGCGGGGCGCCCATCTTCGCGGTGACCGGCGAGAATCGGGGCCGGGAGGGGCTTGCGGGTCACGGTTGCGGGTAGCCCGCCCGGTGACTGGCCGGCACGGACTGGATGCACGGATGGATGGGGTGGCTTGATGATTCGGTGGGTGGACGTCTTTCTGGACCGGCCGGCTGGGACGCTGGACGCGGCGGTCTCGTTCTGGGCCGAGGTGACCGGGTCGGAGCCGAAGGCGCAGCGCGACCCCGGCTTCGTTCGCCTGGGCACGGCTGCGGGCGACGACTGGGTGGAGATCCAGGAGGTGCGCTCGGGCGAGGGCGGCACCCACCCCGACCTGTGGGTCGACGATCCGGCCGGGTTCACCGGGCGGGTGCTCACGGCCGGCGCCGGTCTGGTGTGCGATCACGGGGACTGGGTGACGCTGCGGTCGCCCGGCGGGCTGGCCTTCTGCGTGGCTCGGTGGCGCGATCAGAGCGTACGGCCGAGGCCCTTCGCCGGACCGGGCGGAGTGACCACCCGGCCCCACCAGATCTGCATCGACGTCGGTCCGTCGAGCTTCGAGGACGAGGTCCGTTTCTGGGAGATCGCCACCGGCTGGCGGCTGGACAGCGGGGAGCTCGGCGAGTTCCGGCGGCTGCAGCCGGAGCCGCCGATTCCCGTCCGGTTCCTGCTGCAGCGCCTCGGCGAGGAGCGGCCGATCTCGGCCCACCTGGACGTCACCTGCTCGGACCGGCCCGCCGGGCGCGCGTGGCACGAGTCGCTGGGCGCGACCTTCGTGGGGGAGTGGCCGCACTGGACGACCCTGCGCGACCCGGCCGGCGGCGTCTACTGCCTCACCGAGGGCGACCCGGCGACGGACTAGCCGGCCGGAGGGCGACTCGGACGCGGCTCAGCCGGCCGGGACGTCGCTTGGCCGGTGCGACCCGGCCACGGACTAGCCCGCCGGAGGGGGACCCGACCGCGGCTCAGCCGGCCGGAGGGGGACCCGACCGCGGCTCAGCCGGCCGGAGGGCGACCCGACCGCGGCTCAGCCGGCTGGGACGTCGCTTGACCGGGCGACCCAGCCGCAAACCAGCCGGGCGGAACATCGCTTGGCCGAGGCGGCCCGGCCGCGGCTCAGCTGGCTGGGACGTCGAGGAAGTGCTCGACCAGCGGTGGCGTGGCGAAGTACTGGCCGATGTGGCCGCGCCACTGGACGTAGCGGTCGGTGGCCCGGAAGTTCTCCAGGTGGGCCTCGACGGTCTCCCACTCGACCAGCAGGACGAAACGGGACGGGGACTCCACGCCACGGGTCATGCGGACCGAGAGACAGCCGGGCGTGCCGGCCAGGATGGGGCGGCCGGCCTGGTAAGCCGCTGCGAAGGCATCCTCTTCACCGGACTTGATGTCGATCAGCGCGACCTCGAGAACCATGGTCGCCAGCTTCCCACAGGAACTGTCGAACTAGCCTCCTAGGATGCCACCAAGGTTGTTGGTGGGTCGCCCATGGTGATGAGTGAGTCGCTCTCGGGGCATGAGGGATGCCCTGGGCGGGCACAGAGTTACCAAGAGGTGGCCCGCTGACGACGCACCGGAGGGTGGCAAGTGTCCTGCTTGGGAGGTTTGGCCGAGAGACTGGCCACCCTTTGCCGGGGCACCCTGCCAATGTGTCGGGGTATGCGTCACAATGGCTGCCGTAGGAGGGGAGTATTCCCCCGCGCCGGTCTCGTCAACACGGAGTGCCCTCATGGGCGCGCCCGGGGCCGGCGGTCGCGATTCCCCGCCTCTCGCGGGTTGCGGCGGAAGAGACCTCCGACAGTCGCACGTCGCTGTTCCCACATGCTCCATGAGTGGGCGCAGCGTCGAACCGTGTCTGCCGGAGGTTCCTGTTGAACGTCTCCACCTGGGTGTGGATCGTCACCCTGGTCGCTCTCGTCGCCGTCCTCGCCGTTGATCTGCTGATCATCGGGCGCCGGCCGCACGAACCTTCGATGAAGGAGTCCGGGGGCTGGGTCGCGTTCTATGTCGCGCTCGCCCTGGTCTTCGGTGTCGGTGTCTGGGTCACCGCCGGCGGCAGTTACGCCGCCGAGTTCTACACGGGCTGGCTGACCGAGTACTCGCTCAGCGTCGACAACCTGTTCGTCTTCGTGATCATCATGGCCCGCTTCGCGGTGCCCCGGAAGTTCCAGCAGAAGGTGCTGCTCATCGGCATCGTGCTGGCGCTGCTGATGCGGGGCGCGTTCATCGCCGCCGGGGCCGCGCTGATCTCCGAGTTCTCCTGGGTCTTCTACCTGTTCGGCGCGTTCCTCGTCTACACCGCCATCAACCTGCTCAAGGAGGGCGAGAACGACGAGGAGGACTTCAAGGAGAACATTCTGATCCGCTGGGCCAAGAAGGCCCTTCCGGTCTCGTCGTCGTTCGAGAGCGGCAAGATGACGGTGGTCACCGAGACCGGCAAGCGGCTGTTCACGCCCATGCTGATCGTGATGATCGCCATCGGTACGACGGATCTGCTGTTCGCCCTGGACTCCATCCCGGCCATCTTCGGCATCACCAAGGAGCCGTACCTGGTCTTCACCGCCAACGTGTTCGCGCTGATGGGTCTGCGGCAGCTGTTCTTCCTGCTCGGCGGTCTGCTGGAACGCCTGGTCTACCTCAACATCGGGCTCGCCGCCGTGCTCGCCTTCATCGGCGTCAAGCTCTTCCTCGAAGCGCTGCACACCAACAACCTGCCGTTCATCAACGGTGGTCACGAGGTGCACTGGGCGCCGGAGATCCCGATCTGGCTGTCGCTGCTGATCATCCTGGGCACGCTGGGCGTGGCCACGGTGGCCAGCCTCGCCAAATCTAACCGGGATCGGAAGAGGGAACTGACTGACACGCAGGTCTGATACCAATGAGAGGCGCCCCGGGTCGATGACCCGGGGCGCCTTTTCGTGCGCTCGAACTACTGGGCGTGCTTGCGGCGGGCGGCCTGGCGGCCACGGGTCTGCTGGTCCAGGATGACCTTGCGGATGCGGATCGCGCTCGGGGTGACCTCGACGCACTCGTCCTCGCGGCAGAACTCGAGGGCCTGCTCCAGCGACAGCTTGCGCGGCGGGATCACCTTTTCGGTGTTGTCGGCGCTTGCGGCCCGCATGTTCGTGAGCTTCTTCTCCTTGGTGATGTTGACGTCCATGTCGTCCTCGCGGGAGTTCTCGCCGACGATCATGCCTTCGTACACCTCGGTGGTCGGCTCCACGAAGAGCGAGCCACGCTCCTGAATGTTGATCATGGCGAACGGGGTGACCGCGCCGGCCCGGTCGGCGACCAGGGAGCCGTTGTTGCGGGTGCGCAGCTCGCCGAACCACGGCTCGTAGTCCTCGAACAGGTGGTGCATGATGCCGGTGCCGCGGGTCTCGGTGAGGAATTCCGTACGGAATCCGATCAGGCCCCGGGCCGGAACCAGCCACTCCATGCGCAGCCAGCCGGTGCCGTGGTTGATCAGCTCCTCCATGCGGCCCTTGCGGGTCGAGAGCAGCTGGGTGATGGCGCCCATGTACTCGTCGGGGGCGTCGATGGTCAGGCGCTCGACCGGCTCGTGGACCTTGCCGTCGATCGTCTTGGTGACCACCTGCGGCTTGCCGACGGTCAGCTCGTAGTTCTCGCGGCGCATCTGCTCGACCAGGATGGCCAGGGCGAGCTCACCGCGGCCCTGCACCTCCCAGGCGTCGGGGCGCTCGGTCGGCAGCACGCGCAGCGAGACGTTACCGATCAGCTCGCGGTCGAGGCGGTCCTTGACCATGCGGGCGGTGACCTTGGCCCCCTTGACCTTGCCGACCAGCGGCGAGGTGTTGGTGCCGAGGACCATCGAGATGGCCGGCTCGTCGACGGTGATCAGCGGCAGCGGGATCGGGTTCTCCGCGTCGGCCAGCGTCTCGCCGATCATGATGTCGGCGATACCGGCGACGGCCATGATGTCGCCCGGGCCGGCGCTTTCGGCCGGCTTGCGGTCGAGGCCCTCGGTGATCAGCAGCTCGGAGATGCGCACGTTGCTGATCGTGCCGTCGGTCTTGCACCAGGCCACGGTCTGGCCCTTGCGGATCGTGCCCTCGTGCACGCGGCAGAGCGCGAGCCGGCCCAGGAAGTTGGACGCGTCGAGGTTGACCACGTGCGCCTGCAGCGGCGCGCCCTCGGTGTAGGTCGGGGCCGGGATGGTCTCGAGGATCGTGCTGAACAGCACCTCGAGGTCGGTGCTGTCCTCGGGGACGGTGCCGTCCTTGGGCTGGGTCAGCGAGGCGATGCCGTCGCGGGCGCAGGCGTAGACGATCGGGAACTCGATCTGGTGCTCGTCGGCGTCGAGGTCGAGGAAGAGCTCGTACGTCTCGTCGACGACCTCCTTGATGCGCGCGTCCGGGCGGTCGACCTTGTTGATGATCAGGATGATCGGGAGCTTGGCCGCGAGCGCCTTGCGGAGCACGAACCGCGTCTGCGGCAGCGGGCCCTCGGAGGCGTCGACGAGCAGGGCGACCCCGTCGACCATGGTGAGGCCGCGCTCGACCTCGCCGCCGAAGTCGGCGTGGCCGGGAGTGTCGATGATGTTGATGGTGACCGGGTCACCCTCGGCGGGCTGGTAGCTGATCGCCGTGTTCTTGGCGAGAATGGTGATGCCCTTTTCCCGCTCCAGGTCCATGGAGTCCATGACGCGGTCGGCCATCTCGCCCCGCGCGTGGGACTGGCTCCCCTGGCGCAGCATGGCGTCGACCAGGGTTGTTTTGCCATGGTCGACGTGGGCGATGATGGCGACGTTGCGTAGGTCGGTGCGGGTCTGCATGACACCATTGTCCCCGGTGTTGGTTGCTGTCGCGGGCCGGGGTTGGATCGACGGGACCGGTTCCGCATCACATCAGGTTTGTCTGATTTGCCGGCCAGCCTTTAAGCGACGACTTAAGGGTCAGCGCGCCCGGGCCGTGATCTGTAGCGTCCGCATCGATTCCACTGACGGGGAAAGGTCGGACCGATATGGCTCGGAGGAGTTGGGCCCTGGGTCTGGTCGCGCTGCTGGTCGCGGCCGGGTGCGGTTTGGGCGGTAAGGACGAGGACAAGGCGGCCGCCGATCCGGTGCCGTCGGCGGTGGCGGCCGGCGACTCGGCCGAGCCGGAGTTCGAGCCGAGCGCCGAGAGTCCCACGCCGGAGCCGGTGGAGACCACCACCAGCAAGGCGCCGTCGAAGAAGCCCACCACCAAGCCGCCGTCGGCCGAGCCGACCGTGCCGCCGTTCTGGAGCCAGCTCCCCGACTGCGCGCACTACGACAAGACCAAGCCGGTCGCCAAGACCAAGGTCAAGGCGGCGCTCAAGGCGGCCGCGGCCAAGCAGTACTGGCGCACCGAGGCCCCCAGCCTGCGCATCAACTACCCGCTGATCAAGGCGGTGGCGTGGCAGGAGAGCGGCTGGCAGAGCAACATCCACAACTGCGACGGCGGGGCCGGCGTCATGCAGGTCATGCCGGACACGGTCGACATGATCAACAACCGGTTCGGCCTGGGCTACGAGGCCTCGGTGTTCAATCAGAACGTCCTGGTCGGCGGCAACTACCTCGCCTGGCTGACGAAGTGGGCCGGCGACCGGTACTTCGGCGGCAGCTACAACCTGAGCGCGGCCAAGTGCAAGTCGGCGTCGTCGTGGTGCCTGCTGAACGTGGTGATCTCCGGCTACAACGCGGGCGCCGGGGGCGTCGAGCAGGCGGCCGCGGCCAAGGAGCTGCCCAACCCGGAGTACGTGGCGTCGGTGCGCGCGCTGATGAAGCGGTGCCAGTGCGACCAGTACTAGAGGCCGAGCTACACTAGTCCTGCTACCTGAGACCCGCCGCCGTTTTGACCCACTAAACGTGCCGGTAGTAAGGTCTCGGGGTTGTCGTGTGTTGATGAAGCTGGCGAGCTGCGTCCTTGGCTTGTGCAGCTCACCTTAAGGAGCCCTACGCAATGCCGCCCAAGAAAAAGACTCATGAGGTAACCCTCGCGCTTGAGGCGGGTAACGCCGCGATGGTCGACCTCGGCAAGATGCTTGGTCCGACCGGGGCCAACATGCGTGCCGTGAAGGTGGAGTACGACGAGGCCACCTCGAAGAACCGGGGCGAGATCATCCCGGTGATCGTCAGCGTCTACGAGGACCGCAGCCACACGCTGGCCTACAAGACGCCGCCGACCAGCTTCTTGATCAAGAAGGCCCTCGGCATCCAGTCCGGCGCGTCGAACCCGCTGACCCAGACCGCGGGCACGCTGAACGCGACGCAGGTCAAGGAGATCGCCGAGCGCAAGCTCCCCGACCTCAACGCGAACGACCTCGACGCCGCGATCCAGATCGTGGCCGGCACCGCCCGCTCCATGGGTGTGAAGGTCGCGCAGTAACACAGCCTTGTGAAAAGCCCCCGGGTTTCCCCGGGGGCTTTTTCATGCCTTGCCGATGATCTCCTCGATCAGGTGATATTCGAGGGCCTCCTGGGCGGTCAAACCTCGGCCGGCCGACAGGTCGTCCTCGATCCGGCTGCGGCTCTGCCCGGTCAGCTCGACCAGCCGGATGATGATCTCCTCCAGCTCGCGCAGGTGCTGCCCGGCGGCCCGGGCCACCTCGTCGGCGGTGCCGCTGACGGCGGCCGCGCGCGGCTCGGTCAGCCGGAACCGGGCGTGCCGGTAGGCGGCGCGCCGCTCGGCCGCCGCGAGCACCGCGACCACGGCCCCGGCCGCCTCCGAGGTGACCACCGCGTGCACCGGCGCCGCCATCGAGTCGATCACGTCGATCACCGAGAGGGCCGCCCCGAGCTCGCCGCCGGCGCTGGCCACGTGCAGCTGCACCGGCCCTGGGCCGGCCGCGTCCAGGGTGAGCAGCGCGGCCGCGATGCCGGTGGCGCCCTCGGGGGTGAGCGGGCCCCGGATCATGACGATCCGCTGGTCGAACAGCCGCTCCTCGAGCCAGCCGGGCAGCCCCGGCCCGGCCCCGGGCGGCAGGTGCGGCGGCCAGGGCTCGGGGTTCGGCGGGGGCTGGCCCCACCGCATCGGATCATGCCGCAGATTCACCGAAAACCTCCCGTCGGCCGCGTGCCGCCAGAGTAACCACGCGGGCCCCGGAAGCGGCCACTTCTTCCGCTGTGGGCAAACAGCCGCAGTGGATAAAGGAGCGACCGGCCGCAGCGGGCGAGCGGGCACCGCGAGGAAGTGTGCGTGCGCACGCACACTTCGCCGCGGTAGCAGAGTTGTAACGGAACGGGTCTAGGGTCCGGGCATGTCGGGTCCCCGCCGGAGGTCGGCCCTGGTCGCGCGGCTGGCCGACCGGCCGCCGGGTGTGCTGCTGGACGAGTTGCGCGGCGCCATCCTGGACGGGGGCGTGCCGCCCGGCTCGGCGATTCCCGTCGACGCGGTGGCGGCCGCGTTCAAGGTCAGCCGCATTCCGGTCCGGGAAGCATTGATGACCTTGATCGGCGAGGGCCTGGTCGATCACCGGCCGAACGGCGGGTACCGCGTGGCCATGATGACCGCGGCCGAGTTCGCCGAGATCTATCTGGTGCGGGAGGCGCTGGAGACGGCGGCGCTGCGGGCCGCGATCGAGCGGGCCGGGGCGGACGACGACGAGTCGGCCCGGGCGGCCCACCGGGCGCTGGACGCGGCGGTGCGAGCGTACGACGGGAAGCTGTATCACCGGGAGAGCCGCCGGTTCCATCTGGCGCTGATCCGGCCCTGCCGGATGCGCCGGTTGCTGCACATGCTGGACATGGCGTGGAACATGACCGAGCCGCTGCAGCCGATGTCGCATGTGGACGACGCGGCCCGCGAGCTGCTGCACGCGGATCATGCCGGGATGCTGACGGCTTTCTGCGCACGGGACGCGGAGAGTCTGATCGCCGTCTTCGCCGCGCATCACCATCGGCTGCAGGCGGCTATCGAGGATCTGCCGCGGGACACGGGTCTATTCTCGCCGTCGTCGTGAAGGCCCGCAGGATCCCGGTGTACGCCTTGGGCGGCGGGGCGGCGTACTCGTCGCGCCCCGAGGTCCGCAGGCCGAGCGTGACCAGCGACTGCACCAGTGTGGTGGCCGCGGCCACGCCGTCGATCACTGGGACGCCGAGTTCGGCGCTCAGCCAGGCGGGCAGGTCGGCCAGGCCCGCGCAACCCAGCACGATCACGTCCGAGCCGTCGGCCGTCAATGCCTCCCGGGCCAGGTCGAGGACCTTCTTGCGGACGCCGGGGTCGCTCTCCAGGCGCAACACCGGGATGTCACACGCGTGCACGCCCCGGCAGGCGCCCGCGGCCACGTAGCGCGTGGCCAGGTCGTGCGCCCGTCCGAGCGTACGGCCCAGGCTGGTGACCACGCTGAAACCGCGACCGATCAACGTGGCGGCGTGCATCGCCGCCTCGGCGATACCGACGACCGGGCGAGAGGTGATCTCGCGGGCGGCGTCGAGTCCGGGGTCTCCGAAGCACGCGATGACGTAACCGTCAGCGTCACTGTCCATGATGGCCCGCAGGACGCCGGGGACGGCCAGGGCCTCGTCGTAGTGCGACTCGATGGAGGCCGGCCCCATGACGGACGTGACGGCCTCGACCGTGGTGCCCGGGCTCGCGGCGGCCCGGGCACTCGCTCCGATCAGCGCCGTCATCGACGCGGTGGTGTTGGGATTGATGACCCGGAGGAGCATCAGGCCTTCTTCAAGGTCGCGACACGGTAGACGGCGAAGCCGAGGCCGCAGCCGATGAACCAGCTGTACTGGGCGACGGTGTGCATGCCGGGCCCGCCGGTCCACAACACGGGGATCATGGCGACGACGGCGCCGGTGGCGGTGGCGATGATGGCCGGCGGGTTGTAGCCCTTGCGGTACCAGTAGCGGGCCTTCGGGTCCATGGTGAACATGTCGTCGACGTGGACCTGCTGCCGGCGTACCAGGTAGTAGTCGGCGATCAGCACGCCGAACAGCGGGCCGATGAAGGCGCCCAGGGTCTCCAGCGTGTAGTGGATGACGTCGGGGTTGTTGTAGAGGTTCCACGGGGTGATCAGCACCGAGCCGACCGCGGCGATCATGCCGCCCATCCGCCAGCTGATCCGCTGCGGGCTGACGTTGGAGAAGTCGAAGGCAGGCGAGATGAAGTTGGCCACGATGTTGATGCCGATGGTGGCGATGGTGAAGGTCAGCGCGCCCAGCGCGATGGCGAACGTGCTGTCGATCTTCGAGACGGTCTCGACCGGGTCGGTGATCAGCTCGCCGAAGACCGGCAGGGTCAGCGACGAGGTGATCACGACCAGCAGCGAGAAGGCGAGGAAGTTGAGTGGCAGGCCGAGGAAGTTGCCCTTCTTGACGGCGCGGAACGACTTGCCGTACCGGGAGAAGTCGCCGAAGTTGAGCATCGGGCCGGAGAAGTAGGACACGACCAGGGCGATCGCGCCCAGCATGATCGGCAGGGCGTCCCAGCCGTGGTACCGGACGTCGCCGAGGTTGAGGTCGATCTCGTTCCAGCCCGCCTTGTAGATCAGATAGCCGGTCAGCGCGATCATCACGACGTAGACGGCCGGGCCGCAGAAGTCGATGAACTTGCGGATCGTCTCCATGCCGGTCCAGAAGACCGCCGCTTGCAGGACCCACAGGACGGCGTACGTGCACCAGCCGAGCAGCGGCAGACCGAGGAAACCGTACTGGTCGACGTCGGCGTACGGGGCCAGGCCCGGCCAGAACTTCAGCACCACGACATCGAGGGCGGCCGAGGCCAGGTACGTCTGGATGCCGTACCAGGCGACCGCGATCGCACCCCGGATGATGGCCGGCAAGTTCGCGCCGAGCACCCCGAACGCCGTCCGGTTGATCACCGGGTAGGGGACGCCCGTGCGCTGGCTCGGCTTGGCCACCAGGTTGCAGAAGAAGTAGACGATCGTGATGCCGGCGACCAGCGACACCAGCACCTGCCAACTCGACAGGCCCAGCGCGAACAGGCTGCCCGCGGTCACGTAGCCGCCGACGCTGTGCACGTCGGACATCCAGAAGGCGAAGATGTTGTACGAACCCCAGCGCTGCTCACGGAGCGGGGCCAGGTCCTCATTGGTCAGCCGGGGGTCGTACCCCGGTTTGACGACGCCGCTGCCGGCCGGCATGCCGGCGGCCTCGACCAGATCCTCGGGGGTGCTCGCGATGGTGTCAGCCATGCGGTGACGCTATGTATCGGCTGTTTCACTCCGATGAGCGGAAATGTATATCTTCCGTTCGCTACGGTCGTCGACATGGGCAACAACATGGTTCTCGGCCTGGTCGTCCACCCGCGCAACGACGTGAGCGACTCGGTCGCCACGGTCGTCCAGGCGGCGGCGCGGGCCGGCGGCCGGGTGGTGGCCCGCCCCGCCGACGCGAAACGGCTCGGCCTGGACGCGGTCGAGGACGCCGACTTCGCCGAGCAGGTCGACTTCGTCTTCAGCCTCGGCGGCGACGGCACCATGCTCGGCGCGATGCGGCTGATGGCCGGACGGCCGACCCCGATCCTCGGCGTCAACCACGGCAACCTCGGCTTCCTCATCGAGACCACCCCCGCCCAGCTGTCGGCGGCGCTCGACCGGCTGATGGCGGGCGAGTTCAGCCTGGAGCCGCACAGCGGCCTCGCGGTCGGTGACAGCCTCGCCTTCAACGACGTGGTCGTCACGGCCGGCCGGCCCTGGACGTCGGTGGCCCTCGACCTCGCGCTCAACGGCGTCAAGCACGGCTACTTCCGCTGCGACGCTGTCGTGGTCTGCACGCCGACCGGTTCCACCGCGTACAACTACGCGGCCGGCGGCCCGATCATCTCCCCGTCCGTGCCCGCCATCGGCCTGACCCCGGTCGCCCCGATGTCCGGCATCAGCCGCCCCATCGTCCTCGGCGGCGCCGAAGTCATCACCTTGCGCGGCGCCGCCCCGTCCCGCGTCTCCCTCGACGGCGCCGACACCGTGACGATCGAGCCGGACACCGACCTCACCGTCGAGCTGCGCCCCCACGCCGTCAACGTGGTCCGCTTCGACCGGGCCGCCCACGAACGCCGCACCCGCATCAAGCTCAGCCTGCTCGACCTGCCCCTGCGCCCCGACCAGCTCATCGAGCTCGTCCCCGAACACCTCCGCGACCGGGTGCTGAAGCAGCAGCGCTAGTGGCTTGTACCTGCAAAGGGGGTTCGTGGCTACTTGTATCCCGTTATAGCGTCAATGCTATGACCTGGGGTACCGTCGAGTTGGAGCCGGAGGTGGAGAAGTGGCTCGAGAGCCTGCCGACTGAGCTCTTCGCTCGTGTCGCGTTCTACATCGATCTGCTGGCTGAGCAGGGAGTGTTGCTTGGCGAGCCCTATACGAAGCAGTTGGACGGAAAGCTTAGAGAGCTGCGGTTCTACCTTGAACAGGACTCGCTCCGGATCACCTACTGGGTTGCTCCGGGAAGGCGGATCATCCTGTTGACGGTGTTCCGGAAGACGCGAGGGCGTGAGACTCGGGAGGTCGTGCGCGCTCGCTGGGCGATGGCGAAGTTCATCGACGAGCGGCATCTCGTCGAGGAGGAGGTGGCCGATGGGCGAGCGGGGTGACTGGGCGGCCATGCGAGAGCGGCGGATGGCCGAGCCGGGCGCGGCGGAGGCCTATGGTGCTGCTCGATTGGCGTTCGAGCTGGGGATCTCGGTGCGGGAGCTGAGGGAGCGGCGGGGCTGGAGTCAGGCTCAGCTGGCCGAGGCGGCGGGGATGACGCAGTCGGCGGTGGCACGGTTCGAGGGCGGGGGGACGGTGCCTACGTTGCCGGTGCTGGGGCGGCTGGCCGAGGCGCTCGAGGTGCGGCTCAACGTCAGTTTCGGGCCGCGGGATGTGGCGGCCTGAGCCAGCCCCGGTCACCTGGCCATGGCAATCGTGGTCATCTGGCCAGGTGACTTGTGGTCACCTGGCCGTCGGGGTTGCTACCAGCCGCGGTCGCGCCATTCCTTGAGGTGGGGGCGTTCGGTGCCGAGGGTGGAGTCCTTGCCGTGGCCGGGGTAGAACCAGGTGTCGTCGGGGAGGCGGTTGAAGACCTTGGCCTCCAGGTCGTCCATCAGGGTGAGGTGGTCCTCGGTGGTGACCGTCTTGCCGTGGCCGCCGGGGAAGAGGCTGTCGCCGGTCCACAGGTGGGCGGTGCCGTTCGGGTCCTGGTAGAGCAGGGCGATCGAGCCCGGCGTGTGGCCGACCAGGTGGATGACCTCCAGGGCGGCGTCGCCCACGGTGATCGTCTCGCCCTCGCGCAGGTCGCGGTTGACCAGCGGGATCTCGGCCGCGTCGTCGATGTGGGCCAGCGACTCGGCGCCGGTCGACGAGATCACCTCGGTCAGGGCCTGCCAGTGGTCGCCGTGGCGGTGGGTGGTCACGATCGTGGCCAGGCCGCCGTCGCCGATCACCTTGAGCAGGGTCGGCGTTTCGTTGGCGGCGTCGATCAGCAGTTGCTCGTTGCCGCTGCGGAGCAGGTAGGCGTTGTTCTCCATGGGGCCGACGGCGACCTTGGTGATGGTCAGGCCGCCGAGGTCGCGGACGTCGGCGGGGCCGCCGACGGTCACGTCACCGGTGTAGGTCATGTCACTTCCACCTTGCTGGTTTCGGGAGCTCGCCGTCCGGCGAGACGGTCAGGTCGGCGCCGTCGGCCCGGCCGGCCAGCCAGGCGGCCAGCGACTTGGTCGGCCCGCCGATGACCGGCGGGTTCTCGGCGGCGCCGATGGTCAGGGCGTGCTCGATGCCGTACGGCCGTAGTTGCATGGCCGGCCAGCCCGCGCCGGCCCCGGTGACGATCTCGCGCAGCAGCCGCAACGAGAACGCCTCCGACCAGTCCGACGGCGTGTAGGCCAGGCCCAGGTCGACGTGGTGCACGGTCACTTCGCGCAGCCGGGCCCACGGCACGGCCGCCGCCGACTGGCCGGTCGCCGGGAGGAAGAACGCCCACGCCTCGGCCGGCATGGCCGCCCCGGCGTCGGCGAACCGGTCGTGGGCGGCCCGGATGTCCTCCAGCTGCTCGCGCAGCGGCCGGCCGGCGCCCTCCTGGATGCCGGCCTCGCGGGCCTCGGGGGAGGGGTAGGCCGGCGTCTCGACGCCGGTGCGGGCCCAGGTCAGCAGGTTCACGTACGCGTCGGCGTTGCGCGCGACGTGGGTCAGGACGTGCCCGACCGTCCAGCCGGGCAGCAGCGACGCCTGAGCGACCGCGGCGGGGTCGAGGTCGGCGGCCGTACGGAGCAGTTCCTCGGTGGCTCGGTCCACGTCTGTGAGGAGAACGAGCGGATCCATCGTCACGTGCAAACCCTATCGGCCCGGAATTCGCTTTCGCAGAGGTAGCCGCGACCGTACCGTCTGTTTCAGACGCGCCGATCGAGCCCGCGGAGGAGGTGGGGAGCGTGCTGTTCGTCTTGGCGTCCCTTCACCCGGAGGCCTTCGCCTGACCGCCCACCGGCCGGCAGGTCTCCCGTCCCGCAAAGGGTTCCCATGTCGCACGACCTGTCCCAGCTCGGCTGGGACGATGACTTCGCATCCGCATATCGCCGTTTCGACCGTTCCGACGCCTCGGCCGGGCGTGTCCTGCGCGCCGACCGTGGCGTCTGCACCGTCCTCGAGACCACTGGCGTCACCCGGGCCAGCCTGGCCGGGGGCGTTCTGCTGAGTGCCGCCGGCGACCCGTCCCGCTTGCCCTGCGCCGGCGACTGGGTGGTGCTGCGGCACTGGCCCGACCGACGGGTCACCATCGAGTGCGTGCTGCCCCGGCGCACCACGCTGATCCGCCGCACTTCCGACAAGGATTCGACCGGCCAGGTCCTGGCGGCGAACATGGACACGGTCGCCGTCGTGGAGCCGATCCATCCGGAACCGGACGATGCCCGCATCGAGCGCCTGCTCTCCCTGGCGTGGGACTCGGGCGCGAAACCGCTGCTCATCCTGACCAAGAGCGACATGACGCCGGACCCGGCGGCCGTCGCTCGGCAGATCGCCGAGCTCGCCCCGGGCGTCCCGGTGGTCCCGCTGAGCGTTCGGCTTCAGGCCGGTTTGGATGCTGTACGCGAGTACGTGCGTCCCGGGAGCACTCTGGCGTTGCTGGGCCGTTCCGGCGCGGGTAAGTCGACGCTGGTCAACGCGCTGGCCGGCACGCCCGTGATGCCGGTGCAGCAGATTCGTGACGTCGACGGCAAGGGGCGCCACACCACCGCGTACCGCAATCTGGTCCTGCTGCCGAACGGCGGCGCCGTGCTGGACACGCCCGGCATCCGGGGAGTGGGTCTGCTCGACACGGCCGAGGGGCTCGACCGGGCCTTCGCCGACATCGCCGAGCTGGCCGCCCACTGCCGGTTCGACGATTGCGGGCACGGCGCCGAGCCGGGCTGCGCGGTGGTGGCGGCCGTGGCCGACGGCGAGCTGGCCCCGCGGCGGCTGGCCTCGTGGCGCAAGCTGCGGCACGAGATCGAGGTCGAGTCGGCCCGCCAGACCGCCCGCCTAGCAGGTGCGGCCGGACATCGGCGCCGGAGGCACTGACAAGGAACTGTCAGGGGGATTGTCTTCAGGCCGGTCAAGGGTGGCGGCGGGGCGGTTTTGGATGGGCTGTAAGAATGCCCCGGTGCAAACGGTGGAAGAGGTGGCCCAGGAGCGACCGACTGAGGCCCCGGTCCGCCGTCGCGGACCCGCGGATCTGTGGGCCGCGCTGAGCTACGCGGTGCTGTCGGTGCTGGTGATGAGCCAGCTCTGGCGGGACCCGAACGGCCGCATGCTCGCCGGCAACAAGGACGACCACAACATCTTCCTGTTCATGATCGCGCACGCCGAGCGCGTCGTGTTCGCCGGCGAGAACCCGTTCCACTCGTCCCGGCTCAACGTGCCCGACGGCGTGAACATGATGGCCAACACCGCGGTGCTGGCCCTCGGCCTGCCGCTGGCCCCCGTCTCGCACTGCCTCGGCGTCGGCGTCACCGTGGTCCTGCTGATCACCCTCGGGCTGGCCGGCACGGCCTTCGCCTGGTACTGGGTGCTCTCCCGGCACCTGGTGACCAGCAAGGTGGCGGCCTGGATCGGCGGCCTGTGGTGCGGCTTCTGCCCGGCGATGATCTCGCACGCCAACGGCCACGTGAACTTCGTCAGCCAGTGGGTCATCCCGTTCATCGTCTGGCAGGCCCTGCGGCTGCGCGAGCCGGGCCGGGCCGTGCGCGGCGGGATCATCCTCGGTCTGCTCATCGTGCTGCAGGTCTTCATCAACGAGGAGAGCCTGCTCTTCACCGCGCTCGCTTTGGGCGTCTTCGTGGTGGCGTACGGCCTGATGGCCTGGAGCCGCGCCAAGCGTGACGCGCCGCACATGGTCAAGGGTCTCGGCGTCGCGGCCCTGGTGTCGGGCGGCTTGCTGGCCTACCCGCTGTGGTACCAGTTTTTCGCGCCCGGCCACTACCACGGGCAGCCGTTCGAGCCCGACCACTACGCCACCGACCTGGCCTCGCTGGGCTTCTTCGCGCGGCAGTCGCTGGCCGGCTACGGCGAGATCACCCGGAAGATGAGCGTCAGCGCGACCGAGGACAACACGTTCTTCGGCCCGGCCGGCCTGCTGATGATCATCATTTCGGTGGTGGTCCTGTGGCGCTCGGTGGCCGCCCGGGCCGCCGCGGTCGCCGCGTTCGTGCTGCTGGTCATGTCGCTCGGCCCCGAGCTGGTCTTCTACGGTCACCGCACCGGTGTGCCGCTGCCGTTCGGCCTGATCAGCCACGCGCCGGTGATCGACCTGGTGAGTGTGACCCGGTTCGCGATCGTGACCTCGACCATCGCCGGCGTCCTGCTGGCCCTGGCCGCCGACCGGGCCCGCGCCTTCTCGCCCGGCAAACGCCGGTTGTTCCAGGTCGGGCTCGTCCTCGCGCTGGTGCCGCTCTTCCCGAAACCGGCGCCGGTGGTCCAGGGCGACCCGCTGCCGCCGTTCCTGACCCAGGGCACCTGGAAGCAGTACGTGACCGGCAACCGCACCCTGGTGACCGTGCCGTTGCCCGAGGTGACCACCGGGCGCGCCGGCCAGCGGTGGGCGACGCTCAATCACTTCGAGTACCCGACGCCGCGCGGCTACTTCATGGGCCCGGCCGATCCGCCGGCCAACGACACCGGCTCGTGGAACGCGCCCCGCCGCTTCACCTCCGACCTGCTCTACAGCGTCCGCGAGTACGGGATCCGGCCCCGGCTGACCGCCACCGACCGGGCCCGGATCACCGCGGACCTGATCTTCTGGCGGGCCGCCGTGGTCGTCCTCGTGCCGAACAGCCGCAACGGCGACGACCTGCAGGCCACGCTGACCGACGCGTTGGGCCCGCCACAGGAGGTCGGCGGGGTCGAGATCTGGGACGTACGCTATTTGGCGGTTCCCTCCTAAGGGTGATCTACCCGTGGGTGAACTGCGGGAATGTGCGCCATCTGGTGGGCCTTGCACTTACTTGGGCCATCGGCGGGGAAAAGTTGTCGTACCCCCTGGCTAGAGTGGCCCGCGGCTTAGCTGCAATCAAACACCTGTACGGAGAGGCTGGCTGGTGGCCGACCGTTTGACTATCCGAGGCGCGCGCGAGCACAACCTGCGCGACGTCAACCTTGACCTGCCCCGCGACGCGATGATCGTCTTCACCGGTCTGTCCGGGTCGGGCAAGTCCAGCCTCGCGTTCGACACGATCTTCGCCGAGGGGCAGCGACGCTACGTCGAGTCGCTCTCGTCGTACGCGAGGCAGTTCCTCGGGCAGATGGACAAGCCCGACGTCGACTTCATCGAGGGCCTGTCGCCCGCGGTGTCGATCGACCAGAAGTCCACCTCGCGCAACCCGCGCTCGACGGTGGGCACCATCACCGAGGTCTACGACTACCTGCGCCTGCTGTACGCGCGTACGGGCATCCCGCACTGCCCGGTCTGCGGCGAGCGGATCAGCAAGCAGACCCCGCAGCAGATCGTCGACCGGGTCCTCGCCATGGAGGAGGGCACCAAGTTCATGGTGCTCGCCCCGGTGATCCGCGGCCGCAAGGGTGAGTATGTCGACCTCTTCGCCGAGCTGCAGGCCAAGGGCTACGCCCGGGCCCGGGTCGACGGGGTGGTCCACCCGCTGACCGAGCCGCCCAAGCTCAAGAAGCAGGAGAAGCACACCATCGAGGTGGTCGTCGACCGCCTCAGCGTCAAGGCGAGCAGCAAGCAGCGCCTGACCGACTCCATCGAGTCGGCCCTGGGCCTGGCCAACGGCATCGTCGTGCTCGACTTCGTCGATCTGCCGGAGGACGACCCGGGCCGCGAGCGCAAGTTCTCCGAGCACCTGGCCTGCCCGAACGACCACCCCCTGGCGATCGAGGACCTCGAGCCCCGGGTCTTCTCGTTCAACGCTCCGTACGGCGCCTGCCCCGAGTGCACGGGCATCGGCACCAAGAAGGAGGTCGACCCCGAGCTGCTCATCCCGGACGAGGAGCGCAGCATCCGTGAGGGCGCGATCCAGCCGTGGTCCGGCGGCCAGACCCAGGAGTACTTCCTGCGCCTGCTCGAGGCCCTGGCCAAGAGCGAGAAGTTCAGCATCGACACCCCGTGGCGCCAGTTGCCCTCGCGCGCGCAGAAAACGATCATGTACGGGTCGGAGGACCAGGTCCACGTCCGCTACCGGAACAAGTACGGCCGCGAGCGTTCGTACTACACCGGTTTCGAGGGTGTCGTGCAGTGGATCGAGCGCCGGCACAACGACACCGAGAGCGACTGGTCCCGGGACAAGTACGAGGGCTACATGCGCGACGTGCCCTGCCCGGTCTGCGGCGGCACCCGGCTCAAGCCCGAGGTGCTCGCGGTGACCATCGCCGGCAAGAGCATCGCCGAGGTCTGCAACCTGTCCATCGGCGAGTGCGCCGACCTGCTGGCCGGCCTCGAGCTCGACGACCGGCAGAAGATGATCGCCGAGCGGGTCCTCAAGGAGATCAACGCCCGGCTGCGCTTCCTGGTCGACGTCGGCCTCGAATACCTCTCGCTCGACCGCGGGGCGGGCACGCTGTCCGGCGGCGAGGCCCAGCGCATCCGGCTCGCCACCCAGATCGGCTCCGGCCTGGTGGGCGTGCTCTACGTGCTCGACGAGCCGTCGATCGGCCTGCACCAGCGCGACAACCACCGGCTCATCGAGACCCTGGTCCGGCTGCGCGACCTGGGCAACACGCTGATCGTGGTCGAGCACGACGAGGACACGATCCGTACGGCCGACTGGATCGTCGACATCGGCCCCGGCGCCGGTGAGCACGGCGGGCACATCGTGCACAGCGGCTCGGTCGAGGGCCTGCTGAAGAACAAGCAATCACCCACCGGGGCGTACCTGTCCGGCCGCAAGTCGATCCCGACCCCGGCCGGCCGGCGACCGCAGACGCCCGGCCGCGAGCTGGTCGTGCAGGGCGCTCGCGAGCACAACCTGCGCAACCTGACCGTGGGCTTCCCGCTCGGGCAGTTCATCGCGGTCACCGGTGTCAGCGGCTCCGGCAAGTCGACGCTGGTCAACGACATCCTCTACACGGTGCTGGCCAACCAGATCAACGGCGCCCGGATGGTGCCGGGCCGGCACACCCGGATCACCGGCCTGGAAGAGGTGGACAAGGTCGTCGGCGTCGACCAGTCCCCGATCGGGCGGACCCCGCGGTCGAACCCGGCCACCTACACGGGGGTGTTCGACAACATCCGCAAGCTGTTCGCCGAGACGACCGAGGCCAAGGTGCGCGGCTACGGCCCGGGCCGGTTCTCGTTCAACGTCAAGGGCGGCCGCTGCGAGAACTGCTCGGGCGACGGCACGATCAAGATCGAGATGAACTTCCTGCCCGACGTCTACGTCCCGTGCGAGGTGTGCAAGGGCGCCCGGTACAACCGGGAGACGCTCGAGGTGCACTACAAGGGCAAGACGATCTCCGAGGTGCTGAACATGCCGATCGAGGAGGCGGCGGACTTCTTCCAGCCGATCCCCGCGATCCACCGGCACCTCAAGACCCTGGTCGACGTCGGCCTGGGCTACGTGCGGCTGGGCCAGCCGGCGCCGACGCTCTCCGGCGGCGAGGCGCAGCGCGTCAAGCTCGCCTCCGAGCTGCAGAAGCGCTCGACCGGCAAGACGGTCTACGTGCTCGACGAGCCGACCACCGGCCTGCACTTCGAGGACATCCGCAAGCTGCTGATGGTGCTCAACGGGCTGGTCGACAAGGGCAACACGGTGATCACGATCGAGCACAACCTCGACGTCATCAAGACGGCCGACTGGCTGATCGACATGGGCCCCGAGGGCGGCAGCAAGGGCGGTCTGGTGCTGGCCACCGGCACGCCCGAGGAACTGGCCGAGGTGCCCGAGAGCCACACCGGGCAGTATTTGCGGCACATGCTGGGTCTCGAGGGCCAGGGTGCCGGCTCGTCCGACGCGATCGCCCGCGCGGCCCAGGCCAACGGCACCGCGCCCAAGAAGCGCGCGACCCGCGCGCGGGCCAAGGCCTCGGTGTAAGCCCTCAGGAACATCACAGGTCACTCATAGCTACCGTGCCCGGTCGGGACTCTAGTCTCGACCGGGCGCTGTCATGTCGGCCGAAGACGGGCAAAGCCGACGAGAACCGGCCGACAATTTGCCGATCACCTGAACCTGAACCGCCCGCGACAGCGTATGTAGATGCGACGCCGCGTGACCCGATCACGCGGAACCAGGCACTGGAGGACAACCAAGATGACAGACGTGCAGACCAGGACCGAGGCCGAGCTCAGCACCGAGGAGCCGACCAGCCCCGGTACGACGTCGACCCGCCGTGTCGTCCTTCTCGGCGCGGGCGGTCTGGGTGCGGCCTGCGTGCTCGCCGCCTGCGGCACGAGCACCTCGAGCACCAACACCAACGGCACCGACTTCAGCGACAAGCCGGCCCCGGCCGGCAGCGCGGGCGCGCAGAACGACGGCACCGGCAACGCGGCCGCCGGCGGCGCGGCTCTCGCGCTGGTGGCCGACATCCCCGAGGGCGGCGGCATCATCAAGGGCGACTACGTGATCACCCAGCCCGTGGCCGGCACGTTCAAGGCGTTCAGCAAGGTGTGCACGCACGCCGGCTGCGACGTCAACAAGGTCGACGGCGGCGAGATCGCCTGCCCGTGCCACAACAGCAAGTTCTCGATCGAGACGGGCGAGCCCACCTCGGGCCCGGCCACCAAGGCGCTGCCCGAGACCAAGGTCAAGAAGGACGGCGACAACATCGTCGCCGCCTGATCTCTTGCGATTGCGGCCGGAGGTCCGAAGCCGTGGCGGCGGCGACGGACCTCCGGTCGGGTAATCATGTCAGTCCCCCGCACTAGTGTTGAGGCGTGCCAGACCCCTCCAGCTACCGCCCGGCGACCGGGACCATCCCGGAGTCGCCCGGCGTCTACCGCTTCAAAGACCCCAGCGGCCGCGTCATCTACGTCGGCAAGGCGAAGAACCTGCGGAACAGGCTGAATTCCTACTTCGCCGACACCTGGTCGCTGCACGCGCGGACGCAGCAGATGGTCACCACCGCGGCCAGTGTGGACTGGGTGACCGTGGGCACGGAGGTCGAGGCGCTCCAGCTCGAGTTCAGCTGGATCAAGGAGTTCGACCCGCGGTTCAACGTCAAGTACCGCGACGACAAGTCCTACCCGTTCCTCGCCGTCACCCTGAACGAGGAGTACCCGCGCCTGCAGGTGATGCGCGGGGCCAAGCGCAAGGGCGTGCGCTACTTCGGCCCGTACTCGCACGCGTGGGCCATCCGCGAGACGCTCGACCTGCTGCTGCGGGTCTTCCCGGCGCGGACCTGCTCGACCGGTGTCTTCAAACGGGCCGGCCAGATCGGGCGGCCCTGTCTGCTCGGCTACATCGGCAAGTGCTCGGCCCCCTGCGTCGGCACGGTCTCGGCCGACGAGCACCGGGCCATCGTCGACGACTTCTGCGACTTCATGGCCGGGCGCACCGACACGTTCGTCAAGCGGCTCGAGCGCGACATGATGCAGGCCTCCGAGGAGCTCGAGTTCGAGAAGGCGGCCCGGCTCCGCGACGACATCGCCGCCCTGCGCCGCGCCATGGAGAAGCAGACCGTGGTCCTCGGCGACGGCACCGACGCCGACGTCGTGGCCTTCTCGGAGGACCCGCTCGAGGCCGCGGTCCAGGTCTTCCACGTGCGGGACGGCCGCGTCCGCGGTCAGCGCGGCTGGGTCGTCGAGAAGGTCGAGGACCTGACGACCGGCGACCTGGTGCACCACTTCTGCTCCCAGATGTACGGCGGCGAACAGGGCGAGGGCGACGTGCCCCGCGAGCTGCTCGTGCCGGCCCTGCCCGACGACGCCACGGCCCTGGAGAGCTGGCTCTCCGAGCGCCGCGGCAGCCGGGTCGCGCTCCGCGTCCCGCAGCGCGGCGACAAGCGGGCGCTGCTCGAGACCGTGGCCCGCAACGCGGGGGAGTCCCTCCAGCGGCACAAGCTGCGCCGGGCCGGCGACCTGACCACCCGCAGCAAGGCGCTCGACGAGATCGCCGAGGCGCTCGGCCTCGACTCGGCGCCGCTGCGCATCGAGTGCTTCGACGTCTCGCAGATCCAGGGCACCGACGTGGTGGCCTCCATGGTCGTCTTCGAGGACGGTCTGGCCCGCAAGAGCGAATACCGCCGGTTCGCGGTCCGGGGCAACCCCGACGGCAGCGGCATGGACGACCTGTCGGCGATGAGCGAGGTCATGCGGCGGCGGTTCGCCCGCTTCAAGGCCCAGCCGGGCGCGGACGGGCCGCTCGACAAGCCCTCGTCCGCCGACGATCTCGAGCCGCCGGCCGAGCCGGAGGCGCTGACCGCGTCGGGGCAGCCGGCCGATCTCGGCGTCCCCACCAGCGAACTTCCCGGCATCGATCCGCTCACCGGCAAGCCCCGCCGTTTCGCGTACCCGCCGCAGCTGGTCGTGGTGGACGGCGGCCAGCCGCAGGTGAACGCGGTGGCCGCGGTCTTCGCCGACCTGGGCATCACCGACGTGGCGCTGTGCGGGCTGGCCAAGCGCCTGGAAGAGGTGTGGCAGCCGGGGGAGGACTTCCCGGTGATCCTGCCGCGCACCTCCGAGGCCCTCTACCTGTTGCAGCGCGTCCGCGACGAGGCGCACCGGTTCGCCATCACGTTCCACCGGCAGCGGCGCTCCAAGCGGATGACGGCGTCGGCCCTGGACAACATCGCCGGGCTGGGGGAGACCCGGCGCAAGGCGCTGCTGCGGCACTTCGGCTCGCTCAAACGGCTCTCCGCGGCCACCCCGGAGGAGATCACCGAGGTGCCCGGCATCGGCCGCCGCACCGCCGAGGCGGTCCTGGCGGCGCTCATCCCGCCCACGAAGGCGGCCGACGCTCCGGAGGACGAGCCGGCCGACGAGTCCGCCATCCCCGCGGGCGGCGCGGGCCCCACCAAAGCCCGGGCCAACCGGCCGCGGGCCACGCCACCGCGGCAATGAGAAAGGCCGGGCCCGCGGGCCCGGCCTTCACAAGGTGCGTCAGCGCAGGCCCAGGGCACGCTTCGCGGTGTAGAAGAGGTCGGTCTGGTTGGTCACGCCGAGCACGTTGGCCGCCTGCGGGCCGCCGGCGGCGATGCGGACCTCCGTGCCGGTGTGCTGCTGCGAGCCGCCGATCTCGGCCGTGGCGTAGCTGATCGTCATGTTGGCGTTGTCGTGCGTGATCAGCGTGGCCGTGTAGCCCAGCGTCGCCGACTCGACGATCTGGCTGGTGTGGCCGTGGTCGGCGGTCACGACGACCAGGGTGTCCGGGTGCGACTTCTGGTAGTCGAGGGCCTTCTTGACCGCCGCGTCGAAGGCGACCGTCTCACCGATCTGGCCGCACGGGTTGGCCGCGTGGTCCTGCTTGTCGATCGAGGCGCCCTCGATCTGCAGGAAGAAGCCCTTGCGGCTGTGCCGGGTCTGCTTGTCGAGCACGTCCAGGGCCTTGCCGGCCATGTCGACCAGGTGCGGCTGGGACGCCGTACGGGCGGTGTTGGTGGCGCACTTGGCCGGGGTGGTGCCGGTGCGGGTCGGGGTCGGCCCGACCCACTCGAGGTCCATGTTGTTCTTGGCGAAGGCGCCCAGGATCGGCTTGTCGGCGCGGGCCGCGGCCAGCCCGGCCGCGTCGGTGACGACCTGGTAGCCGTTGGCCTGGGCCTGCTGGGTCACCGTCTTGCCCTGGTACCTGCCGGCCTTGACGGTCTGGTCGAAGTACTGCTTGCCGCCGCCGAGCAGGACGTCGGGGCGGGTCTGCACGAGCTGCTCGGCGATCGAGCCGGCGCCGCCGTTGACCTTGTCGTTGACGGCGCAGGTGGCCATCGCGTCCGGGCCCTTGCAGTCGCGGTTGACGACGTGCGCGCCCAGAACGGCCGGGGTGGCGTCCTGCAGCTCGGCGGTGGTGACGTCGCCGGTGCGGAAGCCGGCGGCCTTGGCCAGCTCCAGAATGGTCGGAACGGGCTTGCCGTCGGGCCGTACGGAGATCGCGCCGTTGTAGGTCTTCTGGCCGGTCGCCCAGCCGGTGCCGGACGCGGCCGAGTCGGTGACGTAATCGGGCAGCGCCGGGTTCGCCTTCTGCACCGCGTAGGTGGTGTAGGCGCCGGTCAGCGGCAGCTTGTCCATGGCGAGCCGGCCGTTCGCGCCGACCTGGTAGTTGCGGGCGATGGTGATCTCGCTGTCGCCCATGCCGTCACCGATGAGCAGGATGACGTTGCGAGCCTGGCCGCCCTTGATCGCCTGCTTCGCGGCCTGGGTCCGGTCCGGGTGGGTGTCACCGGCGAGGGCGACGGACGGCGCCGCGACGATCGCGGCGGCGGCCACGGCCAGGGCGACGCGCCCGCGACGGGAACGCAGAGCATTCATGAATGCGCACTCCAATACGTATGAATGCATCGGTCAAGGTCCACGCCATCAGCCCTGGGCGTCCATCGGGTGTCATCGAGGTGAGCGTCCGGCCAACTCCCGGCCGGATCGGCCCCGAAGGTGAACTCCCAAGGACCTCACGCTGTCAGTCCGCTGAAAACCGGGGGCCCGGAATACTGGAAAGAGCCCGGCGGCTGGAGCTTGTGGAGCCCGATCGGGTAGACGACAGCGGCCGAGGCGGCCGGTCCCGGTGGCTTCGGCCTAGGATGTTGTGTCCGCCGCAGGCGCGGGCACGGAGGCGGGAGGCGTGGTGACGGAGTCGATGCCGGAGTACGTGGCGGACTCTGATGTTGATCCGGACGAGGTGGCGACCGATCTCGTGATCGTCACCGGGGTGTCCGGCGGCGGGCGCAGCACGGTGGCCCGGGCCCTGGAGAACGTCGGCTTCTACGTGGTCGACAACCTGCCCCAGGCCCTCATGCTCGACATGGCCCAGCTCGCGCGGCAGGCCGGCGGGGCCGCCCGGCGTACGGCCATGGTGCTCGACGTGCGCAGCCGGGCCTTCTCGACCGACCTCACCGGGGCCGTGCACGCCCTGCGCGAGCGCGGCTTCTCCCCGCGCGTGGTCTTCGTCGACGCCGAGGACGACGTGCTCATCCGGCGCTTCGAGTCGGTGCGCCGCTCGCACCCGCTGCAGGGCGACGGGCGGCTGGCCGACGGCATCGCGGCCGAGCGCAAGCTGCTGGCCGAGGCCCGCGAGCAGGCCGATGTGATCATCGACACCAGCCACCTCAACGTCAACCAGCTCCGCCGCCGGGTCGAGGAGCTGTTCGGCGGCGAGGACGTCCGCCGGTTGCGGATCACCGTGCTTTCCTTCGGCTTCAAGTACGGCCTGCCCCCGGACGCCGACTACGTGATGGACGCGCGCTTCCTGCCCAACCCGTTCTGGGTGCCGGCGCTGCGCGACCACACCGGCCTCGAGGAGTCGGTCAGCAGCTACGTGCTCGACCAGGAGGGCGCGAGCGACTTCGTGAAGACGTACGCCGGCCTGATCGCGGCCACCGCGACCGGCTTCGAGCGCGAGGGCAAGCGCTACCTGACCGTGGCCGTCGGCTGCACCGGCGGCAAGCACCGCAGCGTCGCCATCACCGAGGAGCTCACCGCCCAGCTGCGCGACATGCGCCTGTCGGCCCACGCCTCCCACCGCGACCTGGGGCGGGAGTGACGGCGCGCCGCCCGGTCAAGGTGGTCGCGTTCGGCGGCGGCCACGGCCTCGGCGCCTCGCTGCGGGCCCTGCGCCGGGTCACCGACGAGATCGAGCTCGACATCACCGCGGTGGTCACCGTGGGCGACGACGGCGGCTCCAGCGGCCGCCTGCTCACCGAGCGGGACGCGCTGCTGCCCCCGGGCGACCTGCGGCAGGCGCTGGCCGCGCTGGCCGACGACGACCCGGTCACCCAGCGCACGGCCGACGTCCTGCAGTACCGCTTCGCCGAGATCCCGGCCGGCGGCGAGGGTCCCGACCCGCTCGTCGGGCACGCGGTGGGCAACCTGCTGCTGCTCGGGCTGATGGAGATGCTCGGCGATCCGGTGCAGGCGCTCGACCACGCGGCCGCGATGGTCGGCGCCCGGGGCCGGGTGCTGCCGATGGCCCGCCACGCGGTCGGCATCGAGGCGGACGTGCGCGGCGCCGATCCGGCGCGGCCGGACGAGGTGGTCACCGTGCGGGGTCAGCATGCGGTCGCGGTGACCTGCGGTCACGTCGAGGCCGTACGGATCGAGCCCGCCGACCCGCCCGTCTGCGATCCCGCGGTCGAGGCGATCGGGGCCGCCGACTGGCTCATCTTCGGACCGGGCAGCTGGTACACGAGCGTACTGCCGCACCTGATGGTCCCCCGGCTGGCCGAGGCGATCATGGCGAGCCCGGCCCGGCGGCTGGTGACGCTCAACCTGGCCGCCGACAACGAGACGCTCGGTCTCTCGGTCGCCGACCACCTGGCCGCCCTGCACTGGTACCGGCCCGGTCTGCGGGTCGACGCGGTGGTCGCCGACGGCAAATGGGTGGGTGAGCCCGAGCCGGTCCGGCGGGCCGCCGAGGCCCTGGGCGCGCAGCTGGTCCTGGCCCCCGTGGCCGTGGCCGACGGCAGTGCGAGGCATGATCCTGAGTCGTTGGGTGTTGCCCTGGTGCCAGTATTGGGCGCCGCTCGTTAAGCAGTCGCCTGTAAGGGCACGTATTGGTGGAAATCCGGCACATGAGGTGAGCACACGATGGCGATGACGGCAGCGGTCAAGGACGAGCTGAGCCGGGTCGACGTGCCCAAGCCCTGCTGCCGCCGGGCCGAGATGGCGGCCCTGCTGAGATTCGCCGGCGGCCTGCACATCGTCTCCGGCCGGGTGGTGGTCGAGGCCGAGCTCGACACGGGTGCGGTGGCGCGGCGGCTGCGGCGCGAGATCGCCGACGTCTACGGCTACCCCAGCGAGGTGCACGTCCTGGCCTCCGGCGGCCTGCGCAAGGGCAGCCACTACATCGTTCGCATCGTCAAAGACGGCGAGGCCCTGGCCCGTCAGACCGGCCTGCTCGACGTGCGCGGCCGTCCCGTCCGGGGTCTGCCCCCGCACGTGGTCTCGGCCAACGTCTGCTGCGCGGTGGCCGCGTGGCGGGGCGCCTTCATGGCCCACGGCTCGCTGACCGAGCCGGGCCGCTCCAGCGCCCTGGAGATCACCTGCCCGGGCCCGGAGGCCGCGCTCGCGCTGCGCGGCGCCGCCCGCCGGATCGGCATCACGGCCAAGGAGCGGGAGGTCCGCGGCGTCGACCGGGTCGTCATCAAGGACGGTGACGCCATCGCGGCCCTGCTGACCCGGATCGGCGCCCACGCGAGCGTGCTGGCCTGGGAGGAGCGCCGGGTCCGGCGCGAGGTCCGGGCCACGGCCAACCGCCTGGCCAACTTCGACGACGCCAACCTGCGCCGCTCGGCCCGGGCCGCCGTGGCCGCCGCCGCCCGGGTCACCCGGGCGCTGGAAATTCTCGCCGACGAGGCTCCCAACCACCTGACGTCGGCCGGCCAGCTGCGGCTGGAGCACCGGCAGGCTTCGCTGGAGGAGCTGGGCGCCCTGGCCGACCCGCCGCTGACGAAGGATGCGATCGCCGGCCGTATAAGGCGTCTGCTCGCCCTCGCCGACAAGCGCGCCCGTGACCTGGGCATTCCCGACACCGAGGCCGCCGTCACCCCCGAGATGATGGCCTGCTGACGTTGCCTTGCGCCTAGATGCTCCTTGTCAACCGGTCATCTTCGCGCCATCCGCGTCTTCGCGCGCGTTTTTCCTCTTACAGCTCGCCTCGAAAATCCGGAAGACTCTCCCGCCATGAGCGGCGAGAAGAGCCTTGAGGAACGAGTCACGGCGGTGGAAGCTCAAGTCGAGGAGGTGCATACGTTGGCAGCTGGAGCTGATCGAGACGTGGCTGATCTGCGAGTGAAGCTGAACGCCCACGTCAAGCTTCTGGAAGCTATGCGCAAGACGCAGGTCGATCATTACAAGGAGTGCGCCGATCACCGCAAGGAGTTCAACAGCTTCCGTGCGGAGAACCGGGCTGGTCTGGCCCACATCACCCGCCTGCTGGAGGGGCTTGCGAAGGAGCCCAGGAGCGAAGGGCCGAGCCAGGCGAACTGAGACGCTGTGAGACGAGGGCCGCGTGAGCGGCCCTTCGTCGTTTCGGGGGGAAGAAGCGCAGGTTAACGGGGGAGCTTAGTCACGGTTAGGTTGCGCCCCCTGCGTGAGGCGCTCCGGGGGCTCGGATAGTGTCTTAGCCGACGGCGACGGTGCCGGCAGCTCGGCCGACCGCGCTGTGCGCCGCCCGTCAGTCGCGGCGCCTCCTCCTGCTGGCGCGGCGGCCGGACGCCCCTTTTGCCGGCCCCGGAAACGGTCGGCAACGCAGACCCTCCGCCGGTCGCAAAATCCGGCGGACCGAAACGAGGAGATCCACCTGTGACCATCCGGGTTGGCATCAACGGATTTGGCCGCATCGGCCGCAACTTCTTCCGGGCCGCGCAGGCCTCGGGTGCGGACATCGAGATCGTCGGCGTGAACGACCTGACCGACAACGCGACGCTGGCCCACCTGCTCAAGTACGACTCGATCCTGGGCCGCCTGCCGCACGAGGTGAAGGCCACGGCCGACGAGATCACCGTGGGTGGCAAGACCTTCAAGGCCTTCGCCGAGCGTGACCCCAACAACCTCCCGTGGGGCGACCTGGGCGCCGACGTCGTCATCGAGTCGACCGGCTTCTTCACCGACGCCACCAAGGCCAAGGCGCACGTCGACAAGGGCGCCAAGAAGGTCATCATCTCGGCCCCGGCCAAGAACGAGGACATCACTGTCGTCATCGGCGTCAACGACGACAAGTACGACGCCGCGCAGCACACGATCATCTCGAACGCGTCCTGCACGACCAACTGCCTCGCCCCGATGGCGAAGGTCCTGAACGACACCATCGGCATCGAGCGTGGCCTGATGACCACGATCCACGCCTACACCCAGGACCAGAACCTGCAGGACGGCCCGCACAAGGACCTGCGCCGCGCCCGCGCCGCCGCGCTGAACGTGGTGCCGACCTCGACCGGCGCCGCCAAGGCCGTCAGCCTGGTGCTGCCGGAGCTCAAGGGCAAGCTCGACGGCTTCGCGATGCGCGTGCCGATCCCGACCGGCTCGGCCACCGACCTGACCTTCCAGGCCAAGAAGGAGACCTCCGTGGAGGAGGTCAACGCCGCGATCAAGGCCGCCGCCGAGGGCGCTCTGCGGGGCATCCTGACCTACACCGAGGACGAGATCGTCTCCTCGGACATCGTGACCGACCCGGCCTCGTGCATCTTCGACGCCGGCCTGACCAAGGTCATCGGCAACCAGGTCAAGGTCGTCGGCTGGTACGACAACGAGTGGGGCTACTCGAACCGCCTCGTCGACCTGGTCAAGCTGGTCGGCTGACGCATCGTGAAGACTCTCGACGACCTGCTCGGCGAGGGTGTGTCGGGTCGGCGCGTGCTCGTGCGCGCCGACCTGAACGTCCCGTTCGACAAGAGCAACCCTGGGGTCATCTCGGACGACGGCCGCGCCCGCGCGGTCCTGCCGACCGTGATAGCCCTGCGTGACGCGGGCGCCCGCGTCATTGTGGTGTCGCACCTGGGCCGCCCGAAGGGCGCCCCGGACCCGAAGTACACGCTGCAGCCGGTCGCCACCCGCCTGGGCGAGCTGCTCGGCTCGCCGGTGGCCTTCGCGACCGACACGGTCGGCGACGACGCGGCGGCCAAGGTCGACGCCCTTCAGGACGGCCAGGTGCTCCTGCTGGAGAACCTGCGCTTCAACGAGGGCGAGACGGCCAAGGACGACGCCGCCCGGGCCGCCTTCGCGGCTCAGCTGGCCTCGTTCGCCGACTACTACGTCGACGACGCGTTCGGCGCCGTGCACCGCAAGCACGCCTCGGTGTACGACGTGCCGGCGATCCTGCCGCACTACGCCGGCGGTCTCGTGCTGCGCGAGGTCGAGGTGCTCAAGAAGGTCACCGAGAGCCCCGAGCAGCCGTACGTCGTGGTCCTGGGTGGCTCGAAGGTCTCCGACAAGCTCGCGGTGATCAAGGCGCTGCTGCCGAAGGTCGACAAGCTGCTCGTCGGCGGCGGCATGTGCTTCACCTTCCTCAAGGCCCAGGGCCACGAGGTCGGCAAGTCGCTGCTCGAGGACGAGATGGTGCAGACCTGCGCCGACCTGCTGGCCGAGGCCGGCGGGCGGATCGTGCTGCCGGTCGACGTCGTCGCGGCCACCGAGTTCTCGGCCGACGCCGACCACGTCACCGTCGCCGCGTCCGAGATCCCGGCCGACCGGCTCGGCCTGGACATCGGCCCGGAGTCGGTGGCGCTGTTCGCCGACGCCATCGGCCCGGCCAAGACGGTGTTCTGGAACGGTCCGATGGGCGTCTTCGAGCTGGCGCCGTTCGCGGCCGGCACCCGGGGCGTGGCCGAGGCCATCACCAAGATCGACGGCTTCTCGGTCGTCGGCGGGGGCGACTCGGCCGCGGCCGTGCGCACGCTCGGCCTGGACGAGAGCGCCTTCGGGCACATCTCGACCGGTGGCGGCGCCTCCCTGGAGTACCTCGAGGGCAAGACCCTGCCCGGCATCGAAGCGCTGGAGAAGTGACGTGACTGCCGAAGCACGCCGGCCGCTGATGGCCGGCAACTGGAAGATGAACCTCAACCACTTCGAGGCGAATCTGCTGGTGCAGAAGCTGGCCGCGAGCCTGTCCGAGCAGCAGCTGACCGACGTCGAGGTGGCCGTCCTGCCGCCGTTCACCGACCTGCGCACCGTGCAGACCGCGGTCGACGGCGACAAGCTGCTGATCAAGTACGGCGCCCAGGACATCTCGAAGCACAAGTCCGGCGCCTACACCGGTGAGATCGCCGGCTCGATGCTGGAGAAGCTGGGCTGCACGTACGTGCTGGCCGGTCACTCCGAGCGCCGCGAGTACCACGACGAGGACGACGCCACGGTCAACGCGAAGGTGAAGGCGGCCTTCGCGAGCGGCCTGACGCCGATCCTGTGCGTGGGCGAGGGGCTGGACATCCGCGAGGCCAACGGCCACTGCTCGCACTGCGTCGACCAGCTCGACGCCGGTCTGGCCGGGCTCAAGCCCGAGCAGGTCAAGCAGATCGTCATCGCGTACGAGCCGGTCTGGGCGATCGGCACGGGCAAGACGGCGACGCCGGAGGACGCGCAGGAGGTCTGCGCCGCCCTGCGGGTGCGGCTCACCGAGAAGTACGGCGAGGAGATCGGCAACGCGGTCCGGATCCTGTACGGCGGCTCGGTGAAGGCGGCCAACGTCGCGTCCATCATGTCGCAGCCGGACGTGGACGGCGCCCTCGTCGGCGGGGCGAGCCTCGACGCCGAGGAGTTCGCGTCGATCGCGCGTTTTCGGGAGCATGTAGCCCGCTGAGAAGTTCCCCGTGTGCCCGGACGCCTGAGGTGTCCGGGCACACGCTATTGTTGGACCGCTGTTATGCCCTTCGAGAGGAATCGAACCGACCATGCCGATGTGGTTCGCGTACACGATGATCGTGTTGCTGGTGATCACCAGCATTCTGCTGACCCTGCTGATCCTGCTGCACCGCGGCAAGGGCGGCGGCATGTCGAGCATGTTCGGCGGCGGTGTCACCTCCAGCCTCTCGGGCTCGTCGGTGGCGGAGAAGAACCTCGACCGCTACACCGTGCTGGTGGGCATCGTCTGGTTCGCCTGCATCGTCGGCCTGGGCCTTTGGCTTCGCCTGGCCCTGCCCGGCAGTTAATGGCCAGCCGCGCTTCCTGACGGAGCGTAATAGTCGTAGACTCTGCCGCGCGTCCGGTTCTGCCGGGCGCGCGGCGTTTGTTTTGGTTTGTTTCGCACCCGTTAACGGGTGACCCCAGCAACGCCCTCGAGACAGGAGTGACGTCCGTGTCCAGTGGCAGCGCCATCCGTGGCAGCCGAGTCGGCTCGTCCCCGATGCGCCCCGACGAGCGTACCGAGCCCGCACCCCGCCGGGAGGTGACCTACTTCTGCTCCGCCGGGCACCGCAGCGACATCCTGTTCGCGGCCGAGGCCGCCGCGCCGGAGACGTGGGACTGCCCGCGCTGCGGCCAGCCCGCCGGCCTGGACGGGCAGAACCCGCCCGGCCGGCTGCGCTCCGAGCCGTACAAGTCGCACCTGGCCTACGTCAAGGAGCGCCGTAGCGACGAGGACGGGGCCAAGATCCTCGAGGAGGCGCTGGCCAAGGTGCGCCAGCGCCGCGGCCGCGAGTGACCCTCACTCCTCCGTGGAGCGGCCCAGATAGGTGACGTTCTCGGCCCCGGGCACCGTGATCTCGGTGAAGCCCAGCCGGTCGTAGAAGACGCGCGCCCCGGTGTTGGCCGGGTTCATGCCCAAGTGGACCCGGGCCACGCCGGCCGCGCGCAGACCGCCCAGGAAGGCCGACATCAGGCCCCGGCCGAAGCCCTTGCCCTGCCACTCCGGCAGCAGGTCGATGTGCAGGTGGGCCGGGTAGCCGGCCAGCTCCGGGATCAGCATGCGCTCGGGGTTGTGGTGCAGCTCGAGCCACGACTGGTCGCGGGGATCGTCGCCGTAACGGCCCTCGGTGGCCGGCAGCCACTCCGCGCGGTAGCGCTTCACGAAGTCGGCCGTGTCCTTCGTGCCCAGGACGTAGCCGACCGCGGTGCCCTCGCCGTCGTCCACCACGTACGCCCGCTCGGGCTCCAGCACGACGTAGGGCGCGGCGAAGATGTCGCCGACCAGCCGGTCGGAGCTGTTCTGCCCGCGGGCGTCGCCGCCGGCGTCGGCGGTACGGACGCAGATGTCGTAGACGGAGTCGAGGTCGCTGGGCCGGTAGGCGCGGATCTTTGGTTGCACGATGCGCAGTCTATGAGCCGCCGGCCCGGTGACCGGGCGCACGCCCTCGAGGTGGGCGCCGATTGCCCTCGGCGCCGCACCTTCGGGCAGATTTCAGCTCTTCGCGGCCACGTTCGCCGCGGCCGCCCTGTCGAGCAGCCAGTACGTTTTCGTGGCGCCGGTGGCGTGCGCGGCCGGCAGCAGCTTGTCGCCGTTGAGGGCCTTGCCGACCGACTCGGTCTTGTCCGGGCCGGCGGCGATCAGCCACACCTCGTCGGCGCTCTGGATCGTCGGCATGGTCAGCGTGATCCGGGTCGGCGGCGGCTTCGGGCTGTTGTGCACGGCCGCGGTGGTCCCGGTCTCGTTGAGCACCGGGTGCTCGGGGAAGAGCGAGGCCACGTGGCCGTCCTCGCCCACGCCGAGCATCAGCACGTCGATCGGGGGCACGTCGGCCCCGCCCAGGCGCAGCTCACCCGCGTACCGCGCGGCGGCCGCCTCGGCGTCGTCGCCGTCCGGGCCGTCCGAGGCCGGCATGGCGTGCACCCGGGCCTGGTCGAGCGGCAGCGCGTCGAGCAGGGCCGCGCGGGCCTGGGTCTCGTTGCGGTCGGGGTCGCCCGCGGGCAGGAACCGCTCGTCACCCCACCACAGGTCCACGTGGGACCAGTCGATGGCCGCGGCGGCCGGCAGGTCCTTCAGGGTGTGCAGCACCTTGCCGGCGATGCGGCCGCCGGTCAGCACCACGCTCGCCGTGCCGCGCTCGGCCTGCGCGTCCACGATCTTGGCGACGAGCCGGGACGCCACCGTCGCCGCGAGGATGTCGGCGTCGGGTACCACCACGACCAAGGTCTTGCTCACGGTCACTCCTGTCAAAGGCCGTGGGCCGCCCTCCACAGAGGGAGGACGGCCCACTTCGAAAATGGGGGAAACTAGGCGGCCGAACCGCCGGGGCCGGCCATGGCGCCGGCCTCGGACTCCGCCTTGGCGGCCAGCGCCGGGTCCTTCCACACGTGCACGCGCATCGGCGGCTTGTGGTCGAGCCCGGTGACCCCGGCCATCGCGCCGAGGGCGTCGGCGTAGATCTGGTCGGCGTCCAGGCGGCGCAGCTCCTCGGCCAGCTCGTCGCCGACCGGCCGCTTGGGCAGCGGCATGTAGCGGTCCTCCTGACCGGTGCGGCTGAACAGCGCGGTGTTCTCCTCGCGGGTCACCGTCACCGTGTCGCCGTTCTCGCACTGCAGCTGGACCGAGTGCATCCGCGGGGAGCGGTCGGTGTGCTGCAGCGTCGGGCGGATGCCGAGCCGCGACTGGAGCCAGCCGCTCATCAGCGCCGCCGTCGGGTCGCTCGTCGGCGCCGTGATGGTGGCGCCGGTGACGCGGGCCTCGGTGGTGTCGAAGGCGCCCGCGACCAGGGTGCGCCACAGCGTGATGCGGGTCCAGGTCAGGTCGGTGTCGCCGGGCGCGTAGTCGATCGCCCGCTGGCGCAGCGCGGCCACCGGATCGAGCGCCTGCGCGCAGTCGGTGATCCGGCGGTCGGCCACGACACCGAGGAAGTCGTTCGCGATCACGTCCGGCGGGTCCTGGTGCCACCAGGTGACGACCGGGACGTCCGGCGCCAGCAGCGGCATGACCACCGACTCGGCGTGCAGCGCGAGCCGGCCGTACATCCGCATGACGACCGCCTCGGCCGGGCCGAGACGACCGCCCACGACGATCTCCGCGTCGAGCCGGCTGCGGCCCTCCAGGTCGGACCGGACCACGATGAGCAGCCGGCACGGGTGCGCGGCGGCGGCGATCGTGGCGGCCGCCTCGGCCTCGCGGACCTTCTTCTCCTCGACCACGGCGACCAGCGTCAGGGCCAGGCCGGACGCGACGCCGCCGGCGCTGCGCCGCTCGGCCGCGAGCGCCTTGACCACCTCGTTGCCGGTGGTGTCCCACAGCCCGATCATGCTCGCCTCCACGCGCGGCCCTCGCGGGCCAGCATCTCGTCCGACGCCCGCGGGCCCCACTCGCCGGCCCGGTACGGCTCCGGCTTCGTGCCCTTCCAGGCGGCCTCCAGCGGGTCGATGACCTGCCAGCTCTGCTCGATCTCGGCGGCGTCCGGGAACAGGGTCCGGTCGCCGACCAGAACATCCAGGACCAGGCGCTCGTACGCCTCGGGGCTGGACTCGGTGAACGCCTCGCCGTACTGGAAGTCCATCGCGATGTCGCGGACCTCCATCGTGGTGCCGGGCACCTTGGAGCCGAACTTGAGCACCACGCCCTCGTCCGGCTGCACGCGGATGACCAGCTGGTTGTTGCCCAGCATCTCGACGTCGGCCGGGTCGAACGGCAGGTGCGGCGCGCGCTTGAACAGAATCGCGATCTCGGTCACCCGGCGCGGCATGCGCTTGCCGACGCGCACGTAGAACGGCACCTCGGCCCAGCGCCTGTTCTGGATGCCGAGCCGGACCGCCGCGTACGTCTCCGTGGTGGAGCCGGCCGGGATGTTCTTCTCCTCCAGGTAGCCCACGGCGCGCTCGCCGGCCACCCAGCCGGGGAGGTACTGACCGCGGACCGAGCCCTTGGAGATGTCCTTGGGAAGGCTGATCGCCTTCAGCACCTTGAGCTTCTCGGCGCGTACGTCGTCGTGGTCGAAGCTCGTCGGCTCCTCCATGGCGACCAGGGCGAGCAGCTGGAGCAGGTGGTTCTGCAGCACGTCGCGGGCGGCGCCGGACGCGTCGTAGAAGGCGGCCCGGGTGCCGATGCCGACGTCCTCGGCCATGGTGATCTGGACCGAGTCGACGTACTTGCTGTTCCAGACCGGCTCGAACAGGCTGTTGGCGAAGCGGAGGGCCAGGATGTTCTGGACCGTCTCCTTGCCCAGGTAGTGGTCGATCCGGTAGACGTCGCTGGGCGTGAAGACCTCGTCCACCAGCTGGTTGAGCGCGACGGCGCTCTCCAGGTCGCTGCCGAACGGCTTCTCCACGACGACCCGGCGCCACCCGCCGGACTTGGCGTTGTCGGCCATGCCGGTGCGGGCCAGCTGGTTGAGCACCAGCGGGAACGCGGCCGGCGGGATCGAGAAGTAGAAGGCGGCGTTGCCCGGGATGCCGTTGCGCTCGCGCAGGTCGTCGAGGGTCTCGGCGAGGTGGTCGAACGCGGCGTCGTCGTCGAACGACCCCGGCACGAACTGGAACTGGCTGGCCAGCCGCTGCCAGACGTCCTCGCGCCACGGGGTACGGGCGCCCTTTTTCGCCGCCTCGTAGGCCAGGGACTCGAAGTCGCCGTCACCCCAGTCGCGGCGGGCGAAGCCCAGAACCACGAAACCGGGCGGCAGCAGACCTCGGTTGGCCAGGTCGTAGACGGCCGGGATGAGCTTCTTTCTAGACAGGTCACCGGTGACTCCGAAGATCACCAGAGCGCACGGCTCCGGGATCCGGGGAAGCCTGCGGTCCTGTGCGGTACGCAGCGGATTGCCCACGTGGTCCATCCTGCCAGTTTTCGGTGTCGTGCAGGTGTCTAAGCAGGTACAGCCGTGCAAGGGGGCCCGCCGAAGCGGGCCCCCGCACACCGGATCAGGCTGCGTCGCTCGGGCTGCTCGAGCCGGAGGCGGCCGCCTTCAGCGACTTGTCGACGCCCTCGAGCAGCTCCTTCCAGCTCTGCTCGAACTTGTCGACGCCCTCGGTCTCGAGAACCTTGACGACGTCGTCGAAGTCGACGCCGACGGCCTTGAGGTCGGCGAAGACCTTCTTGGCGGCCTCGTACTGGCCCGAGATGGTGTTGCCGCGGGTCTCACCGTGGTCGGCGTACGCCTTGATGACGGACTCCGGCATGGTGTTGACCGTGCCGGGAGCGATGAGCTCCTCGACGTAGATCGTGTCCTTGTACTCGGGGTTCTTCGTCGAGGTCGACGCCCACAGCGGACGCTGCGGCTGGGCCCCGGCGGCGGCGAGCGCCTTCCAGCGCTCACCGGAGAAGACCTCCTCGTACGCCTCGTACGCGAGCTGGGCGTTGGCGATGGCGGCCTTGCCCTTGAGGGCCTTGGCCTCGTCGCTGCCGATCTTGTCGAGGCGCTTGTCGACCTCGCTGTCCACGCGGGAGACGAAGAACGACGCGACCGAGCCGATCTTGCTGAGGTCGTGCCCGTTCGCCTTGGCCTGCTCGATGCCGGCCAGGAAGGCCTCCATCACCGCGCGGTAGCGCTCGAGCGAGAAGATCAGCGTCACGTTGACGCTGATGCCCTCGGCGAGCGTGGCGGTGATCGCCGGCAGGCCCGCGAGGGTCGCCGGGATCTTGATGAACAGGTTCTCCCGGTCGACCAGCCACCACAGGGTCTTGGCCTCGGCCACGGTGCTCTCGGTCTCGTGCGCCTTGCGCGGGTCGACCTCGATCGACACGCGGCCGTCGACGCCGTTGGAGGCGTCGTAGGCCGGGCGCTCCACGTCGCACGCGTCACGCACGTCGCGGGCCGTCATCAGCCGTACGGCCTCCTCGACGGTGACCCGCTGCGCGGCCAGGTCCTTGAGCTGCTCGTCGTACGCGTCCGCGTCCGAGAGCGCCTTCTGGAAGATGCTCGGGTTGGTGGTCACACCGACCACGTGCTCCTCGTCGAGCATCTTCTTCAGCGAGCCGGTGGTCAGCCGGGGGCGGGAGAGGTCGTCGAGCCATACCGCCACACCCTGGGCGGAGAGCTCTGCCAGCCTGTCGGTCATAACTACTTCTCCTCAGTTTCCGGTCTTGTGACCGGTGATCTCGCCGACCTTGGCCAGGGCGGCGTTGGCCTTGGCCACCACGTTGTCCGCGGTGAACCCGAACTGCTCGAAGAGGATCTTGGCGGGGGCGCTCGCACCGTAGTGCTCGATGCTCACGGGCTCGCCGGCCTCGCCCAGGATCCGGTCCCAGCTCTGCCGGATGCCGGCCTCCACCGTCACCCGGGCCTTGACGCCGCGCGGCAGCACCTGCTGCTGGTACGCGGTGTCCTGCTCGTAGAACCACTCGAGGCACGGCATCGATACCACGCGGGTCGGAGTTCCCTCGGCCTCGAGGCGCTCCTGAGCGGCCAGGCAGATGGACACCTCGGAGCCGGTGCCGATGAGGATCACCTTGGGCTCGCCGCCGGACGCCTCGGAGAGGATGTAGCCGCCCTTGAGCGTGCCCTCGGCCGACGCGTACTTGGTGCGGTCGATCGTCGGCAGGTTCTGCCGGGACAGCGCCAGGCCGGTCGGGCGGTCGTTGTGCTCCAGGGCGCCGCGCCAGGCCCACGCGGTCTCGTTGGCGTCGGCCGGGCGCACCACGTCGAGGCCGACGATGGCCCGCAGCGCGGACAGCGTCTCGATCGGCTGGTGGGTCGGGCCGTCCTCGCCGAGACCGATCGAGTCGTGCGTCCACACGTAGACGACCGGCAGCTTCATCAGCGCGGACAGGCGCACGGCGCCGCGCATGTAGTCGCTGAAGACCAGGAACGTGCCGCCGTAGGGACGGGTCCTGCCGTGGGCGGTGATGCCGTTGAGGATCGAGCCCATGCCGTGCTCACGGATGCCGAAGTGCAGCGTGCGGCCGTACTCGTTGCCGGGGAAGGCCTTGGTCGCGTACTCCGAGGGGATGAAGGACGGCTCGCCCTCCATGGTGGTGTTGTTGCTCTCGGCGAGGTCGGCCGAGCCGCCCCACAGCTCGGGCAGCACCGGGGCGAGCGCCTTGAGCACCTTGCCGGAGGCGGCGCGGGTGGCCAGGCCCTTGGCGTCGGCCGGGAACTCGGGCAGCGACTTCTCCCAGCCCTCGGGCAGCTTGTGCGCGGAGAGCCGGTCGAACAGCGCCTTGCCGTCGGGGTTGCCCTTGGCCCAGGCCTCGAACTTGGTGTTCCACTCGGCGTGGGCCGCCTGGCCCCGCTCGACGACCTTGCGCGCGTGGGCGAGCACGTCCTCGGCGACGGCGAACGTCTCGTTCTTGTCGAAGCCGAGGATCTCCTTGGTCGCGGCGACCTCGTCGGCGCCCAGCGCGGAGCCGTGGATCTTGCCGGTGTTCTGCTTGTTCGGCGCGGGCCAGCCGATGATCGTGCGCAGCACGATGAAGGAGGGCTTGTCGGTGACCTTGTTGGCCGCCACGATCGCGGCGTGCAGCGCCTCGACGTCCTCGTGGTACTCGCTGCCCTTCGACGGGTCGCCCTTGCGCCAGTCCACGTGCTGCACGTGCCAGCCGTACGCGGCGTAGCGCGCCCCGACGTCCTCGTTCTTGGCGATGCGGGTGTCGTCCTCGATGGAGATCTCGTTGTCGTCGTAGATCACCGTGAGGTTGCCGAGCTTCTGCACGCCGGCGATGGCGCTCGACTCGTGGCTGACGCCCTCCTCGATGTCGCCGTCCGAGCACAGCACGTACACATTGTGGTCGAACGGAGAGTCACCGTCGGCGGCCTCGGGGTCGAACAGGCCCCGCTCGCGCCGGGCGGCCATGGCCATGCCGATCGCGTTGCCGATGCCCTGCCCGAGCGGGCCGGTGGTGACCTCGACGCCGGGGGTGTGCCCGTACTCGGGGTGACCGGGGGTCAGCGAGTCCCACTGGCGCAGCGAGGCCAGGTCGTCGATGCCCAGGCCAAAGCCGTTGAGGTAGAGCTGAATGTAGAGGGTGAGACTGGAGTGCCCACAGGAGAGCACGAAGCGGTCGCGCCCGGCCCACAGGGGGTCGGTCGGGTCGTGCCGCATGACCCGGTTGAACAGCAGGTATGCGGCGGGCGCGAGGCTCATCGCGGTACCGGGATGGCCGTTGCCGGACTTCTCGACGGCATCCATGGCCAGCACCCGGACAGTGTCCACCGCTTTGCGGTCAAGGTCGGACCAATTGAGAGCAGGATCTGTGGCAGCCACGTCGGTTGTGCTCCTCGGGCATGATTTTGGGAATCCCTTTTGAGCTTGACCCTATCCACTTGGGTTAAACCCGCGCCCGGGGAACGGCCGAGGCCCATACGCTGAGAGCGGACACGCCCGTTGTGACGCCGTGCACCTGGCAAGGGTCGTCAGAGCAGCGGAGATGGCTGAGCGTAGGCTGTCCGAGCGTGCCGCCGGCTGCTGCCGGCAACGGTCGTGAGTTGGCAAGTGCCGATGCCGGAAGGTGGCAGTCCGTGAGCATGATCACCGAGCGTCCCGTCGAAGGACAGGAGCTTGGCCGTCCGGAGAGCACCGCCGAGGCGACGCGTCGCGATCCCATCGCGCTGTTCCGCGCCTACCTGGCGCTGACCAAGCCGCAGATCGTCGAGTTGCTGCTGGTGACCACGATCCCGGCGATGATCGTCGCCGCCAAGGGCTGGCCTGACCTGGGCACTCTCGCCGTGGTGCTGATCGGCGGGGCGATGGCGGGCGGCGCCGCGAGCGCGCTCAACTGCTACATCGACCGCGACATCGACCAGGTGATGCGGCGCACCAAGCGGCGCCCGCTGCCGGCCAACGCCGTCACCCCGCGATCGGTGTTGATCTTTGGTCTGACCCTCGCGGTGATTTCCGTCGCCCTGATGGCCGTCTTCACCAACTGGCTGGCCACGGCGCTGACCGCGGGCGCGATCTTCTACTACGACGTCGTCTACACGCTGTGGCTCAAGCGGCGCACCGTCGCCAGCACGTTCTGGGGCGGCATCTGCGGCTCGGCCCCGGTGATCATCGGCTGGGCCGCCGTCACCGGCGACGTGGGCGCCGTCGGATGGGCGCTTTTCGCCATTGTCTTCTTTTGGCAGATGCCGCACTTCTATGCGCTGGCCATCAAGTACAAGGACGACTACGCCCGGGCCGGCGTCCCGATGCTGCCCGTGGTGCGCTCCATGGGCCGGGTCAACTTCGAGATCGTCCTCTACACCGTGCTGACCGTGGCCGCCTCGCTGGCCGCCTGGCCGCTCGGGCTCGGCTGGATCTACGGCGTGACCGCGATCGCCACCGGCGTGGCCTTCCTGGCCGAGGCGCTGCTTCTGGTGAAGCGGTCGCGGGCCGGTGAGCCCCTCAAGCCGATGCGGCTGTTCCACTGGTCGATCACCTACCTGACGATCCTGTTCATCGCGGTGGCGGTCGACGCCCTTGTGTGAGTTTTAAGGTCCGATCTCGTTCTTGTCACGGGCGGGCGTTCGGCAGCCATCGGCTGCCGGCGCCCGCCCGCGGTCGTTCCGGGGCCCGGCGTCGCCACCGCAGAGTCACCGCGTCGCACAACGTGCCCGATATCATCCCATTCTCGGTTACGGCCAGTCACTCAATAGATGGAAACCCGTTGATGGGTACAAAACGGGCGAATTAGTTGATAGCTATGTGTCCAACAGTTAAACCCGCAGGTAATTCCCCTCACAAAAGCGGGGCGAGGGTGCTTGCTCTCCCAGATTCTCTGCTTACGCTGCCCGTCATGGCTCAAGGTTCCGATACGACACTGACCGCGGGGATCAAGTCCTTCGCGGCAGGCCACGGTGGCGCCAAGGCGGTCATCGAGTACGTCGGCAAGCGTGGTGCCCGCATTGTCCTCGTCGGCCAGGACGGCGAGTGGTCCGACCAGTTCGCCGACGACACGAACGTCGCCCGCAAGGCGTGTGAGAACGCCGGCGTGGAAGTGGAGAACGAGTGGGAGCGTGAGCTCATGGAGCAGATGCGCCCCAGCAACGACCTTTGGCGGTCGATGTCGCGCCGGAGCATGGCCCGGTAGAAAGATCCAGTGACTTCCCCTATTCGTCGGGCGGCCCGGGAGGACTCCCGGGTCGCTCTCGTTACGTGTGAGCTCTTCCCCGACCTGTGGGAGGACGACTTCCCGCTGCGTGACGCGCTGCGCGACCGCGGCGTGCACGTCGACGCCGTCCGCTGGGACGACGAGACCGCCGTCTGGGCCGGCTACGACCTGGTCGTGATCCGGTCCCCGTGGGACTACGTGCCCCGCCGCGACGCCTTCGTGGCCTGGGCCCGCAGCGTGCCCCGCCTGCTCAACCCGGGCGACGTCGTCGAGTGGAACACCGACAAGCGCTACCTGGGCCGGCTCGCCGAGGCCGGCCTGCCGGTGACGCCGACGTCGTACGTCGCCCCGGGCGAGAAGTGGACGGCCCCCAAGGCCGGCGAATGGGTCGTCAAGCCCACAATCAGCGCCGGCAGCCAGGACACCGGCCGCTACCGCCTGCCCGCACAGACCGGACTGGCCGGGGCCCACGTGGCCCGCCTGCTCGCGGCCGGCCGCACGGCGATGATCCAGCCCTACCTCGAGGCCGTGGACACCGTCGGCGAGAGCGCGCTCATCTTCACGCCCGGCCCGGACGGCGAGCTGAGCTTCAGCCACTCCATCCGCAAGGGCGCGATGCTGACCGGCCCCGACGAGGGCGCCATCGACCCCGGCAGCGAGCGCATCACCCCACGCACACCGGACCAGGCCGAACTCGACGTGGCCGCCCGCGTCCTCGAACACGTCCCGGGCGGCCCCAAGCGCCTGCTCTACGCCCGCGTCGACCTCATCCCAGGCCCCGACGGCGCGCCGCTGCTGGTCGAGCTCGAGCTCGCCGAGCCCTCCCTCTTCCTGAGCACGGCCCCGGGCGCCGCCCCCCGACTGGCCGACGCCATCCTCACCCGCCTCTGACCCACCCGGCTTCGCCCCCGCGGTGCCCCGCGCTACGCCTGCGCGTGCCTGCGCTGCCCCGTGCCCGCGCTACCGCGTGCCCGCGCTACCGCGTGCCCGCGCTGCCCGCGCCCGCGTCGCCCTCCGCCTGCGCGCCCCGCGCCTGCGCGCCCCGCGCCTGCGCGCCCCGCGCCTGCGCGCCCCG